>NZ_JBIVJF010000031.1:0-84743 GCF_044750105.1 Kitasatospora sp. NPDC088861
CCCGCCAACCGATCCGCCACCCGCCGACCGGTCTTACCCGTCCCACCCACCACCAGCACCACACCAGCACCGACCGGAAGATCCACAACACCCTTACGAGCCATCACGAGCACCTCATTCGGAGAGACGGAGGAAACTGACGGAACCGACGTCCCGAAGGCGCCGGCGGCGATCGGGAGGTCCGACGCGATCCGCGGGCCCCTACCGCTCTGCGAGCCCGGCCGGTTCGTCGTCATGGCACCATTCAAATCCACCCCGAGTCGGCGAACCATAGCCACCGCACTCACATCCATGCGCGAGCGTCTACGCCGCCCACCAGCGGCTGTCCGGCCGGTCCGGTCCGCCACGGAGGTGCGGACCGGCTCCACCACCACCCCACCACAACACACCGCACCCCCGCCGGAAAGCCCTTTCCAGCACCTCTCGACCTCCTCTCCACCACCTCCGGAAATCGACTTCGAAAGAGCTCCGGAAAGCGGCGGGGAAGAAAATCACCGCTGGTGCGGAAATGCGGGTGGAATTCCGGCGGAACACCGGCGCGGCGACAGCGGCGGGCCCCAGGAGCGCGTCCGGACCGGGTCCGGGCGCCCGCGCCCCACCCCGGCAGCGGTAGTCTCGCGGCTGCTGTCGACCCGTGGGAGGGCATGTTCATGGCCAAGCTGATAGTCCTGCTCGCCGCAATCTCGGTGGTCTTCTCGATGATCGCGTTCAACGGCGGAAACGCCCCGATCGGCGTGCTGTTCGCCGTGGTGGCGGCGTCCCCGATCCTCTTCCTCGCCTACGCCGTGGCGACCAGGAAGCGCGCCGCCACCGGCGCCGCACGGCAGTTGACACCCGGCCGGCGCAAGGGACGGACGATCGCCGCACGGGTGGTCGCGCTGGCGATGGTCGGATTCCTCGGGTACGGCGTGTACTGGGTGATCTTCGAGCCGAAGGCGAGCGACAAGGCACTCAGCCGGATCTCCGACCTCGACGCCGGCTGCGCTTCCAACATCGCGCGCAAGTACTTCCCCAAGACCGCCGAGCACACCGGCGCCGGACCGCACCCGGTCGCGATGTTCACCGTCAGCGAGTCCGGCTCCTCGCACCCCGCCTCCCCCGCCGCCGGCTCGCCGGACTACTGGAGCGGGACCCGCCTGGACCCGTACCGCGTCCAGCTGATCGCCTGCCTGGGCTCACCCGACGAGGGCGAGTTCCTCACCGACTGCAAGTTCACCTCGGACACCCTCAAGCTCTACCGCGGCAGGTACGAGGTGACCGTGTACGAGGCCAGGACGGGGAGGAAGGTCGGCACCGAGCAGCTGCTGGGCAGCGCCAAACCCAGCTGCCCCAGCATGGTCTACCTGAAGAAGGACGTCTCCAAGCTGCACACCGAGCCAGAGTTCGCGGACTACCAGCAGGTACTGCGCAAGTACGTCGAGCAGTAGCCCGCCAGGAGCAGCGCCTCCCCGGGCGGCTCCTCCGCCCCCGGGGGATGATGACGGAGGGAGCGTCGAAGCTCACCGAGCGTAGCGAAGGGGACGCCCGCGTTCGATCCTGCGGAAAGCGGGCAGACGGGGCGTCTCGATACGGCGAGCGAAGGAGCCCCGCATGGCCGATCCGGCGAAGTCATCCGCGCGGAACCCGCACGACGGTGCGGCCCCCGGGGCCGGGTCCGGGTCCGGGTCCGGGTCCGCCGGAACCGGGGTCATCGAGACCAACGTGCCGGCCCGGCTGGACCGGCTGCCGTGGTCCCGCTGGCACTGGCGGATCGTGATCGGCCTGGGCACCGTCTGGATCCTGGACGGCCTCGAGGTGACGATCGTCGGCAACATGGCGGCCAGGCTCGCGCAGCCCGGCAGCGGCATCGCCATCTCGACGACCCAGGTGACGACGATCGCGGCCGCCGTGTACGTGGCGGGCGCCTGCTCCGGCGCGCTGTTCTTCGGCTGGCTGACCGACCGGCTCGGGCGCAAGAAGCTGTTCATGGTGACGCTCGCCGTCTACCTGGCGGCGACCGCCGTGACCTCGCTGTCCTGGACGGCCTGGTTCTTCTTCCTCTGCCGCTTCTTCACCGGGTTCGGCATCGGCGGCGAGTACGCGGCGATCAACTCGGCGATCGACGAGCTGATCCCGGCCCGGGTGCGCGGCCGGGTCGACCTGATCATCAACGGCAGCTTCTGGATCGGCGCCGCGCTCGGCGCCTTCGCCTCCGTCGCACTGCTGAACACCGCACTGTTCGCCACCGACGTGGGCTGGCGGCTCGCCTTCGGGATCGGTGTCGTGCTGGGCCTGGTGATCCTGCTGGTCCGCCGGCACGTCCCGGAGAGCCCGCGCTGGCTGTTCACCCACGGGCGGGCCCCGGAGGCCGAGGAGGTGGTGGCCGAGGCCGAGCGGGTCGTGGAGCGGGAGACCGGCCGACCGCTTCCGGCCGTCACCGACCGACCGATCCTGATCCGCGAGCGTGCCCCGCTCGGGTTCGTCACGCTCGCCCGCACCGTGATCAGCCGCTACCCGCGCCGCACGGTGCTCGGCCTCGCGCTCTTCATCGGGCAGGCGTTCCTGTACAACGCCGTGACCTTCGGCTACGCGGTCATCCTGACCCTCTACTTCGACGTGCCGGAGGGCGACACCGGCTACTACTTCGCGGTCATCGCGGTCGGCAACTTCCTCGGCCCGCTGCTCCTGGGCCACCTCTTCGACTCGGTCGGGCGGGTGCCGATGATCGCCGGCACGTACATCGGCTCCGGCCTCCTGCTGTTCGGCACCGCCGCGCTGTTCCAGCAGGGCGCGCTGAGCGCGGCCGGCATGACGGCCTGCTGGACGGCCGTGCTGTTCCTGGCCTCGGCGGGGGCGAGTGCGGCCTACCTGACGGTCAGCGAGATCTTCCCGCTGGAGACCAGGGCGATGTGCATCGCCTTCTTCTACGCCGTCGGCACGGCGGTCGGCGGCATCAGCGGCCCGCTGCTCTTCAACGGCCTGGTGAGCAGCGGGAAGGTCTCCGACACCACGCTCGCGTTCTGCATCGGGGCGGCCCTGATGACGGCCGCGGGGCTGGTCGAGGCCGCGATCGGCGTACGGGCGGAACGGCGCAGCCTGGAGGACCTGGCGGCCCCGCTGAGCGCCGTCGAAGCGGCGGATCGTTAGCTGGTGCCGCCGCCGATGACCAGGATCCGTGTCAACTCGCGCACCCCTCACCGCGTTTGCCGCCGTCCCGAAGTCCAGGGCGTGTCTTCGAGCCCCGCCTGCGCGCCGACGCCGGGCAGGCTGCACGGCGGTGCGGTGGATCGGCCCGGCCGGGAATCGCTCAGCCGTCCGGCCGTCGAAGGTCGCATCGGAGATTTTCTGATGAATCATCAGACTTCTTTGGCATCAGCCATGTTGTTCGTGCGGGCCCCATCGGTCTGCGGCTAGCATGCGGGGCGTTCCGTTCGGAGACGAATCGCCCGGGAGGGCCGGCTGAGCTGCCGAGATCGGAGCCTGGCGGGCCAGGAGGAGAGTTCATGCGCGAGTCCTTAAAGCACGTCCAGCCCATCGGTGAGGGCCCGACCGCGGGCGACGTCGCGCTGCCGCCGGGCCTGCCGTACCCGGACGGGTGGGCCTCGGTCGGCTTTTCCGACGAGCTCAAGCCCGGCACGGTGCTCACCCGGCGGCTGGCCGGGGAGGACGTCGTGCTGTACCGGCTGCGGAGCGGGCGGATCCGCGCGATCCGCCCGTACTGCCCGCACCTGGGGGCCCACCTCGGCCTCGCCGAGGTGGAGGGCGACGACCTGGTCTGCCCCTTCCACCGCTTCGCCTTCGACCCGGACGGCCGGTGCGTGCGGACCGGGTACGGCTCCGCGCCGCCGAAGGCCTCCCTGGCGCAGCTTCCGGTCCGCGAGGTGAACGACGCCGTCTTCGTCTGGCGCCACCACGACGGCCGGCAGCCGGACTGGGAGATCCCGTCGTGGCACACGCTCGGGCACCAGCCGCCCCGGCACGCCGCCTGGGAGATGGCCGGCTACGCCCAGGACGTCATGGAGAACGCGGTGGACCTGGGCCACTTCGTCACCCTGCACGGCTGGCCGAGCGGCGAGTTGGCGGCCCCGATCGACTGGGACGGCACGCGCTTCCACGTCTCGATGCGGGTGCAGGAGGACTTCCCGCTGCTGGGCCGGCGCCAGGTCGAGATCGAGGTCGACGGTTACGGCCTCGCCTGCCTGCACACCGACGTGCACACCCCGGCCCTCGGCCTGAAGATGTGCTCACTGGTGATGGCCACCATGGTCGCGCCCGGCCGGATGCAGTTCCGGCAGGCGAGCCGGTTCTCCTTCGACGAGCCGTCCCGGCTGCCGCCCGCGGTCGGCAGGGCGGTCAGCCGGTCGCTGTCGAGCCTGCTGGCGGGCCCGATGTTCAAGCGGAGCTGCGAGTTCACGGCGGCCGACTTCCCGATCTGGTCCACCAAGAAGTACCTGTCACCGCCCCGGCTCGCCCCCGGCGACGGGCCGATCGGCGCCCTGCGGCACTGGGCCCGGCAGTTCTACCCGCCGGACCCCCAGGAACACCTGCCCGCGCCGACCGCCCTCACGGTCCGGACCGAGAACGGTGCCCGCAGCGGGCTCGCCAAGCCCTGAGCGGACGGACGGACGTACGGCCGGGGCCCGGGTCGGGGCCCCGGCCGGCCGTCTGCTCAGCTCGGGAGCCGGCCACCGAGCAGGAAGGCGGTGAACGGCGCGAGCACCCGGGGGTCGGTGAAGTCGACGCCGTGCGCGGTCGTGTCGAAGGTGACCATCGCCGCCCGGTGCCCGAAGGCGCGCTGGGTCTGCCGGGCGCCGTTGTAGGTGGTGTCGGGGTCGTACCGGTTCTGCAGCATCAGGATGTTGCGCGGGCCGTCCGGGTCGGCCCGGACCGGCGGTTCCTTCGAGCCGTAGTGCCAGAAGGCGCACGGCCAGACGTTGCCGCTCATGCCGTTGGTGAGCGGGTACCGGGCCCGGTCGGCGGCGGTGCGGGCGGCGTAGACGGCCGGGTCGCGGGGCCAGGCCGAGTCGCCGCAGATCACCGCGAACTGGGCCGCGAGGAAGTTGTCGGGGATGACCTGCGGCAGCGGGTTGCCACCCGATCCGCCGGTGCCCGCGCCCGTCGGCCCGGCGGCGACCGTCGCGCCCTCCGGCGTCGGGGCCTGGGCCTGGGCCTGGGCCGGAGTCGTGTCGCGTTCCTCGGCCAGTTGCAGGACCCGCGCGCCGAGGGGGTAGTAGCTCGGCTTGACCAGCGAGGCGTAGACGACGCTGCGCAGGCCGCCGCCGGTGAGCAGCCGGCCGCCCGACAGCGGCAGCGGGTCGCGGTCGACCTCGCCGGCCAGCCGGAGGTAGCTCGCCCGGACCGCCTCGGGGGTGGCGCCGAGGTGCAGGGTGGCGTCCTGGGCGGCGACGAAGCGGGCCAGGGCCGGGAAGGAGTCGGCGAAGCCTTCGCTGAACAGCCTGAACCCCTGCTCCAGCCCGCCCGGCGGCACCGTGCTGTCCAGCACCACGCGGTCGGTGTGCGAGGGGAAGAGGGTGGCGTAGACCTGGCCGAGGTAGGTGCCGTACGAGCTGCCCAGGTAGGAGATCCGGGGCAGGCCCAGGGCGGCCCGGATCCGGTCCAGGTCGCGGGCCGAGTTGGCGGTGGTCACGTCGGCCAGGTAGCCGCCGCTCGCGGCCGCGCAGCCGTCGGCCACCCGCCGGGCCTGGTCGAGGTTGGCGGTGATCGAGCCGTCGGGGCCGGGGAAGGGGTAGTTGAGCTGGGCGTCCCGCTCGGCGGCGGACAGGTCGCAGTGGACCGGGGCGCTGTTGCCCACCCCCCGCTCGTCGAAGCCGATCAGGTCGTACGAGCGCAGGACGTCCGGCGGCAGCAGCTTCGCCATCTCGCCCGGGTAGTCGAGTCCGGAGCCGCCCGGCCCGCCCGGCACCACGGCCAGGGTGCCGCGCCGGTGGGCGGGGTCGGCGGTGCGCAGCCGGGAGACGGTGAGGGTGATCGTGCCCTCGGCCGGGTCGTGGTAGTCCCGCGGCACCCGCAGGGTCGCGCACTGCTGGCGCGGGTCACGGGTGAACGGCACCCCGTTGGCGTTCGGGGTCGGCGCGGGGCAGGACCCCCAGGCGAGTTGCGCCGCCGGGGCCGCGACGGCGGTCGGCGCGAGTGGTGCGGCGAGCAGGAGGGCGGCGGTGAGCAGCGCGCCGCCGGCGCGGGCCGTGGTGCGGCCGGTAGGTCGGGTCATGCGTCCGACGCTAGGACTGGTGAGGTTCCGTCAGCCTCGGCGCGGGGGTGGAGAATTCACCCGGGATGCTTCTCCACCCGGCTCCACCCGGCTCCACCCCGGGGGTGAGTTGGACCCGGGCGGGCCGGTGTCGGCCCGTCCGGCGTCGGACAGGTCCTACGCGTGGGCGCCCGCGCACTCCGGGTGCCCCCAGCTGCTGCCCACCTTGGTGATGGTGTCGCCCTTGGCGTAGGGGCGGGTGCAGGGGCAGGTGCCGGGGAAGCGGGCGGCCAGGGTCCGCGAACCGCCCGAGGAGCGCTTCTTCGCCGTGGACGAGCCCGCCGACGAACCGGCCGACGAGCCCGCCGACGAGGAGGCCGGGCGGGCGGCCCGCGCCGGGGTGGTCCGGGCCGGGTCCGGCTCGGGGAGGTCGGCGGCGGTTCCGCCCGCGGCCTGCTGCCGGCGGGCGGCGTCGCTGGCGGCCTTGTCGGCGATGGCGTTCAGCGGGTCGCCGTTCATCTGGTGGGCGGGGACGTACACGAAGGTGACGTCCCGCCCGGTCAGGAGCTCGTCGATGTGCTGGATCAGCTCGCGGTTGGCGACCGGCTTGCCGGCGGCGGTCTTCCACCCGTTGCGCTTCCAGCCGACCAGCCATTTGGTCACCGCGTCGCGGGTATACGTGCTGTCGAGCCGGACCTCCAGCGGGACGGCCGGATCCGTCGACGCCAGCAGCTGCTCCAGCGCCGTCAGCTCGCCCACGTTGTTGGTGCTGTGCCCGAGCGGACCGGCCTGCCAGCGCTGGGGCACCCCGGCGGCGTCCGCCACCACGTAGGCCCAGGCCGCCGGACCGGGGTTGCCCTTGGCTGCTCCGTCACACGCTGCAATGACTCGTTCGACCATGCCCCGATCATGCCAGGACGTGGCAGGCCCGGGCCAAATCGGTCAGACCCGGAGCAGCAGCAGGAGCAGGGCCGCGGACCAGCTGAAGTTGGTCGAGTTCCGCCCCTCCCCCGTCAGCGGGTCGTAGTTCTCCCGCAGCGGACCGTCGCCGCCGAGCCCGGCCGCCGTCGCCAGCAGCCGGTCCGTCGCCCGGCGGGCGTCCTGGTTCCAGCCGTACCGGCGCAGGCCTTCGATGGCGAAGTAGGTCTGGTCGATCCAGGCCAGCCCGCGCCAGTACCCGGCCGGGTCGAAGGAGGGCGAGCTGCGGGCGACGGTCGGGAACGGCAGCGCGGTGCCGAACTCGGCCGGGTCGAGCAGGAGCCTGCGGACCGCGCGGGCCTGGGCGGGCGAGGCGGTGCCGGACCAGAGCGGGATCGCGCCCTCGATGCCGCGCCCGCGCGCGGTGAGGCGGGCGCCGGTGGCCAGGTCGGTGTCGTGGAACCAGCCCGTGGCCGGGTCGAACATGGTGTCGCGCACGGCCCGGTCGATCGCCTCGGCCCGTCCGCGCAGCCGCTGGGCGGCGGTGCGGTCGCCGAGTTCGGCGGCGATGGCGGCCAGGGCGCGGTGGTCGGCGGCCAGATAGGCGTTCAGGTCGACGGAGCGCTGGGTGAGCGACCAACCCAGCAGGGCGCCCTGCGCGCTGCGGTTGGCGACGACGGCGGCGCCGAGGGCGGCGTCGAAGCGCGGCGCGTTGTCCATGCCGGACTCCCAGGCCGCCGCCGCCAGGCAGTCCGCCGGGGCGGCGTTGCCCGGGTCGACGGTGGCGCCGTACTCGCACAGGCCTTCGCCGTCGTGGTCCCGGGTGCGGTACCACCAGTCCTGGTAGGCGGTCAGTTTGGGCAGCAGCTCGCGCAGGAACGCCCGGTCGCCGCCGCGACGGTAGACCTCCCAGACCGCCCAGGAGGCCAGCGGGGGCTTGGAGTTGCGCTCGTTCCAGTTGCCGCCGCCGGTGCTCGGGTCGTTGTAGAAGACGCAGTCCGGGATCATCCCGGCGTCCTGCGGGCGGTCGGCGGAGTCGGGCCGGATCTGGTGGTCGAACATCGCCCGGATCTGGTCGGCGGCCAGGTCGGGGGCGAAGACGGCGGTGCCGGCGGCCTGCTTCCAGGTGTCCCAGGCCCAGACCCCGCTGAACCACTTGTACGAGAGCGTGGGCGTGACCGCGTCGTGCCGGATCCGCCCGGCCGGGCTGCGCCAGTTGGTGACCAGGGTCTGCACGCACTTGACGGCCGTCCGGCGGCGCGCGGCGGGGACGCCCTCGGTCGCCCGGGTGACGTACCCGGCCCAGCGGGCGGCGCCCGCCGCGGCGACCCGGTCGGGGGCGCGCAGCGCGGCGTCCGCCTCGGCGACGGCGCGGGAGTGCTCGGCGTCGGTGAAGGTGTAGCTCTCGGCCCAGTCCAGGGTGCGGGCCGCGCCCGGGGCCAGCCGGACAGGCCCGGCCAGTTCGGTGCGGTGGCCGTCGCCGCTGACGGTGGTGCGGACCGGCGCCGCGTGGCGGACCTCGAAGCGCTCGGTGCCGTCGGTGAGGTAGTCCCAGGTCTGCCGTACCCGGGCGAACCGGACGGCGACGCCGCGCTCGGCGGCGACCAGGGCGGGGGCGTCGTGCTGGGGGCCGGTGGCCGGGCGCAGCAGTGTCCCGGTCCAGGCGACCTGGAGGGTCCGTTCGGCCGGGCCGCCGTTGGCCAGCCGGGCCCTGACCAGGGCGGTGCGGTTGCCGGCGAAGCGCAGTTCGAGGGTGAGCGCCAGGCGGCCGCCGAGGTCGTAGGACTGGCGCAGCAGCCCGGGCAGCGAGGTGAGCCGGGGGGCGCCGCCGGCGGCGAGGTCCAGGATCCTTCCCTGCTCGGTCAGTTGGAGGCGGTTGAGGCCGTCGCTGAGCCACCACGGGTATTCCTGGGCGAGGTGGAGGGGGCCGGTGAAGCCGCCGAGCGGGTCCTGCGGGCGCGGCAGGGCGTAGGCGTGCCAGGCGCCGAGGTCGGCGAAGACGTTGATCGGGTTGTTGCCGGTGGCGTCTCCGGGGTAGGCCTGCGCGGGGGTGCCGTGCAGGTCGAGGATGTCGGCGTAGCGGTCGGACAGGTCGGACAGGGCGGACGGGTCAGCCAGGTCGGACGGGGCGGCCTGCCGGTCGTCGGCGTGGGCGGCCGGTGCGACGCCGCCCGCCACGGCGAGGGCGGTGCCGGTGGCGGCGGTGGCGGCCAGGAGTCGGCGGCGGGACAACGGCGTCATGTGCGCTCCTCGGCGGGCGTGGACGGAGACGGAGACGTGGACGGGGAGGCCGGATCGGGGCCGGCGGCGGGAACCCGGACGACGACGGCGCCGAGCGGTGCGAGGGTGACGCCCCGGCCGGTGTCGGCGCCGGTGAGCAGGTCGGTGCCGCGCCGGTCCAGCGCCACCCGGCATGCGGCGGGGCCGTGGTTGAGCAGGAACAGGTAGTCGGTGCCGTCGGCGGCGCGGCGGCGGGTGGCCTCGACACCGGCCGGCAGGCCGGGCAGTTCGGCGCCGACCCCGGCTTCGGCGAGCGGCAGGTCGAGCACCCGGCCGACGTCCGCACCGAGGTGGCAGCCGAGGTACCAGGCGCTGCCGGTGCCGTGGCGGTGCCGGGTGACGGCGGGCAGGCCCGCCAGCTCGCCGGAGGCGTAGCGGGCGACGGTCTCGGCGCCCTCGGTGTCGATCCATTCGCTCCAGTGCTCGGCCCGCAGCTCCGGCCCGCCGTCATCGAGCCGGACGGTGGTGGCGGCCCCGTCGGGGATCGGCCAGTGCTCGTCCACGACGAGGCCGAACAGCGGCCGCAGCGGCCCGGGGTGGCCGCCGGGGTGGAGGTGGTCGTGCCGGTCGCTGATGCCGCTGAACGGGCCGCAGACCAGGTGGCCGCCCGCCTGGACGAAGGCGGTGAGCCGGGCGGCGGTCGCGGTGTCGAGCAGGTACAGGTTGGGGGCGAGCAGCAGCCGGTAGCCGTCGAGGTCGCCGGTGGGCGGGACGAAGTCGACGGTCACGCCGCGGTCGTGGAGGGCCGCGTACCAGGGCCGGAGCAGGTCGAGCCAGCGCATCCGCGCGGAGGGGTGGTCGTCCAGCTCCAGCGCCCACCAGCTGTCCCAGTCGAGCAGGACGGCCGCCCGCCCGCGGATCCGGCTGCCCGCGATCTCGCCGAGCCGGCGCAGCTCTGCCCCGAACCGGACGGTCTCCCGCCAGCCGCGCGAGGAGGTGCCGCGGTGCGGGAGCATCGCGCTGTGGAACTTCTCGGCCCCGGCGACGGAGGCGCGCCACTGGAAGTGCAGTACGCCGTCCGCGCCCCGGGCCAGCGCCTGGAGCGACCAGAGCCGGTACAGGCCGGGCCGTTTGGGCAGGTTGACGGTCCGCCAGCTGACGGCCGAGGGGGCCTGTTCCATCAGCAGCCACGGCTTGCCGCCCTTGAGGGAGCGCATCAGGTCGTAGTTCATGGCCGCGTTGACGTGTGTGCGGGGGTCGGCCGGGTCGGGGTAGGCGTCGTCGGAGACGAGGTCCTCGTGGCGGCTCCACTCCCAGTAGTCCAGCGACTTGAGCATCGACATGAAGTTGGTGGTGACCGGCACGCCCGGTGAGACCTCGTCGAGGACGGCCTTCTCGGTGCGGTGCAGGGCCAGCAGCGCGTCGGAGCAGAACCGGCGCCAGTCCAGCAGCTGGGTCGGGTTGACCGGCCCCGGCGCGGCGCGCGGCGGTTCGATCTCGTCGAACGAGCCGTAGCGCTGCGACCAGAACGCCGTCCCCCAGGACCGGTTGAGCTCGTCGACGTCGCCGTGCCGCTCGCGCAGCCAGCGCCGGAAGTCGGCGGCGGACGCGGGGCAGAAGCACTCCTGGACGTGGTCTCCGTACTCGTTGTGGATGTGCCACAGGGCGAGTGCGGGGTGGTCGTGGTAGCGCTCGGCGAGGGCCCGGGTGAGCCGGGCGGCGGCGGCCCGGTAGACGGCGGAGGAGGGGCAGTAGTGCTGGCGCGAGCCGAACTCCAGCCGGACGCCGTCGGCGGTGACGGGCAGCAGCTCGGGGTGGGCGCGGACCAGCCAGGCGGGTGGCGAGGCGGTGGCGGTGGCCAGGTCGACGGCGATGCCATGGCCGTGGACGAGGTCGAGGAGGCGGTCCAGCCAGCCGAAGTCCCAGCTGTCGGCCGCTGGTTGGAGCCGCGCCCAGGAGAAGACCCCGACGGTGACCAGGTTGACCCCGGCCTCGGCCATCAGCTTCACGTCCTCGGCCCACACCTCCTCGGACCACTGCTCGGGGTTCCAGTCCCCGCCGTAGAGGAGGCCGGGCACGCGGGTCAGCGCGGCCGCGCGGGAAGGAGTACGGGAGGTCATGCGGGGGGTCATCCTTTCAGCGCTCCGCCGAGCAGGCCGGCCACGAACTGCCGCTGGAACACCAGGAAGAGCAGCACCAGCGGGAGGGTGGCCAGCAGGGAGCCGAGCATGAGGCCGGAGTAGTCGACGCGGGTCAGCCCGGTCAGTGTGTTGAGCGCCACCGGCACGGTGTACTTGTCCTCGGTGTTGAGCATCAGAAGCGGCCAGATGAAGCTGTTCCACTGGCCCATGAAGGTGAAGATCACGAGCGCGCCCAACTGCGGCCGCACGCACGGCAGGACGACCTGGTAGAAGGTGCGCAGTTCGCCGGAGCCGTCGATGCGCGCCGACTCCAGGAGTTCGTCGGGGAAGTCCAGGAAGCCCTGGCGCATCAGCAGGATGCCGAAGGAGTTGGCCAGGAAGGGCAGGATGACCGCCTGGTAGCTGTCGATCCAGCCGACGCTGGCCATCATCTGGAACAGCGGGACGAGCAGCACCTGGAGCGGGATCATCATGGTCGCCAGCACCAGCCCGAGCAGTAGCCCGCGACCCCGGAACCGGTACTTGGCCAGCCCGTAGCCGCACATGGCCGACAGCAGGGAGCTCAGCGCGGTGTAGACGACGGCCACGCCGAGGCTGTTGAGCAGCACCCGGCCGAAGCCGATGCTCTGCTGGAGGTGCGCCAGGTTGCGCAGCAGTTCCCCGCCGGGCAGGAACGGCGGCGGGGAGTGGAAGAGTTCGGAGCTGCTGTGGGTGCTGGCGATCAGCATCCAGGCGAACGGCACCAGGCTGACGACGGCGCCGAGGGCGAGCACGGCCAGGACGGCGCCGCGGCCGAGCCGGGCGGCCGGCGGGCGGGCCACCGGTGGGCGGACGGCCGCCGGTCGGGCGGGCCGGGGGCGGGCGGAGGTGGCGCTCATCGGCGGCGTTCCCTTCCGTAGAACCGGAACTGGAGGAGGGAGACGGCGGCGATGACCAGCACCACGACCCAGGCGATCGCGGCCGCGTACCCGAAGTCGAGCTGCTGGAAGCCGACCTTGTACAGGTAGACCACCGGGGTGAGGGTCGCGTCGCCGGGGCCGCCGCGCGTCAGCACATAGTTCTCGTCGAAGAGTTGGAGCGTGCCGATGGTGGAGGTGATGACGCAGAACAGCACCACCGGCCGCAGCTGCGGCAGGATCACGCTGGTGTAGGTGCGCAGCGTGCCCGCGCCGTCGAGGGCGGCGGCCTCGTACTGGTCCCGGCCGATGGCGTGCAGGCCGGCGAGCAGGATGACGGCGTTGTAGCCGGTCCAGCGCCAGGTGACCGAGCCGATCAGGGAGATCCTGGCCCAGGTGGGCGAGTTGAGCCAGTCGACGGGGCCGGCGCCCAGGGCGTGCAGGAGCTGGTTGGCCAGGCCGCCGTCGGTGCGCAGCAGCACCTGGAAGACGACGGCGTAGGCGACCAGCGTGGTGACGGCGGGCAGGAAGAAGACGGCCCGCCAGCCGGCCCGGAAGCGCAGCCAGGACTGGTTCAGCAGGACGGCCAGCACCAGCGCCAGGCCGATCATCACGGGCACCTGGACGGCCAGGATCATCCCGGTGTTGACCAGGGAGTGCAGGAAGGCCGGGTCGTCCAGCATCCGCCGGTACTGGTCCAGGCCGACCCAGACGGTGGCGCCGTCCCGGCGGGCGGTGAAGCTCTGGTAGAGGCTGGCGCCGAGCGGATAGGCGAAGAAGAGGATGAAGAGCACGGCCGTGGGCCCGGCGAAGAGCCAGGCCGCGGAGCGTGGCAGCCGTCGTCGCCGGGTGGGCGCGGTGCGCGCGGGTGCGGCGGCCACCCGGGGGGCGGGGGCCTGGAGACTGGTCATGGCGCGTGTCCCTACGGGGCCGGCTGGCGACTGGTCGCGGTGGCGATCTGGCGGGCGGCGGAGCGCAGCGCGGTGCCGGGGTCGGCTCCGTTGTGCAGCACCTGGTTGACGGCGGTGTTGACGATGTCGCCGGCCTTGGAGTCGTCGGCGGTGCTCTCGACGGTGGGGATGGACCGGGCGAGGTCGGCGAGGAGCCGCATGGCGGGCTGGTTCGCGTAGTACGGGTCCGGCTGCTGGAAGTACGGGTCGTCCAGGGCCGGGAGGTAGGCGGGGAAGAGGCCTTCGTGCTCCATCATCGAGGCCTGGTTGGCCCGGTCGGCGAGCAGGAAGGAGAGGAATTCCCAGGCCAGTTCGGGGTTCTTGCTCTGGGCGGTGACGCAGAGGGTGGAGCCGCCGCTGTTGGAGGTGCGGCAGCCGCCGGGGTCGAACGCGGGCAGGGGGACGACGCCGAACCTGCCGTTCAGGTCGGCCATGTCGCCGGTGAGGGTGCCGTCCCACCAGGCGGCGGTGGGGGTGGTGGCGGCCTTGCCGTCGTGGGTGCCGGAGACCAGGCCGTCCCAGCCGTTCTCGAAGTCGACCAGGCCCCGGTCGACCAGTTGCTTCATCAGGGTGAGCGCCCGTTCGGCGGCGGGTGAGGCGACGGCGACCTTGCCGTCGACGAACCAGCCCTGGCCCTGCTGTTGGAGCAGCAGGGCGAACATGCTGTCCTGCTTGGCGTCCAGGATGAGCAGTTTCTTGCCGGTGCGGTCCTTGAGGGTGGTGCCGGCGGCGAGGTAGTCGTCCCAGGTGGTGAGGGTGGCGGGGTCGATTCCGGCCCGCTGGAAGTGGTCGCGGCGGTAGAAGAGGGCGCACGGGCCGCTGTCCCAGGGCAGGGCGAGGACGCGGCCGCCCGCGTCGGTGACGGTGCGCCAGGCGGACGGTGCGAAGTCCTTCGCGAGGCCGCCGGCCCGGCTGGTCAGGTCCACCAGCGCGTGGGGGAAGTTGCCGATGTAGGTGGGCATCCTGTGGCCCTCGACGGTCAGCACGTCGGGGAGTCCGCTGCCGGCTCCGAGCCCGACGGTGATCTTGTCGTAGGCGTTGTCGTAGCCGATGTCGACGACGTCGACGGTGGTGCCGGGGTGGGCCTGTTCGAAGGCCTTGCCGAGCCGTTGCATGGCCTTGGCGGCGACGTCCCAGGACCAGATGGTGATCTTCCCGGCGACCTTGCCGCCCGAACTCGCGTCCAGCCGTCTGGCGTCCGGGGCGCCGGCGCCGCCGGTGGCGCAGCCCGTCGCCCCGGTCAGCAGCAGCGCGCCGCCCGCGAGCCCGGCGCCGAGGACCCGGCGCCGGGTGGGGCCCGGTCCGGATCCGGCCCGGCTGCCCGCCGGAGCGTCAAGGCGTCTGTGCCGGGTGCCGGTTGAGTTCTTTCCTCCCGACATCTTGCCTCCTGAAGAGTGAATGCCGAATGCTGTATACAGAACTCAGCACACACAGTGCCGTCAAGGCCTGTGACCGAAATCGCGGAAGGTGCCAGGATGACCGCACGCGCCCCCCGGACCCACCCGTACATCCCCAACTCCGCCCCCGACGTGAAGAAGGCCATGCTGGCGGCGATCGGCGCGCACAGCGTCGAGGAGTTCTACGCCGACATCCCCGCCGAGCTCCGCCTGGACCGCCCGCTGCGACTGCCCGATCCGCTCGGCTCCGAGGCGCAACTGGTCGCCCACATGGAGGAGTTGCTCGCCCGCAACACCACCGTCCCGCCCGGCCGCAGCTTCCTCGGCGCCGGCTGCTACCGCCACCACGTGCCCGCCGTGGTCGACGAGGTCGTCAACCGCAGCGAGTTCCTCACCGCCTACGCCGGTGAGCCGTACGAGGACCACGGCCGGTTCCAGGCCCTGTGGGAGTACCAGTCGCTGATGGCCGAACTGCTGGCCGTCGACGTCGTCAACGTGCCGACCTACGACGGCTTCCAGGCCGCCGCGACCGCGCTGCGGATGGCCGGCCGGGCCACCGGGCGGCGCCGCCTCCTGCTGGTCGGCGACCTCGACCCGGACAAGCTCTCCCGGATCCGCGACTATGTGCGCGGCGTCCACGACCTCGTGCTCGTCCCGGCCGAGCCCGGGGCCGTCCGCGCCGCCCTCGCCGCCGGCGACGCCGCCGCCGTCTTCGCCGAACTGACCGACCACTGCGGCCGGGTCGACCCCGAACTGCCGCAGTACGTCGAACTCGCCCACCAGGCAGGCGCGCTGGCCGTCATCGGCGCCAACCCGCTGAGCCTCGGCGTGCTCGCCCCGCCCGCCTCCTTCGGCGCCGACCTCACCTGCGGCGACCTCCAGCCGCTCGGCATCCACCCCAGCTTCGGCGGCGGCAACGCGGGCTTCATCGCCAGCGCCGACGACGAACGCCTGGTGGCCGAGTACCCCAGCCGCCTCTTCGGCCTCACCCCCACCGACGTGCCGGGCGAGTACGGCTTCGGCGACGTCGCCTACGAGCGCACCTCCTTCGCCCTGCGCGAGGAGGGCAAGGAGTGGGTCGGCACCGCCGCCGCCCTGCACGGCATCGCCGCCGGGGTCTACCTCTCGCTGATGGGGCCGCACGGCATGCGCGAGATCGGCGAGACCATCCTCGCCAACACCGCCTACGCCCGCCGGCACCTCGCCCAGGCCCCCGGCGTGGAACTCGCCGACCCCGAGGCCGTCCACTTCGCCGACTTCACCCTCCGCTACACCGGCGGGCGCACCGCCGCCGAGGTCGCCGCCGCGCTGCTCGCCCGCGGCCTGCACGCCGGCACCCCGGCCGGGGAACACGAGGGCCGCTACTGCGTGACCGAGCTCCACACCCAGGCCGACATCGACCGCCTCGCCACCGCCCTTGAGGAGATCGTCAAGTGACGGATCGTCAGAACAGCGGCGGGACCGACCCGCGGATCGCCCCCAAGCCCGCTCTGCGCCGCTTCCACCAGGCCCGCTGGGACGAGAAGCTGATCTTCGAACTGGGCGCGCCCGGCGAGCGCGGCGTCCTGCCGCCGACCCCCGGACCCGGCGTCACCGCCGCCGTCGGCAGCCCCGCCGACCGCCTGCCCGCCGCGCTGCGCCGCGCCACCCCGGCCGCGCTGCCCGAACTCGGCCAGCAGCAGGTGCTCCGCCACTACCTGCGGCTCTCCCAGGAGAACCTCGGCGCCGACCTCAACGTCGACGTCGGCCAGGGCACCTGCACCATGAAGTACAGCCCCAAGGTCAACGACGCCTTCGTCCGCGACCCGCGCATCGCCGCCCTGCACCCGGCCCAGGACCCCTCGACCGTCCAAGGGGTGCTCGAACTCGTCCACCGGCTTGAGCAGTTGCTCAAGGAGGTCTCCGGCATGGACCGGGTCTCGCTGCAACCCGGCGCCGGCTCCGCCGCGATCTGGACCAACGTCTCCGTCATCCGCGCCCACTTCGCCGCCCGCGGCGAGGCGGAGCAGCGCGACGAGGTCATCACCACCGCCTTCTCGCACCCCTCCAACGCCGCCTGCGCCAAGACCGCCGGCTTCAAGGTGATCACCCTGCACCCGGACGCGGACGGCTACCCCGACATCGAGGCGCTGCGCGCCGCCGTCGGCCCGCGCACCGCCGCGCTGCTCATCACCAACCCCGAGGACACCGGGATCTACAACCCCCGGATCGCCGAGTTCGTCCGCATCGTGCACGCCGCCGGCGGCCTGTGCGCCTACGACCAGGCCAACGCCAACGGCGTCCTCGGCATCACCCGGGCCCGCGAGGCCGGCTTCGACCTGTGCCACTTCAACCTGCACAAGACCTTCTCCACCCCGCACGCCTGCGGCGGCCCCGCCGCCGGCGCCTGCGGCGTCACCGCCGAGCTCGCGCCCCACCTGCCCAGCCCCACCGTCGAGTTCGACGGCGAGCGGTACATCCTGGACCACGACCGGCCGGAGTCCATCGGCAAGATCCGCCCCTACCTGGGCGTCGTCCCGAACCTGGTCCGCGCCTACGCCTGGATCATGTCGATGGGCGCCGCGGGGCTGCGCGAGGCCGCCGAGACCGCCGTGCTCAACAACAACTACCTGATGCACCAGGTCCAGCGGATCCGCGGCGTCTCCGTGCCCTACGCCAAGGGGCGCCCGCGCGTCGAGCAGGTCCGCTACAGCTGGCAGCAGCTCAACGAGGACACCGGCCTGCACAGCGAGGACCTCGGGTACCGCGCCGCCGACTTCGGCACCCACTACTGGACCAGCCACCACCCGTACGTCGTCCCCGAGCCGATGACACTGGAGCCGACCGAGTCCTACTCCCGCGCCGACCTCGACGAGTACGCCGCGATCCTCGCCGAGGTCGCCCGCGAGGCCTACGAGGACCCGGAGACCGTCCGCACGGCCCCGCACAACTCCACCGTGCACCGCATCCGGCACGAACCGCTGGACGACCCGGCGGTCTGGGCCGTCAGCTGGCGCGCCTACCGCCGCAAGGTCCTCGGCGAGCGGCCGTGACGGCGGGCCCCGGGGCCGGTCGTCCGACTCCCGCCGTCCGCCCGGCGGGCGGGAACCCGACGACCGGCCCCACCATCGGGCTCGTGGTCAACCCGGTCGCCGGACTCGGCGGCCGGGTCGGCCTCAAGGGCAGCGACGGCGCCGAGGTCCAGCAGCGGGCCCGCACCCTCGGCGCCCGGCCGGCCGCGACCTCCCGCACGGAGCTGATGCTCCGTCAATTTGCTGTGCTCGCAACGCACTCGACCTTGCTCACGGCGGCCGGGCCGATGGGTTCGGACGCGGCGCGGGCGGCCGGCCTCGACGCGACGGTGGTCCACCGGCCCACCGGCCCGGGCACCACGGCGGCGGACACCCGCGCGGCCGTCCGCGCCCTCGTCGCGGCCGGCGCCGGCCTGCTGCTGTTCTGCGGCGGCGACGGCACGGCCCGCGACGTCCTCGACGCGCTCGGATCGCTCGGCCCGCTCGGTGCGGAGCCAGGACCGCCCGTCCTCGGCATCCCGGCCGGGGTCAAGATGCACTCCGCGGTCTTCGCCGTCCACCCCCGCGCCGCCGCCGAGGTGGCCGCGGCCTGGGTGGGCGGCGGCGTCCGGCTGGCGTCCGCCGAGGTCGTGGACCGCGACGAGGCGGCGCTACGGGAGGGCCGGGTGTCCGCCCGCCTGCACGGGTGGCTGACCGTCCCGGTCCTGCCCGCCCGGGTCCAGCAGCGCAAGACCGGCAGTTCCGCCGCCGACCCCGAGGCGCTGGGCGGCATCGCCGCCGAGGTCGCCGAACGCGTCGGCCCCGGCGGGCTGCTCGCCCTCGGCCCGGGCGGCACGACGCACGCCGTCGCCACCGCGCTCGGCGCGGCGGACGCCTGTCTGACCGGCGTGGACGTGCTCCGCCTCCAACCGGGCGGCGGCGCTCGGGTCGTGATCCGCGATGCCCGGGCCGACCAGCTGCTGGCCCTGCCCGCCGCCCCGTGGATCGCGCTCTCGCCGATCGGCGGCCAGGGCTTCCTGCTCGGCCGCGGCAACCAGCAGTTCACCCCCGAACTGCTGCGCGCCACCGGCCGCGAGCGGCTGCTCGTCCTCGCCACCGAGGCGAAGCTCGCCGCCCTCGCGGGCCGCCCGCTGCTGCTGGACACCGGTGACCCGGAGCTGGACGATGCCCTGTCCGGGCACGTCCGGGTGATCACCGGTCGCCACGCCAGCGCCGTCTACCGCCTGACCGCCTGACCGGCCCGACCATCTGACCAGCCGGGCCGGCCGGACCTCCTGAGACCCGCCCCCCTGAGACCTCCTGAGACCCCCTAAAGAGGAGCCCCCAGTGATCGACCTCCACGGCAAGCGCGCCATCGTCACCGGCGCCGCCTCCGGCATCGGCCGGGCCACCGCCGCGCTGCTGGCCGAACTCGGCGCGGCCGTCGTCCTCGCCGACCTCGACGCCGACCGCGGCGAACGGGCCGCCAAGGAGACCGGCGGCACCTTCGTCCGCTGCGACGTCTCCCAACGCGCCGACTGCGAACGGGCCGTACGCACCGCCGTCGACCTGCACGGCGGCGTCGACGTGCTGTTCAACAACGCCGGGATCATCCGCCGGTCCACCGTCTGCGACATCGCCGACGACGACTGGGACCTGGTGATGGCCGTCAACGTCCGCTCCGTCATGCTGCTCAGCGGGCTGGTCGTGCCGCTGATGGCCGCGAACGGTGGCGGCAGCATCATCAACACCGGCTCCGGCTGGGGCATCCGGGGCGGCGGCCGGGCCGTCTCCTACTGCGCCTCCAAGGGCGCCGTCGTCAACATGACCCGGGCCATGGCCATCGACCACGGCCCCGACAACATCCGCGTCAACTGCGTGTGCCCCGGCGACACCAACACCGGTATGCTCGCCGAGGAGGCCCGCCAGCTCGGCGAGAGCCCGGACGCCTTCTACGCCGACGCCGCCGACCGACCGCTCGGCCGCATCGGCCAGCCTCGGGACATCGCCCAGACGGTCGCCTTCCTCGCCAGTGACGCCTCCACGTTCGTCAGCGGCGCGATCATCGCCGTGGACGGCGCCGGGACCGCCTGACCAGTCACCCGGCCGGTACGCTACGGACCGAGGAAGAAGGGAAAGCCCGATGGCGATCGAGCGGCGTCCGCTGCGCGAACAGGTGAAGGACGAACTCCTGGAGCGGCTGGGCCACGGCCGGTTCACCCCCGGCGAGTCGATCAACGAGGTCCACCTCGCGGAGGAACTGGGCGTCAGCCGCACCCCGTTGCGCGAGGCGCTGATCAGTCTGGAGCGCGAAGGCATCATCACCAGCGAGCGCGGCAAGGGCTTTCGCTTCGCACCCACCGGCCGGCAGGAGTTCCTCGACCTCACGGCCATCCTGATCGCCCTGGAGTCGCTGGCGCTGCGGACCTCCGACCGCGCGTACCTCTCGGCCATCGCGCCCCGGCTGCTGGCGGAGGCCCGCGCCTTCTCCGCGCCCCAGGCCCCGCACGGCACCATAGAGCGCTACGACGACGCCTGGCACGCGCTGTTGCTCTCCGGCTGCTCCAACACCCGGCTGCGCGAGCTGATCGACTCGCTCAAACTCACCCTCCACCGCTACGAGCGGGTGGTCGTCGGCGACCACGAGATCCTCGAACGCGCCGCCGAGGAGCACGAGCGGATCGCCCAGTGCCTCCTCGACGACGACGTGGAGCAGGCCGTCGCCGCCCTGGAGGCGAACTGGACCAGCGGCATGGAACGGATCATGGAGCGCCTGCCGGCCCTCGGCGCCCGCTGACGCGCTCTCCCCCGCGGCCGGGACGTCACTCCTCGTCGGACCGGCCGCGGACGCAGGTCAGCACTCCGGCCACGGCCGCGATCTGCGCGGTGAGCCCGCCTGCGTCGCCCTGCCCCTGCACCGACAGGGCGACCTCGACGGGCTTCTCGGAGACCTCGCCGGGGAGCTCCCCGTCCGTGCCGGACAGCGTGCGCAGCTCGAAGACGGCGAAGCCGGCCCGGGTGCACTGGTCCAGCACGTCCCGCAGCACCCCCCTGCCCGGACGGTAGACGATGCGGTACGAGACCGGCGGCCGGTGCAGCGCGGGCAGGCGGTTGAGCAACGGCCTGATCGCGTAGGACGCGAGGAAGTACGCCGCGACGGTCAGCGCCGCGAGCAGCGGCAGGCCCGCGGCCGCGGCGGAGCCCACCGCCGCGGTGAGCCAGATCGTGGCCGCCGTCGTCAGGCCCTGCACCCAGCCCCGGTGCACGAAGATCACCCCGGCGCCGATGAAGCCCAGCCCCGACACGATCTGCGCGGCCATCCGCGACGGGTCCAGCTCGACGGTGCCCGCGCGCACCACGTCGGCGAAACCGTACTTGCTCACCAGGGTGAACAGCGCCGCGCCGCTGCCCACCGTCGTGTACGTCCGCAGGCCCGCGGACTTCTGGCGGATCTGCCGCTCGACCCCGATCAGGCCGGAGAGCAGGAAGGCGAACAGGAACTCCAGTACCTGGACCGACCCCTGACCGGACGGCCCGGCCGCCCATTGAACCGCTGCCATAGCCCTGACGCCTCTTCTCCGCCGCACCGCCGGCCCCGGACGTGGTGATTCATGCTAGGGCCCGGTGCCCGGCGGCGTGGCCTCCTCCCGGCAGGCCGGGGGTCGATTCCGCGTCAATTCCCGGCGAGTCCCCACCCGTCGGCGCGCACGGACGGCCTGGGCCGGACCGAGGCGAGCAGGGCGGCCGGGTCGGGATTCTTCTGGAGGCCCGGCAGCAGCAGTTCCCACAGGTCGCACAGGCGCTCCTCGATGGTGCGCCGTCCGTCGATCGCGTCGGAGACGGTGTGCAGCCCGAAGAACGCGCAGATCACGCCGTGGGCCGCGGTCGACGGGTCGACCCGGGCGGCGAGCTCGCCCTCGCTGCCCGCCCGTTCGAGCAGGACGCGGACGGTGTCGATCCACCCCACGAACGGCACCGGGAGGTCGGCGTCGATGGCCGCGCGCTCGGACCAGAGCCGGGCGCCGGCCCTGACCACGACGTCGTCGCGGAAGGCCCGCGCCACCGCGAAGCTCAGCCGGACGAGTTGCTCCAGCGCCGGCACCGGCGTGCGGGTGTGGCGCGCGACGAGCTCCGGCCAGGTGGCGAAGTGCGCTTCGATCACGGCGCGGGCCAGGTTCTCCTTGCTGGTGTAGTGGAAGTAGATGGCCCCGCTCGTCCTGCCGGAGGCCGCGCTGATGTCGCTGATGCTGGTGCCCGCGTACCCGCGTTCGTCGAACAATCGCGCAGCTGATTCGAGGACTGACCTCCGTGTCGTCTCCGCCCGATTCTGCACGCGCCTCTGCCTTTTCAAGATCACCTCGGCTTTTCGCACGCACTGTAGTGATCCGCGGGCCGGATCGCCAACTGACGACATGCGAAACCAAGGGGATTGATATTTTCTGTAAATATGAAGATGCTGGATTTCCTCCCCTCCTCGGCGGCCCGGCATCCTGCCCGACCGCTCAGCTGGTCCCGCACGGTCCCCCGTGAACTGGTCCACCGCGCCGCCGTGGCGGAGGTGCTGCTGACCGACGTCCGGGCCCGAGGCGGCGACCGCTTCGAGGCGGCGGCCCAGTGGCCCCGCTCCCACCCCACCTTCCCGCGCGGACGCGGGGAGCGGCACGACCCGCTGATCGCCGTGGAGACCGCCCGCCAGCTGGGCATCTACCTGCCGCTGCGCCACTACGGCGTACCGGCCGACACGCACCTGCTGATCACCGACGTGTCCTGCCGGGTCGACCCGGCGGCCGAGCCGCGCGGCGACGGCCCGGCGGCGGTCCTCTGCCGGGCCCTGGTGCACGACCTGCGGACCTCGGCCGAAAACCACCGGCCCACCGGCATGCGGCTGCGGGTCGACTGCTCCGCGCGGGGAGTGGTGTTCGCCCGGATCGAGGGCGGCACGCGCTTCGTCGAACGGCCCGCCTACCCGGCCCTGCGCGGCACCGCGCTGGCCGGGGACCCCGCGGACTCCGGCCCGCCCCCCGACCCCCCGTCACCGGCGGAGGTCGGCGTCGCCCTGCCCTCCGACGTGCTGGTGACGCGCGCGGCCGGTCGTTCGTGGGCGGATGGCCCCCTCCTGATCTGCCCGGCCGATCCGGCGCACCCGTTCTTCTTCGACCACCCGTCCGACCACATGCCCGGCATGGTGCTGCTGGAGGCGGCCCGGCAGGCCGCGGCACTGCGGAGCGCGGGGCGGCTGTCGCACCCCGTCGACTACCGGATGAAGGCCGTGCGGTTCACCGAGTTCGCCCCCCTCCCGGAAGTCGGCATCACCGAGTACGAGCATTTGTGTGTTTTTCATATTCGTCAGAACGGTCATATCACCGCCGTGGGGTCGTTGGGCTATTGAAGTAAAGACCCGGCAAATCTAGGGCCGCCAAGTTTGACCGCGAAACATATCGATCGTAACGTTGCGATCGTTATGTTCCGGGTCGTTTTCTCCGGCCCGGACGCCGATGCGCGTCGTTTTGCCGCGCTCCAGATTCCGGCCCCGGACAGGTCGGCAAGCGGCGACGGCCCCAGGCCGTGGCCGCCCCCCCTCGTCCCGACGCGCACCCCGGCGAATCCCACAGAGCCAATCCCACCTGAAGGGCGTAGGCATGACCGTGGAGAGAATCAACGACTGGACCCCTGCAGCCGTCGTCTTCGACTGCGACGGCACGCTGATGGACACCGAGTCGCACTGGCACGAGGCCCGTGCGGAGGTGCTGCGGGGCTACGGACTCACGGCCGGACCGGAGTTCACGGCGCGCGCGGCCGGGCTGCACTACTCGGACTGCGGGCGGCTGATGGCCGAGACCGCCGGCGACCCCTCGCTGGCGCCGGAGCTGACCGACCGGCTGCTGGCGAGCTTCCGGGCGCTCGTCGACGCCGACCCGGTCCCGATGCCGGGCGCGGCCGAACTGGTCGGCCGGCTCAGCGGGTTCGTCCCGCTGGCGGTCGCCAGCAACTGCCCGCGCGACGTGATCGAGGCCGGACTCGGCGGCGCCGGACTGCTCGAACACTTCGAGCACATCGTGGTCCCGGCCGAGGGGATCGGGCCCAAGCCGGCGCCGGACGTCTACCTGACCGCCGCCCGGCTCTGCGGCGCCGAGCCCACCGACTGCCTCGCCGTGGAGGACACCTTCTGCGGCATCCGCTCGGCCGTCCTGGCGGGGCTGCGGGTGATCGGTGTCGGACCGCACCCGTCGGCCGAGGCGCGGGACGCGGTCGACCTGTGGGTCGCCACCCTGGGCGAGCCGGGACTGCTCGACTGGGTCCGGCGCCGGAGCGCTCTCGCCCTCACCAGCTGAGCGGCCCCCGGCCGAGCAGCCCCTGGCCGAGCAGCGCCCGGCGGAGCGCAAGCCGGCCGGGGAACCGGCCAGGCGCTCACGGTCCGGCGGGGGCCGGCTCGGGGCCGCAGAGCGGATCGGGCCCGCCGATCGCGGTGTCGGTGGACGCGGTGTCGGTCGGCGCGGTGTCGGTGGACGCGCTGCCGGTGGACGCGCGGTCAGCAGCGCTGTCCTCGCGCAGCACTCCGCCCAGCGTCCGCGGCACCGCGTGCGCCGAGGCGAACAGCAGCGCGATGCCCACGGCGCCCGGGTCGGGCACTCCCGAGGCCCGTTCGCCGAGATAGCTGGCCCGGCCGCGGCGGGCCCGCAGGGCCCTGGTCCGGCGGACGCCCGCCGCGGCGGCGGCGGCGGCCGCCGCGAGGCAGTCGTCCGGGCGGGCATCGGGAGTGCAGCCGCGCAGGGCCAGTGCGGCCGGGTGCAGGGCGTCGACGAGCGTCTTGTCACCCGGCCGCGCCTCCCCCACCCGCTGGACGGCCTCCAGCGCCGCCGTCGCTCCCCGGGCGAGGGCCGGGCCGGTCAGCGGGCCGGTGCCGACGGCCGCCGCCAGCTCCTGGAGCACCAGGCCGAACAGCGGCCCGCTCGTCCCGCCGACCTCGTCCAGGAACGCGCCCGCCGCCGCACCCAGCGGTACCGCCGCGGCCTGGCGCCCCGGTGGCAGCCGGTCCAGCGCGGCCAGGGCGCACCGCACGCCGGTGAGCAGGTTGACGCCGAAGTCGCCGTCCCCGGCGGCCTGGTCGAGCCGGGTGAGCTCCTCCTCGGTGACCGCGACGGTCTCGGCGAACCGCCGCATCCAGCCCGCCGTGAAGAGGCCGTCGAAGGCCTTCGTGCCCGTCATCTCCTGACCTCCTGGTGACCGGGGGCCGGCGCCGATTGCGCGACCGGCCAGGCCGCCGTGTACGCGGGGGCGTCGAGCAGCGCGAGCGTCTGTTCGTCGGCGGCGAGCAGGGTGATCGAGAACCCCCGCATGTCGAGGGCGGTGACGTAGTCGCCGACCAGGCTGCGCGCCAGGCGGCGCCCGCCGGCGTCCAGGACGGCGGCCAGTTCGTACAGGACCGCGTACAGCTCCAGGCCGGTGGTCGCGCCCAGCCCGTTGACCAGCGCGACCAGGGGGGCGCGGGCCGGGCGCAGCGCCTCCAGCAGGCGCAGCGCCATCCGGCCCACCAGGACGGCCAGCGGTTCGCACTCCAGGGAGAGTTCGGCCCGTTCGCCGTGGATGCCGACGCCGAACTCGACCGTCCGGTCCGACACCTCGAAGGCCGGCCGGCCGGTGGCCGGGGAGGTGTGTGCGGCGCCGGCCACCGCGATGCTGCGGCAGCGCCCGGCCAACTCGGCTCCCAGCAGGGAGAGTTCCGCCAGTCCGAGCCCGAGGTCGGCGGCCGCTCCGAGGATCTTCTGCACCAGGACGGTGGCCGCCGTCCCGCGCCGGCCGGCGGCGACGGACTCGGACTCGGAGGCGAGGTCGTCGTCCACCAGGACCCTGGCGCACGGTATGCCCTGGCGGTGCAGCCGTTCGGCCGCGATGCCGAAGTTGATCCGGTCGCCGGTGTAGTTCTTCACGATGTGCAGGACGCCGTCCTCGCCGGCGACCGCGCGCGAGGCCTCGAAGATCTGCCGGTTGTGCGGTGAGGCGAAGATCCGGCCCGGGCAGGCGGCGTCGAGCATGCCCCGGCCGACGAATCCGACGTGCAGGGGCTCGTGCCCGGAGCCGCCACCGGAGAGCAGTCCGACCCGGCGCCCGGGGGCCCGGTCACGGGCGCGGACGAATCCGAGGTCGGGGTCGTGGACGACGAGCGATGGGTGGGCCCGGGCGAATCCGGCGAGTGCGCTCGCCACCAGGGCGTCCTGATCGGTTTCGAGGTAAGGGGCCACGTCCGGCTCCGCTCGGTAGGGCGGCCGCGCTGCGCGCGATCGCCGATCACGTTCACCCATGCTTGGGCAGGCGCCCGCGCGCGGCAACCCGCAGACGGAAGTGCGCGAGGGCCCGGAACGGCCGCCCGGCGGGCGGTTCCGGGCCTTCGGGGCGCCGGCGCCCCGAAGGGTCGCGGCACCCACTCGGGTGATGTCGCGCCCGCCGGTCCGGCGGGCACGGGCCCCGGTTTCCCCCCGCTTCCGCACGATCTCCCGGCGCCCGGGCCGTAATCCGTTCCCGGCGTTCCCGCGGCGGCCGGATGCTATCCGGAGTTTTGACATTCCGCTTAAAGTCATACAGTCTTCTCGGCATGCCTGACCGTCACCCGATCGAGTGCGCCGCCATTGAGCTGGCGCTGATCGGCGTGGCCGCGCACTGCGTTTCCGACAATCTCTGTCGCTGAATCCGCCTGTCCCGACGCGTAGCGGTGATCGCCGCCCCGGGACGTCGCCCCTTCCTGCGGGCGCGGTGCCGCTCACTCTCCTCACGGCCTCACTGTCGCCCGCCTTCCTCCGTACACCATCGGTAGCGAAAGGCCCCCTTTCCGATGTCTCGAACCACCTTCACCCCCCGCCGCCTCGCCGCGGCGACCGTCACCGTCGCCCTGGCCGTCGGAGTGGCGGCGTGCGGACCGAAGGGCGACGGCGGTGGAAGCACCGGCAAGGACGCCGCGCCGCAGCAGGGCGGCACCCTCACCGTCCTCAACCAGAACCCGCAGGACCAGTTCGACCCCGCACGGCTCTACACCTCCGGCGGCGGCAACGTGCCCTCCCTGGTCTTCCGCACCCTCACCACCCGCAACCGGGCCGACGGCGCGGCCGGCACCAAGGTCGTCCCCGACCTCGCCACCGACACCGGCACCCCCTCGGAGGGCGCGACGGTGTGGACGTACCACCTCAAGGACGGCCTGAAGTACGAGGACGGCTCGGCGATCACCACCGCCGATATCAAGTACGGCATCGAAAGGTCATTCGCCCCCGAACTCTCCGGCGGGGCGCCATTCCTGAGGGACTGGCTGGTCGGCGCCGCCGACTACCAGGGCCCGTACAAGGACGGCCGCGGTCTGGACGCGATCGAGACGCCGGACGAGAAGACCATCACCTTCCGTCTCAACAAGCCCGAGGGCGACTTCCCCTACCTGGCCACCCAGACGCAGTTCGCCCCCGTCCCGAAGGCCAAGGACACCGGGACGAAGTACCAGGAGCACCCCGTCTCCTCCGGCCCCTACCAGGTCGTCAAGAACGAGAACGACGGCGCACACCTCGTCCTCAAGCGCAACCCCAACTGGTCCGCGGCCAATGACGACCAGCGCAAGGCGTACCCGGACACCGTCGACGTGCAGTCCGGGCTCGACCCGGCGGTGATCAACCAGCGGCTCTCCGCCGGCACCGGCGCCGACGCGGCCGCCGTCACCACCGACACCAACCTCGGCCCCTCCGAGCTCGCCCAGGTGAAGGACGACAAGGCGCTCGCCGCCCGCGTCGGCACCGGCCACTTCGGCTACGTCAACTACCTGGCGTTCAACCCCAAGGTCAAGCCCTTCGACAACCCCAAGGTCCGGCAGGCCGTCGCCTACGCGCTCAACCGCACCTCGGTCGTCAACGCCGCCGGCGGCTCCTCGCTCGCCGAGGCCGCCACCACCTACCTGCCCGCCCAGGAGACCTTCGGGTACACGCCCTACGACCCGTTCCCGGCCGGCGCCACCGGCAACCCGGAGAAGGCCAGGGAGCTGCTGAAGGAGGCCGGCTACCCGGACGGCCTGACCATCACGCTCACCCACTCCACCGAATCGGGCAAGGGCTACGGCCCGAACCTGGCCACCGCCGTCCAGGACGGCCTGAAGGCGGCCGGGATCACCGTCCAGCTCGACGCCCTGGACTCCACCAGGTACTCCAAGACGATCCACACCGTCAGCACCGAACCCGGCCTCTTCCTCTCCGGCTGGGGCGCCGACTGGCCCTCCGGCGGCCCGTTCCTCGCGCCGATCTTCGACGGCCGGCAGATCGTCACCGACGGCTACAACTTCAACTCCGCGCAGCTGGACGACCCGTCGGTGAACGACGAGATCGACCAGATCAACAAGATCACCGACCACGCCGAGGCGGCCAAGCGCTGGGGTGCCCTGGACAAGCGGATCGGCGACCAGGCCCTGACCGTCCCGCTGTTCCACCCCGTCTACAAGCGGCTGTCGGGCAAGGACGTCCGCAACATCGTCATCAGCGACTGGACCGGCGTGCTCGACATCTCCCAGGTCGCGGTCAAGTAGCGGACGGGATCGGACGGATCGGTCGGACAACCATGGCTCCACAGGAACCCCAGGCCGGGGAGGCCCTCGCGGCCTCCCCGGCCGCCGGGGGCCGGACGGTGTGGCGGCGGCTGCTCGCGCAGCGCGCCGTCCTCGCCGCCGGCCTCGTCATCGCCCTGCTCGCCCTGATCGCGGCAGCGGCACCGCTGCTCAGCGCGATCGAGGGCCAGGACCCCACCAGCTACCACAACGACCTGCTCGACTCGGCGGCCGGCGGGGTGCCCACCGGCTCCTTCGGCGGCGTCAGCGCCGAGCACTGGCTCGGCGTCGAACCCGGCACCGGGCGCGACGTGTTCGCCCGACTGGTCCACGGCGCCCGGATCTCGCTGCTCGTCGCCGTCGGCGCCACCCTCGTCCAGGTCGCCATCGGCGTCCTGCTCGGCCTCGCCGCGGGCCTCGGCAGCCGGCTGCTCGACCAGCTGATCGGCAACACCACCGAGGTGATGCTCGCGCTGCCCTCGCTGGTCTTCGCCATCTCGCTGATGGCGGTCGTGCCCTCCGACTTCCCCCGCCCGCTCCTGCTGACCCTGGTCATCGGGCTGCTCGGCTGGGCCGGCACCGCCCGGCTGGTCCGGGCGCAGACGCTCAGCCTCCGCCAGCTCGACTACGTGGCCGCGGCCCGGCTCGCCGGCGCCACCCGCTGGCGGATCGCCCGCCGGGAGCTGCTGCCGTCCCTGGCCGCGCCGGTCATCACCTACGCCGCGGTGCTGCTGCCGTCCAACGTGATCGCCGAGGCCGGGCTGTCCTTCCTCGGCGTGGGCGTCAAGCCGCCGACCTCGTCGTGGGGCCAGATGCTCTCCGGCGCGACCACCTGGTTCCGCGCCGACCCGATGTACGTGCTGCTCCCGTCCGCGTTGCTGTTCGCCACGGTGCTCGCCTTCACCGTGCTCGGCGACGCCGTCCGCACCGAGCTCGACCCCCGCGCGGCCTCCCGGCTGCGGGTCGGAACGGCGCGCGGCGCCGGCTCGTCGGGCAGCGGACCGTCGGGCACCGCATCGCCGGGCAGCGGCACGCCGGACCCCGCCCGCCCCGGCCCGTCGGCCGCCACCGAGGAGGCCACCGCATGACCCGCTTCCTGCTCCGCAGGGCCATCGGCATGGTCGGCGTCCTGCTCGCCATCTCGCTGATCGTCTACGCGGTCTTCTACATCGCCCCCGGCGACCCCGCCCAGCTGGCCTGCGGCGAGAAGTGCAGCCCCGCCCAGGTCCTCCAGGTGCGCGAACGCCTCGGCCTCGACGCACCGGTCTACCTCCAGTACGCCCACTTCCTCCAGGGCGTCGTCGCCGGCCGCGACTTCAGCGCCGGGACGGGCCTGCTGCACTGCCCGGCGCCGTGCCTGGGCGTCTCCTACCGCAGCGGCGAGCAGGTCACCGACATGATCGCCGCCCGGCTCCCGGTGACGGCCTCGCTGGCACTCGGCGCGATGGTGCTCTGGCTGGCCCTCGGGGTCGGCACCGGGCTGCTCTCCGCGCTGCGCCGGGGCCGGCTCAGCGAGCGGCTGCTGACCGCGCTGACGCTGGCCGGCAACTCCATCCCGGTCTTCGTCATCGGCCTGGTGCTGCTCATCGTCCTGTGCGCCCAGCTCCAGTGGCTGCCGTTCCCGAGCTACGTACCGCTCACCGAGGACCCGCAGCAGTGGTTCTGGGGCCTGCTGCTGCCCTGGGTCTCGCTCGCGCTCATCGAGTCCGCCAAGTACGCCCGGCTGACCCGCTCGTCCATGCTGGAGACCCTCGCCGACGACCACATCCGGACCTTCCGGGCGTACGGCGTCAGCGAGCGGCGCCTGGTGACCAGGCACGCGCTGCGCGGCGCGCTCACCCCGGTGATCGCGCTCACCGCCATGGACCTCGGGACGATGTTCGGCTCCGCCGTGCTGACGGAGTCGCTGTTCGGGCTCCCGGGGCTCGGCAAGCTGCTGGTCAGCTCGGTCAGCCTGATCGACCTGCCGACCGTCGTCGGCCTCACCCTCGTCACCGGGTTCGCCGTGGTCCTCGCCAACGTCGTCGCGGACGTGCTCTACGCGGTGACCGATCGAAGGGTGGTCCTGACGTGAGCGCCAAACCCCTGGCTCCTCCCCTGGTCGACGTCCGGGATCTCGTCGTCGACTTCCCGGTCGGCGACGGGCACGTACGCGCCGTCGACGGCGTGGGCTTCACCCTGGAGGCCGGGCAGGCGCTCGGCATCGTCGGCGAGTCCGGGTCGGGCAAGAGCACCGTCGCCTACGGACTGCTCGGCCTGCACCGCGGCACCGGCGCCCGGGTCGGCGGCTCCGTCCGGGTCGCCGGCATCGACGCCGTCACCGCCGAGGGCGACGAACTGCGGCGGCTGCGCGGCGGGTTGGCGGCCATGGTGTTCCAGGACCCGCTCTCCGCCCTCGACCCGTACTACGCCGTGGGCGACCAGATCGCCGAGGTCGTACGGGTCCACCGGGCCGTCTCCCGCCGGGCCGCCAGGGCCCGCGCCGTCGAGGTGCTCGGCCGCGTCGGCATCCCCGACCCGGGACGGCGCTCGCGGTCGCGCCCGCACGAGTTCAGCGGCGGCATGCGCCAGCGGGTGCTGATCGCGATGGCCCTGGCCTGCGAGCCGCGGCTGCTGGTCGCCGACGAGCCCACGACCGCGCTGGACGTCACCGTCCAGGCCCAGATCCTCGACCTGCTGCACGAGTTGCGGGCCGAGACCGGGGCCGGGCTGGTCCTGGTCACCCACGATCTGGGGGTGGTCGCCGGGAGCGTCGACCGGGTGCTGGTGATGAAGGACGGCCGGGCGGTGGAACACGGCCCGGTCACCGAGGTGCTGGGCGCGCCGCGCGAGCCGTACACCCGCGCGCTGCTGTCGGCGGTGCCCCGGGTCGACGCTCCGGGCGCACCGACCGGGCCCGCCGGGCCTGCCGGTTCTGCCGGGCCTGCCGCAGGCACCGCCGCCGACGGAGCCGCCGGGCGCACCGACGGCGACGTCCTGCTCGAAGCCACCGACCTGCGCCGTGAGTTCGCCACCCGCGGCGGCCTCACCCGGCGCGCGGCCCCCGTGGCCGCCGTGGACGGCGTCTCGCTCACCGTGCACGCGGGCGAGACGCTGGGCATCGTCGGCGAGTCCGGCTCCGGCAAGACCACACTCGGGCGGATGCTGGTCCGGCTGCTGGAGCCGACCGGCGGCCGGCTCCACTACCGCGGCCGGGACATCGGAGCGCTCGGGGAGAACGAACTGCGCCCACTCCGGCGGGAGTTGCAGATGGTCTTCCAGGACCCGGTGTCCTCGCTCAACCCGCGCCGCAGCATCGGGGAGTCCATCGCCGACCCGCTGCGCATCGCCGGTGGGAGCGACGAGCGCCGCATCCGCGCCCGGGTCGGCGAGCTCCTCGAACGGGTGGGCCTCGACGCCGACTGGTACCACCGCTATCCGCACGAGTTCTCCGGCGGACAGCGCCAGCGGGTCGGCATCGCGCGGGCGCTCGCACCGCAGCCGCGACTGATCGTCTGCGACGAGCCGGTCTCCGCACTGGACGTCACCACCCAGGCCCAGGTGGTCGCGTTGCTCGGCGAGTTGCAGCGCGACCTCGGCCTCGCGCTGGTCTTCATCGCCCACGACCTCGCCGTGGTCCGGCAGGTGAGCGACCGGGTCGCGGTGATGCGGGCCGGGCGGATCGTGGAGCAGGGCGACGCCGACGCCGTGTACGACTCCCCCCAGCACGCGTACACCAAGGGCCTGCTGGCGGCCGTGCCGGTGCTGGACCCGGTCGAGGCGACCGCCCGGCGCAACGCGCGCCTGGCATCCGCCGGAGCCTGACCGACGCCCTGACCAGCTCCCGGCCGGGGCCCGCACCTCACCCGGTGCGGGCCCCGGCCGGAGTGCTCAGCTCAGGCAGCCGACGTGCGCCAGGGCCCGCTTGAGCAGCGCCCCCTGACCGCCGGGCATGTCCTGCTGCACCAGCGGGGAGGCGGCCTCCTGCGGGCTGAACCAGACCAGGTCGAGCGCGTCCTGGCGCGGCCGGCAGTCGCCGGCCACCGGCACGACGTACGCCAGCGACACCGCGTGCTGACGCGGGTCGTGGAACTCGGTGATCCCCAGGGTCGGGAAGTACTCGGCGACCGTGAACGGTTGCAGCGAGGCCGGGATCCGGGGCAGCGCCACCGGGCCGAGGTCCTTCTCCAGGTGCCGCAGCAGGGCGTCGCGGATCCGCTCGTGGTGCAGCACCCGGCCGGAGACCAGCGTGCGGCTGACCGTCCCGTCCGGTCCGATCCGCAGCAGGAGGCCGATCTGGGTGACCTCGCCGGCGTCGTCGACGCGGACCGGCACGGCCTCGACGTACAGGATCGGCATCTTGGCGCGGGTGGTCTCTAGTTCCTCGGGGGCGAGCCAGCCTGGCGTGGTTTCCGTCATGTCAGCCATTCGCCGATCGTACGTTCCCGGGCCCCGTCCGCGCCGGGCGCCCCGCCCGTCACACCGTCGAGCGCCGACCCGCCGCACCGGCCCGCCGCACCGCTCCGCCCGGAGGCGCCCCACCAGAGCGCCCGGAACCGCGCTCGACGGGCACTTGAGGAATCCGGCCCCCACCCCTCGGCCCAACTAGGGTGCGACGCGTCCGCCCCACCATTCCGTCGACCCGAACAAGCAGCCGAATGACGCCCACCCGAGCGGACGCCCCGCGCCCGAGAGGAGAACCGCCATGCACCTCAAGGTCCTCGGCCCCCTCACCGCCGACCTCAACGGCATCTCCGTCGTCCCCACCGCCGCCAAGCAGCGCCAGATCCTGGCCCTCCTCGCGCTCTACCCGAACCGCATCCTGCCCACCGCCACCCTGATCGAGGAGATCTGGGGCGACGACCCGCCCAGACAGGCGCTCACCACCATGCAGACGTACATCCTGCAACTGCGCCGCCGGATCACCCACGGCCTCGGGCCGACCCCGCACATCACCGCCAAGGACATCCTGACCACCCGGCACGGCGGCTACCAGCTCACCACCCACCCGGACAACCTCGACGTCCACACCTACAGCCTGCTCACCACCCAGGGGCAGCACGCCTTCAACCACGGCCACGACCACCAGGCCGCCACCCACTTCCGGCAGGCCCTCGCGCTCTGGCACGGCCCGGCCCTGGTCGACGTGCGGCCCGGGCCGATCCTCGCCATCGAGATCATGCGCCTGGAGGAGAGCCGCCTGATCACCCTGGAACGCCGCATCGACACCGACCTGCGGCTCGGCCGGCACAACGAGCTCATCCCCGAACTCACCCACCTCACCCACCAGCACCCGCACCACGAGGGCCTGCACGCCCAGGCCATGGTCGCGCTCTACCGGGCCGGCCGGCAGACCACCGCCCTCGCCACCTACCACCACCTGCGGCACCGCCTCACCACCGAGCTCGGCATCCAGCCCTCCCCGCACCTGCAACACCTGCACCACGCGATCCTCACCCTCGACCCCACCCTCAACACCCCGACCACGGCCCACCCGACCACCTACAACCTCTACCCGGCCTGAGCTCCCGCCCCGACCACCCCACCGACCCCCGACCACCGACCACCCACCACCGGCCCGAGCTCCCAGCCCGCCCTCACCCCCAGGACCCGCCATGACCACCGCACCCGAGCAACCCCTCGCCCTGATCACCGGCGGCACCCGCGGGATCGGCCTCGCCATCGCCCGCGAGCTCGGCAGCCGCGGCCACCGCCTCTTCATCTGCGCCCGCACCGGCCCGCACATCACCGACGCGCTGGCCACCCTGCGCGGCGAGGGCCACCAGGCCGACGGCACCACCTGCGACGTGCGCGACCCCACCCAGGTCAGCGCGCTGATCCGGCACGTGGTGGCCGAGCACGGCCCGATCACCGTGCTGGTCAACAACGCCGGCCGCACCGGCGGCGGGCCGATCGCCACCACCACGGACGACCTCTGGTACGACGTCATCGACACCAACCTGAACGCCGTCTTCCTGGTCACCCGGGAGACCCTCAAGCACGGCCACCTCACCGGCACCGCGCACCCGCGGATCATCAACATCGCCTCCACCGCCGGGAAGCAGGCCGTCACCCTCGGCGCCCCGTACACCGCGAGCAAGCACGCCGTGATCGGCTTCACCCGGGCACTCGCCAAGGAACTGGCCCCGACCGGCACCACCGTCAACGCCATCTGCCCGGGCTACGTGCACACCCCGCACACCACCCGGATCCACCACGAGTACGCCACCGCCTACAACACCACCCCCGAGACCATCCACCAGCACTTCCAGACGCACATCCCGCTCGGCCGCTACACCACCCCGGAGGAGGTCGCCTCGCTGGCCGGCTACCTCACCTCCCCGACCGCCGCCAGCATCACCGCCCAGGCGCTGAACGTCTGCGGCGGCCTCGCCACCCAGTAACCCCGGCGCAACCCTGGCCGGCCCACGGGAAGGAACCGGGCTCCGGTGCCCGCTGATCAGCGATGACGAACCGTCACTTCTCCAGCGCACCCGTCACCCTGCTGGTGGCCGGCGCCCCGTCGCCCGAGCCCTGCCTGCCCGCCGCCCGTCCGCCGAGACGGCTCGACACCGGGGCGGTCAACGCCGCGCTGGCCCGCACCGCCACCCGCCGGTGGCGTCCGCCGCAGCCGCGCGGGGCCGGCCGGCCCCCGGAGTTCCTGCTGGTCGAGCTGCAACAGGCGTACGAGGCCGACGTGCTGCGCGCCGCCCTGCGCGCCGTCGACGGGGCCAGTCCCACGCCCCAGGACCGGGCGGACGCGCTCTGGGAGCGCACGGTGGACGGCCCCGACGGGCTCGACCGGGTCCTGGCCGACCTCGGACGCGCCCTCGCCGCCGGAGCGCGGCTGCGCGCCGTCCTGGTCGAGGACCGCCGGGACGGCCTCCGGCGCCTGTTCGTCGGCATCGCCGCCGGACCGTCCGCGCGCGCCGCCGAACTCGTGGAGCGGCTGCGGGAGGCGCTGGCGCACCCGCCGGAGCCCGTCACGGTGCCGACCAGCGCGCTGCAACGGGAGATGCTGCGCCAGGTCATCGGGCGCGCCGACCACGGCGGGCGGCACGTCGAACAGCTGTCCTGGAACTGGCACGGGCCGCTGGACACCGACCGGTTCACCGCCGCCTGGCAGTCCGTGTTCGACCACGAGACGGTGCTGCGCGCCGCCTTCGACTGGGACGACACCGCCGGCGACCCCTGGATGGTGCTGCACGAACGGGCCGTCCCCGAAGTCACCCGGCACCCGCACGGCGCGGTCGGCTGGGACGACCTGCTGGAAACCGACCGGCACCGCGGCTTCGACCTGCGCCGACCCGCCCTGCTGCGCGCCACCCTGCTCGACTCCGGCCCGCAGGACCAGGACGAGGGACCGGCCACCCGGGTCCTGCTCACCTACCACCACGCGATGCTCGACGGCTGGAGCGTGCGGCTGCTCCTCCAGGCCTTCTACCGCGCCTACCTGACCGGCGGCGTCCTGCCCGGCGGCGAGCGCCGCCCCGACGTCCGCGACCACGCCCGCTGGCTCGACGCCCAGGGAAGCGACGCCGCCCGGCAGTTCTGGGCCACCCGGACCGCCGCCGGCGCCGTCCTCCCGCTCGCCCCCGACCCGACCCGGCGCGGCAGCGGACGCGCCCGGCGCCGGCTCACCCCGTACGAGGCGGTCCGGCTGCGCGGCTGGGCGGCCGCCTGGGGGGCGGGCGAGAGCAGCGCCCTCCAGGCCGCCTGGGCACTGCTGCTCTACCGCGCGGCGCAGTCCCGCGAGCACCGACCGGCCCGGGCGGTGCGGGTCGGCTTCGCGGTGACGGTCTCCGGACGGGGCATCCCGCTGGACGGCATCGACCGGCTGCCCGGCGCGCTGCGCAACCCGCTGCCGATCTCCGTCCGGGTGCACCCGGGCACGACGGTGCCGCAACTGCTCGCGGCCCTGCGCGACGGCGTGCTCGACCTCGCCGCCTACGAGTGGGTCTCGCCCGGACAGGCCCACCGCTGGAGCGCCACCCCGCGCGGGCAGCGGCCGCACAGCCTGGTCGTCCTGGAACACCAGCCGACCGCCCCGCACCACCTGCGGCTGGAGACCGACCTGGCCGCGCACGGCATCCACGTGGAGAACCCCGTACCGGCCGGCACCTTCACCTCGTACCCGATCACCCTCGCCGCCCACTACGACGCCACCGGCGGACTCGTCCTCACCACCACCCACGACCGCGCCCTGCTGGCCGACCGGGACGCCGTCGAACTCCTCAGCCAGAGCGCCCACCTGCTGCGCACCTTCCCCGACCTGCCGAGCGGCCTCAGCACCACGGAGGTGCTGCGCTCCACCCTCGCCGGACACCCCGCTCCCCGACCCGGCGGGCCCGCCGACCACCCGCCGGCCTCGGACGCGCCGACGGACGGCCCGGCCGTCCGGCTGGAGGTGCTGCGCCGGGCCGCCCGCCCGGGCGCGGGCTGGGTGCTGCTGCTGCCCCCGCCCGACGCCCCGCACACCCGCTACCCCGGCACCGCGCGCGGCTGGCCGGGGCCGCAGGCGCTCGGCGTGCTCCGCCCGGCCGCCGGCCCGCCCTCACCGGCCGCCTACCGCCCGGTCCTCGCCCCGCTGCTGGAGTCCCCGGCCCCGGTCGCCCTGGTCGCCGCGCCCGGCAGCGGCGTCACCGCCTACGAGGTCGCCCGGCTCGGCCCGCCGGCCCGCCCCCCGCTGGTCGTCCTGCTCCCCGACGACGCCGCCCCGTCCGACCTGTTCGCCCTGGCCCCCCTCCTCGGCGGCACGCCCCCGCCGTGATCCGCGCCCGACGCCCGATCGTTCCCATCAGCCGGACGAGTGACCAGGGCGCGTGGCTCGCCCCCACGGCCGAATTGGGTCACTTAGCGTCACCAGCATGATCTGGCTCGCCCGTAGAACCGCCCTTGCCTGCCTCGGCCTGCTCATCGCAAGTCTGTGGTTGGCCGTCCCCACGACGGCGTCCGCGGCACCGACGTTGACCCAGCTGGATATCGCCGGCAACTGCTCGCTGTCCTTCTCCGACACCGACGCTTCCGGAGTCGCCTACTTCATCGTCGAGCCGATCGGGACCTCGGGCGATCCCTGCCAGTTTCAGCTCACCGGCCCGCAGGGCACCCAAGTCGCGGACGTCACCGTGACCGGTGACCCGGCAGTCGTGTACGTCGGCGCCGCAGGCACGTACAGCGAACTGCTCACGGACGTCACCCAGGGCTCGACGGCCGGGTTCTCCAACCCGACGGTGACGGGCAGCCCGGCGCTGCCCGCGCTCCCGGCGGGCGAGGCGAGCAGTGGCGGGTGTTCCAAGGCGCTGCAACAGCGCACCGTGGCCGGCGCGGTGGTGCCGCAGTACGCCACCGGGTGGAACATCGTCTCCAGCGACAGCGGCGGCGCCTGCACCAACCAGGTCGGGGCGGTCGGCACCAACCCCTCGGGAACGGTGACCGGCACCACGGTGCAGGTCGCCATCCCCGACCCGTTCGGCCTGTCGCTGGCCAAGTCGGCGACCGCCGGCGGAGCCCCGATCACCACGGCGCAGGTCGGCCAGACCGTCACCTACCAGTACACCGTCACCAACACCGGCCCCGTGCCGTGGACGGCGGTCGCGGTCGACGATCCGCTCCCGGGGCTGTCGTCGATCAGCTGCCCCGGCACACCCCTCGCAGCCGGGCAGAGTCAGACCTGCCAGGCCACCTACACCCCCTCCGCGGCGGACGGAAGCGCCGGATCGGTCACCAACACCGCCACGGCCTCCGGCGTCGACGGGACCAGGCCGTTCGCCACGGGAGCCACGGTCACCTCGGGCCCCGCCACCGCCCGACTGAACATCACCACCGCCAGCCCGTCCCCGTCCCCCTCACCGTCGGCGTCCCCCTCCTCCTCACCGTCGCCGTCGGCCTCCCCCTCGCCCTCCACGACCACCGCGCCGCCGTCGCCGTCGCCGTCGCCCTCCACGACCACGACCACCACGCCCGCGACCGGGCCTGAACTGCCCGAGACCGGAGCACACGTCGGCCCGGCAGCGTGGATTGCCGCCGCCCTCATCGCCACGGGGGCGGGTGCCGCCTGGTTCGGCAGGCCGAGGCCGCGACGCCGACGCCGCTGACGGCACGAGGACATCCGCGGACCCCTCTCACTCCGCCATCGGGCCTGCCAGGCCCTCCCAGACGGGTGAGGGGGGTTCGGCCACGCCCCGGCGGGGACGTGAACGTGGCGGGCGGGTCAGCTCCCGGAGTGCCCGGACCGGTGCACTGGTGCACTGGTGCGCCGGTTCGCAAAGGCCTGGCCGCGATCTCCCTGATCGGCCGCGACCTGCTGGCGAAGGACGCCAGGCTCCGTCTTCAGCACCTGCGGTGCGGCGGACCCTAAGGTGAGGCATGGCCCGCTTCGTCCTGACCCGCCGTTCGCCGCTGCCCCCTGCCGTCTGCTGGGAGCGGCTGACCGCCTGGCCCCGGCACGGGGACCGGGTGCCGTTCACCCGGGTCACCGTGGTGCGGGGCGGTGGCGGGCAGGCGGGGGACGCCATCCTGGCCCGGACGGTCATCGGGCCGTTCCGGTTCGACGACCCGATGGAGATCGTCGGCCTGGCCGCCCCCGCACCCGGGCGCGACGGGCTGTGCCGGCTGGAGAAGCGGGGCCGGCTGGTGCTCGGCTGGGCCGAACTGCGCGTGCGAGCCCCCGGCCAGGACACCGGGCAGACCGGGGAGACCGGCGGATCCGAGGTGACCTGGACGGAGGAACTCCGGGTCGCGCGCCTGCCCGCGGCACTCGACCCGCTCGTGGCCCGCGCCGGACGCCTGGTCTTCGGCCGGGTGCTGGACCAGCTGCTGGAGGCGGGACCCCGTACGGCCTGACGTCGCGCCAGAGCCGGTACTGCCGGCGGACGTACCCGCGCGGGTCGTCGTCGACCGTGACGCGGTCGTACTCCGCCGGCATTCGGTGACGGTCCCGGCCAGTGGCGTCGGGTCGGCCGGTGGCCTCGGGTCGGCCGCCTACGCCGACAGGATCCGCCGCAGGACTTCCCGCAACTCGGCGTCGCCGGCGGGCGGGTGGGGCGCCTGCCAGGCGATGTGGCCGTCGGGGCGGGTGAGGAGCGCGCCGGTGGCGGGGAGGCCGGAGAGGCCGGGCCAGTCGGCTGCGGGCAGTGGCCGCAGCACGACGGGCAGACCTGCCGCTGCGGCGGTGTCGGCCTGGCGTTGCCAGGCGGGGTCGCCGGTGGGTGTGAGCAGGGTGAAGCCGGGGCCGACGAGGTCGAGCGTCGACGCCGCCCCGGGGAGTCCGGCCAGGCGCAGGTGCGGGAGGCGGCCACCGGGCCCGCCGTCGGGGTGCTCGCCGTCCGGGTCCAGCGGCGGGCGGGCGGGTGCGTCGGGGTCGGCGTGGACGGCGGTGGAGCGGTAGGCCGCCGTGAGCAGCAGTTCGTCGTCGATCCGGTAGCCGGTGCGGGCGCGGGAGTTGGCGAGGGACAGGTCGATGACCTGGCTGGCGACGGGGCGGCGCTCGGCCTGGTAGGTGTCCAGCAGCGCTTCGCCGGCCGACCCGGCCACGACCGCGGCGAGCTTCCAGGCCAGGTTGTCGGCGTCGCCGATGCCGGTGTTCATGCCGTGTCCACCGGTGGGGGGCGTCACATGGGCCGCGTCGCCCGCGATCAGGACCCGTGACCGGCGGTAGGTGTCGGCGAGTTGGGCGTCCAGCCGCCAGGTCTGGGTGTCCCGGACGGTGACGTCGAGGTCGGGCAGTCCGGCGGCGTCGCGCACCAGCCGGGCCAGCTGCCGGTGGTCGCCGAGGAGGTCGGCAAGGTCGTCGCGCCCGGGGTCGTAGGGGTGCTGGTAGATCCAGTGCCGGTCGTTGTCCACGGCCAGGAAGCCGCCGCGGCCGGGCTCGGTGAGGAAGTAGGACGCGCTGGCCCGGTCGGCGACGACCTCGCCGAGCGGCGCCTCGAAGCGGATGCTGAGGAAGTGGCCGAGGCCGGTCGGCCCTGCCATGGCGATCCCGGCGCCGGTGCGGACGGTGCTCGCTGCGCCGTCGCAGCCGATCAGCCAGTCGGCGCGCACGGTGTGCCGGTCGCCGGTGGCCCGGTCCTCCAGCACCGCGTGCACGCCCTCGCCGCCGCCGGCGGAGGCGCCGACGGCGGCGGGCTCGGTGAACTCGGTGAACTCGGTGAAGGAGAGCAGCCGGGTGGCGAACCGTACGCCGTCCGGCGCGAGTTCACGGGCCCGGCGCAGCAGCACGGCCTCCAGGGCGTCCTGCGAGCAGATGAGCCCCGGCGACGGGGTGCGCTCGGCGCCGCCGTCCGGGGCGCCGGCCACGCCGGTGCGTACGAAGTCCGGGTCGACGAGGTCGCGGCCACGGTAGAAGAAGACGTGCGAGGCCGGGAGCCCGGCCTGCCGGATGTCGGCTTCCAGTCCGAGCCTGCGGAAGATCTCCATCGAACGCGCGGACACGCCACGGGCCTTGGGGTGGCGGGAGGTGCCCTGGTGCGCCTCGACGAGCAGGTGCGGCACGCCGTGCCCGGAGAGGAGGAGCGACATGGTCAGGCCGACCGGGCCTGCGCCGACGATCAGGACGGACGTCGTTGCCGGGAATCGCATGCCACTCCTTCGTAACGCCTAATCTTTGATTTCGACGTTACCATGGGGTGCGCAAACGATCGGAAGGGGCGTACCCATGACCCAGGACCACGACGGCGGCAACCCCCGCGGCCTCCACTTCGTCACCGAGCTCGCGAACACCGTCCGCGCCGACCCCGAGGCGGGCGCCGCCGATCTGCAAGCCCTCCTGGAACGCCACGGAGGCCCGCCCTTCCGCCTCACCGACGCCGACGCCCGGGAGCTGCGCGAAGCCGCCGCCCCGCTGATCGGCATCCTCGCCCTCCACGACGAGGACGAGGCGGCCGAAGCGATCAACACCCTGCTCGACCACTACCCGGCCCGCCCCCGCCTCGTCCGCCTCCCCGGCCGCCCCTGGTCGATGCACACCCAGGCGCCCCCGGCCGCCGGCCTCACCCACTGGCTGCTCTCCACCTCCGCCCTGGCCCTCGGCCTGTGGCTCAGCGAGCGCGGCACCTGCGCCTGGGGCGAGTGCGCCGCCCCCGACTGCGACCGGTTCTTCATCGACACCGGCCGCCGCACCCCGCAGCGCTTCTGCACCCCGCGCTGCGCCACCCGGGTGCGGGTCGCCGCCCACCGGGCCCAGCGCGCCACCGACTGACGGCCCGCCGGCGCGCCCCTCCCCCACCCTTCAGCCGGGTGACGTCGCGGCAGCTGCGGATGGCGACGATGTCCGGGCGATGGCTCGAACCCGGCTACGGCCGTCCCGACCGGCCACCGACTCCTCGTTGGACAGTCCGGCCAGCACCGCGTACGGCACCGTGGGCAACTCCGACAGGTCTGTGGCAGGCCAGGCCCCCCAGCACACCGGTCACCGCACGGGCGGCGGCACAGTCCACGTCACGCAAAGTACCGTGGGCCACCCTGCTTCTGACGAAGGCCGCGTCCAGACGACCCGGCACCTCGCGGGGAGTGAACGTTCATGAGCGTAGGCGTCGCCCGTGGCAGGCAACCCGCGACATCCCGGCCCGTGCGCCCTGGGGCAGGCTCCGTGCACTGCGCGGCAGGCGACTGTTTCCCCGCCAGGAGCCGCCTGGGCTCTGTGGTCCGACCACGGTCCGGCTCCCGACCCGGCTCCCGATCCGGCGCCTGCAACCCGGCACACCTTCACGGCGTCGAAGGGCCCGCGTCAGCAGCCGGCATCGGTCAGCGAGCACCGCACAACCGCAGGAAGCGCCCTGCCCCGCGCCAAGGAAGGCCCCACTGGTGACAGCGGGACCTTTCCTGTTCAAGCGGGCATAGCGGAATATCCCATTAAGGTGCTTGTATACCTTATACAGTACTCCCCCTGTAACGGCATCCGGCTGACGCCGGGGGCTCAGAGTGTGTGGGCTCGGACAGGAGAAGCGGCGGCATGAGCGTGACGAGCAATGACGACGGGCACGAAGTGCCCGTGGCGGTACCGGGCACGAACGACTCCTCCGCTCCGGACCCGCCGGCCGCGGCCGACCACGGCCGACGGCTGACCTGGCTCGGCTACGCCCTGATCGTCATCGTCTACCTGGGCATCATCCAAGGGCTCGGCGCGGCCATTCACGTGGACAACGGGAACTCCCGGAGCCAGTTCCCGACGACCGAGGCGATCGTCCACAACGCGCTGATCCCGATCGGCGCCTCCATCGTGTTCGTGAGCGCGGTGATCACCTGGCTCAGGTGGTGGCCCGCTGTCTTCCGCTACCGCGCACCTGTGCGGCGGTGGGTGCACCTGGTGCCGATCTCGATGATCGTCGCTGCGGTCGCGGGGCTCAACTACGGGCATCTCGCCCAGCAGCAGGCGTCGCTGGTGGTGTGCCTGCTGGTGCTCGGGGTGTTCGTCGGGGTCGGTGAGGAGTTGATGTTCCGCGGCGTCGGTGTCCAGGTCTTCCGGCGGGCCGGCCTCAGCGAGGGCCGGACCGCGTTGTTCTCCTCGGTCGTCTTCGGACTGGTCCACGTCAGCAATGCCATCAGCACCGGCCCGCAGGCGATCGGGCAGGCGGTGATCGTGGCGACCTCCGGTTACTTCTTCTACCTGTGTCTGCGCGTCGGCGGGGTCATCCTGCTCCCGATGCTGGTCCACGGCCTGTGGGACACCAGCCTGATCTCGAACCTGGTCGGCCCCGAACCAGGTGTTTCGGTCGGCATGGTCCTGCTCATCGCGCTGCAGATCGCGCTGATCGTCGTACTCATCGTCCGGCGCAAGCGAATCGAACCCTCCGTGGCAGTCGACCAGGGACCGCTGGCGTGATGATCCCGTCGCCGCTCCCGTACGGCGTGGAGCACCCGCACGGGTGAATCGGCCGGCACTCGGCCGCGGGTGTGAACGGCGAAGGGGGACACGCCCTTGCCCGGCGGGTGAGACAGCGGATGTCAATCGGGCGTCAGACTCCGCAGTCCGGCGCTACGACGCGAAGACGCCGATCCGGGCCCCGCCTCCCGCAAAACCCGAGCCGGACCCCAGGAACAGCCAGTTCAGGCATGGCCGAAATCACTCCCTGGTTACGAGGATGTACTTTCCGTAGGGTCCCGGTTGTGCGTCATGTCCACGTGCACGGCCGAGGGAGCGGGCTTCATGAGTGTCAGTGACGGCGTGGTGAAGGTCTACAGTGACCGCACCTACAGCTCCACCACGGTGGTCCGCCATCAAGGAACGACCGTGGCGTTCGCGATGGACGACCAGCGGCGCATCGTGTACTCGGTCCTGGCGCTCGGTGCCTACGATCCCGCCCGGGGGGAGGCGGACGCCGCCTACTGGACCGAGGATCCGCTGGAGCTGTCCTTTCCCGAGGAGCTCGTCCGCGTCGGGTACGCCGCGCTCGGTACCGTGACGATGCCTCACGTCAAGAAGGGCGGGCGGGTCGAGGCGGAGCACACGCAGGTGCTCGCCCCGCAGGAGAGCGACCCGTTCCTGTCCAGCACGGCCCGGCTCACCGCCGCCGTCCCGTTCCAGGTGCTGTCGGACGGCACGTACGTGGTGGTGCTGCGCCAGTCGGTGGCCGCCGGACACCCGGACGCCGTGCGCGAGGCGGGGCCCGGCCGGGCGTCGGGGGGCGCGACGGGGGCAGCGCTGGTCGACTCGGCGCTGCTGTGCGACCGCTTCCTGCTGGTGGACGGTGTCCTCAAGCCCGTACGGGAGATCCGCTACCGGCGCAGCCGCAGCAAGGACCGGCCGGATTCGGCGAAGGACAGCCTGGGCGGCACCGACATGGAGGGCCGTCCGTTCCGCGAGCCGACGCAGGTACTCGGCTTCGTAAGGAACCTGAGCGAGGGGCGGTTCACGGCGCTGCTCGTACCCACCAGCGTCGCGGGCACCGGCCGCTGGCAGTTCTTCAGCCACAACACGGCCACCTCCCGGATCGACGCCCTGAGCGTGGAGCAGAGCACGGACGGGCTGTTCGACACCCGGGGAAGCCGGGCCTGGACCAGCCCCGACCCCGCCTACCAGGGCGCCGTGTACGAGCGGGAGCCCGGCACCTGCCCCTTCACGGGGGCGCCGCTGGTGCCGGTGGCGTCCCGCTCCGGCTCCGGGGAGACCGCGCTGCGGCTGGCCGGGCCCGACGCGGCGGCGGCGGTCGCCGGCGTGCGGGACGGGCCGGAGTTCACCGTCGAGGTGTGGCTGCGGCCCGAGCGGGCGGCGGCCACGACCGTGTACACCGACGGCTTCGTGCTGGAGCTGGCCGAGGGCGGCGTGCCCCTGCTCAGCGGGTCGGGCACCGTCACCGGGACCCGGGCCCTGGCGGCCGGCGAGTACGCCCACCTCGCCGTGGTCTGCCGGGACGGTACGGCCACGCTGCACGTGGACGGACTGCCCTGCGGGACCGGTCCGTTCACCCCGCCGCCCGGCACCGGCACCGCGGTGCTCGGCGGCGCCGGGCGGAACGTGGCGTTCGACGCCGACGAGCTGCGGATCTGGGACCGGGCCCGGGCGCAGGACGAGCTGCGGCAGGATCGCGGCCACCGGCTGGTCGGGGACGAACCCGGACTGGTCGCGTACTACCGCTTCGACGAGGCGTCAGGTTCCGTGGCGCACGACCAGACGGACCGTGCGCGGCATGCCGCCCTGTCCGGGGCCGTGTCGTGGGTGACCTCGACGGCGCCGGTGGGCGAGCACGCGGGCATCCGCCGGGACAGCTTCTCCTTCGCCGCCCGCACCGTCCTCTCCGCCCCGTCGGCGATCCTCTACCACCAGCAGGAGGCCCAGGCTGCCGGGTACCACGACGTGCCCAAGCCCGCCAAGCACCAGACCCGGGTGCTGCTGTCGTGCGCCACGGGCGACGCGGCCGCGCCGGACGCCGAACCCCGCCTCGCCGTCCTCGATCTCGCCGTCGGCGCCGACGGCCGGCTCGCGCAGGTCGCCGACGTCCTGACCCTGCCGGACCTCACCACCCGGGAGCACGAGGACCTGGACCACCAGAGCGCGCTGGAACAGCGGATCAAGGGCCTCCGGACCGAGATCGCGGACCTGCGGGCCCAGTCGGTCACCCTCACCGCCACCTGCGCGGACATCCCGGCCCGCCAGGCCGCGGAGGACGCCACGCGGCACGCACTGACCGCGGCCGAGGCGCAGTGGGAACTCCAGCGCGACAACCCCGCGGACTGGGACAACGCCCAGCTGCGCTTCACCAGGCCCGACGGCCACAGCTACTGGGTCGGCCCGCAGGGCAACACCCTCCACCACAAGAACCCCCTGAACGGTTGGGACACCGTGCCCGGCATCAGCAGCTGGCGGTTCGTCTACTCCGGCTGGCGGGACGGCGTCGGCCGCAAGCTCTACTTCATCCGCCTCGTCAACGGCGGCTACCAGATGAACGTCTACGGCGGCACCAGCGCCGAGGGCAGCTACGTCCAGCTGTACAACAGCAGCAACGCCAACACCGCCAACGAACTGTTCGCCGTGATCCCCCAGTCCGAGGGCACCTACCAGATCGTCGCCTACCACAGCGGCAAGACGCTCGCGATCCGCGCCGCCGGCGGCAACTACCTGGCCCAGTACACCAGCTCCACCGTCATGGCCGGCGGCGAGGGCCGGTGCCGGATCGACCGGATCTCCTGGTCCGGTGCGGACACCGCCTTCACCGCCGCGCGCAACGCCCACGACGCCGCCCAGGAACAGCTCCAGGCGCTGCTGGCCGCCCAGGAGCAGCTCAACGACGTCACCCTCCAACTCGCCGTCCGCGAAGCGGCCCTGACTTCCGCACAGGACGAACTCGGCCGGTTCACCGACGGCCTGTCCGGCACCGACGACGTGACGGTCGCCGCCGCGCACCTGGGCACCGACGCCACCGGGCTCGGCTCCACCGGCGGACTGCTGTCCTTCGCCCGCACCTCCTCACGGCCCTTCCTGATGGACAGTGCCACCGGCCACGTCGCGCTGTACTTCCGCGGCCTCAACGACCAGTTCTTCGCCGCCTACTACGACACCCAGGTGGTGCGCGGCACCAAGACCCTCGGCATCGGGGACGCCGCGCTGCTGTTCACCGCCAGGGACGCCGGAGTGGACCTGACCGGGGTGAGCGTGAGCGTCACCGCGGTCCAGGGGCAGCCGGGGTTGTGCGACCTCACCATCGACCTGCCCGGCGACCGCGAGGTCTGGCGCGCCCTGCCCCGCGACACCGGCACGCTCGTCGACGTGCTCTCGGGCGCCACGCACGTCCCGCAGACGCTCGGCACCGCCGCCGAGCCCGTCCGGACCGACGGACCGGACCCCTCAGACGCCTCGGACCCCTCCGCCGCCGAAGCCACGCTCGGCCTGGCGGCCCCACTCGGCCGGCCGCTCGCCGCCCCCGCCTACATCGCCACCGACGACGGCGTCCGGCTGCTCACCGAGTCGGCCCCGGCCGGGGCCACCGCACTGCGCGTCGACCGGCCCTGCCGCCCCGCGCCCGGCTCGCCCGTGCGCCTCGTCCCGTACGACCCCGCCCTGGCACGCGCCGAGCGGCCCGGCGCGGACCTCTCCCGCGGTTCCCGCCTCGTCACCGTCGCGGCGGCCTCCCCCGACGCCCGGGTGCAGGACGGCACCGCCGACGACGCCGTCGTCGGACAGCCCTGCCGCTGGCGCGGCTCGTCCCCCGGCCGCGCCTTCGCCTTCAACGGCACCGACCAGTACCTGGCCCTGCCCGCCGCGGCCCTCCCCACCACCACGACCGCCTCGAACGTCACGGTCGAGGCGTGGGTCAACCCCTACCGGGCCACCCGCACCGCGTGTCTGGTGCACGCCGCGAACGACGCCGACGCCCCTTACAGCCTGCTGCTCGCCGATGCCACCGCCCGTACGGCGGTGGTCTTCGACGGCGCCGACGACCAGGTGTCCGTCGACGGCCTCGCCCTGTCCGGAACCGCCCTGACCATCGAGCTGTGGGCCAGGCGGGCCGTCGCCGCCCACACCGCGAGCGAGACGATCCTGTCCTACGGCGCCGGCGCGCTGTCCCTGTCCTACGACCAGGCCGGGACGGTCTCCTTCGCCCTCGGGAGCGAGGTCCTCACCACCGCCGCGTCGTACACCGACACCGACTGGCACCACTGGGCCGCCGTCCTCGACCCCGCCACCCGCACCCAGGTCCTCTACCGCGACGGCGTCGAGGCCGCCCGCCGTTCCACGGCCCGAACCGTCACCCGCGACGGACGGCTCGTGCTCGGCGGTCTCGGCGCCGCCGCGTCCTTCCGGGGCGGCATCGACAGCCTGCGGGTGTGGAACCGCGCTCGGACGGCCGACGAGATCCGTGACCTGATGCGGCAGAACGTCGCCAGCGGACTGCCCGGCCTGCTCGGCTCGTGGACCTGCGGCGACCAGCAGTTCCTGGACACCTCCGGTCACGGCCGCCACGGCGTCCTCGGCGGAACCCCGCAGGCGGGCGAGTCCCACTCCAAGGGCTACCGGGTCGTCGCCGGCGTCGGTGAGCGCGCCGTCCGCAGCCGGGACGTCTTCCCGGCCGGCGAGTGGGCCCACGTGGCCTCCGCTTTCGAACAGTCCTGGGCCGTCCGGCTCGACGGCTCGTCCTGGCTGGACAGCGACGGGGACGACTCCCTCGGCCTCACCGGCGACCTCACCCTGGAGGTCTTCGGCACGCTGGAACGCCTCGGCACCACCCAGGGCCTGATCACCCGTGGCCGGCTCGGCGGCGAGGAGCACGTGCCCTACCAGCTGTCCGTACGCCCGGACGGCAGGCTGGAGTTCGCCTTCGAGGAGGCCGGTCCGGTCGTCCGGCGCTTCGTGTCGACGGCCACCGTCCCCTCCGGCCGCTTCACCCGGATCGCCGTCGTCAAGCGGGCCGGCCGCGAGACCACCGAACAGCGGGGCACCCGGCAGATCGCCCTCACCGGCCCGGACGGAGCCGGCACCACCCAGACCGTCGACGTCGTCCAGGGCGTCGACGTCCACGCCTGGGACGACATCACCTTCTACATCGACGGCACCCCCACCGGAACCTCCCGCTACACCGGCCCCGGCCCCGAGAGCGGCACCGGCACCCTGGAGATCGGGCGGGTCCGGGAGGGCATGCGGACGTACGGGACGCGCGGCGTCCTCGGCGAGGTCCGGATCTGGAACAAGGCCCGCGACGCCGCCGTCATCGGCACCCCGGTCTCCCCGCGCGACACCGGTCTGGTGGCCCGGTTCACCTTCGAGGAGAACACCGGCAGCACCACGACCGACACCACCGGCGCCCACACCGCCCGGCTGCGCGGCGCCACCTGGACGCGCGACCCCGACCCCCGGGCCAGCGTCTTCCGCCTCTACCGCAACGGCATCGCGCTGGCCACCGATCCGGTCGACGCGGCGGCCCCCGACAGCCCGACGCACTACGGGGAACGGCAGTTCACCCTCGGCGCCCGCCTGGCCGGCACCACCGTCACCGACGCCCTCGACGGGACCCTCGAAGAGGTCCGGGTCTGGCGCACCGCCCGCACCGCGGAACAGATCAGCGACAACCTCTTCACCCGCCTCAAGGGCGACAAGGAAGACCTGATCGGCTACTGGCCCTTCGACCGGGACTCCACCTCCGGCGGCACCGACGTGGTCCGCGACATGGGCCTGCGCGGCAACCACCTGCGGCCCGGCCCCGGCGCCGCGCCGACCGTGGTCCTGTCCACCGCTCCGGTCTCCACCGACACCGCGGCCGTGCGCTCCGCCGTCTCCGGCGTGCGCACCCCCTTCCACGAGACCGTCGCCACCGCACCGGCCGTCGGCGAGTACGCCGACATGCAGTACGCGGCCGACGGCACTGCCACCGGTGTGATGAAACGCGCCTACTCCTACCTCACCGAGGAGGGCCGCTGGCGCCTGGTCACCGGCTACAAGGTGGGTGACCTGGTCAGCGAGTGGGTCAGCCAGGTCCAGTACGACCCCCAGCTCATCGGCTACATCGAAGGCGCCCCGCCGGTCCCCTCCGAGAACCTCACCGGCCAGGGCAACGACTACCGGGGCGCCTCCAGCGTCGGATTCACCACCGCCGACTCCGTCACCGAGTCGCTGTCCTCCTCCCGCGACCGCAGCGCGGACGCCGCCTTCCACTTCGCGTTCAAGAACACCTACGACGCGGACACCCTGCTCATCATGGCCCCGCTGGGCATCGGCACCGCCAAACCGGCGGTCAAGGGCGGCGCCGTCCTCAGCCTGGACAACACCCTCGAATTCACCAACACCTGGACCGACGCGACCACCCTCACCCAGGCCACCGACACCGCGCGGGCCACCACCGTCGCCCTCACCGGCCACTGGGAGGACCCCGCCCACCTGCTCAACCCCGCGCTCGGCCGCCGCTACCAGCCCGCCAACACCGGCTTCGCTCTGGTGCAGTCGCAGACCGCCGACGTGTTCGCGCTGCGCCTCGCCCACACCGGCACGCTCGTCGCCTACCGGATGCTGCCCAACCCCGACATCCCCAGGGACTGGAACATCCTCACCTTCCCCATCAACCCCCAGTACACCAAGCAGGGCACCCTCGACGGCGGTGTCGGCTTCGACGAACACGGCAAGGTCCTCGACCCCGCCTACCCCAACGCCCAGCGGTACGGCGAGTACAGCTACTACAAGCCGCGCGAGGCCTACGCCCTCAAACGCGCCATCCAGCGCCGCCGGCAGCAGCTGCGCAGCTACTACGAGAGCGTCTCCACCGCCACCGGCACGCCCGATCCCACGCAGCAGCGGGCCGCCAGGATCGCCGAGACCTTCGTCGGGCCGATCGACGACAACCGGGGCGAGAGCACCGGGCAGACCGCTGCCGACGGGGCCGTCGTGCGCGACCTGGCCAACACGTACGTGTGGACCGCCGACGGAGGATTCTTCGCCGAGACGACCACCACCACGGACTCCGTCACCGAGACCACCGCCGGTTCCTACACCGTCAAGGACATGGCCACCGCGGGCGCCGAGTTCGGCTTCACCGTGTTCGGCGTCGGCATCGGCGCCCAGCTCGACGCGAGCCTCGGCGGCAGCCACAGCGTCACCCGCACCCGCGCCCGCGACGCCTCCCGCTCCTACTCCCTCGACGTGGACTGCCGCCCCTCCGGCGACCTCCAGGCCTACAGCGCCGACGGACAGACCCGTTTCGACCCCGACGGCAGCCCCCGCCGGGTGCCGGGGAAGGTCGACGCCTACCGGTTCATGAGCTTCTACCTCCACGAGTCCGGGGACAACTTCGACGACTTCTTCCACAAGGTCGTCGACCCGCTCTGGCTCGCCGGCTCCTCCGCACCCAGCGCCGCGGCACTGCGCCAGACCCAGCAGTCCGACCGCAAGCCGCCCTGCTGGCGCGTCCTGCACCGGGTCACCTTCGTCTCCCGCATCCTGCCGCCGGTCCCCGCCGCCGACACGCCGCCGCTGGAGCAGGACCTGGTCCGCGCCGACATCGCGTCCAACTACGAACTCGTCCGCCGCCTGGACCCGTACGTACGCCAGGCCACCGCGACCAGGACCGCCCTCGCCGCAGCCACCCGTACGGCCCTCACCACCCACCTGCCGCACCTCCTCGCCCACGAGGAGGCCATCACCCGGTTCCTCACCGACTACTACGGCGTCACCGAGTAACCCCCGCTCACGGCGGAGACCCCACCGCCCCGCACACTCCGCAACGCACCGGCTCGAACCGACCCGCTCTCGTGTCTGCCCACCCTGCCGGGCGGCAAGAGCGGGCCGCGACGGTGCGATGTGGCGCCGCGACGTGGACGTGGCCGTCGCCCTCCGCGGCCTGGCGCCCCCCAGCTGCCGAAGCCCGCCGACGTCATCGAGAAGCTGGGGCTGTGGTGAGCGGTGCCGTGCCGGGCTCGGTCCTGGCCGCCCTCGCGCACCCCGACGACGCCGAACTGTGGACCGGCAGCGCCCTCGCCCTCCACGCCAGGTGCGCCGTCGTCACCGCCGGCGACGTCATCGCCGCGCCCACCATCTCATTGCCCGAGGAGACCGGCGGGCAGAACTGGGACTACCGGGCTGCCTGGCCCGAGGCAGCGCCCGCGGCCCGGGCCGGCTGGGTTCAGGCCCCGGCGGGGTGGGTGAGGGTGTGCCAGGCGTTGTAGCCACCGAGGAGGTCGGAGACGTCGGGGTGGCCGTGGTGGCGCAGCAGGCTCGCGGCGATGGAGGAGCGGTGGCCGCTGGCGCAGTGGACGACCGCGGGGCGGTCGGTGGGGATCTCGTCCAGGCGGTTGGGGAGTTCGGTCAGGGGGATGTGCAGGGATCCTTCGATGGATCCGGTTTCGCGTTCGCCACAGGTTCGGACGTCCAGGACGGTGGGGGGCTGTTCGCCGGCGAGTGCGGTGCGGAGCTGGTCGGCGGTGAGGCGGCTGGCGGGAGTGAGGTCGTCGGCGAGGGCGGGCAGGGCGTTGCCGGGGTTGCGCAGGTAGCCGGCGATGCGGTCGAAGCCGATGCGGGCGAGGCGGGTGACGACCTCGTTCTCGCGGTCCTGCGGGGCGATGATCGCGATGTTGCTGTCGGGGGTGAGGACGGTGCCGGCCTGTTCGGCGAAGCGGCCGTCGAGGGGGACGTTGATGGCGCCTCGGATGTGTCCGGCACCGAAGTCCTGGGGGCTGCGGGCGTCGAGGACGACGGCGCCCGCGGTGCGGGCCTCCTTGAAGCCTTCGGGGCACAGGGGACGGGCTGCGGTCGTGGGGTCGAGCAGCGGGTGGTCCTGGCGGTTGAGGGTGGCGTCGTGGCCGAAGTAGGCGGGGGCGGTGGACTGGCCGGCGGTGACGATGCGGACGAAGGTGTCCTGGTCCATGGGCTGGCAGGCGTAGTTGGTCAGGCGCTGGGTGCCGATGGTGGACCGGCGGTCGGTGGAGAGGTTCTTGCCGCAGGCGGAGCCGGCGCCGTGGGCGGGGAAGACCAGGGTCTCGTCGGGCAGGGCCATCAGCTTGCGGTGGACGCTGTCGTAGAGCATGGCGCCGAGTTCGGCGGCGGTGACGCCGGTGGAGGCGAGCAGGTCGGGGCGGCCGACGTCGCCGATGAACAGGGCGTCGCCGGTGAGCACGCCGTACGGGACGGCGTCGTCGGGCTGTTCGAGGACCAGGACACTGATCGACTCGGGGGTGTGGCCGGGGGTCTCCATGATCTGGAGGGCGACGTCGCCGAGTTCGATCCGTTCGCCGTCGCTGAGCTTGCGGATCGGGTACTCGGTCTCGGCGCGGTGTCCGTAGCCGATCCAGGCGCCGGTGCGGGCGGCCAGTTCGAGGTGGCCGGCCAGGAAGTCGGCGTGGAAGTGGGTGTTGATGACGCCGACGACGGTCAGGCCGCGTGCCGTGGCGTCGGCGAGGTATTCGTCGACGTCCCGGCGCGGGTCGACGATCACGGCCTGGCCGGTGGTCTCGTCGGCGATCAGATACGAGGCCTGGGAGAGGCAGTCGAGGTAGAACTGAGCGAAGTACACGGGGAACCTCCTGGGCGGCGTCGGGCGCCTCGGCGTGATCTCAATACCCCCACTGGTATATGTGTCAGCATACGACCCCACGGTCGATACGGGGCAGGGTATCGCCGAACGAGGTCGATAATACCCCCCGGGGTACTATGGTGGACATTGCGCGGGACCGCCCGTCGCCGTCGGAGACGGGCGGAACCGAGGAGGCGCCCACGCCCCTGGGGCGCCCGCCCGGCGCGCCGCCCCGCGGCGGCCCGTCCGGCGCCGTCCGGCCCGCACCAGACCAGACCACCGGAGCACCGCATGCCCCCGCTGCCGCCCAACCCCGGGCAGACCACCCCCGCCCAGGCCCACCAGCTCGCCCGCGCCGGCACAGCCGTCCTGCTCGACGTCCGGGAGCGCGGCGAGTTCACGGCCGGCCACGCCCCCGGCGCCCTCCACCTGCCGCTGATCGCCCTGGCCGCCCGCGAACCGCTGCCGCCCGAGGCGGGCGGACGGCTCGTCCTGGCGATCTGTCACTCGGGCAACCGTTCCGCGCGGGCGGCGCAGCTGCTCGCCGAACGCGGCGTCGAGGTGCTGAACGTCGTCGGCGGCATGACCGCCTGGGAGCGGGCCGGACTGCCGGTCACCACGCCGGGCGGCGGCACCGGCACCGGCGGCAGCGGCGGCAGCGGCGGTAGCACCGGCGACGGGAGCTCCAGGGACGCCGGGGACGCGATATGACCGCGCTGCTCCTGGCGCTGGCCGCCGGGGCCGTGGTCGGCCTCGCCCTCGGCGGCCTCGGCGGGGGCGGCAGCATGCTCGCCGTCCCCGCGCTGGTCTACCTGCTCGGCTTCAGCCCGGCCCTGGCCACCACCGCCGCCCTGGTGATCGTCGCCGCGACCTCGCTGACCGGCCTGCTCGCGCACGCCCGGGCGGGCCGGGTCCGCTGGCGCACCGGCGCGCTGTTCGCCGCCGCCGGGCTGCCCGCCGCCACGGCCGCCGGGGCGCTCTCGGCGCACCTGCCCGGGGCGCTGCTGACCGGCGCGTTCGCGGTGCTGGCCGGGCTGGCCGCCTGGCGGATGCTGGTGCCGCCGAAGGCCGCCCCGCAGGAACGTTCCGCCGCCGGGTGGGGCCGCTCGACGGCGACCGGCGCCGGGCTCGGCGCGGTCACCGGGCTGCTGGGTGTCGGGGGCGGGTTCCTCGCCGTCCCCGCGCTGGTCTCGGTGCTCGCCTTCACCATGGCCGAGGCGGTGGGCACCAGCCTGCTGGTGATCACCGCCAACGCGCTGGCCGCGCTGCTGCCCCGCCTCGGCGCGACCGGCGCCATCGACTGGGCCGTGGCCGCACCCTTCACCGGGGCCGCGATCCTCGGCGCCTGGGACGGAAAGCGGCTCGCCGACCGGCTCAGCGGGCGCACCCTCCAGCGGGCCTTCGCGTTCGCCCTGCTCGGCGTGGCCGCGCTGATGCTGGTCACCGCCCTGCGCTGACGCCGGTCGCCGCGCTGCGCTGATGCCGGCCACCGCCCCGCACCGACGCCGGGCGGGCCCCGGCTCCCGGCGCGCGAACCGGAGGACGAGTCCGGAGGGCGGCAGCCGACCGTGCGCCGACCGTTGACGCGACTCGGATGGGCGTGTGACATTGCACATGTCACCCAGCGCCGCTCCGGGGATTTGAACGTTCAAACCCCTGCCCGCGCACGCTGCCCGCCCCCTGACGCACCGCCACCCGTCCGACAGGAGAGCCCCGATGCCCCCCACCCGCGCCCCGCGCCGCCGACCGGTCCGCGCCCTGCCCTCGGGCTTGGCCGTCCTGGCCGTCCTCGCCGTCCAAGCCCTCGGCGCGGGACCGGCCCGAGCCGACGGCCCGGCCCCGCTGGTCGACGGCGGCGGCTACGTCCTCGGCTCCGTCCTGGACGGCGGCTGCCTCGGCCCGCAGTACGCGCAGCCGGCGGCCGGCACGCCCGTCGTCGGCGCGGCCTGCCAGGGACTGCTCAGCCAGCGCTGGCAGTTGCACCGCACCACCGACGGCTACCGGCTGGTCAACGCCGCGAGCGGACGCTGCCTGGCCCTCGACGGCACCGGGCGGCACCCCGGCACGGCCGACTGCGGCACCGACCCCGCCGCCGAGACCTTCGCCATCTCCCCGGCACCGGGCGGGAGTCACACCCTGACCGCACACGGCGCCTGCCTCACCACGGCGGCCGACCGCGAGCAGGACGGCGCCGCCGACCACGAGCAGAGCAGCGCAGCCGACCGCCGCCGTTGCGACGCCCGGCCCGCCCACCGCTGGACCCTCACCCGCAGCGAACCGCTCACCCTCACCGACCCCGGCTTCGAACAGGGCACGGACGGCTGGACGTTCACCGAGCACACCGGCGTCGCCACCAACAACCCGCACGGCGGCACCCGCCTCGCCTACCTCGACGCCGGCTCCGGCCACCGGATCGCCCAGCAGGTCACCGCCGTCACCGCCGGCAGCTACGACCTGTCCGCCTGGATCGCCACCGGCGGCGCCGGCGGCACCTTCTCCGTCAGCGTCAACGGCACCGTGATCCGCTCGCTGACCCTGCCCGAGCAGCCCGTCTACGCGAAGTACACCCTGCCCCGGGTGCACGTCGCGGCCGGCGACCGGCTCACCCTCGGCATCGGCTCCTCCCCCACCGGCTGGGTCAACGCGGACGACGCCTCCGTCGCCCCGTCCGCCCCCGGCGACCCGAGGATCAGCTCCTCGGACCCGGAGGTCGTCGCCCTGTTCGACTGGGCCAAGACCAAGGCCAACAGCTGGGTGCAGCAGGCCGGCACCACCGGCGTGCTCAACCAGGACGAGAACAACCCCGGCGGCACCGGCACCACCACCTACGACACCACCTACTGGGCCGGCTACCCGTTCCGCTCCGACTTCTACAGCCGCGACTTCGCCCACCAACTGGTCGGCGCCCACCTGCTCGGCCTGGACGCCGAGAACAAGACCATGCTGCGCGGCTTTGCCGGCTCCGCCACCGAGACCAACAAGCTCTACCCGGTCTGGGCGCTCAACTTCGACGCCAGGACGTACGGCAGCATCGACTACCGGAGCCCCGACCGCTTCGTGCGCGAGCTGCCCGCGCCGTTCGAGCTGGTCGAGAAGGCCGGCGAGGCCTACCGGTGGACGGGGGACCGCGACTACGCCGACGACCCCGCGCTGAGCGGCTACGTCCGCAACACCCTCGGCCCCTTCATCGCCCAGCACCCCGGCCCGGTCGACAACGGCGGCCTCCCCATCCCGCAGGCCACCAGCCGCAGCATCTTCGCCGGCACCGCGAGCTACGCCGAGAACGCCACCAGCACCTACGCCGAGGCCGGCGACGCGATCGGCGCCCAGTACCAGGCGTACCTCGCCGCCGAGACCCTGGCCACCGCCAAGGGCGACACCGCCGCCGCCACCGGCTACCGGCAGGCCGCCACCGCGCTGCGCGACTACGTCAACACCACCTGGAGCGTGGACCGGCAGCAGCCCGGCGAGGTCGTGCACGGCTACGACACCACCGGCAAGCCGGTGACCGGCTGGGGCTACGAGTCCAGCGTGCTGATGCCGGTCAAGCAGTTGCTCGACCCCGGCCCGCGCCGGGACGCCCTCCTCGCCGCCATCGACGCCGCCGACTCCGGCCCGCAGCGCTCGACCAACCTGGAGGCCTACACCTACCTGCCGGACGCCTTCTTCGCCAACCACGACGGCGACACCGCCTGGAAGTGGATGCGGCAGATCTACCAGGGCGTCGACCAGCTCCACGCGAGCGGCCGGATGCTCAACGGCGACTACCCCGAGGTCCCGTTCACCCTGCTGGGCCAGACCGTGCAGGGCCTGCTCGGCGTCGAGCCCGACGCCGCCGCGCACACCCTCGTGACCGCCTCCCGGCTGCCCGCCTCGATGGGCTGGCTGGAGGTCGCCGACATCCCGGTCGGCGCCGGCTCGGTCACCGTCCGGCACGACGGCCACCGCAGCAGCACCGTCACCAACACCGGCGGCGCGCCGCTCACCTGGGAGGCCCGCTTCACCGGCCCGCACGGCGGGATCACCGTCGACGGCAAGGCCCGGCCCACCCGGACCAGGACCGTCGACGGCGTGACCTACACCTACGCCACCGTCACCCTCGCCCCCGGGCACACCGCGAGCGCCGCCGTCACCGACTGACCCCCACACCGCAGTACCGCGGCCGGCCGGCCCCCAACCGGCCGGCCGCGCACCCCGAACCACCCGACGCACCATCACCTCCCCCACACCCGCAGGAGTGCGCATGCGCCACATCCCCCACCGCCTCGCGGCACCCGTGCTCGCGCTGGCCCTCACCGCCACCGGCCTCGGCGCCCTCACCCTCGGCACGGCCGCCCCCGCCGCCGCCCTGGGCAACGGCAACGCCCTCACCCCGCCCATGGGGTGGAACTCCTGGAACTCCCTCGGCACCGAGGTCACCGAGGACCAGGTCGTCCAGACCATCGACTTCATGGCCGCCAACGGCCTGGTCGCGGCCGGCTACAACACCGTCACCATCGACGACGGCTGGTCGCTCTGGCACCGCGACGGCCAGACCACCGACCTCGTCCGCAACGCCGACGGCGCCATGCAGCTCTACGACACCGCCGGAAACCCCGTCGCCGGCACCGACGGCACCGGCACCGACCCCACCTCCGGCCACCTCATCCCCCGCCCGGACCACTTCCCGTCACAGACCGTCAACGGGCGGACCGTCAACGGCATCGAGTACCTCGCCCAGTACGCGCACAGCAAGGGCGTGAAGTTCGGCCTCTACGCCACCGACACCTACCTCACCTGCCAGATGCACCCCGGCAGCCTCGGCCACGAGAGCACCGACGCGGGCGACTTCGTCTCCTGGGGCGTCGACTACGTCAAGTACGACGACTGCCCCTACGGCCCACAGATCACCGGCCCGGACGGCCACAACTACTACACGCAGGGAGAGGGAAAGGAACTCACCCGCTCGGTCTACGCCCGCGTCCAGACCTTCCAGCACGCCCTCGACGCCGCCTCCGCCGCGCAGGGCCGACCCAAGGTCACCCTCAGCGTCTCCGCCCAGCCCGCCCACACCGGCGTCCCGTACCTGCTCGCGGCCGACGACCCGGCGCGCACCGACCCGGTGGTGCAGGCCGCCGGCACCGCGCCGTTCCAGGCGCCCGGCTACGCGCCGACCGGCGTCTGGTGCGGCCAGGTCGCCAACCTCTGCCGGATCGGCGGCGACCGCGACAGCGAACTCGACGGAGTGCTCTGGAACGGGCAGTTGCAGACCGCGCTGCAGTACCCCGGCAACGTGCGCCCGGGCAGCTGGAACGACCTCGACATGATGTTCACCGGCTGGCAGGACGTCTACGGCGCCTGGGGCTCCACCGACACCTGCACCTGCCACAAGCCGTTCACCGACGACGAGTCCCGCACCGAGACCTCCGTCCTCGCGATGCTCGCCGCCCCGCTGGTCTCCGGCGCCGACCTGCGCACCGCCGCGCAGTCCCAGCACAGCGCGGACGGCCGCACCTGGTCCACCGGGATCGACGCCGCGAGCCTGGCGGTCCTGAAGAACCGCGACGTCATAGCGATCGACCAGGACACCCTGGCCAAGCCCGCCACCCTGGTCGGCGCCAAGCCCGCGAACGCCACCGCGCCGGTCGTCCTCCAGCGGCGGCTGGCGAACGGCGACACCGCCGTGCTGCTCGTCAACCAGGACCCGGCCGCGAGCCGCACGGTGAGCACCAGCCTCGGCGAACTCGGCCTCACCGGGCCCGGCTACACCGCCAAGGAGCTGTGGACGGGCGCGAGTTCGACCGTCACCGGCACGCTCGGCGCCTCGGTGGCCCCGCACGGCGTGGCGCTGTACCGGGTCAGCGCCCGGCCGGCCACCGGGCCGGCCGCGGTGGTCGACGACGGTCGCTACCACGCGATCGGCGCCGGCGGCAGCAGCGGGCTGGTCCTCGAAGTGGCGGGGACCTGTAGCTCGCCGCTCGGCGCCGTCGCCGACGTCAACACCTGGTGGCCCACGCACACCTCCGAGCAGTGGACCTTCACCAGCAACCCGGACGGCACCGTGCGGATCACCGACAACTGCGCCACCGCCACCCACGCGCACACCGTGCTCGCCGCCGGCACCGACCCCGGCAACAGCGCCTACCTGCTCGACTACTCGCCCGGCAACCGCTGGCAGGAGTGGCGGGTCACCCAGGACGGCGCCACCGGCACGCTCACCGTCACCAACGTCGCCACCGGCCTGGTCCTCAACGCCCGCACCGGCACGGCGGGTTCGACCGTGACCACGGACGCGGCCGACGGCGCCGCCCCCGGACAGGGCTGGGGCGTCGTGTCCTGACCTCACCGGCGCCCGCGCCCTGACCACGTCCCCTGATCACGCCTCCTGACCGCGTCTCCTGATCACGATCCCGGGCGCTCCTCCTCCACCACGACGCCGACGCCCGGCCAGTGGCGTGCCAGGTCGGCGAAGAAGCGCCCGGCGTCGATCGCCGCCTCGGGCGGGTGGACGCCCGGGGCGCGGACGCCGCCGTCCAGGAGCTGGGCGAGGCCGAGGGCCGCCGGCACGCCGGTGCTCTCGGCCATGTCGCCGAGCAGGGCCTCGGCGCCGGTGAGCCGGGCGAGGACGGTGACCGGCCGGCCGTCGCGACTGCCGGTGGCGGCGGCGAAGAAGCCGGGGAGGCTGCCGGGGCCGGGGAAGCGGGCCGCGCGGGCGGCGGCCCGCAGGGTGCGGCGCAGCGTGGGGCGGTCGAGGTCAACGGCGGCGGTCTCGTTGCCGAGGCGCCCGGCGTCGAGGTCGTCCCGCAGGACGTCCAGGTAGGCGGCCGTCCTGGCGGTGACGACCATGAGGTTGGCGGCCGCGCCGCCGGGCCGCAGGCTGCGGTGCAGGGTGACCGGTTCGGGGTGGCCGACGGTGTACGCGGTGCCACGGTGGCCGCCGGGCAGGTCGAGGGCGACCGGCCGCAGCGGGGGCCGCTGGACGATCCGGCCGCCGTCGACCACCGCGACCGTGCCGCTGATCTGCTGCATCCAGTGCACGGCGGCCGCCAGCGGGGCACCGTCCGGTCCGAGCAGGGAGGTGTCGTCGGGTTCGGCGCCCGCGTCGACGGGCCAGGCGGTGTAGAGGTCGGCCAGGGTGTCGAGGCGGGCGGCGGCCCGGACGGCGAGCAGGTTGCTGACGCCGGGGCTGGCGCCCATGCCGATCACGGCGCGGACGCCGGCGGCGCGGGCCTCGTCGTCGAGTTCCAGCATGGCGACGGTGGGTTCCCAGTCGTCGCAGATGTCCAGGTAGTGGGTGCCGGTGCGGATCGCCGCGCGCAGCACGCCGAGGCCGAAGCGGTAGTACGGGCCGACGGTGTTGAGGACGGCGTCGACCTTCGCGAGGGCGGCGTGCAGTTGCACCCCGTCGGTGACGTCGACCTGGCGGGCCCGGACCGGTACCGGGCCGCCGGCGAGGGCGGCGGCGGTGCGGCGGGCGGCGTCCGGGTCGCGGTCGGCGATCACGAGTTCGTGGACGCCGGGCAGTCGGGCGGCGACCCGGGCGGCGACGCGGCCCATCGCTCCCGCTCCGCCGAGGGCGAGCACTCTCATCGTCGTTTCTCCTTTCGCCGGTCGGTGTTCACCGGCTGTGCGGCTGGGCCGTCAGCGCTGCCCGAGCGAGGTCAGGAAGCTGCGGTGCTCGTCGAGGTAGCCGGGGCTGAACAGCGAGCGGGGTGCGGTGGGGCCGTCCCCGTGGACGAGGACGACCAGGCCGGCGGGGGTACGGCCGCCGGTCGGGCGGGCGAGGACGCCGTGCAGCGGCTGTCTGCCGCCGGTGATGGTGACGCGTTCCCCCTTGAGGTCGTACTCGTTCCGGTACACCACCCAGCCGCCCGCGCCGAGCAGGAGCACCACCCACGGACAGCAGTGATCCCCAGAGCAGCCATCGCCCGCGCATCTTCGTTCTGCTAATCTATCGTTCTCAAAACGAACGTATCAGATCTGAACGCATTAGGATGGTCGCCATGGTGGAGATTCCGACCCGGGTGCTGGTCGAGGCGATGGTCCGCACGGACGGCACGGTCGACTGCGGCGACCTGTACACCGTGGCCGACCTGCTCGGGATGACCGACCAGCAGGTCCGGCTGACCGTCAAGCGCCTCACCGGCGACGGGCGGTTCGTCCAGGAGGGGCGCGGCCGCCGGGCCCTGCTGCGGGCCACCGCCGAGACCCGGCGCTCGATCGACCCCGACGTCGAGTACGTGGCGTTGATGTACGCCCAGGACCGCGGCCGGGCCCCCTGGGACGGCGTCTGGCACCTCGCGGGATTCGCCGTCCCCGAGCACGCCCGGCCCGCCCGGGACGCGCTGCGCGAGGCGATCCTCCGGCTCGGCGGCGCCCCGGTGCAGAACGGCCTCTACGTCTCGCCGCACCCCTGGGAGGAGGACGTCCTGGCCGAGGCCGCCGCCCTGGACGTGCGCGGCCACCTCACTCTCCTCACCAGCCGCGACCTGCGCGCCGGCGAGACCGACGACCCCCGCGCGCTCGCCCGGCGCTGGTGGCCGCTGGACCAGGTCGCCGAGGGCCACCAGCGGCTCGCCGAGGTCGCGGCCGACCGCCTCGACCGGCTGGAGAAGGGCCTCACCGGCTCCGAACTGCTCACCGTCGCCCTGGAGTTGGCCGCCACCTTCACCGAGGCCATGGAGCCAGACCCGCTGCTGCCGCCGGAACTCCTGCCACAGCCCTGGCCCGGCACCGCGGCCCGCGAACTCGTCGCCCGCTGCTGGGCGCTGCTGCTCGCCGACCCCGGGCCGGGCGCACCCCGGCTGTTCGACGCCTACGCCGAGGTCGTCGCGGCCGTCACCGCGTAGCCGCCGGACCCGGCTCGGTCGCCTCCGTCGCGGCCGGGGCTGCGGGCGCGACCGGCTCTGGCAGGGTGCGGAACAGCAGCCAGCTCAGCACCGGCATCAGCACCAACGGCAGCAGGGCGGTGCGCAGCGAGGTCGCGTCGGCGAGGCCGCCGATCACCGGGCTCGCCAGGCCGCCGATGCTGACGGTCAGGCCCAGCGTGATCCCGCTGGCGGTGCCGATCCGCGAAGGCAGGTAGTCCTGCCCCAGCGTGACCTGCAACGAGAACGGCACGTACAGGCCCGCCGAGGTCAGCGCCACGAAGACGTACAGCGCCGGGCCCGGCACCAGCACCACGCCCGCCACGGCCACCGCCGCCACCAGGTACGACCAGCGCGCCACCGCGACCCGGCCCCAGCGGTCCGCCAGCGCGCCGCCCAGCACCGAACCCACCGCGCCGCCCGCGTACAGCACCACCAGCGCCGCGGTGCCCGCCGCCGTACCGCCGCCGACCCGCTGGGTGGCGAACAGCGCGAGGAAGGTGCTCAGGCCGGTGAAAGCGATCGAGCGGCACACCACGGCCAGCGACAGCCGTACGAACGAGGCCCGGTCGTCGGCCCCGGCCACCGGCGCCGGAGCCGTCCCGGCGGCCCGCCGGCGCTCCAGTTCGCGCAGCACCGGCAGGCACAGGACGGCGCCCGCGAGCGCCGGCAGCACCAGCAGCGGAGTCAGCCGCAGGCCGCCGCCCGAGACCACCACGGACACCAGCAGCGGGGCCGCCGCGAAGCCCAGGTTGCCGCCCAGCGAGAACCAGGCCATCCCCCGGTGGCCGTCCCGCGCGGCCAGCCGGGCGACCCGGGCGGACTCCGGGTGGTACGCGGCCACCCCGACCCCGGACAGCGCCACGAAGGCCAGGGTCAGCGGGTACGAGCCGCTCACCCCGCTGAGCGCGATGCCCACGCCGCCCACCAGCGTGCTGACCGGCAGCAGCCAGGGCAGCGGGCGGCGGTCGGTGATCGCGCCGAACAGCGGCTGCGCCACCGAGGAGAGCAGGGAGGCGGCGAGCACCACGCCCGAGACGGCGGCGTAGCCGTAGCCGCGCTCGGCCACGAAGAACGGGACCAGGGCGGCCACCGCGCCCTGGTAGACATCCACGCAGGCGTGTCCGAGGGACAGCAGGGTGATCGAGGAGTCCCGCTTGCCGGGTGTGCTCTTCGGATGGTCAGGCGTATTCGGTGCACTCGGCGTACTCGGCGTACTCGGTGTACTGGAGGTGTTGGACGCACTGGGCGTAGTGATCGGCGGGTTGTCCGGCGTTGTCTTCGGCATGCCGACATGCTCGGCGCAGCGGTACCTGTCGGGCTTCCGATAATCTGCCAGGTGATGCCGAACATCCGCCACGACCCCGTCGCCCCGACCCGCGTTCAGCGGCTGGCGTCCGGCGCCGGGATCGACGCCCACCGCCACGACGACCACCAGATCGCCTACGCGGCCAGCGGCGTGCTCGCCATCACCACCGACGCCGGCTCCTGGGTCGCCCCCGGCACCCGCGCCATCTGGGTCCCGGCCGGCACCGTGCACGCCCACCAGGCCCACGGCGAACTGGACCTCCACCTGGTCGGGCTGCCCGCCACCGAGAACCCGCTCGGCCTGGACCAGCCGACCGTGCTCGCCGTCGGGCCGCTGCTGCGCGAGCTGATCGTCGCCTACACCCGCACACCCGAGGACGACAGCCCCGAACGGGCCCGGCTGCGCGCCGTCCTGCTCGACCAGCTGCGCGCCTCCCCGCAGCAGCCGCTGCACCTGCCCGCCCCCGCCACACCGCTGCTGCGCGCGGTCTGCGACCGGCTCCGCGCCGATCCGGCCGACCAGCGCACCCTCACCGAACTGGGCCGGGCGGCCGGCGCCAGCGACCGCACGCTCTCCCGGCTCTTCCGGGCCGACCTCGGCATGACCTTCCCGCAGTGGCGCACCCAGCTGCGGCTGCACCACGCACTGGTGCTGCTCGCCGAGGGCCTGCCCGTCACCACGGTCGCGCACCGCTGCGGCTGGTCCTCCGCGAGCGCCTTCATCGACGTCTTCCGCCGCGCCTTCGGCCACACCCCGGGCCGCCACCCCGCGTACTGACCCCGAATCGTCCGCCGCTGGTGGCAGGGTGGGGAGCATGTGCGGTCGTTTCGTCTCCACCACCACGCCCCAGGACCTCGTCGCCCTGCTCGGCGAACTGCGCTGGGATCCGGCCGAGTCGTTCGCGCCGAGCTGGAACGTGGCGCCCACCGACCCGGTGCCCGCCGTCCTGGAACGCGTCGACCGGGAGAGCGGCGAGCTGCTGCGGCAGCTGCGCCCGCTGCGCTGGGGCCTGGTGCCGTCCTGGTCCAAGGATCCCTCCGGCGGCGCCCGCATGATCAACGCCCGCTCGGAGACCGTCCACCTCAAGCCCGCCTTCCGCAAGGCCTTCACCACCCGGCGCTGCGTCATCCCCGCCGACGGCTACTTCGAGTGGCGCGAGGTGCCCGCCGCCGCCGGCCGGAAGAAGTACAAGCAGCCGTACTTCCTCAGCACCGGCTCGGTCATGCTGATGGCCGGCCTGTACGAGTTCTGGCGCGACCACACCCGGCCCGAGGACGACCCGGTGGCCTGGCTCGCCACCGCCACCGTCATCACCACCGACGCCACCGACAGCGCCGGGCGCGTCCACGACCGGATGCCGCTCACCATCGCCCCCGCCGACCTGTCCGCCTGGCTCGCCCCCGATCTCACGGACTCCGACGAACTCCACCACCTGCTGCGCCGCCCCGCCGACGGCGCCCTGCGGGTGCGGGCCGTCTCCCCCGCCGTCAACAGCGTCCGCGCCAACGGGCCGGAACTGCTCGACCCCGCCCCGGACCCGCTGGGACTGGCGGACTGACGCCGCCCGGCCGTCAGGCGATCCGGCCGGCCAGCCCGGGGTAGTCGAGGACCAGGCCGTCCCGGTCCAGCACGAGGTCGCTGCGGAAGTCCCCGGAGGCGTAGCGGACGGTGGCCCGCCCGCCGTCCAGGCCGAGGTGGGTGTAGGTCTGACGGGAGGGGTGCACCGTCAGGTCGGGCACCCGGATCCACGCCATCAGGAAGTGCCGCTCGCCCGGGCCCCGGTGGAGGCCGTGGCGCAGCACCGGCGGGGTGTTGGTCACCGGGGAGAGCCCGAGGTCGCAGTCCAGCGCGCCGGCCAGGTCGGGCCGTTCCACGCCGTCGACGCTCCAGCGGCCGCCGTCCTGACGCAGTTCCAGCTCGCGGACGCCGTCGGCGGTCTCGGCCCGGACCCGCATCCACCGGGTGACGAAGCCCTCGCCGGTCTCCAGTTCGTACGTCAGCCAGTACGGCGCGGGCCGCGCGGCGGCGACCCGGCCGCGGGCGTGCAGGGCGGCGGCGCCGAGCTCGATCCAGGACGTCTCCAGGCCGCCCGTCTCGGCGACCTGCCAGGTGGGAACGGTGTGCGTGATCATCCGCGTACGCTACCGTCCGGTACCGACAGGCGCGCGCCCCCTCCGGGCGACCGGCGGGATCCGGTGACACGGCGCCCGCCCGCGACTACGGTGGGCGGGCGGAACCGTACGTGGGGGTGAGGGCGCCGAAGTGTTGATGTCCAGGACGACGCATGTCCGGCCCGAGGGCGGCCTGCCCGACCACGAGGCCTTCGACCAGCGGCGCCGCCCGGTCTCGCCCGCCACCGCCGGGAACCCGCACGCCGAGCAGCGGGCGGCCGTACTGCCGCCCGAGGCGGCGCGGGCCGCGCTGACCGTCGAGGCGAGCGCCCCCGCTCCCAACCTGCCGCCCCGCGCCGCGGACCGACTCGTGGGCCGCGACGGCGCGTTGCGGGCGATCGCCGAGGCGCTGTCGGACGGCGACGGCAGCGGGCTGGTCACCCAGGCCACCACGCTGCACGGCCTCGGCGGGGTCGGCAAGACCACCGTCGCGCTGCACTACGCCTACGCCGAGGCCGCGCACTACCGGCTGATCTGGTGGATCACCGCCGAGTCCGAGGAGCAGCTCGCCGAGGCCTTCGCCGACCTCGCCGTCCACCTCCACCCCACCTGGGCCCTCACCGCCCCGCCCGGCCAGCAGGTCGAGTGGGCGCTCGCCTGGCTGCGCGCCCACGACCGCTGGCTGCTCGTCTACGACAACGCCGAGGACCCGGTCCACCTCACCCCCTATCTCGGCCGGCTGCTCGGCTGCGGCCACCAGTTGGTCACCAGCCGCCGCGCCGGCGGCTGGCACCCCGGCATCCGCCCGGTACGGATCGACGTCCTCGACGCCCCCGAGGCCACCCGGCTGCTCTGCGGCGCCGCCCACCCCGGGGCGCGGGCCGAACAGGCCGAGGTGCTCGCCCTCGCCGACGAACTCGGCCACCTCCCGCTCGCCCTCGCCCAGGCCGGCGCCTACGTGCAGCAGACCGGCACCACCTTCGCCGCCTACCGCGAGCTGCTGCGCACCAGCGGCCCGGCCCGCCCTGACGCCGGCTCCGACTCCGACTCCGGTACTGGCTCCGGCGCGGTGGCCACCGTCTCCCGGCTCTGGCACACCACCCTGCGCGCCGTCCAGGCCACCGCCCCGTTCGCCGTCGAGCTGCTGCGCACGCTCGCCTGGTACGCCCCCGAGGCACTGCCGCGCGAAGCCCTGACGCCCTTCGGCGCGCGCCGCCCGGCCGAGGTCGACTCCGCGCTGCGGCTGCTCGCCGACTACAACCTGATCACCCTCGGCGAGACCGTCACCGTGCACCGCCTGCTCCAGGGCGTGCTGCGCCGTTCCGACGGAGCCCGCCTGCTGCGCCGGCGCGCCGAACAGCAGCTCGCCGAGGCCTCCGCCCGGCTCTGGCCGACCGCCGGGCCCCGGCTGCGCCGGGCGCTGCTACCGCACATCCGCGAGCTGGCCGCCGGCGGCCCGTCCGATCACCCCACCCCGCAGACCGTCGCGCTGTACCGGCTGGCCGCCGGCGAGCTGACCGACCGGGCCCAGCGGGTGTTCGCCATCCCGCTGGTCACCGCGATGGCCGACGGCCAGACCCGCCTGCTGGGCTCCGACCACCCCGACACCCTGGCCACCCGGGGCCGGCTCGCCGAACTCCACACCCGGGCCGGCGACCCGGCCCGCGCCGTCGCGCTCTGCCGGGCGGTGGTGGCCGACCGCACCCGCCGCCAGGGCCACGACCACCCGGCCACCCTCGCCGACCGCAGCACCCTCGCCCACGCCTACCGCAAGGCGGGTGAACACCGGTGCGCCGTCGAGGAGTTCCGCGCGGTGGTAGCCGACCGGGCCCGGGTGCTCGGCGCCGACAGCCGGGAGACCCTCACCAGCCGCGCGGGCCTGGCCTACGCCCTCCAGGTGGCCGGTCAGCACCAGGCGGCGGTGGCGGAGTTCGAGCGGCTACTGGCCGACGCCGGCCGGGTCCTGGACGACCCCGACCACCCGGACATCCTGGCCCACCGCAACGGGCTCGCGTACGCCCAACTCACCGCCGGTCAGCACCGGTTGGCCATCACCCTGTACGAGCAGGCGGTGGCCGACCGGGCCCGGGTGCTCGGCGCCGACCACCCCGACACCCTCACCAGCCGCGACTGGCTCGCGGCCGCCCACGTCGTCGCGGGAGACCACCGGGCCGCGGTCGCCGGGTACGAGGCGCTGGTCGCCGACCACGTCCGGGTCCAGGGGCCGGACCACCCGCAGACCCTCTTCGCGCGCGGCCGGCTGGCGACGGCCCACTGCGAGGCCGGGCACCCGGCCTCGGCGGTCACCCGGTTCACCGATCTGGTCGGCGACTACACCCGCGTCCTCGGGCCCGACCACCCCCACACGCTGGACGCGCGCAGCGGTCTCGCCCACGCCCACCGCGAGGCGGGCCAGCTCCGGACGGCGGTGGACGAACACCGGGCGCTGGTCCGCGACCGCGCCCGCGCCCAGGGGCCGGACCACCCCGGCACGCTGGAGGAGCGCAGCGACCTCGCCTACGCGCTGCGCGTCGCGGGCCGGACCGGCCGTGAACTGGCCGAGTTCGAGGACCTGGTGGCCCACCGCGCCCGCGTCCAGGGCCCGGACCACCCGGACACCCTGGACGAACGGTCCAACCTCACCCGCACCCTGCTGCTGGCCGGGCGCCCCCGCGCGGCGCTCGCCGAATGCCAGCGGCTCCTCGCCGACCGCGAGCGGGTCCACGGCCCCGACCACTACGAGACCTTCGAGGCTCGACTGAGCCTGGCCCGGGCCTTCGGCGACGCCGGCGACCACCGACACGCGGCGGAGCTGTGCGACCGACTCGTCGCCGACCGGCTGCGGGTGCTCGGCGCCGACCACCCCGCCGTCCTCCACACCCGCGGCTGGCAGACCTGGCTGCACGGCGCGGCGGAGCACCACCGGCGGGCCGTGGAACTGCGCGAACGGCTGGTGGCCGACTACGACCGGGTCCACGGCCCCGACCACCCGCAGACCCTCAACGCCCGCACCGGCCTGGCCTACGCCCTCCAGAGCGCGGGACGGATCCGGGAGGCGCTCGTCGAGCGCGAACGGGTGCTGGCCGACCTGACCCTGGTGCTCGGCGCCGGGCATCCCACCACCCTCAGCGCCCGCCTCCAGCTGGCGCGGACCCACGACGAGAGCGGCGACCACCCGCGCGCCGTGGAGCTGTACGCGGAACTGGTCGCCGACTGCGTCCGGCTGTACGGCGAGGAGCACCCCCGCACCCTCAGCACCCGGTGGTGGCTCGCCTCCGCGCACGGGGACGCCGGGGAGCACCGGCACGCGGCGGAACTGTACGAAGCACTGGCAGCCGACCGCGCCCGGCTCCAGGGCCCCGACCACCCGGAGACGCTCAACACCCGCCGGTGGCACGCCGACAGCTGCCGGGAGGCGGGCGACCACCGGCGGGCCGTCACGCTGTCCGAAACCCTGGTGGCCGACCAAGCCCGCGTCCACGGACCGGAACACCCCGACACCCTGGGCGCCCGTCTGGTGCTGGCGCAGGCGCTCACCGCCGCCGGCCGGCACCGCCGGGCGCTGGAGCTCCACCAGGAGCTCGTCGCGGACCGGGCCCGGATCCAGGGCCCCGACCACCCGGACACCCTCAATGCCCGCTGGTGGCTGGCACACGACTGCCAGCGGGCCGGCGAGCACCGCCGCGCGGTGGAGCTGTACGACGCACTGGCGGCCGATCGCGGCCGGATCCTGGGCGCCGACCACCCCCAGACCCTCACCGCCCGCTGGTGGCAGGCGAACGGTCACCAGCGGGCCGGCCACCACCACCGTGCGGTGGAGCTGTTCGACGCGCTGGTGGCCGACGACACCCGGATCCGCGGTGCCGACCACCCCGAGACGCTGGCCACGCGCGCCGGACTGGCCTGGGCCACCTCCTCCGCGAACGACCACCGCCGTGCCATCGCCCGCTACGAGGCCCTGGCCGCCGACCGCACCCGGATCCACGGCGCCGACCACCCGCTGGCCCTGGACGCCCGCGGCTCCCTGGCCTGGGCGCACGCCGAGGCGGGCGACCACCGCCGCGCCGCGGAGCTGCACTCCGCGCTGGTGGCCGACCGCACCCGGCTCCAGGGCCCCGACCACCCCGACACCCTCGGCACCCGGCGCTCGCAGGCGGCGGGCCACCACGAGGTCGGCGAACTCGACCGCGCCCTGGAGCTGTACGAGGCACTGGTCGCAGACCTGGCCCGGGTCCTGGGCGCCGACCACCCCACCACCCTGGACACCCGGCTCGGCCTGGCCCAGGCCTGCCGCGAGGCGGCCGAGCACGACCGCTCGGTGGACCTGTTCCGGGCCCTGGTCGCCGACTACGAGCGGGCGCTCGGACCGGACCACCCCGACACCCTCGACGCGCGGCTCGGCCTCGCGCGGTCGGTGGTGGCGGCGGGCGACCACCCCGCCGCCGCCGAGCTGTACACGGCGCTGCTGGCCGACCAGGAGCGGGCGCAGGGCCCGGACCACCCGGACACGCTCACCACCCGGTGGTGGCAGGCCGCCGCCCACCGCGACGCGGACGACCAGCGCCGCGCGGCCGAGGCCTTCGGCGCCGTCGCCGCCGACCGGGCCCGGGTGCTCGGCCCGGACCACCCCGACACCCTCAACACCCGCTGGTGGCAGGCCTCCTCGTACCGCGCGGGCTACGACCTCCAACGCGCGCTCGACCTGGCCGTGCCCCTGGTCGCCGACACCGAGCGGGTGCTCGGGCCCGACCACCCCGACGCCCTCGGCGCCCGGTTCCTGCTGGCCTGGACGTACCGGTCGGGCGGCGACCACCGCCCCGCGACGGAACTCGACGAGGCGCTGCTGCGGGACCGGATCCGGCTCCAGGGCCCGGACCACCCCGACACCCTCGCCTGTCGCGGCAGCCTCGCCCAGGACCGCCGGCTCGCGGGCCTCCTGCACCAGGCCGAGGCCGAACGGGAGGCGCTGGCCGCCGACCGTGCGCGCATCCACGGCCCCGACCACCCGGACACCCTCCTCCAGCTCTCCCAACTCGCCGAGGCCGTCCTCGCCACCGGCGAACTCGACCGCGCCACAGCCCTGTTCACCGAGCTGATCGCCCACCGGACCCGGGTCCAGGGCGCGGACCACCCGGACACCCTCGGCGAGCGCTCCGGCCTCGCCTCCGTCCACGCCTGCGCCGGCCGGCAGCGGCAGGAGATCGTCGAACGGCTGATGCTGCTCGCCGACCACGAGCGCGTACACGGCCAGGACCACCCCGACACCCTCACCGCGTGCACCGACCTCGCCCACGCCCACCGCCGCCGCTGGGAGCACGACCGCGCCGACGCGCTCTACCGCGCCCGCGCCCTGCTGGCCGACCGCACCCGGATCCTCGGTGCCGAACACCCCGGCGCCCCGGACACCATCGATGCCCTCGACTCCCTCGACTCCCTCGACGACCGGGACAGCATCGCGCTCAACCTCGTCGAGGCCGGCCGGTACGCGGAGGGCGCCGACTGCTACCGGGAGGCGCTGGCCGCCGCCGAATCGGCCCTCGGCCCGGAGCACCTGCTCGCCCACGCCGTACGGTACGGCCTCGCCCAGGCGCTGCTGCTCGCCGGGGACCACGCCGGCGCGATCGCCGAACTGTCGCCCCTGACGGCGGACTGGACCAGACCCGCCGGCCCCGCCCTGCCCGGCCTCGTCCGGTCCGGGTGCGTCCTCGCCGTCGCCCGCCACCTCAACGGGGAGCACGAGGCGGCGGTGCACCTGGCCGCCACCCTCGCCGCCTGTGCGGACGACGCCCTCGGCAGCACCGACGACGCCACCCTCGCCGCCCGCGAGGCCCACGCGCTGCTGCTGGCCTGCGGCCCGCGGCCGCTGCGCGCCGTCGTCCGGCTGGAGGAACTCGCCGAGGAGTGCGCCGCGAGCCACGGCCCGCGCAACTCCCTCACCCTGAGCATCCGCCAGAGCCTCGCCCACGCGCGGCTGCGGGCCGGCGACGCCGTCGGGGCGGTGCGGGTGTACGAGGGCATCGTCGCCGACCGGCTCCCGGCCGGGACACTGCTGACCGGACACCGGCACGCCGACGACGTCGCCGTCAGCCTCGGTACCCTGCGCCCCGGGCTGCTCCCGGTGTTCCCCACCCTGGCCGTCGGCCTGGCCGCCGCGCTCGCCGCGAGCGGGCGCCGGGACGCCGCCCGGGACCTGCTGGTGGCCGTCCACACCGCGCGCCGGACCCTGATGGGCCCCGGCCATCCGCTGGCAGTGGAGAGCCGGACGGCCCTGGCCCGACTCGACGGCGGCGCAGCGGAGTCGCCGGCCCCACTTGACGACGGCGGGCCGGAGTCGCTGCCGGCCGCACCCGTCCGCGCGGAGCTCGGGCCGGAACCGTCCGAGCCGGCCGCACTGATCCGGTGCTCGCGCGGGGAGCGGCGCCGCTCCCCGGCGCCCGCGGTACCGAGGACGGCCTGGCGGCCCCGGCTCACCCTGCTCGACGAGCCGGCGGTGGGGGCCGCCGTGCGGCTGGAGCTGCGGTTGGAACCCGAGGTGCCGCAGGCCGACCCCGGCGAGCTGCCGGGCCTGCGCCTGGTGGCCGTCGCCGCCTCGGACGCCGTGCTCGATCCACCCGTCGCCGACTACAGCCCGGCCGGGGAGCCCGCCCGCTTCGCGCTGACCCCGTCCGTGCCGGGGCCGCACACCGTCCGGATCACCGTCTACGACCGGGGGCACGGCTCCGTGCTCCAGGACCTGTCCACCGTCGTCGACGTCCCGCACGTCCCGCGCGTCCCCCAAGTCGGCCAAGTCGGCCAAGTCCCCACCGTCACCGACGTCACCCACATCGCCCAGGACGAGGAGTAATCGCGTGGCCCGGGACCTCCTCGTCGAGATCCGTCAGAACCCCTCCGCCGACTTCACCCGGCTCCCCCGGCAACAGGCTCCGGACGCCCCGCAGGCCAAGGAGCCGGCCCCGCTGGACCTCGTGGTCTCGCTGCGCCGCCACCGCGACGACCTGCTCGTCTCCGCCTTCCGGCCCGGCGAGCGCACGCCCTGGTCCCGCCCCCACCGCGCGGAGCTGAAGGTGTCCGCCCCCGCCCTGCTCGCCCGGGCCTCCCGGCTGCGGACCATCTGGCGCGACCGCCTGGTCCAGTACGACCCGGAGCCGATCGGCGGCTACCCCTTCGCCCAGGCCGTCGACTTCAACCGGCTGGCCGGCGTCGCCGAGCGGCAGGTCGCCGAACTGGCCGAGGAGGGACGGTACTTCCTGGAGGTGATGCTCGACGGGCCGGACCGCGAACTCACCGTCTTCCGCGACTACCTCACCCGGACGCTCACCGAGAGCGGCTCGCTGCGGATCAGCTTCGACTCCGACCTCCACCTGCCCTGGCCGATGCTCGCCGTCGACGGCGGCCACGCCGACCCGTGGGCGGACTTCCTCGGCCACCGCCACCAGGTCGAGCAGACCGGCGCCGGCTACCCGCCGATCCAGCCGCCGTACCCGGCCCGCGCCAGGCCCGTCACCAGCCTCAACACCGACGACCAGCTCACCGACGTCGGCCGGGCCCCCGAGGTCCGCAAACTGCTGGAGGACCGCTCCCAGCTGACCGTGCGCACCGAGTCCGAACCGCTACTCAAGGCGCTGTCCTCCGCCGTGCTGGACGAGGACGTCATGTACTTCTGGTGCCACGGCCAGTTCGTCGCCGGCGACTCCCCGTACGAGCAGCTCGCCGTCCGGCTCTCCGACGACCGCCAGATCGACGCCGACCTGGTGCGCCGCCACCGCCGCCGGCACGCCGAGGCGCCGGACGCCATGTTCCGGCCGTTCGTGCTGCTGAACGCCTGCCACACCGGGCAGTCCACGGCCGCCGAACTGGAGCACCTCGGCCGGGCGCTGGTCGACCTCGGCGCCAACGGCGTGCTCGGCCCGCAGATCGAGATCCCGCAGGTCTTCGCCGCCGAGTACGCCTTCGCCTTCCTCGACCTCTACCTGACCGGGGAGTCCACGGCGGGCGAGATCACCCAGCAGTTGGTCCGGTGGTTCGCCCGCGAGTACCGCAACCCGCTGGCGCTCACCTACTCCCTGCACTGCGGCCTCGACAGCATCCTGGAGCTGACCCCGTGACGGCGCCCACGCCCATCGCCACCGCCACCGTCGACCTGGACGAGGAGGGCCGGCTGCTCGTCCCCGGCACCCGCACGCCGGTGCCCGAGGCCCGGATCGCCCAACACCTCGCCCGGCACCTGCGCATCCCCCCGCGGGCGACCGACGTCTACGTCTACGTCCACGGTTGGCAGACCAGCCCCGCCGCCGCCGACCGCTCGGCCGCCGCCCTGCTCACCGAGGCCGCCGCCCTGCACCGGTCCGCGCCGACCGCCTACCCCGGGCTGACCAGGGGGTTCCGCCCGTGGTGCGTGGTGGTGCGCTGGCCGTCCTCCAGCTTGCCGTCGCCGGCCGGCTACCGCCGGATCCGGGCCCGGGCGCACGCCATGAGCGCCCAGGGGCAGGCCGGGCGCGTCCTGGGCCACCTGCTCGGCTACCTGGACGCCGACCGCGGCGACCCGGCCGCGCCCCGCGTCCTGGCCAACCGCAACGGCCAGTACCTGCACCTGGTCGGCCACTCCTTCGGCGGCCGTTTCCTCTGCGAGGCCGTCCAGTACGCGGCCGACCGGCCCGCCGGGCCACCGGTGCTGGGCTGGAGCCGGCCGGGCGACCCCACCCGGCCGTTCACCGTCGACAGCGCGCTGATCTTCCAGATGGCCGCGCCCCGCGACGCCTTCACCCACCTCTTCCCCCGGCTGTTCCTCGGCCCCGGCCGGCCCGGCGCCCCGCTGCGCGGCCCGCTGGTGCTCACCCACTCCCGCTGGGACCGCGCCACCGGCTTCTGGCACCTGCGCGCCGAGGGCCGCCCGGGCATCGGCCACTCCGGCACCGGCGTCGCCCCCGTCCCCCAGTTCAGCACCCGGCTGCGCCCGACCGCCTCCCCGTACCCGCACGCCGAGTTGGACCACCCGATCGTCAACATCGACGCCGCCCGGGTCTACCGCGGCGGCCTGGCCACCCGCCTCAACCCGGCGGGCGCCCACTCCGACTTCCACCACCCCGAATCCGCCCACCTGCTGCTCAGCCTCGCCGCCCACTCACGCTGACCGGACGGGCCCGTCGTCCCGCTCGGGTGCCCCGACCGATCCACGCCAGCCGCCGCGCGGGTCAGTCCGCGCCGGTCAGTCCTGCGGGGTGAACGACTCCAGGTAGGCGGCCGCCTTCGCGGGGTCGAGGAACCACTGCTCCAGGTCGGCCGGGTCGTTGAAGGCGTTGGCGAACCGGTCGGCGACGGGCGGGAGTTGACCGGCGGCGCCGAGCAGGTGCAGGACGTGCTCGGGCGGCGGCGCGAGCATCGCGTTGCTCCAGACGGTGCTGGGGCGCACGGTCTGCCAGAAGCGGTCGAAGGCGGCCCGCATGAAGTCGCGGTCGAACGGCTTGTCGCCGTGCGCGAGGATCGCGTCGAGGTAGCCGGCCGCGCACCGGGCGGCGTTGTTGGAGCCCTGGCCGGTGATCGGGTCGTTGAGGACGACGACGTCCGCGACGCCCAGCGCCGATCCGCCGCCGGGCAGTTCGCCGACCGGGTGGCGGACGACGGGGGTGAAGCGCCCGGCGAGGGTGGCGCCGGCGTCGGTGAGTTCGATTCCGGCCCGGGCGCGGTCATACTCCCAAGGAGTGAAGGCCTTCATCAGGCCGAGCGTCACCCGCAGGTGTTCGGCCGGGTCGCGGACCCCGTCGAAGGCGTCCGCCGGGCCGCCCGGGGCGGCCTCCCAGAGCAGGATGTCGCACGGGCCGGCCGCGGTCAGCGCCGGCATGACGAACAGTTCGCCGACGCCGGGCACCACGTTGCAGCGGACGGCGGGGAAGTCGTGCTCGGGGCGCGGGCCGAGCCCGTACACGTAGCTGGCGGCCAGCGCGCGCTGCGGCCGGTCGTAGCGGGAGCGCTCGTGGTCGCGCTCGAACATCGCGGCCAGGTCGCCCTTTCCGGCCGCGACCAGGACCAGGTCGTAGGAGCCGGAGAGGTGTTCGAGGTCGCCGACGGTCACCGGGCGGACCACGACCCGGCCGCCGCGCCCGGCGAAGGTCTCCAGCCAGGCGGGCATCTTCAGCCGCTGGTCGACGGACTGCGCGGGCGCGTCCAGGCGCCCGACCCAGTCGATCACCCGCGCGGACTCCGGCCCGGCGACGGAGACTCCGACGCCCTCGATCCGGGGTGCGGTGTCCGCCCAGAGGTCCAGGCCGAGGTCGCGTTCGGTCCGCAGCGCGGCGTCGAACATGCACTGGGTGGACAGCACCCGGCCGCTCCGGACCGCGTCCGCGTCGCGGTCGGTCATCACCGTCACGTCGTAGCCGTGGGCCTGGAGCCCCAGGGCCAGTTGGAGGCCGGCCTGCCCCGCGCCGACGATCAGAACTCTGCGCATCGTCTCCGCTTTCCTGGTTGTACGTCCTGGCCCGGCCTCAACACCCGTCCGTCCGTGGGCTGGTGAGCCCGCGGGGGGAGGTGGGCACCGGTCGGCCGCCAGTCGCGCTGCCAGTGGCCTGGATACCAGTCATCGGGCACCCGCGTCCACGGCCCGCGCGCGCCCGGCCGGGAACGTCACCGTCCGCGGTCGGACGCGGTCGAACAAGCGATTTGAAAAATTCTTCAACTTCATACATGCTGGCGAGCCGCCGACCCCCGGCCCGACCCGAGAGGACAGCCCGCGCGCATGAGCGACCACCTCCCCCCGTGCCCGTCGTGCTCCAGCGAGTACACCTATGAGATGAACGCCCTCATGGTCTGCCCGGAGTGCGGCCACGAGTGGATGCCCGCGGCAGGCGGCGCCGCCGAACCGGCCGGCCCGGGCGAGCGGGTGATCCGGGACGCGGTCGGCAACGTGCTCAGCGACGGCGACACCGTGACCGTCGTCAAGGCGCTCAAGGTCAAGGGCAGCGTCTCCGGCATCAAGGCGGGCACCAAGGTCCGCAACATCCGTCTGGTCGGCGGCGTCGACGGCCACGACATCGACTGCCGGATCGAGGGGTTCGGCGCGATGCAGCTCAAGTCGAGCGTGGTCAAGAAGGCCTGACCGGGCCCGCGCCCGGCGCGAAACGGCGGCGGCCCGTACGAGCAGGTGCTCGTACGGGCCGCCGCCGTTTCGTGTTACTCCATCGGGGACGGGCCGGCGGCCGGCGGCGCGGCGGGGAAGAGGATCGGGCTGAGCAGGTACGGCTCCCGGCCCGGCCCCGGCCCGTTCGCCAGCCGGGGCTCCAGGACGGCACGCAACTCGCCGCTGAACTCGGCGAGTTCCGCCGGGTCGAGCCAGAACGTGCCCTGCCGGTAGGCCACTCCCCGGGCGGCCGGGTCGGCGTCCTCGCGGTCGAGGTAGGCGTTGAACTCGGCGATCAGGACGGCCATCGCGGCGGCGAAGCCCCGGCGGTGGTCCTCCCGCGTCATCGTGGCGGCCACGGCGGCGTCCACGACCGGACGGTCCTCGCGCAGCCGGTAGTGCCGCTCGACGGCGCCGCGCACCCGGCGCTCCTCGGCGACCTCCAGGAAGCCGGCCTCGGCGAGCAGCGCGACGTGCCGGTACACCGTCACCTTCGACACGCCGGACAGCCGCTCGCACAGCTGCGACGTGGTGAGCACCTGCCCGCCGGCGAGAGCGTGCACCACACGCAGGCGCACCGGGTGGAGGAGGAGGTCTACCGCGTCGAGGTCCATTGCCCCACGATTTCACAGTCGCTATCTTTATCAAAGATGAAAACAGTGCGCCCGGGAGACGACCCGGGTGCCGGTTCCCAGGGGGGAAGCACCATGCGCCAGACGAACGGGCGGGCCATCACCGTCAACGGGCGATCGCTCTACGTCGAGGAGTCCGGACACGGCACGGACGTCGTGCTCTTCGAATCGGGCCAGGGCCTCGGCCGCGTCTCCTGGGACCCGGTCCTGCCGCTGCTCGCGGACCGTGCCCGGCTGGTCGCCTACGACCGCGCCGGCTTCGGCCGCAGCGCCCGCACCGACGCCCCCCTCGACCTCGACGACTTGGCGGCCGACCTGGTCGCCCTCGCCGAGGCCGTCGCCCCCGGCCGGTTCGTCCTGGTCGCCCACAGCATGGGCGGCCTGGTCGCCCGCCTCGCGTACCAGCGCCTCGCGCCCCGGCTGCGCGGCATCCTGATGGTCGACACCACACCGGAGACCGCGCCCGCCTTCGACACCATCGACCAGATCGCCCGCCGCGTCGACCGCACGCTCGCCATCGGCCAACCCCTGGTCCGCAGCCGCCTGGTGGCCCGTCTGCTCAGCGGCACCGCCCGCCGGGTCTTCCCCACCGACACCTACGAGACCATGCTCGCCGAGGACTTCGTCCCGGCCGGCCTCGCCCAGACCCGCCGCGAGTTCCGCGCCGTCGCGGCCGCCGTCCCCCGGCTGCGCGCCGAACCCCCGGCACCCCCCGTCTGCCCGACCGTCCTGCTGTCCGCCGACCGTCCCCGCCGAGGCGGCGAACGCACCCACCCCGCCCTCCAGGAACACCAGCGCCGCTGGACCGAAACCCTCCCCGACGGCCGCTACGAGACCGTCGCCGCCGGCCACTTCATCCAGGGCGAGCGGCCCGACGTGGTCGCCGCCCGGATCCGCGAACTCCTCGACCGCGGCTGAGCGGTGGGCCACCGGGCCTCGGTCGACCGGCCGCAGAACGTCCGCCCGTCCGACCCGATCGCCGACCTCGGCCGGTTCACGCCAGCGGCAGCAGTCCGGGCACCGGGCCGCCGCGACGGGACAGCCGGCGCAGGAACGTCAGCACTCCGGGTGTCCCGACCGCCCAGGCGCGGGACTCTGCGGTCGGGTCGCCGCCGGGGAAGACCGGGCGGCCCGCCGGCCCGCCGGCGCGGGTGAGGAGCAGGGCTGCCAGCTGCTCCGCCGCGTGCCAGTGGCGGGAGTCGCCGGTGGCCGCGGCGAGGTCCACGAGGAGGTCGCCGACTCCGGCCAGGCCGCAGCAGCGGACCACCAGGGCGGTGCGCGGGGCGAGCGTCCGGCAGGTGTCGGCCGCGTCGGCGGCCAGGGCGAGGAGGGTGTCGTCGCCGTACCGGATTCCGGCCTGGACGAGGACCGTGCCGAGGCCTGCCAGGCCCCGGCACCAGGAGAGGTAGCGGCGGGTCGCCCCGGGCCGCAGGGCGGCCGCGCTGAGGCGGGGAAGGTCGGCGGCGAGTCCGTCGACGATGCGGCGGGCGGTCCGGCGGGACGCCTCGTCGGGCCGGGCGAGGAGGAAGTGGGCGATGCCCGCGCGGCCGTGCGCGAAACCCTCGGCGAGGGCGGCGGTGCCGGGGTTGGGCTCCTCGCCGGGATCGTCGAGGGGCCGGGCGGTCAGTGCCGTGGCGCACGCGCCGGCCGCCGCGAGGTGCCGGCCGGTGTCCCGGCCGAGGGCGGCGAGCAGCAGGTGGGCGGTGCCGAGCCCGGCCGCCCCGGCGATCTGGTCGGCCCCGGCGGGCTCGTGGTGGCGGTGGTCCGAGGACTTCGTACCGGGCGGCTCCGTACCGAGGGTGGCGGCGGCCCGGGCGAGGAACAGGTCGGCGCCCGCCCGGCCCTGGTAGAGCGAGCCGTCGAGGCGGTCGAGCGCCGGGTGGCCGGCCGTCCAGTCGGCCAGGGCCGTGGCGGCGGCCCGGGCGTCGGGGCGGTCCGCGTGCTCCAGCAGTTCGAGGCCGAGGCCGGCGGCCCCGTCGTAGAGCGACAGCAGGGTGCGGGGTTCGGCGGCGCGCGGGTCGGTGGCGACCAGCTCGCGGGCCATCCGCACGCAGGTGCCGACGGTGTGGTCGACGGCCTCGCCGAGCGGGGCCCGCCGCGGCCCGGCCGAGCGCCGTGCCGGGGGTCGGCCGAGCGGCCTCCCGCCCCGCAGGCCGGCGGCGGCGGCCGAGCGCCGGTCCCCGTCCGGGCTCACCAGGCCCGCGACCAGGGCCACCGCGGAATCCGCCGAGTCCGAAGGGCCGGGGAGGGCCGCGCGCAGACAGGCCAGGGTGCGGTCACGGTTGGTCGCCGGGTCGGGGTCGATCACCACCGGGTCGAGGCCGGTGAGGGCGTGGTGCAGCGTGGTGCCCAGCGCGTAGTAGTCCTCGGTGGGGTCGGTCCCGGTGGCGCCGGGCAGCCCGTAGCCCGCCGTGGCCCCGGGCGGTCGGGCGCCGTCGAGGGCGCTGACGCCGAAGTCGACCATCGAGCAGCGGCCGGCGGCGCCGAGCACCACGTTCGCGGGTTTCAGGTCGCAGACCACCACGCCGCGCGCGTGCACCGCGTCCAGGGTCCGCAGCAGTCCGCGCGCCAGGTCCCACCAGTCGCGCCCGCCGGTGCCCGGCCCGGGGTCGTACGGGCCCGCGGCGAGGACGTCGCGCCGCAGGTCGCGCGGCCCGCACGCGCCGCTGACCAGGTACTCGTCGGCGCCGTGCCGGAAGTAGTCGACCAGCACCGGTACCCCGGGCACCCCGGCCAGGGCGGTGAGCACCCGGCGTTCGTGCCGGAGCCGGCCGCGCGCGTCGGTGCCCGCGCCGTCCTCGCCGACGTGGGCACGGGCCTGTTTGACCACCACCTCGCGCCCGGTGGCGAGTTCGACCGCGCGGTAGACGTGGCCGTTCGGCGAGCGGGTGATCCCTGCGGTGATCCGGTACCGGCCCTCGCCGACCCGGGTGGTCGGCGGCCGGGCGGCGGCCGCGACGGGCGTGAACGGGTCGCTCGCCCAGGGCGGTTGGCGGTAGCGGGCTTCGGCCAGGCCGGGGAAGACCGACCCGTCCGGGCCGGTCATGCCGTAGTCGGCGCCGTCGTCCGTGACCCGGAACAGTCCGTAGCGGTAGTAGACCGGCGCGTCCGGCCGGAGCCGGCGGTCGCTCACCACCCGGGGCCCGGCCCAGCCGGCCAGCGCCCGGGCCAACTCCGTTCCCAGCGCGACGAGGTCCGCCTCGTCCGGGTAGACCGTGACGGCCTTGCCCACGGCCGCGGGGCCGCGCAGCCCGCTGTTGAGCTCCCGCAGCACGGCCGCGCCCGCCGCGAACTTCGCGTCGCAGGTGCGGCGCAGCAGGATCGGGACCACCGCGTCCAGTAGCTGCGGGAGTTGGCCCTGCCGGGCGGACAGGTGGAGCTTCCAGCCGTGGGCGCGCGCCGGCATCCGCGGGTCCTGGAGGTACCACCACTGCCCGTCGGTGTGCAGCGGGCGGCGCGGGCCGGGCGCGGCGGCCGCCAGGTCGGCGACCCGGCGGCGCAGTGCCTCGGCGGAGCCGGGGTCGGGTGGTGTGGTCATCGCTCCGCCCCTCCCCCGGTCCGCTTCCTCGGTACGGGTCAGCAGTCCACGGCGCACTCGAAGCGCGTCGGAACGTAGGTGACCCACGGGTCGGCGAGACACGCGACCGGGGCGAGGTCCGCGTCGTGCTCGTCCTCGAAGACGATGGCGTCCTCGTCGATGTCCAGCAGGCCTGCGTCGCGGATCTCGGTCACCACTGCGCTCATGGGTGGTTCCTCCCTTGGGGGTTGGACCTGCTCTCCTGGATCACGCCGGGCGCGCGGGACACCTGGGCACGCTGATGCGACGTGACCCGCAAGAGGGGGCCTGGGCCGGTGTTCCTTGCGGTTGGCGCCTCATGCTAGCCACGCCGACCGGTCCGCGACAGGGGTTCGACACCGCCAACTCGGCCGCTCAGCACCGCGATTCCCGGCGACCGGAACGAACCGTTCAGTCGCTCACCAGGCGGCGGCCGGTGATCTCGTCCGGGCTGATCCGGATCCAGCAGGTCCGGTCGCCGCCGGCCCAGGGGATGGCGCCGGGGAGGCCGGCCAGGTGGTGCAGGACGGCGGGGTCGTGCACGTGGTGGGCGGTGCCGAGGAGGAGGACGCTCCAGCCCCGGCCGAGGTATTCGTCGATGTGGTCGATCTGGAAGGAGAGCGAGGTGCCCTCGGCCGGGGCGCCTCGCTCGGTGGTGCGGTAGGCGATGGCGGCGTCGTCGACGACGTAGTTGACGGGGACGACGACCGGGCCCGGCTGGAGCGGCAGGGCGATGCGGCCGACGCCGTGGGTGCCGATCAGCTCCCAGCACTCGGGTTCGGTCAGGCCGAACAGCCGCGGGTGCGGGCCGGGGCCGCCCTGGCCGGGCGGGGCGTCGGCACGGCCTTCGAGCAGTTCGCCGCGGCTGAGGCCGAGTGCGGCGGCGATCCGGACGAAGCCGCCGGGATCGAAGGCCGGTCCGGCTTCGAGTAGGTAGCGGAGGTAGCGGGGGGCCATGGCCGCCTGGTGGGCGAGGTCGTCCTCGCTGAGGCCGAGTTGTTCGCGCCGCTCGGCGATCCGGCCGGCCACGGCGGCGGGTTCGGCCCGGTCGACGGCGTCAGGGGTGTCGTTCACGGTGGTGGCTCCTCGGCTTGCCGGCGGGTGCCCGGGGTCGTGTCCCGGGGTCGTGTCCCGGGGTCGTGTCCGGGCGGTGACCAGGCCGGATCCATCCAAGCGCCCGGCGTGCGCCAAGTCGAGGAACGGCGGGGCGCCGTGCGTGTCGGCCCCGGCCGGGATGTTCGACGCGGGCCGGGACCGGTGGCGGGCCGAGGGCACGGGCCCCGACCCGGCCAGCTCCAAGATCAACTTTCGAACATCTCACATCTGCTTATAGATAAATTCATACGATCGGGTGAGTTTGGCGACGGTGCACACCCGATGGTTTGCACCGGTCCTCACGGCCCCTCATCGAACACGCTCACGCCCCCTCGGTGCGGCCGGAACAATCGTCGCGGCGGGTCGGCCGAGGCCGAATCCCCGCCTCCGCAACGAACTTGACGCCAACTCAGTTCTCCCGACCAGAACAGGGGCCAGCCATGACGACCGAGACCGTCCAGCAGAGTCAGCAGAGCAGGCAGAGTCTCAGCACCTCAGCCGCCAGGAACCTGGCCACCACCACCAAGACCGCGCCGCAGATGCTCGGGATCACCCCCCGCTACCTGCTGCGCGCCCTGCCCTGGGTGGACCTGGAGGCCGGGGTCTACCGGGTCAACCGCCGCCGGGGCTTCATCCTCGGCGACGGGCAGATCAGCACCTACGTCAACGGCGACGGCGCCTCCCGGGTGATCGCCGAGGACCTGCGCGAGCTGCCCTTCCTCAGCCAGGTGGACAGCCCGCTGCTCACCGCCCTCGCCAACGGCTTCGTCGAGCGCGAGGTGGCGCCCGGCGAGCTGATCGTCGACGCCGGTGCCCCCGCCGAGCAGCTGCACCTCATCGCGTTCGGGCGAGCCGAGCAGCGCGCCACCGGGGAGTACGGTTCGGACGCCCTGATCGCCGTCCTCGGCGACGGCGACTTCTTCGACGCCACCGCCTGGGTCGACGGCACCCCGATGCCCTACCGGGTCAAGGCGGTCAGCGCGTGTACCGTGCTCTCCCTCGACCGCCGGATGCTCGTCGAACTCGCCGACCGTGAGCCGTCGTTGCGCGCTCAGCTGGACGCCTTCGGTAACGACCGCCGGGAGCCCGCCGACCGCGAGCACCCGATCGACCTCACCTCGGGCCACTCCGGCGAGCCGTACCTGCCGGAGACCTTCGTGGACTACGAAGAGGCCCCCCGCGAGTACGAGTTGAGCATCGCGCAAACCGTCCTCAAGGTGCACACCCGGGTCGCGGACGTCTACAACTCCTCGATCGACCAGGTCCAGGCCCAGCTGCGGCTGACCACCGAGGCGCTGCGCGAGCGCCAGGAGTGGGAGATGCTCAACCACCCCGAGTACGGGCTGCTCAACAGCGTCGTGCCCAACCAGCGCGTGCGCACCCGCAAGGGCGCGCCGACCCCGGACGACATGGACGAGCTGCTGGCCCGGGTCTGGAAGCAGCCGGCGTTCTTCCTCGCCCACCCGCGGGCGATCGCCGCGTTCGGGCGCGAGTGCACCCGGCGCGGGGTGCCACCGCAGATCGTGGAACTCTTCGGCAGTCCGTTCCTGACCTGGCGCGGCGTCCCGCTGCTGCCCTCCGACAAGCTCGACCTGAAGGGCTCGGCCACCTCGGCGCCCGGCACCACGAACATCCTGCTGATGCGGGTCGGCGAGGACCGTCAGGGCGTGGTGGGCCTGCGCCCGTCGAAGGTCCCGGACGAGGTGGAGCCGGGCCTCTCGGTGCGGGCGATGGGCGTGGACCGGCAGGCCATCACCTCGTACCTGGTCACCAGCTACTTCTCGGCCGCCGCGCTGGTGGACGACGCCATCGCGGTGCTCCAGAACGTCGAGGTGTCGAACTACCATGACTACTCCTGACGGATTCGGGCGCGGTACCGGGGTCACCGGAGTGGGTCGACCGCCGCTCGACACCGGCTCCTCGACGGGCCCGGGAAGCGGCCTGGTACCCGGCCCGGTCCCGCTGCCCGCAGCGCTCGCCCACGCGGCGGGCGGTCCGCGGTACTGGCTGCCGCAGCAGCCGGACCAGGCGGCCCGGGCCGACCCCGCCACCCCGCCCTCCGCACCGCCGGGCGGGTTCGACGTCGAGGCCGTCCGGCGGGACTTCCCCCAGCTGCACCGGGAGGTGAACGGCCACCCGCTGGTCTGGCTCGACAACGGGGCCACCACCCTCAAGCCGCGCCAGGTGGCCGAGGCGGTCGCCGAGCACTACTCGATGGGCACCTCCAACGTCCACCGCGGTGCACACACCCTCGCCAAGCAGGCGACCCAGGTCTACGAGGAGGGCCGCGAGGAGGCCGCCAAGCTGCTCGGCACCCAGGACGCCGGCGAGATCGTCTTCGTCCGGGGCACCACCGAGGCCGTCAACCTGGTGGCACAGTCCTGGGGCCGCGCCAACCTCGGCGTGGGCGACGAGATCCTGGTCTCGGCGGCCGAGCACCACTCCAACCTGGTGCCCTGGCAGCTGATCGCCAAGGAGCGCCGGGCCCGGATCCGGCCGATCCCGCTGCTCCCCGACGGGCAGCTCGACCAGGACGCCTACCGGGACCTGCTCGGGTCGCGGACGAAGCTCGTCGCGCTCACCCACGCCTCGAACGTGCTGGGAACGGTCCCGCCGGTGGCCGAGATGACCGCGCTGGCGCACCGGTACGGCGCCAAGGTCCTGGTGGACGGCGCACAGGCGGTGAGCCACTTCCCGGTGGACGTCACCGCGCTGGACGCCGACTTCTACGCCTTCTCGGGGCACAAGATCTTCGCCCCGACCGGCATCGGCGTGCTCTTCGGCAAGCGCGAGCTGCTGGAGGCCATGCCCCCGTGGCAGGGCGGCGGCAACATGATCGACTCGGTGGGTTTCGAGGAGACCTCCTACGCGCCCGTACCGCACCGGCTGGAGGCGGGCACCGGCCACATCGGCGGGGTGGCCGGCCTGCGGGCGGCGCTGCGGTACCTGGCCGGGCTGGACCGCCAGGCCGCCACCGCGTACGAGGAACAGCTCACCGCGTACGCCATGGGCGCGCTGGCGACCGTCCCCGGGCTGCGCCTGATCGGCGACGCGCCGGAGAAGATCGGGGTGCTGACCTTCCTGCTCGCCGGCACCGACCCGATGGCCCTGGCCGGGGCGCTCGACCAGCAAGGCATCGCGGTGCGCGCCGGGCACCACTGCGCGCAGCCGGCGCTCGCCGCCTTCGGCCTGCAGAGCGCGGTGCGGGCCTCGCTGGCCCTGTACAACACCGTGCAGGACGTCGACGCCCTGGTGTCCGCCCTCCAGGGCGTCCAGGCGGCCTCGGCGGGGTAGGCCGGGGCGGCGGGGGGGGGGGGGGGGGGGGGGGGGGGGGGGGGGCCCCCCCCCCCCCCCCCCCCCCCCCCCCCCCCGCCCCCCCCCCCGCGCCCGGCCCCCCCCCCGCCCCCCCCCCCCCCC
>NZ_JBIVJF010000032.1:0-80035 GCF_044750105.1 Kitasatospora sp. NPDC088861
GGTTACATTCCGAACCCGGAAGCTAAGCCTTTCAGCGCCGATGGTACTGCAGGGGGGACCCTGTGGGAGAGTAGGACGCCGCCGAACAATCATTCGAGAGAAGCCCCCGCCGGGTGAACCTGGCGGGGGCTTTTCTGTTGTAGGGTCAACGTGCATTGTCGTCACACGGGACAGGAGGCCCCCGGGTGGAGGTCCAGGAGACGCGGGTCCAGACCGATCGCGTCCTCACCATCCCCAACCTGCTCAGCATGGGCCGGCTGGTCGGTGTTCCGCTTTTTCTCTGGCTGATTCTCTGGCCGGTTTTCGACGGCCCCAACAACGATGGTTGGGCGCTGCTGATCCTGATGCTGAGCGGTGTCAGCGACTACCTCGACGGGAAACTCGCGCGGCGATGGGGGCAGGTCAGCCGGGTGGGGCAGCTGCTCGATCCGCTGGCCGACCGGCTCTACGTGCTGTCCACGTTGGTCGGTTTGACCTGGCGTGAGTTTCTTCCGTGGTGGGTGACGGCGATTCTGCTGGCCCGGGAAGTGTTTATCGGTGCGCTGCTGCCCATTTTGAACCGGCACGGTTACGGGCCGCTTCAGGTGAGTTTTCTGGGGAAGGCCGCGACCTTCAATCTGATGTACGCGTTTCCGCTTCTCCTGCTCGGCAGCGTGGACAGCTGGATCGCTCGGCCGGCCGAGGTGGTGAGCTGGGCCTTCATCTGGTGGGGGACCACATTGTACTGGTGGGCCGGTATTCTTTACGCGGTTCAGGCCCGGCGGATCACCCGTGCGGGCTCGACGGGCTCCGCGTCCGCAGTCTGAGACGTGATCTGAGAGAAGTCCCACGCCGTATCGGTGCGTCGGACGATACCTTCCGGGTAGGGATCCCTCTGGAACGGTTTGATGGACCTCTGTAGGTCCACCACCGCAAAGGAGGACGCACCCGTAATGAAAGCCGTTGTCATGGCAGGGGGCGAAGGAACCCGACTCCGCCCGATGACCTCCAGCATGCCGAAGCCGCTGCTTCCGGTCGCCAACAGGCCGATCATGGAGCACGTGCTTCGGCTGCTGAAGCGGCACGGCCTCTCCGACACCGTCGTCACCGTCCAGTTCCTGGCCTCACTGGTCAAGAACTACTTCGGTGACGGCGAGGACCTGGGCATGCATCTGACCTATGCCCACGAGGAGACGCCGCTAGGCACCGCGGGGAGTGTCAAGAACGCCGAGGACGCGTTGAAGGACGACTCCTTTCTGGTGATCTCCGGTGACGCACTGACCGACTTCGACCTCTCGGAATTGATCGACTTTCACCGCAGCAAGAACGCGCTGGTCACCGTCTGTCTCACCAGGGTGCCGAATCCCCTCGAGTTCGGTATCACGATCACGGACGACGACGGACGGGTCGAGCGCTTCCTGGAGAAGCCGACCTGGGGGCAGGTCTTCTCGGACACTGTGAACACCGGTATCTACGTGATGGAACCAGAGGTCTTCGACTACGTCGCGGCAGGTGAGTCCGTCGACTGGTCGAGTGACGTCTTCCCGCAATTGTTGAAGGAGGGCAAGCGGGTCTACGGCTACGTCGCCGAGGGCTACTGGGAGGACGTGGGCACCCACGAGAGCTACGGCAAGGCCCAGGCAGACGTCTTGGAGGGCAAGGTCGACGTCGAGCTCGACGGGTTCGAGATCTCGCCAGGCGTCTGGGTGGCCGAGGGCGCGGAGGTGGACCCGGAGGCCGTGCTGCGCGGGCCGCTGTACATCGGGGACTACGCCAAGGTCGAGGCCGGCGTCGAGATCCGCGAGCACACCGTGCTCGGCAGCAACGTGGTGGTCAAGCGCGGGGCCTTCCTCCACAAGGCGGTCGTGCACGACAACGTCTACATCGGGCCGCAGAGCAATCTGCGCGGCTGCGTGGTCGGAAAGAACACCGACGTGATGCGGGCCGCCCGGATCGAGGACGGCGCGGTGATCGGGGACGAGTGCCTGATCGGCGAGGAGTCGATCATCGGTGCGAACGTCCGGGTCTATCCGTTCAAGACCATCGAGGCCGGCGCCGTTGTCAACACGTCGGTGATCTGGGAGTCCCGCGGCCAGGAGCACCTGTTCGGCGTGCGTGGCGTGTCGGGGATCCTGAACGTCGAGATCACCCCGGAACTGGCCGTGCGGTTGGCCGGCGCGTACGCCACGACCCTGAAGAAGGGGGCGACCGTCACCATTGCGCGTGACCACTCGCGTGGTGCGCGTGCGCTCAAACGGGCGATGATTTCGGCGCTCCAGACGTCGGCCATAGACGTCCGCGACCTGGAGAACGTGCCGATGCCGGTGGCCCGGCAGCACACCGCGCGAGGGAGTGCGGGCGGGATCTTCCTGCGGACCACGCCGGGGGTGCCCGACTCTCTGGACATCCTCTTCTTCGACGAGCGCGGGGCCGATCTCTCGCAGGCCGGCCAGCGCAAGCTGGACCGCGTGTACGCGCGCCAGGAGTACCGGCGGGCCTTCCCCGGTGAGATCGGGGACCTGACCTTCCCGTCCAGCGTCTTCGACTCCTACGCGGGCAACCTGCTGCGGGCCGTCGACACCACCGGGGTCCGGGAGGCCGGACTGAAGGTGGTCGTGGACACCGCGCACGGCAGCGCCGGCCTGGTTCTGCCGAGCATCCTCGGACGGCTCGGAGTGGAGGCGCTCACCGTCTCCAGCGGGCTGGACGAGGCGCGGCCGACGGAGGACGCGGAGGAGCGGCGGGCCGGGCTGGCCAGGCTCGGTGAGCTGGTGGCCTCCTCCCGGGCGGCCTTCGGCGTCCGCTTCGACCCGGTCGGCGAGCGGGTCGCGTTCGTCGACGAACTGGGCCGGGTGATCGACGACGACCGGGCGTTGCTGGTGCTGCTGGACCTGGTCGCGGCAGAACGGCGCAGCGGGCAGGTGGCGCTGCCGGTGACCACGACCCGGATCGCCGAGCAGGTCGCCGCGTACCACGGCACCCAGGTCATCTGGACCACGACGACGCCGGACGACCTGGCGAAGGCGGCCGCCACCGAGGGCACGGTGTTCGGTGGGGACGGGCGCGGCGGGTTCGTGGTGCCGGAGTTCAGCGGAGTGCTGGACGGGGCCGCGGCCTTCGTGCGGTTGGTCGGCCTGGTGGCGCGGACCCAGCTCACGCTGAGCCAGATCGACGCGCGCATCCCGCAGGCGCACATCCGTCGTCGGGACCTGGCGACGCCGTGGGCGGCCAAGGGGATGGTGATGCGCTCGGTGGTCGAGGCGGCCGGCAGTCGGCGGCTGGACACCACCGACGGCGTCCGGGTCGTCGAGGCGGACGGGCGCTGGACGCTGGTGCTGCCGGACCCGGCCGAGGCGACCACCCACCTGTGGGCAGAGGGTCCGGACGACGAGGCCACGGAGGCGCTGCTGGACGAGTGGGCGGCGGTGGTCGACGGGGCCGGGAGGTGACGACACCGGCCTGATCGTCCGACGGTCCTGACGGTCGGGGCGCGCGGCATGGTCCGCGCGCCCCGCTGTCCGTTTTAACACTGTTCGCAATGATCCGTCACTTTGTGTCGTGTGTGCAGCTCAAGGGGTGTGCGCGGGCCCCTTCGCCGACGTGGGACGATGGTCCGCATGCCAGCGACGCCGACGCCGAGTGCCCCGAACGGACGGTACAACCGCCCGGACGCCTCGATGTCCCTGCTGACCAACGTCATGGACCACAGCCTCGACGAGGGCTACGCCGAGGCGGCTGCGGCGCGGGGCGGAGACCACGACAGCCGGATACCCAGGACGGCCCGAGGCCTGCTCACGCTGGCCGCCGGGCTGGCGTTGGTCGGGGTCGTGGTGACGGTCGGCGCGGTGAACGCGCACAAGGCGGAGCCGACGCTGGCCAAGGAACGGGACGCGCTGATCCACCGGATCAACGACACCAACGGCTCGGCCGACCACCTCCAGCAGCAGGTCCAGGACCTGCGGCGCAAGGTCGAGAGCACGCAGCAGCAGGCGCTCGCCACGGGCGACGGCGACCAGGGAGGTCTGACCGGCGCGGTGGGCCTGGGCGAGGTCGCGGGGCCGGGCGTCAAGCTGGTCCTGGAGGACGCGGCGGGGACCGGCGGCGGGGGAAACGTCGACCCGCGGGCCGGGCAGGGCTTCTCCAACAGCGGCCGGCTACGGGACCGCGACCTCCAGTTGGTGGTGAACGGCCTGTGGGGATCCGGTGCGGAAGCCGTGGCGATCAACGGTCAGCGGCTCACCGCGCTCTCGGCGATCCGGGCTGCGGGAGAGGCGGTGCTGGTGGACAACCGACCGCTCGTCCCGCCGTACAACATCCAGGCGATCGGGGATGGGCCGAAGCTGCTCACCGCCTTCGAGAACGACATGGCCGGGCAGTACCTGCGGCTGCTCCAGGAGAAGTACGGCATCAAGTCGACCATGTCCGCGCAGAAGAGCCTGACGCTGCCGGCCGCGGTGGGCGTGACGCTGCGGACCGCCCAGCCGGTCACGCCCGAGCCCTCGCCCCCGGCGTCCCCGTCGGCGGCTTCGGTCACCCCGACGCCGTCACCCACCGCCGGAACCTCCGGGAGCCCGAGCGCGTCCGTTTCACCGTCTGCGGGCAGCACCGGTCGGCGTACGCCGAGCGGGTCCGCGAAGACCACGACAGCCCACTCGTCCACGACGGCCCCGACCGGGTCGTCGTCCGCAGGGACAGGAGCAGCTAGACCGTGATTGCCGTACTGGGTCTCGTGATCGGGGTGGTCGTCGGACTCTTCGTCCAGCCCGAGGTGCCGGACGCCGTCGTGCCGTACCTGCCGATCGCGGTGGTGGCGGCGCTGGATGCCGTGTTCGGCGGCGTCCGGGCGATGCTGGACGGGATCTTCAACGACAAGGTGTTCATCGTCTCGTTCCTGTCGAACGTGGTGGTCGCGGCACTGATCGTCTTCCTCGGTGACCAGCTGGGCGTCGGCTCGCAGCTGTCCACGGGTGTGGTCGTCGTCCTCGGCATCCGCATCTTCTCCAACGCGGCCGCGATTCGGCGCCATGTCTTCCGCGCCTGAGCCGGGCCGCGGGGCGGCGGAGGAGCACGCGGACGGCGGCGGGAAGGCGTCGGAGCGGGCTGCCGAGGCGCCGGGGCCGGAGTCGGCGGCCGAGGCGGGCCCGGTCGAGCCGGTGGACGGGGCCGGGGAGGTCCAGCGCGCCGAACCGGCCGAGGAGCCGGGGAGGGCCGAGGGGCCCGTGGCGGCGGTGGGGGAGCCCGAGGAACAGGCTGCGGCGAAGTCTGACGCTAAGCCTGAGCTTGATGCGGAGGCGGCGCCCACGCCCGCGGTGCGGCTCGCGAAGGCCGCAGCGCCTGCGCCCGTGCCTGCGTCTGAGCCCGAGCCTGAGCCCGTGGTGGAGCCGGCCGCCCTGGACCGCGGTGCGGGACGGCGGCGCCTCAAGGCAGCCCTGTGGCCGCCGCGGATGTCGCGCGGGCAGCTGGTGGTGGCGCTGCTGCTGTTCTCGCTCGGTCTGGGGCTGGCGATCCAGGTGCGGTCGACCAACGACCACCACAGCCAGCTCCGCGGGGCCCGCCAGGAGGACCTGGTGCGCATCCTCGACGAACTGGACAGCCGTCAGCAGCGTCTTCAGCAGGAGAAGGCGGAGTTGGAGCAGTCCCTGGCCAAGTTGGAGAACAGTTCCAACCAGGCCAAGGAGGCCCAGGAGCAGACCAGGAAGAAGGCGACGGAGCTCGGCGTGCTCGCCGGTACCGTCAAAGCCACTGGTCCGGGCATCGTACTCACGGTCGATGATCCCCAAGGGCAGGTGAAGGCAGATATGCTGCTGGACACCCTGCAAGAACTTCGAGCGGCAGGGGCGGAGGCGATTCAGATCAACGATGTGCGCGTGGTGGTCAACACCTACTTCACCGACGTGTCGGGCGGCGGGGTGCAGATCGACGGGAAGAAGGTCTCGCAGCCCTATCGGTTCACCGTCGTGGGGAACCCGCAGGATCTGACACCCGCGCTGAACATCCCGGGGGGTGTCGTCCGTACTCTGGAGAGTCACCAGGCGCGGGCGACGATCACCCAGCAGCAGAAGGTGGTCGTGGACGCCCTCGTGGATCTGAAGACGCCGCAGTACGCCAAGCCGGCTTCGAAGTGACGGGGCGCCCGACGAACGGCCCGTCACCTGCGGGCGGCACCCGGTGCGGGGCGCCGCCGTCGCGTGGGCGAGACTGGGTCGTACCAGCACGCACCGGAGCACCAACAGCAGTACCAACCGTCGGAGTACCACTCCAGCAGGCCCGATCCGCAACCGGGCCCGCAGTCTGTCCGAGGTTCTCACCCTGCCCCGCGGGCGGGTCTGTCACACGCAAGGGGATTCGCCCGTGAGTTTCTTCTCGAAGTTGTTCGGTCGTAACAAGGGCCGTGGCGCGGCCTCCGTCGAGGCGCCGACCGCGCGGCACCGCCGGCCCGAGGACGAGGCCGCCGTGCCGGGCATGCGCCCCGCTCCAGAGGGGGCGCCGTACGCCGAGCAGCAGCTGTTCCGGGACGGCGCCGCCGCCCAGTACGCAGGGAATCCGGTGGGCTACGGCGCGTCGGTTGACCCTTCCGGCGACCCGCGCATAGGTTTCCAGTCAGGACCCTCAACCTCTGGTGGAGGGTTTGCCCCCGATCCGTACGCCGGGCACAACCCGTCGGGTGTGCCGCGCCAGGAGGCTGTGAACATGGCTGGCCCCACTCCGTGCCCCAGGTGCGGCAACCAGAACCCGTCATCGGCCCGGTTCTGCTCCAACTGCGGTACGGCCCTGCGCGGTGGCCTGCTTCCGGAGGGGGCGGCGGAGACCACGTCGACCATCTCCATCTCCGGCCTGGAGTCGTACGACCCCAACACCACGACCGGCACCGGCGCGACGCCGGCCCTGTCGGCCGAGGTGCTGTCGGCGATCGACGCGCTGCCGCCGGGCTCGGCCCTGCTGATCGTCCAGCGCGGTCCGAACTCGGGCAGCCGCTTCCTGCTGGACTCGGACGTCACCACGGCCGGCCGTCACCCGCAGGGCGACATCTTCCTGGACGACGTCACGGTCTCGCGGCGCCACGTGGAGTTCCGTCGGACGCAGGCCGGGTTCAGCGTCGCGGACGTCGGCAGCCTCAACGGCACCTACGTCAACCGGGAGCGGATCGACGAGGTGTCGCTGAACAACGGTGACGAGGTGCAGATCGGGAAGTACCGGCTGGTGTTCTTCGCCGGCCACAACCGGGGGTACTGAACCCAACGTCGGTAGGAGCCCGAGTGAGTACGAATACCCCTTCATCTTCTCTCGGGGCGGCCACCCCCGCATCGTCCGGTCCGCACGCGGACCGCGGCGCGCGCGGGGTGGTCGCGGGCCCCAGGCAGCCGGTCCGCCCGGACCGGCCGGGTGGGCGGCGGCGCGGCGGTGACGAGCTGCTGAGCATCGGCGCGGTGTTGACCTTCCTGCGCGACGACTTCCCCGAGGTCACCATCTCCAAGATCAGGTTCCTGGAGGCGGAGGGGCTGGTCGAGCCGCAGCGCACGCCCTCGGGGTACCGCAAGTTCAGCCCGGCCGACGTCGAGCGGCTGGCCTACGTCCTGCGGATGCAGCGTGACCACTACCTGCCGCTGCGGGTGATCCGCGAGCACCTGGACGCCATCGAGCGCGGTGAGGCACCGCCCGCGCTGCCGCCCTCCGCCGACACCCGACCCGGGCCGGTGGAGGAAGCGGACCGGGAGCTGGGGGCCTCGGCCGACGTCCCGTCCGGAGTCCGGCTGGGGCGTGCCGAACTGCTGGCGGCCGCCGAGTCCGGTGAGCGCGAGCTGTCCGAATGGGAGTCCTACGGTCTGGTCGCGCCCGGTCCGGACGGCGGGTACGACGGCGAGGCGCTGCAGGTGGCCCGGCTGGTCGCGGAACTCGGCCGGTACGGGCTGGAACCGCGGCACCTGCGGGCCATGAAGGCCGCGGCGGATCGGGAGATCGCGCTGGTGGAACAGGTGGTGGCGCCACTGCGCCGGCACCGGAACCCGCAGACCAGGGCCCATGCCGAGGCCACCGCGCGGGAGCTGGCGACACTGTCCGTGCGGCTGCACGCGGCGATGGTCCAGGCCGGTCTGCGCAGCCGCGGATAGCGTCCCCGTGGGATTCCCGCGGGGCTCCTGCGGGGTGGCCGTCCAGACCCCGGGCGGTCGGCGTGCACCGCGCTGACCAGCGGCGTCGGCCCTGCGCTTTCATATCCGGGGCCTGAGCCATAGGGTTGCCTGTGTGAATGAGCTCGACGTCGTGGGTGTCCGAGTGGAGATGCCTTCCAACCAGCCGATCGTGCTGCTGCGGGAGGTCGGGGGCGATCGGTACCTGCCGATCTGGATCGGTCCCGGCGAGGCGACCGCGATCGCCTTCGCCCAGCAGGGCATGACGCCGGTCCGCCCGCTGACGCACGACCTGTTCAAGGACGTCCTGGAGGCGCTCGGGCAGCAGCTCACCGAGGTCCGGATCACCGACCTGCGGGAGGGCGTCTTCTACGCCGAGCTGGTCTTCACCGGCGGGGTCGAGGTGAGCGCCCGGCCGTCCGACGCGATAGCGCTGGCCCTGCGCACCGGCACGCCGATCTACGGGAGCGAGGAGGTGCTCGCCGAGGCGGGCATCGCGATCCCGGACGAGCAGGAGGACGAGGTCGAGAAGTTCCGCGAGTTCCTCGACCAGGTGTCGCCCGAGGACTTCGGGGGCAGCGGTCCGCAGTAGTGCGAACCGGATTTCCCTACAGGTCAGGCCGTTGTTTGGCTTGCCGTTTTGCCAAAAACCGTCGACCTACCCACACTAGGGGCACGAAAAACCACTCTCCTGAGTGATGTGGTTTGGCTGGCCCGGCGTGGCGATCGTTGACGGGTCATAGGGGACTGCCTACCGTCAGGAGTGGCTGTCCGGGTGACCGATGCCCGCAGTTCGGGTTGCCCGCAGCACCAGTGGACGGAGGCAGGCATGAGCAGCACCGGCGATGACACGGCCGTGGGAGGCCTGTGTGCCGTGCACCTGCCGCGCACCGCTCGCACCGTGACGGACCTGCCCCGGGTGGGCAGGTTCCCGGCCGTGCAGCCCGGTCAGCCCGCCATCGAGCGGCTGGCCCCGACGTCCGAACTGATCGGCTACCGCGGTCCGACGGCCTGCGCGGCGGCCGGCATCACGTACCGCCAGCTGGACTACTGGGCCCGGACCGGACTGCTGGAGCCCAGCGTCCGTTCGGCGTACCCGGCCACCAGCCAGCGGCTCTACAGCTTCCGCGACATCCTGCTGCTGAAGATCGTGAAGCGGCTGCTCGACGCGGGCGTCTCGCTGCAGAACATCCGGGTGGCGGTCGCCCATCTGCAGGCGGCCGAGCAGGGCGACCTGGCCGGGATGACGCTGATGTGCGACGGCGCGACGGTGTACGAGTGCACCACACCGCAGCAGGTGGTGGACCTGCTGAAGGGCGGTCAGGGCGTGTTCGGCATCGCGGTCGGAGCGGTCTGGCGGGAGCTGGAGCTGACGCTCGGGCGGCTGCACGCGGAGCGCACCGACACCGGCGAGACGCTGGTCGGCCACGACCCGTCCGACGAGCTGGCCCAGCGGCGCAACCGGGCGGTCTGAACGCAGAACTGACGAGGCCGCGGGCCCGGACGGGGAACCGTCCGGGCCCGCGGCCTCGTCGTTGCGCCTGGTGAGGCGATCGAGGGAGGACACGTGGGGTTCGGCACCGGGATAGCGGGTCTGCTGCGGCGTCGGGGCGGGCTGCTGAAGGTCCGGTTTCGGCGGCGGTCCGTGCAGCGCAGGGCCTTCCAGACGGCGACGGTGCTCTGCTCGCTGGCGCTGGCGCCGAGCGCGTGGCTGTGGTGCTCGGCCGGGGACCGGGTCGGCACGGTGGCCGGCGTGCCGTCCGCGCCGGTCGCGGTGGTCTTCGGCGCCGGGCTGGACCAGGGCAAGCCGTCGCCGTACCTGGAGCACCGGCTGAGCGCGGCGCTGGACCTGTACCGGGCGGGGAAGGTGCAGGCGATCCTGGTGACCGGCGACAACGGCCGGGACAGCTACGACGAGCCGGACGCGATGCGGACGTACCTGATCGAGCACGGGGTGCCGGCGGTCCGGGTGGTGGGCGACTACGCGGGCTTCGACACCTGGAACTCCTGCACCCGGGCCCGGCGGGTCTTCGGGGTGGAGCGGGCGGTGCTGGTCAGCCAGGACTTCCACGTCCGCCGGGCGCTGGCCCTGTGCGAGGCGGCGGGCATCGACGCGTACGCGGTCGGGGTGCCGGAACCGCACGACGGCACTTGGCTGTACGGCGGGCTGCGGGAGATCCCCGGGGCGGGCAAGGCGGCGGTCAACGCCTGGCTGCGGCCGGACCCGCTGTTCCTCGGCCCCCGGGAGGACGGCATCCCGAAGGCGCTGGCGGACGCCGCGCAGCGCTAGGGCCTGCCCGGGTTCGTACGCATTGTCGGACCCCTGCGGGATGATCGGCGGGTGCGATCACTGCCGAGCATCATCCACCTCGACATGGACGCCTTCTTCGCGGCGGTGGAGCAGGCGGCCAAGCCGAGCCTGCGCGGCAAACCGGTGGTCGTCGGCGGGCTCGGCGGGCGCGGGGTGGTCTCCACCGCCTCGTACGAGGCGCGGAGGTTCGGGGTGCACTCGGCGATGCCGATGGCGCAGGCGCGCCGGCTCTGCCCCAACGCGGCCTTTCTGAGCGGCCGGTTCGAGGCCTACAGGCAGGTCAGCGAGCTCGTGATGGGTCTGCTGCGCGAGCTGTCGCCGCTGGTGCAGCCGCTCAGCCTGGACGAGGCCTTCGTCGACCTGGAGGCCGGCCCCTACGGTCCGGTGCTGGCGGAGTCCGACCACGAGACCGGGGAGCGGCTGGTGCTCGCCCTGGCGGAGGACCTGCGGGCGGACATCCAGCGGCGCACCGGGCTGACCGGGTCGGTCGGGGCGGCCGGATCCAAGCTGATGGCGAAGATCGCCTCCGAGCAGGCCAAACCGGACGGGCTGGTGCTGATCGAACCCGGGCAGGAACGGGCCGTGCTCGGCCCGATGCCGGTCCGGGCGCTGCCCGGGATCGGGCCGGCCACCGAACAGGTGCTGCGGCGGGCCGGACTGAACACCGTGGCGGACCTCGCCGAGGCGGGGGAGGGCGAACTGGTGCAGCTGCTCGGGCGGGCGCACGGCGCGGGTGTGCACCAGATGTCGATAGGGCTGGACGACCGGCCGGTGGTGGCCGACCAGGACGCCAAGTCGGTCTCGGTGGAGGACACCTTCGAGGTGGACCTCGCCGACCGGGAGCGGGTGCTGCGCGAGGTGGAGGTGCTGGCCGCCCGGTGCGTGCGGCGGCTGCGCGCGGCCGGGCGCTCGGGGCGGACGGTGGTGCTCAAGGTCCGGCGGTTCGACTTCTCGACGCTGACCCGTTCGGAGACGCTGCGCGGGCCCACCGACGACGAGGCGGTGGTCATCGAGACGGCGCGTCGGCTGGCCTCCCAGGTGGACATCACCGGCGGGGTGCGGCTGCTCGGGGTGGGGGTCGCCCAGCTGGCCGACTACACCCAGGAGGACTTGTTCGCGCAGGCCCTGCGGGAGGAGGCGGCCGAGCACGCGGAGGCGGAGGTCGAGACGGCCGAGGAGGAACCGGAGGCGGTCGCGCCGCGCCGCTGGATGCCCGGGCAGGACGTCCGCCATACCGAGCTGGGGCCCGGGTGGGTGCAGGGCAGCGGTGTCGGGCGGGTCACCGTGCGGTTCGAGACGCCGTGGAGCGGGCCGGGGCGCATCCGGACCTTCGCGGTGGACGATCCGGCGCTGGAACCGGCCCGTCCGCTGCCGCTTTGGGGGGCCGAGGGGCCGGAGGAGACGGGGGCGCCCGGGGAGAGGGAGGGGCCGGAGGAGACGGGGGCGCCGGGGGTGTGAAACGCGAAGCGGCCCCGACCGGTGGGGGGAGTACCGGTTGGGGCCGCATACCGTGCCGGACTTCGTGCGGTCGTGATGCCCTCGCGACCGTCCGAAGGCCGGGCCGCCGCGCCCTGTCCCTGAGCGCGGCGGCCGGACGCCTGGTCAGGCGTCGGTCTTGGCCAGCTCGGGGCTGGAGTTCCGCTCGGCCGTCCCGCCCGAGGCGACGACGGTGGCGGCCGGCTTGACGCCGCGGATCAGGAACGGGACGACGCCGGCGACGGCGCAGACGACGGCCGCGGCCCAGAACGCGTGCTTGTAGGCGTCCAGCGTGGGCAGCAGCAGCGGGATCTGCGGCGGCAGCTTCATGGTGTCGCCGGTCAGGATGGCGGCCATCACGGCGGTGCCGATCGCGCCACCGACGGTGCGCAGCACGGCGTTCATGCCGTTGGCGATGCCGCTCTGCTCCACCGGGACGGCGCCGTTGATGTAGGCCGGCATCGCGGAGAACGCCAGGCCGATGCCGAGGCCGAAGATCGCCGAGGATGTGTAGATGTCGCCCTCGTGGCTGTGCCGCACGGCCAGGTAGGCCATCGCGACGGCACCCAGGACGCCACCGAGGACCAGCGGCAGGCGCGGGCCGCGGCGGGCGATCAGCATCGCGCCGACCGGAGCCGCCACCATCGAGCCGATCGCGGACGGCAGCAGCAGCAGACCGGCATGCAGGACGGTCGCGGTGAAGCCGTAGTGGGTGAGCTTCTCCGGGGTCTGGGCGAAGTTGCTGATCACCATGAACGAGCCGTACATGCCGAAGCCGATCAGCAGGCCGGCCAGGTTGGTGAAGGCGACGGCCGGACGGGACATCATCTTCATGTCCACCAGGGGGTGCGCGACCTTGGTCTCGATGACCCCCCAGATCAGGGCGACGACGGCGGCCACGGCGAACAGGCCGAGGGTCTTGGTCGAGGTCCAGCCCCAGTGGTTGCCCTGGCTGACCGCGACGAGCAGCGCGGAGAGCCAGCCGGCCAGGGTGAGGGCGCCGAGCGGGTCGGCGCCGCCCTCCTTGTCGGTGACCGGGTCGGACGGGACGCGGAACGCGACCAGGGCGACCGCGATCAGGCCGAAGACCAGGCCCATCCAGAAGATCGACTTGTAGCTCCAGTGCTCCAGCAGGAGACCGGTCGCGACCAGGCCGAGGCCGGAGCCGACACCCATCGAGGCGCTGATGGCGGCGACGCCGCCGGTCACCTTCTGCTTGGGCAGCTCGTCGCGGACGATGCTGATCGCCAGCGGGAGCACGCCACCGCCGGCGCCCTGAAGGACGCGGGCGACGACCAGCCAGGTGAAGGAGTGGGTGCTGACCGCCAGTGCCGAGCCGGCGACCAGACCGGCCAGCGAGATCAGCAGCATCGGCTTACGGCCCCGGAGGTCGCCGAAGCGGCCCAGCAGGGGAGTCAGCACGGCGGCGGAGAGCAGGTTGGCGGTCATGAGCCAGGTGACGCTGGACGCGGAGACGCTCAGTTCCTTGGCCAGCGAGGGCAGGATCGGGACGACCGCGGTCTGCACCACGCTGAACGACAGCATCGCCAGGATGAGGGCCGGCAGGACCCGGGCGCTGCTCTGCTTCTCGGCCGCGGTGGTGGGCTGTGGTGCCTCACTCACGGTTGCTTCCTCCCGTACATAGTGAATGAACTGAAGTAACCATGCCGGGAGATACTTCAGAGTGTCAAATATCCATTGGTGACGCTTTGGCAAAATCGAAGGATTCCGGCCGGGCGGCGACCGGGACGAGGCATGCCGAGGGCCCCGGACCGATGGGTCCGGGGCCCTGGGGCGAGGGGTCAGGCGAACGGGCGCAGCACGGCCGGGCGGGGGGCCTCGGCCGCCGGCGTGGCCACCGGGGTCGCCGGGGCGGCGGCGGTGTTGTCGTGGATCTCGACGTGCTCGCGGCGCAGCTCGTCCCGGATCACCTCCTCGGCGGTGTAGCGCTCCACCACCAGGCGGACCCGCTCGATCGGGGTGAGGTACTTGCGGACCACCGGGCGCTCCTCGCGCAGGGTGACCTCCTCCACCGCCTCGGCGATCTCCTTCTCGGTGAGCGAGGCGCGCTCGGCCTCGCTCACCGGCATCCGCTCCACCCGGACGCGCTCGCGGACCACCGGGACGCGGCGCTCGACCTGCTCGCTGGTCACGTACTTGCGCAGCTTCGCGGTGCCCACGATGTGCCAGTCCGTGGTGATGTCCAGGCGCTCCTCGCGGCAGGTGATCTCCACCGGGCCGTTGGGGGACGACGGGGCCGGACCGGTCGAGCGCTCCGAGGCCGGCGGGGCCACGGCCGAGTTCGTGGTCGCGGTGGTCGTCACGATCGGGGCGGGTTGCGGCTTGGGCTCGGTCGTCGTGGGGGCGGCCGCGGGTGCGGGGGTGTTGAGGGTCCGCACGCTGACCTCCGTCGCGGTGCCGGTGGGGTCGGCAGGGGCGGTGGTCGGGGCGGGGTCGAGGGAGTGGAAGGCGATGGGCTTCACGGGCTCGGCCGCCGAGGTGGTGCCGAAGTCGAGGTCGGGGCGTGCGGGTCGGCCGCCGTCCCGGCCGACCGGGCGGTCACTCTCGCGGCCGGCCGGCCGGTCACCCTCACGACTGGCGGGCCGGTCGCCGTCCCGACCGACCGGGAGGTCACTGTCCCGACCGACCGGGCGGCCGTTCGCCGGGGTGTCCAGGCCGTAGTAGCGGTAGAGCTGGAGCTCCTGGGCGGGCGACAGGTGCTGGCCGACGCCGAAGTCCGGCGACTCCTTCACCAGCGACTTGTCGTACGGCACCCGGAGCTCGTCGCCGGAGAACTCGCTGGTGGTGAGCGGGACGAAGGCGTCCCGGCCGAAGATGCCGGTCCGGACGGCTGCCCACTCCGGCTGGCCGGTGGCGTCGTCCAGGTAGACCTCGTCGACCGTGCCGATCTTGTCTCCGTTGCGGTCGACCGCCTTGTGGCCGATGAGGTCCCGGGGATCGATATCGGTTTGCACTCTTTCCTCCAGTGCGCTGCGCCTGCGGAACTCCCGCAGGACCGTGGCCGGAGCACCCGTTCCGCCTGCCACTTCACACCAAAGGCCATGAATCGGACGGGCGCGACCGGGGTGCGCCGGACGGGCTCCGGGCTGGACCGTCCGGGGGACGCGCGTAGACCCCGAGCGACCCGACGCGACCGTGATCAGGGGGCCTGCCGCTGGTACCCTGGGCGGCGACCGCCGAGCCCGCTCGGGAGAGTCCCCGGCCACGGAAAGCGCTGGTCGGGGCGCCGAAGGAGCAACTCCTCCCCGGAATCTCTCAGGCATCCGTACCGTGTGGGGTAGGTCACTCTGGAAAGCAGGGCAGGACCGTCGGCAGGGAGCCGACGGGCACCACCCTCACCGACGGTGCAAGCCGGCGGCGTGCCCACAGCGCGCCGTGCGGGTGAAGCTCTCAGGTCCCGATGACAGAGGGGGAGGCCTGTCGGGTTCGCCCGCCCGGGTCGAGCCGCTGTCCGCAGCGGCTCCGGCCGGTCGGCGTGCGCACCCCCGCCGGTCCGTGACCAGGAGGCCTCGACCACCATGAACGCCCAGCCGAACGCGGGACGCCCCACCGGCGCCTCGACCCTCACCGAGCTTGAGCTGGCCAGCCCCTTCGAGAACCGCCACATCGGCCCCGACGACGCCGCGCAGCAGAAGATGCTGGCGTCCATCGGCTACGGCTCGCTGGACGAACTCGCCGCCACCGCCGTTCCCGAGGCGATCCGCTCCATCACCGGCCTGGACCTGCCCGGCGGCCGCAGCGAGGCGCAGGTGCTCGCCGAACTGCGCGAGCTGGCGAGCCGCAACCAGGTGCTCCAGCCGATGATCGGCCTGGGCTACTACGGCACCTTCACCCCGCCGGTGATCCTGCGCAACGTCATGGAGAACCCGGCCTGGTACACCGCCTACACGCCGTACCAGCCGGAGATCTCCCAGGGCCGCCTGGAGGCGCTGCTCAACTTCCAGACCCTGGTCTCCGACCTGACCGGCCTGCCGACCTCCGGCTCCTCGCTGCTCGACGAGGGCACGGCGGCCGCCGAGGCGATGGCGCTCGCCCGCCGCGTCACCAAGGTCAAGGGCGGCGTCTTCCTGGTCGACGCCGAGACCCTGCCGCAGACCACCGCGGTGATCAACACCCGCGCGGTGCCGACCGGTGTCGAGGTCGTCGTCGCCGACCTGTCCGAGGGCATCCCGGCCGAGATCGCCGAGCGCGGCGTCTTCGGCGTGCTGCTCCAGTACCCGGGCGCCACCGGTGTGGTCCGCGACCTCACCCCGGTCATCGAGCAGGCGCACGGCCTCGGAGCGATCGTCGCGGTCGCCGCCGACCTGCTGGCGCTGACCCTGCTCGCCTCGCCGGGCTCGCTCGGCGCCGACATCGCCTGCGGCACCTCGCAGCGCTTCGGCGTGCCGATGGGCTTCGGCGGCCCGCACGCCGGCTACCTGTCGGTGCGCGCCGAGTACGCCCGCTCGCTGCCCGGCCGCCTGGTCGGCGTCTCGGTCGACGCCGACGGCAACCGCGCCTACCGCCTGGCGCTGCAGACCCGCGAGCAGCACATCCGCCGCGAGAAGGCCACCAGCAACATCTGCACCGCCCAGGTGCTGCTCGCCGTCATGGCCTCGATGTACGCCGTCTACCACGGTCCGGACGGCCTGGCCGACATCGCCCGCCGCACCCACCGCTACGCCGCCGCCCTCGCCGAGGGCCTGCGGGCCGGCGGCGTCGAGCTGCTGCACGGCGAGTTCTTCGACACCGTCACCGCCGTCGTCCCGGGCCGTGCCGCCGAGATCGCGGCCGCCGCCCGCGCCAACGGCGTCAACGTCCACCAGGACGGCGCGGACCGGATCTCGGTCTCCACCGACGAGACCACCACCCGCGAGCACCTCGCCGCCGTCTGGGCCGCGTTCGGCGTCCCCGCGGTCGAGGTCGCCGAGGGCGCCGACGCGCTGCCGGCCGCGCTGCTGCGCCAGGACGAGTACCTGACCCACCCGGTCTTCCACAGCCACCGCTCGGAGACCGCCATGCTGCGCTACCTGCGCCGCCTGTCGGACCGGGACTACGCGCTGGACCGCGGCATGATCCCGCTGGGCTCCTGCACCATGAAGCTCAACGCGACCACCGAGATGGAGGCCGTCACCTGGCCGGAGTTCGGCCAGCTGCACCCCTTCGCGCCGATCGAGCAGGCCCAGGGCTACCTCAGCCTGATCCGCGAGCTGGAGCGCCAGCTGGTCGAGGTGACCGGCTACGACGCCGTCTCGATCCAGCCGAACGCGGGCTCGCAGGGCGAGCTGGCCGGCCTGCTGGCCGTCCGCGCCTACCACCACGCCAACGGCGACACCCAGCGCGACGTCTGCCTGATCCCGTCCTCCGCGCACGGCACCAACGCGGCCTCCGCGGTGATGGCCGGCATGCGCGTGGTCGTGGTGAAGACCCTGGTCGACGGTGACGTGGACGTCGAGGACCTGAAGGCCAAGATCGAGCAGCACCGGGACAGCCTCTCCGTGCTGATGGTCACCTACCCCTCCACCCACGGCGTGTACGAGACCCAGATCACCGACATCTGCGCCCTGGTGCACGAGGCCGGCGGCCAGGTGTACGTGGACGGCGCCAACCTGAACGCCCTGGTCGGCCTCGCCAAGCCGGGCAAGTTCGGCGCGGACGTCTCGCACCTGAACCTGCACAAGACCTTCTGCATCCCGCACGGCGGCGGCGGCCCGGGCGTCGGCCCGGTCGCGGTGCGCGCCCACCTGGCGCCGTACCTGCCGAACCACCCGCTGCAGCCGGAGGCCGGTCCGGCCACCGGAGTCGGCCCGATCTCGGCGGCGCCGTGGGGCTCGGCGGCCATCCTGCCGATCTCCTGGGCGTACGTCCGGCTGATGGGCGGCGAGGGCCTCAAGCGCGCGACCCAGGTCGCGGTGCTGAACGCCAACTACATCGCCAAGCGGCTGGCACCGCACTTCCCGGTGCTCTACACCGGCCCCGGCGGGCTGGTCGCGCACGAGTGCATCATCGACCTGCGCCCGCTGACCAAGGAGACGGGCGTGACGGTGGACGACATCGCCAAGCGCCTGATCGACTACGGCTTCCACGCGCCGACGATGTCCTTCCCGGTGGCCGGCACGCTGATGATCGAGCCGACCGAGTCCGAGGACCTGCACGAGATCGACCGGTTCTGCGACGCGATGATCGAGATCCGGGCCGAGATCGACAAGGTCGGCTCGGGCGAGTGGGCGGCCGCGGACAACCCGCTGCGCAACGCCCCGCACACCGCCGCCGAGCTGGCCGGCGACTGGGCGCACGGCTACTCGCGGCAGGAGGCGGTCTTCCCGGCGGGCGTGAACCCGGCGGACAAGTACTGGCCGCCGGTCAGCCGGATCGACGGCGCGTACGGCGACCGCAACCTGGTCTGCTCCTGCCCGCCGCTGGAGGAGTACGGCGTCTGATCCGGACCGGACGTACGGCAGGGCCCCGACGGCACGTACCGTCGGGGCCCTGCCCGTTGTCGTCGTTCGGCGGCTGCCCCCGCCGGTGCGGTCAGGCCGCGCGGGCGACGGGGCGGCGCGGCGCGATCACCCGGCCGTCGGGCAGCAGCTCTCCGGTGTCCTCGAACAGCACGACGCCGTTGCAGAGCAGGCTCCAGCCCTGCTCCGGGTGGCAGGCCACCGTGACGGCCGCCTCGCGGTCCTCGGACTCGGCCGACGGGCACTCAGGACGGTGCTGGCACATACGTACCCTCGCTTCGCTCTGCGATCCTCCCCCGTGGTGCGGCCGCCGGCGGAGCCGTCGGGAGCCGCCGCGGTAGCCGGATCCTGTCCGCGCGCCGACCAGGTGTGGACCGGCGCTCAAGTGGGTAGGACAGGTGGTCCTTCCACGCTGGTTCCCAGTGTCGGCATCTACGGTCGCGCGCGCAGGGATTTCGTGACATGCGCCACAACTCCCGGGTAGAGATCACCCGTTCAGGCGGGTCCGGCGGGAAACGGCGCACCGATGGGTCAGCTGCGGCATGGCCCGAGGAGGTCAGGGCGGATGGCCCGTCCGGGTGGTTCGGGCGGGCGAGGGCGACGCGCACGCCGCCGGGCCCCCGGGTGGTGGCCCGGCGGCCCGGCGGCGTGGGGTCGGCTCAGGAGGAGCCGAGCAGCAGTGGCTTGGCGAGCGGCGCCCGGGTGAGCAGCGGCAGCAGCTCGCCGGCCGGGTAGGCGCGGTGCGCGGTGACGCCGAGCGGGGCCGGGGCCAGCGGGATCAGCTGGTCGGCGGCCGGGTCGGCGTCGGGGCCGTGCAGCCACAGTGCTGTCGCGTACTGCCCGGGGAAGGTCAGCAGCCGGGGCTGCTGGCGGGACCGGGAGCCCTGGGCGAGCTGCCAGGCCTGGCGCAGCGCCCGGACCGTCGAGTCGAGGTAGGGGCCGGCGGTGAAGTGCGAGAAGGTGTGGCCCTCGACGGCCTGGACGACCTCCGCGGCGGCGGCGACCTCGGCGCCGTCCTTGATCAGGAATCGCCAGCCCGTCCGGCGGGCGGCGCGCAGCTCCGGGCGCGGCCCGTCCAGGACGTGGACGGCGAGCGGGTGCGCGGGGAGCAGCGGGCCGACCGGATGGCGCAGTGCTGCGGCGGCGGGTTGGCGCAGCGCGGTCTCCGAGTCGAGTGCGGCCAGGACGGCGCGCAGGGCGCTCGGCGGGGGCTGGGGGGTCTGCAGAGTCATGGCGGGGTCCGCCTCTCCGTGCGAGATCGGCGTGCGAGTGCGGCATACCGGCGTGGCGCGGCGTGTCATCGGTGACGGGACCTGGCCGTGTCCGGTTGTGCATGATCGCGGTGCCGGCGCGGTCGCCGCCGTCGACGAGGGTTTCGAGGCGGAGCGGGCCGGCCGGAGCGCAGTGCGAATTCTATCGAACAGGTGCGCAGGGTGACCTGTTTATCACAGGCGGTGGCGCCGGGCAAGTCGGCAGATCTGCTGAATATCCGTCAGTTTCCTTGCATTGCAAGCCAGTACGAGCATTCGGGTATCGATCTTCGAGGTGGGCATGATGCTTGCACGGTCGGGTCGGCCGGTGTCTCAGGAGGAGGGGACCGTGGGCGAGAAGGTCGTGGCGACTCGGGCTGATCTGGCGGACCGGCAGCTGTACCGGCGCAAGCTCCAGGCCTGCCTCGACGCGCTGGGGCGGATGCTGCGCGAGGACCGGTTCGACCGGCCGCGGGCGGTCATGGGCCTGGAGATCGAGCTCAACCTGGCCGACGAGGACGGCCTGCCGGCACTGCGCAACGCGCAGGTGCTGAGCGCGATCGGCTCCAGCGACTTCCAGACCGAACTGGGCCAGTTCAACGTCGAGGTGAACATCGTGCCGCACCGGCTGTGCGGGCACGTCTTCGAGGATCTGCGCGAGGAGCTCGAAACCGGGCTGCGCTACGCCGACCGGCGGGCCGCCGAGGCCGGTGCCCGGATCGTCATGGTGGGGATCCTGCCGACCCTGGAGCACGGTCACACCGGCCTGGACGCGATCTCCCACAACCCGCGCTACAGCCTGCTCAGCGACCAGATCCTGGCCGCCCGCGGCGAGGACATCGCGCTGGACATCGAGGGCGTCGAACACCTCCAGCTGGAGACCATCACCATGGTGGCCGAGGCCGCCGCGACCTCCCTGCAACTGCACCTTCAGGTGACCCCGGAACGCTTCTCCTCGGTGTGGAACGCGGCCCAGGCGATCTGCGGGGCGCAGCTCGCGCTCGGCGCCAACTCGCCGTTCCTGTTCGGGCGGGAGCTGTGGCGGGAGACCCGTCCGGTGCTGTTCCAGCAGGCCTGTGACACCCGTACGGCGGAACTCAAGGCGCAGGGCGTCCGGCCGATCACCTGGTTCGGCGAGCGCTGGGTGGACTCGGCGTACGACCTGTTCGAGGAGAACCTGCGGTACTTCCCCGCCCTGCTGCCGATCTGCGACGACGAGGACCCGCTGAAGGTGCTCGCCTCCGGCGGCGCGCCCCGGCTCGCCGAGATGCGGCTCCACAACGGCACGATCTACCGCTGGAACCGGCCGGTGTACGACATCGCGGGCGGGACCGCGCACCTGCGGGTGGAGAACCGGGCGCTGCCGGCCGGGCCGACGGTGGCCGACACGCTCGCGAACGCCGCCTTCTACTACGGGCTGGTCCGGGTGCTCGCCGAGCAGCCCCGGCCGGTCTGGACCCGGCTGCCGTTCGAGCGGGCCGACGAGAACTTCCGGCAGGGCGCCCGCTACGGCATCGACGCGGTGTTCCAGTGGCCGCGGGCGGGCCGGGCGGGCCGCGGCGGCGGGCTGACCACGGTGTCCGCCGTCGACCTGGTGCTCAACGAACTGCTGCCGATGGCCCACCAGGGCCTGGACGAGTGGGGCGTGGAGCCCGCCGACCGGGACCGCTACCTGGGGATCATCGAGCAGCGCTGCCTGCGCCGCACCAACGGCGCGGCCTGGCAGAGCGCGACCTTCCACCGGCTGCGCGAGCAGTACGGGATGGACCGCCCGGCCGCGCTCGCCGCGATGACCAGGCGCTACATCGAGCACATGCGCACCGGCGAGCCGGTGCACACCTGGCCGGTCGGGTAGCCGGACCGCTGTGTCAGGATGATCGCTCCGGCGGTCGGCCGACGGCCGGAGCGACGCCCGCCACGCTGGAGCCCCCGTGACCACCCTCCCGACCGCACCGGAGACCGCGAAGCCCACGCGCCGGCTGCTCGGCGTGGAACTGCTGATCGTCCTCGGCCTCTCCCTCGGGGCCAGTGGCGTCAGCGCGCTGATCAGCTTCGCGGCCTCGCTCACCGAACCGATCCAACTCGGCCAGCAGGTCGCCACGTTGAACGGCTCGCGGGCGCCCGGCCGGCCCTGGCTGGACCTGGTGTGGCAGCTGTACTACATCGGGCGCGGGCTGATGCCGGTGGTGCTGGTCGGGTACCTGCTGGTGCGCGAGGGCGCCGCGCTGCGGGTGCTCGGCTTCGACCTCGGGCAGAAGCTGCGCGACCTCGGCCGGGGCGCCGCCGTGGCGGCCGCGATCGGCGGCTCCGGGCTGGTGCTGTACCTGGCCTCGCAGGCGGCCGGCTACAACCTGACGGTGGCGCCGTCCGGGCTGCCGGACGTGTGGTGGCGGATCCCGGTGCTGGTGCTCTCCGCGTGGCAGAACGCCGCCCTGGAGGAGGTCGTCGTCCTCGGCTACCTGCTGCGCCGGCTCGGGCAGCTGGGCTGGTCGTGGCCGGCGGCGGTGGTGGCGAGTTCGGTGCTGCGCGGCTCGTACCACCTGTACCAGGGGGTCGGCGGGCTGGTCGGCAACATGGTGATGGGGGCGGTGTTCTGCCTGCTCTACCGGCGCTGGGGGCGGGTGATGCCGCTGGTCGCGGCGCACGCGTTGATCGACACGGTGGCCTTCGTCGGGTACGCGCTGCTCGCCGGGCACGTCAGCTGGCTGCCGACCCCCTGAGCGGGAGGCGGCCGGCCGGGGTGCGCGGCGGCCGGGCGAGCAGGCGGTCGACGTGCCGACGCTCCAGGCCCGGGCCCGGGTCGATCGGCAGCAGCAGGCGGTCGCGGCGCCAGAGGGAGTTGCGGACCAGCCGCGGCGGGATGACGTCGTCCACCCAGGCGAACGGGCGGCCTGCGGCGTAGCGCAGCAGCGGGGCCCACTTGCGGGCCGAGAGCAGCTCCATCAGCGGGACGCGCGGGTCACCGGGCTGCGGGACGTCGCCGGTGAAGCGGACCAGCGGGAGGGCGGGCAGGCCGATCGCCGGGGCGATGTGCGCATTGGCGTGCTCCTCCCAGGTGGTGGCCCACACGAGTTCGTAGGTGCCGGCCAGCTCGCGCAGCCAGGCGCCGTGCCGGGCGGAGAGGAGCACCGAGTAGCCGAGCAGGGTGTGGGTGTCGAACCCGGCGTCCGGGTGCGGGCAGACCGGGTTGAGCACCCCGTCGACGTCCAGGAACAGCAGCGGCTTCGGCACCAGTGGCCCCCAGAGACGGTGGTGTGACTTACCTGGTCGGACGAACCTGGCGTACCAGTGGTTGCGTACGGCCGGGCGCACGCGGGGCGCACGGGGCGCTCACGGCGCGGCCACCGGCTCGGCGGCGGCCACCGGTGCGTCGACGGTGCTCCTGCGGGCCAGCCGGCGGACCTGAGGCTCCAGCAGCACGACCGCGCTGAGCACCAGGCAGACGACGGCGCAGGCCCACAGCGCGCCCGAGAGGCCGAGCACCGTGGCCGCCGGGCCGGCCAGCGCGATGCCGATCGGGGACAGCGAGAAGGAGCCGAGCTCGTCGTACGCGGCGACCCGGGAGAACATCTCCTCGGGGATCTCCTGCTGGAGCGCGACCATCCAGTTGACGCCGAAGACGGTGACGCCGACCCCGGACAGGAACATCGCGAGGGCGAGCAGCGGCAGCGGCGCCTCCGCCGCCAGCGCCAGGGCGGGCACGCCGAACAGGAACACCCCCCAGTTGCCGACCAGCAGGATCCGGCGGGGCCGCCAGCGGGCCATCAGCACGCCGGTCACCACCAGCCCGACGCCGTAGGCGGCCATCGCCAGGCCCCAGTCGGACGCCCCGCCGAGGCGCTCCTTGGCGACCGTCGGCCCGTACACCGACTCGACCGCGCCGATGCAGGCGACCAGGACGGAGAACTGCGCCACGACCACCCAGAGCCAGCGGCGGGAGGCGAACTCCCGCCAGCCCTCCCGCAGATCGCGCAGCATGCTGTGGCCCTGCGGGGCGGGCGCCTGCTCGGCCTCCAGGAAGAACCGGAGCGAGGCGGCGACCAGGAAGCAGGCGCCGTCCAGGGCGAGCACCCAGCCGGGGCCGACGGCGGCGGTGAGCGCGCCGCCGAGCGCGGCGCCGCCGATCTGGGAGGCGTTCTGGCCCATCCGGAACACCGAGAAGGCCCGGGCGGCGTGCTCCGGGGCGACGGCCTGCAGCATCATGCCGCCGGAGGCGGGGGAGTAGAGCGCGTACCCGGCGCCGCCGGCGGCGGAGAGCAGCATCAGCTGCCAGAGCCGGATGTCCCCGGCCAGCACCAGTGCCGCCAGGACGACCTGGGACAGGCCGCTGAACAGGTTGGCGGCGACCATGAGGTGGTGCCGGGGCATCCGGTCGGCGAGGGCACCGCCGACCACCAGGAGCAGGACGGTGGGCAGCAGCCGGGCGGCGGTGACGTAGCCGACCTCGGACGTGGTGCCGCCGTGGCCGAGCACGGCGAAGGCCGTGGCGATGGGGGCACCGGCGTTGCCGAGGCCGCTGACCACGGTGGCGGCGGTCTGGATGCGGAAGTTGCGGCTCGCCCAGGCGAGGCGGCGGGGGCGCGGAGGTCGGGTCGGCACCTGGAGACTATGGCCGCGGCTCGTACGGCTGTCCAACGGGTTTTCACGGCTGGGACGGGCTCAGCCCAGGTGGCCCCAGAGGAAGGTGAGGGTGCGGCGCCAGGCGGTCGCGGCCTGGAGCGGGTCGTAGGTGCCGAGCGGGTTCTCGTCGTTCATGAAGGCGTGGCCGGCCGGGTAGAAGTGGATCTCGGGGCGGACGTCGGTGGCCTCGCCGATCCGGATCGCGGCCTCGTCGACGGCGGCCATCGGGATCGAGCCGTCCAGTTCGCCGTAGTGCCCCAGGACGTGGGCGGTCAGGCCCCGGTAGTCGAAGTCCGGGTCGGGCGGGAGGCCGTAGAAGGGCACCACCGCGGCGACCCGGTCGCCCTCCCGGGCGGCCAGCAGCAGGGCGAAGCCGCCGCCCATGCAGAAGCCGACCACGCCGACCGCGTCGCCGACCACGCCCTCCAGGGCGAGCAGGTGGTCGACGGCCCCGGAGAGGTCCTCGACGGCCCGCTCGACCGGGAGTTCGCGGGTGAGCCGGGCCGCCTCGGTGCGGTCGTGGGTGGTGGCGCCGCCGAACAGGTCGGGGGCCAGCACGGTGAAGCCCTCGGCGGCGAACCGGTCGGCCATCGTCGCGACGTGCGTGGTGAGGCCCCACCACTCCTGCACCACCACCAGGCCCGGCCCGACGCCCTGGGGCGGGCGGGCCAGGTACCCGTGCGCGGTGCGGCCGTTGCTCGGGAAGGCGACGTTCTGCCGGGAGCCGCCCTGGTCAGGCATGGGTTCCTCGCGGTGGGTCGGGCCGGATGCGGCGGGGACTCGACGGGGGCGGGCTCAGCCCATCTCCTCCAGGGCGCGGCCCTTGGTCTCCTTGATGCAGAAGGCCACGAACGGGATGGAGAGCAGCGCGAAGGCCGCGTAGATGACGTACGTCGCCGACAGGTTCCAGTCGGCGAGGTCGGGGAAGCTGACGGTGATCGCCCAGTTGGCGATCCACTGGGCCGAGGCGGCGACGGACAGCGCGAGCGCGCGGATCCGGTTGGGGAACATCTCGCCGAGCAGGACCCAGACCACCACGCCCCAGGAGAAGGCGAAGCAGAGCACGAAGACGTGCGCCGCGACCAGGGCGACGGTGGCGTGGGTGTTGTCGAGCGTGGCGGTGTCACCCGTGCCGTGCCGGTACGAGAACGCCCAGGCGGCGGTGCCCAGCGCGAGCGCCATGCCGATCGAGCCGGCCAGGGCGAGCGGCTTGCGGCCGATCCGGTCCACCAGCGCCATCGCGATCACCGTGCCGATCACGTTGATGATCGAGGTGGAGAGGCTGATCAGCAGCGAGTTGGACTCGTTGATGCCGACCGACTGCCAGAGGAACGAGGAGTAGTAGAAGATCACGTTGATGCCGACGAACTGCTGGAACACCGAGGCCCCGATGCCGACCCAGACGATCGGCAGCAGGCCGAACCGCCCGCCGAGCAGGTCCTTGAGCCGGGGCTTGTGCGAGGACTCCAGCACCGTGCGGATCTCCGCGACCCGGGCGTCCAGGTCGACGTCCTCGCCCTCCACCTCGCGCAGCACCTTGCGGGCCTGATCCTCCCGGTGGTCGGCGATCAGGTAGCGCGGCGACTCCGGGATGGCGAGCGCCATCAGCCCGTACACCAGGGCCGGGATGGTCTCCACGCCGAGCATCCACTGCCAGGCCTGGATGCCGCCCAGGTGGCCGGTGGACTCGCCGCCGGCGGCCTGGTTGATCGCCCAGTTGGCGAGCTGGGAGACGGTGATGCCGAGCACGATCGCCATCTGCTGGAAGGACGCGAGCCGGCCCCGGTAGGCGGTCGGCGCGACCTCGGCGATGTAGGTGGGCGCGATCACCGAGGCGATGCCGATCGCGATGCCGCCGACCACGCGCCAGGTGGCGAGCACCTGGATGCTCGGCGGGAACATCGAGCCGATGCCGCTGATCGCGAACAGGGTGGCGGCCAGCAGCATGGTGCGGACCCGGCCGAGGTGGTCGGCGAGCCGGCCGGCGGCCACCGCGCCGGCCGCCGAGCCGAGCAGCGCGATGGCCACCACGAAGGCCGTTTCGCCGTTGCCCACGGCGAAGTGCTTCTGGATGCCCGTCACCGCACCGTTGATCACCGCGCTGTCGTAGCCGAACAGGAACCCGCCCATCGCGGCGGCGGCGGAGATGAAGATGACGTGCCCGAGGTGGGCCTCGCCCGCCCGATGGCTGTTGAGTGTGGACAAGCGCGCTCCCCGAGGTGGACGGGCCCGCTCTGACGGCCGAGTGGGCAGGACTCGTCTCACATTCGAGCAGCGACGGGGCCGCCCTGCTCGAATTGGAGGCCGATCGGGTGATCCGGGGTCAGTCATCCGCGGTGTGATGGGCCGTTCGCGCCGGGAGCGTGAACGGTCGGACGCGCCCCACGGTCAGCCGGCGCGCCTGCCGGGCCAGTTGACGTGCCCCCCGGTCACTCGGTGCGTCCCGGTCAGCCGACGCGCCGCTGGTGCCGGCGCAGCAGTTGGGTGCGGGCGGCGGCGTCCTGGTCGCGCCGGGGGTGCGGGGCGTTCGCGCGGTCGGCCTCGCGCTCGGCCAGCCGGTCGGCGATCGCGTGCTGGGCGTCGGCCGGCTTCTTGTCGTCGTACTTGAACTTGGCCCGCACCTCGCGGACCGTCAGGCGGAGCCCGCGCAGGCCGGGGAGCAGCCGGGAGAACTCGCCCTCACCGGGCACCACCCGGGTGTCCGGCGTCTCCGGCTGGAAGTGCGCCAGCTGGCGGTTGAGGATCTCCGCCTTGCCCGCCGCGGACTCGACGAGCTCGGCGGTGCAGTGGAAGTGGACGGAGGCGTAGTAGCTGGTGGGCGTGCCCGGCTCGCCGCGCCAGTGGCCGGGCGCGAAGGCGTAGCCGTCGGTGACCGCGAGGGTGACCTGCGGGTCGGCCCGGACGGCGGCCAGCAGCGGGTTGGGCGCGGCGAGGTGGAGCAGGATCTCGCCGCGCCCGGCGTCCAGCAGGAAGTGCGTCGGGACGAGCACCGGGCCCTCGCCCGGTCCGCCGTTGGCGGCGAGCAGGCCGAAGTCGCGGCCCTCGGCCAGCCAGGCGCGCCACTCCTGTTCGTCGCCGCGGTCCCAGGATCTGATCAGCATCGGCGGGCCCTCCGTCAGCGGGGGTAGCCGCGCAGGTGCGCGGGCAGCGGGACGGTGGTGGAGGCGGCCGGCTCGGGGGTGCCGTGCACGGTGGTGACCGGGATCAGGCCGGACCAGTGGGGCAGGTCGAGGTCCTCCGGGTCGTCGTCGGCGCCGTCCGCGCGGGTCTTGGCCGAGACCTCGTCCAGGTCGAGCCGGAGGACGGCGGTGGCGGCGAGTTCCTTGGCGTTGGCCGGGCGGACGTCGGCGGAGCGGCCGGGGATCGCGTGGTCGACCAGCGCGGCCAGCGCGACGTCCAGCTCCTCGGGGTCGGTGACCTGGTGGGCGGTGCCGTGCGCGATGACCGAGCGGAAGTTGACCGAGTGGTTGAACGCGGACTTGGTCAGCACCAGCGCGTCGACCAGGGTGACGGTGAGGCAGACCGGCAGGCCCTGGTCGGCGGAGGCGTTGCGCAGCGGACGGCTGCCGGTCGAGCCGTGGACGTACAGCCGGCCGCCGACGCGGGCGTAGATGGTCGGCAGGACGACGGGGGCGCCGTCGGCGACGAATCCGAGGTGGCAGATGTACGCGTGGTCGAGGATGTCGTGGATCGCCTCCTGCTCCCAGGTGGCGCGGTCCTTGTAGCGGGTGGGGGTGGTGCGGGGGGTACGGGAGTAGCTGGCGGAGCCTTCGGAAGGGGCCGACATGACAACCTCTATGTACTAGTGCATAATTTACTTTGTGCTAGGAGACTATCCGCTGAAAGGGCGACGCGCCAGCGAAATCGCGTCCCACATCGAACAGGGCGTGAGCACCGGGCGCCTCGCCCCCGGAACCGCGCTGCCCCCGCTGCGCGACCTCGCCGCCGAACTCGGCGTCAACCCCAACACCGTCGCCGCCGCCTACCGGCTGCTCCGCGACCGCGGGGTGATCGAGACCGCCGGCCGCAAGGGCAGCCGGATCCTCCCCAGGCCCGCGCTCACCCCGCGCGACCAGATCCGCGTCCCCGTCCCCCCGCACGCCCGCGACCTGTCCGGCGGCAACCCCGACCCGGCTCTGCTGCCCGACCTCGCCCCGGTCCTCGCGGCCGCCGCCGGGGCCGCCCGCGCCGAGCCCGTCCTGTACGGGCACCCGGCCGTCGACCCCGGGCTGCTCGCGCTCGCCCGCGCCTCCTTCGAGGCCGACGGCCTGCCCGGCGGCCCGATCGCCGTCGCCTCCGGCTCGCTCGACACCATCGAGCGCATCCTCGCCATCCGGCTGCGCCCCGGCGACGCCGTCGCCGTCGAGGACCCGGGCTGGGGCAGCCTGCTCGACCTGCTGCCCGCGCTCGGCCTGCGGCCCGCGCCCGTCCGGCTGGACGACGAGGGCCCCCTGCCCGACTCGCTCGCCGCCGCGCTGGCCGAGGGCGCCCGTGCGGTGGTGGTCACCAGCCGGGCGCAGAACCCGACCGGCGCCGCGCTCACCGCCCGCCGGGCCGAGGAGCTGCGGGCCGTCCTGGCCGAGCACCCCGGCGTGCTGCTGATCGAGGACGACCACGGGCACGGCATGGTCGACCAGCCGTACCACTCGCTGGTGGGCGCCGGCGCGCGGCACTGGGCCGTGGTGCGCTCGGCGGCCAAGGCGTACGGCCCGGACCTGCGGCTCTCGGTGGCCGTCGGTGACCAGGACACCATCGGGCGGGTCACCGGGCGGCTGCGCCTGGGCGCCGGCTGGGTCAGCCACCTGCTCCAGCGGGCCGTCGCCGAACTGTGGCGCACCGACGCGGTGCCGGTCGCCCGGGTGGCCGGCGTCTACCGGGCCCGCCGGGACGCGCTGCTCGGCGAGCTCGCCGCGCGCGGCATCGAGGCGCACGGCGAGAGCGGGCTGAACGTCTGGGTGCCGGTGTCGGACGAGACCTCCGTGCTGGTGGCGCTGGTGCAGCGCGGCTGGGTCGCGGCGCCCGGCGCGCGCTACCGCGTCCAGTCCCCGCCCGGGCTGCGGCTCACCGTGGCCCAGTTGGAACCGGCGGACGCGCAGCGGCTGGCCGAGGACCTGGCGGCCGTGCTGGGGGCGGGCGGGGCCGGTTCGCGGCTGGTGTGAACCGGGCCGCGCCGGTCCGGTTCGACCCGTGCGCTCCGCCGGTCTGAACCCGGTGCTCCGCTGGTCTGAACCCGGCGGTAACAAAGCGGGAAACCTGGTGCAGATACCTAGCGGTAACCAGTGCGGGCATGTCATGTTCATCGCGCCACCGGCCGGCGGCCCACCCTCACCTAGGCGTCTCCCCGTCCCCACCGCACGGGGAGACCGAGCCGCAGGAGTTCCGCCGTGCCCGAAAACAGTTCGAGCATCACCCGCAGCGCCCCTCGACTCCGCCGACGGCTGCTCACCGCGGCCCTCGCCCTCCCGCTGGCCGCCGGCGGTCTGATGGCCGGCGGCCTCGCCACCGCCGCGTCGGCCGCCGCGGCCCCCTCCGTACCCCTCGCCGCACCGGGCGGCCCCACCGCCAGCGTCACGCTCGGCGACAGCTACATCTCCGGCGAGGCCGGCCGCTGGATGGGCAACGCCGCCGGCACCAGCGGCAGCCGGGCCGGTACCGACCGCGCCTGGAACGGCAGTTCCGCCGACGCCTCCCGGATCTACGGCCCCACGGCCGCGAGCGGCTGCGACCGCTCCGACGTCGCCGAGGTGCTCAGCGCCTCCACCGGCGCGCAGAACGAGATCAACCTGGCCTGCTCCGGCGCCGTCACCGCGAACATCTTCCGCGCCGCCAACGGCGGCCAGACGCTCAAGGGCGAGGCCCCACAGGCCGACCAACTCGCCACCGTGGCACGGCAGAACAGCGTCAAGCTGATCACGCTGTCGATCGGCGGCAACGACCTCGGCTTCAGCGGCATCATCTCCAACTGCGTCCAGGACTACCTCATCTGGTACTCCTACTGCCACGACTCCGCGCAGTCCTCGATCGACTCGAAGATGCCCACGGCGATGGCCGGCGTCGGCAAGGCGATCGACGAGATCCGCGCGGTGATGGCCGGGGCCGGCTACGCGCAGGGGGACTACCGCCTCGTCCTGCAGTCCTACCCCTCGCCGATCCCGCGCAGTGCCGAGATGCGCTACCCGGAGAGCGGCTGGACCCGCTCGAACACCGGCGGCTGCCCGTTCTGGGACGGTGACGCCGACTGGGCGCGCGACTCGATGGTGCCGCAGATCTCCAAGTCGCTGGCCGGGGTCGCGGCGTCCAAGGGCGCCCAGTTCCTCGACCTCTCCGACATGCTGCAGGGCCGCGAGGTCTGCTCGACGGCCACCCGGCAGCCGACCGCCACCGCCGGACCGTCCGCGACCACCAGCGAATGGGCGCGCTTCCTGGACGGCGGCCTCAACTCCACGCAGGGCGTGCTGCAGGAGTCGATGCACCCCAACTACTACGGGCAGCAGGCGCTCGGGCGCTGCCTGACCCTGCTGTGGGGGCAGAGCAGCGGCGACTACGCGTGCCGCAACACGGCGGGGCAGGACGCGGGCGGGATGTACCTGGCGGCGCGGTGACGTCGTGACACCGGGACGTTGTGACGCTGGGTTGTTCCGGCGCGCGGCTGTCGTGACGCCGTGATGTCGTGACGCTGGGCTGTTGTGACGCGATGCCCGGTGCCCGTTTCCGGATCGGTTCCGGAGGCGGGCGCCGGGCGGCTCAGCCCTTGGCGAGCAGGGCCTGGGCGTGCGCCCGGACCTGATCCTTCGTCAAGTAGGAGTCGGTGTACTCGAAATCGCGCATCCGGGCGGGCTGGCGGGCGAGGAAGCCGGTCCGGACGAAGTCGTCCCCGGCGGTCGCGTTGAGCAGCCAGTTGGCGCCCACCCGGAACTTGGCCGCGTTGGTGCGCATCGCCATCAGGTGGTAGCCGCGGGCCACCAGCTGGGCCGGCACCCCGTGCAGCTCCACGCCGAGCGGCTTGGACACCGCGTCCTTGCCGCCCAGGTCGACCACAAGGCCCAAGTCCTTGTGATAGTAGGGCTCCAGAGGTTGGTTGCGGAGCGCGGCGATCACGTTGCCGGCCACCACGCGGCCCTGCCGGGCGGAGTGCTGGGCGGTCGGCGGGCAGACCGCGCCGTCGCCCTTGGCGAGGTCCGGCACGGCGGCCGCGTCGCCCAGCGCGAACACGCTCTCGAACTGCGGCACCCGCATCTCCGCCGTCACCGCGAGCCGGCCGCGGACCGTCTCCGCGTCCAGCGTGCCGATCAGCGGGCTCGCGGCCACCCCGGCGGTCCAGATCAGCGTGCGGCAGGGCAGTACTCGGCCGTCGGTGAACTTGACCGACTCGGCGCCGACTTCGGCCACCGAGACGCCCAGCGACACCTCGATCCCGCGGCCGCGCAGCACCTCCAGAGCGGCCAGGCCCAGCGCGTCGCCCAGCTCCGGCATCAGCTTCGGGGCGATGTCGATCAGGTGCCACTTGATCTGCCGGGCGTCCAGGCGCGGGTAGCGGTGGGACGCGGCGGTGGTCAGGCGTTGCAGGCAGGCGGCCGTCTCGGTGCCCGCGTAGCCGCCGCCGACGACCACGAACTGGAGCCGGGACTCGCGCTCCCGCTGGTCCAGGGTGGCCGAGGCGAGGTCGAGTTGGGCGATCACGTGGTCGCGGACGTAGGCCGCCTCGGCGAGCGTCTTCATCCCGCGGGCGTAGTCGGTCAGGCCGGGGATGTCGAAGGTGCGGGTGACGCTGCCGGGGGCGAGGACCAGGTAGTCGTACTTCTGCGCCACCACCTCGTCGGTGATCTTGCGGACCACGCACACCTTGGAGGCCGGGTCCACGCCGATCGCGCCGCCCGGAACGATGTGGGTGCGGCGCAGCGTGCGGCGCAGGGAGACCGCGACCGACTGCGGGGTCAGCACGCCGGCCGCGACGTGCGGCAGCAGGGGCAGGTAGAGCTGGTAGCTGAACGGTGTGACCAGCGAGATCTCGGCCTCCGACGGCGCGAGCTTGCGTTCGAGTCGGCGGGCGCACTCCAGGCCGGCGAAGCCGCCGCCCACGATCAGGATCCGAGGTCGTTCCATCGCTCATCCCTTTGCCGTGCAGGTCGTAACCGCGAAGGTCCCCATTGCTGTCCGCCACACTCGCACGGAGCAGCGGGGGCTGCCACCGGGGTGGGGCGGATGGTGGAGGGGTGGGACGGGGCGTACGGAGGGGAGGAGGTGACGGGTCGGCACCGATAGGCTGTCGGGCGTGCTCCCCGAGGTGACGGCGGTCCGTTATGTGACGCCACTGCGAGAAGGCGGCTCGATGCCGGGCCTGGTCGAGGCCGACGACCGGCGGCTGTACGCGCTGAAATGGGTCGGCGCGGCGCAGGGTCGGAAGGCGTTGGTGGCGGAGGTGCTGGCCGGGGAGTTGGGCCGGCGGCTCGGGCTGCCGGTGCCGGAGCTGGTGACGGTCGACCTGGATCCGGTGCTGGCCCGCAGCGAGCCGGACCAGCAGGTCCAGGACCAGATGCGGGCCAGTGGCGGGACCAACCTCGGGATGGCCTTCGTCAGCGGCGCGCTCAACTTCGACCCGCTCTGCTTCGAGGTGGATCCGGAGCTGGCCGGCCAGGTGCTCTGGTTCGACGCGCTGATCGGCAACGTCGACCGCTCCTGGCGCAATCCCAACCTGCTGGTGGCGACCGGCGGGCTGCGGCTGATCGACCACGGCGCGAGCCTGATCTTCCACCACCACTGGGCGGGCGCCGCCGCCTGGGTGCGCCGCCCGTACGACGCCTCCGACCACGCGCTGCTGCGGGCCCGGCCGGACCTGACGGCCGCCGACAAGGCGCTCGCGCCGCTCGCGGAGGCCGCGATCGAGGGCGCGGTGGCGAGGATCCCGGAGGTCTGGCTGCTGGACGAGCCCGGCTTCGACTCGCCCGAGGCGGTGCGCGCCGCGTACCGCGCCCAGCTGACCGGCCGACTGGCCGGTCCGCGCGACTGGCTGCCGGAGGTGCCCGCATGACCGAGCCGAGGACGCCCGCGCTGCCGGCCGCCGTCGAGCTGCACGACTACGAGTACGCCGTGATCCGCGCGGTGCCGCGGGTGGAACGCGGCGAGTGCGTCAACGTCGGGGTGCTGCTGTACTGCCGCCAGAACGGGTACCTGGCCGCGCGCACGCACCTGGACCAGGCCCGGCTGCTGGCGCTCGACCCGGTGGCGGACGTGAACGGGGTGCGGCGGGCGCTGCACGGAATCGAGGCGGTGTGCGCCGGGGGCCCGCAGGCCGGTCCGGCGGCGGGGGACAGCCCGGGGCAGCGGTTCCGCTGGCTGACCGCTCCGCGCAGCGCGATCGTCCAGCCGGGGCCGGTGCACACCGGGCTGACCGCGGACCCGGAGCCGGAGCTGCGGCACCTGTTCGATCAGCTGGTGCTCTAGGCTCTGTCGACCGGCCGGTGCCGCAGTTCCGGTCAAGCCGTCGACGGTTGCCGTGGTCAAAGCTTGAGTTGCTGAAGCACTTGGCCGTACGCTGACCCCATGGGTTCGACAGCGACGACGACCGTACCGACCAACGCCGAGTTGATGGAAGCGTTGGCCGCCGTCGGCGCCGCGTATTTCCAGGACTTCGCGGCGGCCGCGGCCCGGCACGGGCTCTCCTCCTCGCAGGCCAAGGCGCTCGGCGCGGTGCAGGAGCCGGTGCCGATGCGGGCGCTGGCCGGACGGCTGGGCTGCGACGCGTCCAACGTCACCGGGATCGTGGACCGGCTGGAGTCGCTGCGCCTGGCCCACCGGGAGGCCGCCGCCGGCGACCGCCGGGTGAAGATCGTCGTGATCACGGACGAGGGCCGGGAGATCCTGAACCGCATCCGCGGCGAGATGGCCCGCACCCACCAGGCGTTCGAGGCGATGACCGACGAGCAGCGGATCGCGCTGCACTCGATCTGCGCGCAGGTCCTGCCAGTACTGGCCGGCCGGTCCGGCGCCGCCCAGTAGGCCGCCCGGCAGCGGGCCGCCCCGCGCCCGGCGGGAACCGTCGGGCGGGCCCGGTCGGAGCCGTCCGCTCCGGCCCGGGCCGGAGCCGCCCGATGCGCCGACGTTCCGGCTGACCTCGGCTGTTAGGCTTGCGAAGCGTGAGCGCGAAGCCCCAGATCCCCAATGTCCTGGCCTCCCGGTACGCCTCGGCGACCCTGGCCCAGCTGTGGTCCCCCGAGCACAAGGTGGTCCTTGAGCGCCACCTGTGGCTCGCCGTCCTGAAGGCCCAGCAGGACCTCGGTGTCGAGGTACCGGCGAACGCCGTCGCCGACTACGAGCGGGTGATCGACCAGGTCGACCTCGGCTCGATCGCCGCCCGTGAGCGGGTCACCCGCCACGACGTGAAGGCCCGGATCGAGGAGTTCAGCGAGCTCGCCGGCCACGAGCAGATCCACAAGGGCATGACCTCCCGGGATCTGACCGAGAACGTCGAGCAGCTGCAGATCCGCCAGTCGCTGGAGCACGTGCGCGACCGCACGGTGGCCGTGCTGGTCCGGCTGGCCCGCCTGGCCGCCCAGCACTCCGAGCTGGTCATGGCCGGCCGCTCGCACAACGTGGCCGCGCAGGCCACCACCCTGGGCAAGCGCTTCGCGTCGATCACCGACGAGCTGCTGGTCGCCTTCCGTCGCCTGGAGGAGCTGATCGCCCGCTACCCGCTGCGCGGGATCAAGGGCCCGGTCGGCACCGCCCAGGACATGCTGGACCTGCTCGGTGGCGACACCGACAAGCTCGCCGAGCTGGAGCGCCGGGTCGCCGGGCACCTCGGCTTCGAGAACGTGCTGATCAGCGTCGGCCAGGTTTACCCGCGCTCGCTGGACTTCGAGGTGCTCACCGCCCTCGTCCAGCTGGCCGCCGCGCCGTCCAGTCTGGCCAAGACCATCCGTCTGATGGCCGGCCACGAGCTGGTCACGGAGGGCTTCAAGGAGGGCCAGGTCGGCTCCTCGGCGATGCCGCACAAGATGAACACCCGCTCCTGCGAGCGCGTCAACGGCCTGGCCGTCATCCTGCGCGGCTACGCCTCGATGACCGGCGAGCTGGCCGGCGACCAGTGGAACGAGGGTGACGTCTCCTGCTCGGTGGTGCGCCGGGTCGCGCTGCCGGACGCCTTCTTCGCCTTCGACGGCCTGCTGGAGACCTTCCTGACCGTCCTCGACGAGTTCGGCGCCTTCCCCGCCGTGATCGAGGCCGAGCTGGACCGCTACCTGCCGTTCCTCGCCACCACCAAGGTGCTGATGGGCGCGGTGCGCGCGGGCGTCGGCCGGGAGGCCGGGCACGAGGTCATCAAGGAGCACGCCGTCGCCTCCGCGCTGGCGATGCGTGCGGGCGCCCGCGAGAACGAGCTGCTGGACCGGCTGGCCGCCGACGAGCGGATCCCGCTGGACCGGGCCGGGCTGGACGCGCTGCTGGCCGACCGGCTCTCCTTCACCGGTGCGGCCGGTGCCCAGGTCGCCGAGGTGGTCCGCCAGGTGGAGGCCGTCGCCGCCGCCTACCCGGAGGCCGCCAAGTACGCGCCCGGTGACATCCTCTGACGATTCGTCAGCTGGCTGAGGGCCCTGCTGCCGATCCGGTGGCGGGGCCCTCGTCCGTGTGGACGTGGCCCGGGTCGAGCGGCGGGGTGGTGCCGCAGGCCCACTCGCAGTCCGGCTCGGCCACCGGGCGGTCCACCGGCGCGAGCACGTTGCCGCGGACGGTGGCGAAGGCCGTCAGACCGCCGGTGACCAGCAGCCCGGCGCAGATCAGCATCGCGGTGCGGAAGGCCGAGTCCACCGCGGACGGCACCCGGTAGGCGTCGCCGCTCAGCCCGGCGAGCGAGGGCAGCGCGGCGACCGCGAGCAGCCCGGCCGCGCGGGCGGCGGCGTTGTTGACGCCGCTGGCGATGCCCGCGTGCCGGACCTCGACGGCGGCCAGCACCGTCGCCGTCAGCGGCGCGACCAACAGGGTCATCCCGCAGCCCAGCACCGTGACGGCGGGCAGCACGTCCGCCCAGTAGGAGGAGCCGGGGCCGGTGCGCAGCATCAGCAGCACCCCGGCGGCGCACAGCAGCGGACCGACGGTGAGCGGGATCCGGGGGCCGATCCGCTTGCCCAGCCGCCCGGCGCGCGCCGACAGGGTCAGCATCAGCACGGTGATCGGGACCAGGGCGAGGCCGGAGACCAGCGGGGAGAAGCCGGAGACGATCTGCAACTGCACCACCAGCAGGAAGAACACCCCGCTGAACGCCGCGTAGACGCAGAGGGTGACCAGGTTGACGGCGGTGAACAGCCGGGAGGAGAAGAGGCCGAGCGGCAGCATCGGCTCGGCGGCGCGGCGCTCGACCGCGATGAAGGCCGCGCCGAGCAGCAGGCCGATCGCGCCGGTGAGCCAGACCGCGGGGGACAGGCCCTCCCCGGCGGCGGTCAGCGCGTAGGTGATCGCGCCGAGGGCGAGCGCGGCGAGCAGCGCGCCGGGGACGTCGAAGCGGCCGACGGCGCTCTCGTTCCGGCTCTCGGGGACGAACCGGGAGGTGACCGCGACCACGGCGGCCGCGAGCGGAAGGTTCAGCAGGAAGATCCACCGCCAGCCGGGGCCGTCCACCAGCCAGCCGCCGAGGAAGGGGCCGACCGCGGCCGACACCCCGCCGAGGCCCGACCACAGGCCGACCGCCGCCGAGCGGTCGTCCGGGTGGAAGACGGCTTGCAGCATGGCGAGCGAACCGGGGGTGAGCAGCGCCCCGCCGATGCCCTGGACGGCGCGGGCGGCGATCAGCACGTGGATGGTGGGGGCGGCGGCGCAGGCCGCGGAGGCGGCGGCGAACCAGAGCACGCCGATCAGGAAGACCCGGCGCCGGCCGTACCGGTCGCCGAGCGCGCCGCCGAGCAGGATCAGTCCGGCCAGGGTGAGCAGGTAGGCGTTGAGCGTCCACTGCAGGGACGCGAGGGAGGCGCCGAGATCGGTGCCGATGCGGGGCAGCGCGACGTTCACCACGGTGCCGTCGAGCATCGCCATGCTGGAGCCGAGCACCGTCGCGAGGAGGACCCAGCGTCCCCGCGAGGTGCCCAGGCGCAGTGTTCCTGCTTCGGAGGTGGCCACGGGCCGATCCTGCGCCCGTGGGGCGTACGTGACAAGGGTCACCGGGGGGTGTGTCGGTGGGTGCGCGGTGCGTGAGCGGGCGGGTGCGCAGCGGTGGCGGAATCGGCGCAGCGTCGTGGATCAGTGGCGCCGGGTGAATGGATTGTGCACGTACGGTGCAGCCGATCATTCGGAGGGTCACCGCAGCTCGGGGGGTTGTTGCCGGTTCAAGTGATCGACATTGCTTCACCCGAACGGATGGGTTTTAGTTCAGCGACCGCCCGGCCAGTCCGGACGGATCCACCGGGTGGAACGCCGAATCCTGCCGCTGCCCGGTGGCTCGCACCGAACTCTGTACGGCAGGAGCGGGGGACCCACAGGTAAGTCGCCGGACCGGAAACGGCACGCTTTCGCGTACCCGGATCCAGGGCCGGCTAGGGGTGAAGCCGCATGTGCGGCCGGGCAACTCCAGCCCGAACCCGACAGCTCACCTCGCAGGCGTCGGAGAGGAAAATTCCATGCCTGCACAGGCTCGTCGTATCGCCCTGCCCCGCGCCGCCCGCATCGGGATCGCCACCGCCGTCACCGGTGTCTCCTTCGCCCTGCCGCTCGTCACCGCGATGAGCGCCCAGGCCCACCCCGCGCCGGCCGCCGCGGTCACCGCCGCCCCGGCCGCCGCTCCCGCCGACCAGGCCCAGGCCTCGTCGCAGGAGAGCTACCGCGTCGTCAGCGGCGACACCCTGTCCCGGATCGCCGACGCCCAGCACGTCGACGGCGGCTGGCAGGCGCTGTACGACCACAACCGTGAGGTCGTCGGCGGCAACCCGGACCTGATCTTCCCCGGTCAGCGGCTCGTGATCGCCGGCCAGGCCGCCCCGGCCAAGCCCGCTGCCCCGGCGAAGCCCGCCCAGCCGTCCGCCCAGGACGCCGCGCCGGCCACCACCGCCAAGCCGCAGGCCCAGCCGGAGGTCCGGACCGAGGCGGCCAAGCCGTCCGCCCAGCTCCAGGCCCAGCTGCAGACCGCCGCGCCGTCCGCCGTGGTCACCGCCGTGCCGGTCGCCGCCGCTTCGGCCTTCGTCGCCCCGCTGGCCGGCCCGAAGCTGGGCACCGCGTACGGCGTGGCAGGCTCGATGTGGGCCTCCGGCCACCACACCGGCCAGGACTTTGTCGCCTCCACCGGCACCCCGCTGCGCGCCGTCGGCAACGGTGTCGTGGTGAAGGCCGGCAACGGCGGCGCCTACGGCAACGAGGTCGAGATCAAGCTCGCCGACGGCCACTACGCCGAGTACGCGCACCTCTCCTCGATCGGTGTGAAGATCGGTCAGGCCGTCAAGGCCGGACAGCAGATCGGCCTCTCCGGCGCGACCGGCAACGTGACCGGCCCGCACCTGCACTTCGAGATCCGCAACGGCTCGGAGTACGGCTCGGACATCAACCCGGTCGCCTACCTGCGGGCCCACGGCGTCGCGCTCTGACCCGTACCGGATGTACCGGATGTGCCGGATGTGCCGGATGAGGAACCACCGCTGCTACGGGGCGAATCGACCGCCCGGGATGGTCATGTCGGGTGACCGCTCGACCGGGTGATCGCCGCAGCAGTGGACATGGGCGCGGGACACGCCCAGGCCGGCCCGGCTCGCGAGACTTCTCTCGCGAGCCGGGCCGGCCGCTGTCGTTTCCGGGCCTTGGTGGGTGCCCCCAAGGCGAATTGACGATGCGTCAGGCCGACGCTCTGGTGGGCCGGTTCAGAGCCGGTGGGCGGGCAGCCCGTGCTGGGCGGCGGTCAGCAGCTCGTGCATCCGCTGCCCGAAGTCCTCGGTGTCGGCGGCCGGTTCGGGGAAGACCAGGCGGACGTCGCGGTGGCCGTGCGGGTGGTCCAGGCGCAGGACCAGGCCGTGGCGGTCCAGGGCGAGCGGGCGGACCTCCGGGTGCTGGGCCAGCAGGTCCGGGTCGAGCAGCCGGGTGAGGACGGCGAGGGCGTCGGCGTGGTCGTCGGCGAGGTGGGTGAGCATGGCGGCCTCGTAGCGGGCCAGCGGGTCGGGCGTGGCGAGGGCGAGGTCGCCGGCGGTGAGCGCGCCGGTGCCGTACGGGGTGGCGAGGACGGCGTGGGCGACGTCCACGCGCAGGTGGACGCTGAGGCCGTCGTCGGCGAGGTGGGCCAGGTGCAGTCGGCCGGCCAGGGTGAGGCGGGCGCGGATCCGGTCGCGGACGGCGACGGGGGAGATGTCGGTGACGTCCAGGACGACGGCGAGTCCGTCGGTGGCGCGGGCGGCGGCGGTGGCGAGCGGGTCGCCCAGTGGGGCGCGCAGGCGCAGCCGGGAGCCGTGGACGGAGACCGGGGAGTCGAGGTCGTGGTGTTCGCCGAAGGCGCGGACGGTGAGCGAGGAGGTCGCGCTGAGCAGGCTCTGGACGCGCTCGGCGGTGGTGGGTTCGGGCACCTCGGCGTCGCCGGCGGGCAGGCTCATGACGGACCTCCAGTTAGTTAGGTGAGCCTAACCTAATCTCCGCTCGAGGGTGTGGCAAGTGGCGTGGCCGGGATTGCTGTCGTCGGGGATAGGTGGCGCTTGCAAGTACCCGCGGGTGTCTCGTATTGTCGACGCTGGTAGTTGCATGCGCAACGGTTCTCTCTGGAAAGCGGTCCCTCATGCCCCTCGCGCTCCTGGCGCTGGCGATCAGCGCCTTCGGTATCGGCACCACCGAGTTCGTGATCATGGGCCTGCTGCCCGAGGTCGCCGGCGACTTCTCGGTCTCCATCCCCACCGCCGGTCTGCTGATCTCCGGCTACGCGCTCGGCGTCGTGGTCGGCGGCCCGCTGCTCACCATCCTCGGCACCCGGGCCCCCCGCAAGGGCATGCTGCTGACGCTGATGGGCCTGTTCGTGGTGGGCAACCTGATCGCGGCCGTCGCCCCCGCCTTCGGGCTGCTGATGATCGGGCGGATCGTCAGCGCCTTCGCGCACGGCGCGTTCTTCGGCATCGGCTCGGTCGTCGCCGCCGACCTGGTCGCCCCGCACAAGCGGGCCGGCGCCATCGCCCTGATGTTCACCGGCCTCACCGCCGCCAACGTGCTGGGCGTCCCGATGGGCACCCTGCTCGGCCAGCACTTCGGCTGGCGCTCCACGTTCTACGTCGTCGCCGGGCTCGGCCTGCTCGGCCTCGCCGGGATCGCGGCGCTGGTGCCCGTCCAGCCGCGGGCGGGCGCCGCCCGGCTCGGCCCCGAACTGGCCGTCTTCCGGACCCTGCGGCTCTGGCTCGCGCTCGCCATGACCGTGCTCGGCTGGGGCGGCATCTTCGCGATGTTCACCTACATCACGCCGATGATGACCGAACTGGCCGGCTTCGCCCCGAGCAGCGTCACCTGGCTGCTCTTCCTGTTCGGCGTCGGCCTGTTCGTCGGCAACCTGCTGGGCGGCTGGTTCGCCGACCGCGCGCTGATGCGCAGCCTCACCGTGATCCTCGCGGTGCTCGCGGTGCTGCTGTTCGCCTTCACCTTCGCCGCGCACAGCAAGCCGGCCGCGATCGTCCTCATCCCGCTGATCGGGCTGTTCGGCTTCGCGACCGTCGCGCCGCTGCAGAAGCGGGTCATGGACCAGGCGGCGGGCGCGCCGACGCTGGCCTCGGCCGCCAACATCGCCGCGTTCAACCTGGGCAACGCGCTGGCCGCCTGGCTCGGCGGGCTGGTCATCTCCGGCGGCCTCGGCTACGACGCGCCGAACTGGGTGGGCGGGCTGCTCACCGCGGTCGCCCTCGGTGTGACGGTGTTCGCGGCGGCGCTCGACCGGCGCGGCGCGGCGGGCGAGGGGCGGGTCGTGGCGCGCTCGGGGGCCCCGGCCGAGCAGGGCGTGCCCGCGGGGCGGTGAGCGAGGGGGACGGCGGAGGGCCCGGACGCCTGGTGCGCGTCCGGGCCCTTGCGGTGGTCGGGCCGCTCGACGGTGTCTCAGGCGACGACGGCCTGGGCGTCGATCTCGACCAGCATCGGCTCCTGCGGCAGCTCGACGAAGATCGTGGTGCGGCAGGGCTTCACGCCGCCGGGCTTGATGTTCTCGTCGATGAACTCGGCGTACACCTCGTTCATCAGCGGGAAGTCCGCCCGCTTGGTGAGGTAGACCCGGAACATCACCACGTCCTCGATGGTGGCCCCGCCGGCCTCGACGATCGCCTTGACGTTCTCCAGCGTGCGCCGGGTCTGCGCCTTCACGTCGCCGTGGTACAGGTACTCGCCGGTCGCCGGGTCCTGCGGGCCCTGGCCGGAGACCTGGAGGATCGGGCCCTTGCGGACGCCCTGGGAGAACATCCAGGCGGGGGCGGGGGCGCCGTCGGTGCGGACCTCGGTCTTGCCGCTGGTCGGGTGCTGCTCGTTCATGGGGTTCCTTACGGTCTGACGGTTGATCAGTTGTGGTCCGGGCGGCCGCAGTCGGCCGAGATGGCGCGGGTGGTGGCGAGCAGCTGCGGGAGGAGGTCCAGCACCTGCTCGTAGGGGAGGACGACGTCCGGCACCGAGATGGACGCGGCGGCGACGACCCGGCCGCTGGCGTCCCGGATCGGTGCGGCCACGCAGTTGATGAACGCCTCGTGCTCGGCGTGGTCCTGCGCCCAGCCCTGGACGGCGACCTTCTCCAGCTCGGCGAGCAGCGCCTCGGGCGTGCTGAGGGTGCGGGGGGTGTGCGGGGTGAAGTCGATCCCGGCGGCCACCCGGCGGCGTTCGGGCAGCGGCAGGTCGGCCAGCAGCACCTTGGAGACGGCGGCGCTGTGCAGGGCGGCGCGCAGGCCGATCCGGGAGTACATCCTGACCGGGTGCCGGGAGTCGAACTTGTCGATGTAGACGACCTCGCCGCCCTCGTACGCGGCCAGATGCACGGTCTGGCCGGTGGTGGCGTTCAGCTCGGCCAGGTGCGGGGCGGCGATCCGGCGGACGCCGCGCTGTTCCAGGGCGAGGCCGGAGAGGGCGAACAGGCCGGCGCCCAGGTGGTAGCGGTAGGCGGCGTCACGGTAGACGAACCGTTCCTCCTCCAGGCTCTGGAGCAGTCGGAGCACGGTCGTCTTGTGGACGCCGAGCACCTCGGCCAGCTGGTCGAGGGAGCGCTCGCCCTCGCCGAGTTCGGCGAGCAGGCGCAGGGCGCGGGTGACGGTCTGGCTCATCGTGCTCCGCCGGGGTCGTTCGGGCTCGGGTTCGTGCTCATTGTGCCCGGGCCCGCCGGGTGTCGCGGGACCGGTCCGCGGGGACGGCCGGGCCGGTGATGCCCTCCACCGAGACCCGGGTGGCGGCCCAGTCGGCGGGCGAGGCGTCGAGCAGCGCGGCCACCACGGCGGCGGGCGGCAGTTCGGCCTGGTCGCCGTGGGCGGTCAGCGCGCAGGCGGCGCTCAGGTGGCCGAGCCGCAGCCGGCGGCGCTGGTCCAGGCCGCGGATGGTGCCGGCCAGGTAGCCGGCGGCGAAGGCGTCGCCCGCGCCGGTGGCCTCGACCACCTCGACGGCCAGGGCCGGTTCGCTCACCGCCGTGCCGTCCCGCTCCAGGGCGGTGACCAGCCGGGCGGCGTCCTTGACCACCACGGTGGCCGGGGAGGCGAAGCGGCGGCGCAGCGCGGCCGGTTCCCCGGTGCCGAACGCGGCCTCGGCCTCGTCGGCGCCGATCAGCAGCAGGTCGGCGGCGTCCAGCAGCGGCGGCAGGACGGCCGGGTCGCGGTCGTGCCAGAGCGCGGGGCGCCAGTTGAGGTCGAAGCTGACGGTCCGCTCCGGGCGGCGGTCGGCGAGCAGGGCGCGCAGCAGCGCCAGGCAGTCGTCGGAGAGCGCGGCGGTGATGCCGGACAGGTGCAGCAGGCGGGCGCCGGACAGCAGCCGGACGGCCGCCGGGTCGGCCAGCAGGGCGGGGGAGAGCGCGGCGGCCGCGGAGCCGCGCCGGTGGTAGTGCAGCCGACTGCGGCCGGGGCCGAGGTCGTGGTGGTGGCCGGTGGCGCCGCCGACCTCCTTGAGGTACAGGCCGGTGGGGCGGTGCGGGTCGACGGCGACCGCCGAGACGTCCACGCCGCGGGCGGCGACCTCGGCGAGCAGCCGGCGGCCGAAGCCGTCGTCGCCGACCCGGCTGATCCAGGCGGTCGGGACGCCGAGCGCGGCCAGCGCGCCGGCCACGTTGGACTCCGCGCCGCCGACCGACAACCGGAAGTTCTCCACCGCCTCCAGCGGGCCCGGCCGGTCCGGCAGCAGCACCGCCATGGACTCGCCCACGCACACGGCCGTCGGGGAAGGACCGGGGCGGGCCGGGCCCGGGGTGTCCTGTCGCGGCATCTGCTGGGCTCCTCCGTCTGCGGCGGCCGTTCCGTTGACCGTGATCCGGCGCCGATGCTAGAACCGTCATGCCAACATGTGCAACCCTCATTGCACATGTTGCAACACGGCAGATGGAGGAAGACGGTGGAGCAGACCTTCGCAAGCATCGGCACCGGGCCGGGCATCGACGACGGCGCGGTGGCGGCCCTCGCCGACGAGACGCTCGACTGGCGGTTCAAGGCCGCCCCTCCGGAGGCTTGGGGGCACTCCGTCCGCGACTGGCTGGCCACCGGACCCACCCTCACCGGGCTCGGCACCCCGCTGCTCACCCTGGACGGTGCCGCGCTCGACCACAACCTCCGCACCATGGCCGACTGGTGCGCCAAGGCCGGGGTCGCGCTCGTGCCGCACGGCAAGACCACCATGGCGCCCGCCCTGTGGCAGGCGCAGCTCGCCGCCGGCAGCCACGGCATCACCCTCGCCAACCTGCCGCAGGTGCGCGTCGCCCGGGCCTTCGGAGTCGAGCGGATCCTGCTCGCCAACACCCTGCTCGACCCGGCCGGACTGGCCTGGCTCGCCGCCGAACTGGCCGCCGACCCGGCGTTCGCCTTCGTCTCCTGGGTGGACTCCACCGAGAGCGTCCGGCTGATGGACGAGGCGCTGCGCGCCGCCGGGGCCCAGCGGCCCGTCGAGGTCCTGGTCGAACTCGGCGGCCCCGGCGGGCGCACCGGCGCCCGCGGCGTGGACGCGGCCGTCGAGATCGCCGCCGCCGTGCTGCGCGCCCCCACCCTGCGCCTCGCGGGCGTCGGCGGCTACGAGGGCGCGCTCGCCCACGACGCCACCGCCGACGGGCTGGCCACCGTCCGCGACTACCTCAAGGCGCTCGCCGACCTGCACGGCCGACTCGCCCGCGCCTACCCGGACGACGCCCGGCCGATCGTGACGGCCGGCGGCAGCGCCTACTTCGACCTGGTCGTCGAGGAACTGGCAGGCCTGCCGGACGCCCTCGTGGTCCTGCGCTCGGGCGCGTACATCGCCCACGACGACGGCTTCTACCGGGGCATCTCGCCGCTGGTCCGGGGTGCCGGCGCCACGCCGTTCCGCAGCGCGCTGCACGGCTGGGCCCGGGTGGTGTCCCGGCCCGAGCCGCAACTGGCCCTGCTGGACGCCGGCAAGCGCGACCTGCCCTTCGACGAGGGCCTGCCCGAGCCGCAACGCGTGCGCGGCGGCGCAGAGTTGACCGGCACCGCGGCCCGGATCACCGCACTCAACGACCAGCACGCCTTCCTGCGCGACGCGGGCGACCTCGCCCCGATCGGCGCGGTGCTGCGGCTCGGCGTCTCCCACCCGTGCACGGCCTTCGACAAGTGGACCGCGATCCCGGTGCTGGACTCCGCCGACGCGGCCGAGCCGAAGGTCACCGGGCTGGTCAGGACGTTCTTCTGATGGCGGGCGGCAGAGCGCCCGACACCGTCTTCCGGGGCGCCACCGTCGTCGACGGCACCGGCGCGGACCGCTACCGGGCGGACGTGCGGATCGCCGACGGGCTGATCACCGGGATCGGCCACGGCCTCGACGCGCCGACGGTGGTGGACGCCGACGGGCTGGTCCTCGCCCCCGGCTTCATCGACATGCACGCCCACTCCGACCTCGCCCTGCTGCTCGAACCCGAGCACCCGGCCAAGGTCACCCAGGGCGTCACCTGCGAGGTCCTCGGCCAGGACGGCCTGTCCTACGCCCCGGTGGACGACGCCACGCTGCCCGCGCTGCGTCGCCAACTGGCCGGCTGGAACGGCGATCCGGAGGGCTTCGACTGGGACTGGCGCGGCGTCGCGGGCTACCTGGACCGGATCGACCGCACCGGCGTCGCCGTCAACGCCTGCTACCTCGTCCCGCACGGCTCGTTGCGGATGCTCGCCATGGGCTGGGCCAACCGGCCGCCCACCCCGGCCGAACTCGACCGGATGCGCCAGGAGTTGGCGCAGGGCCTGCTGGACGGCGCGGTCGGCATGTCCAGCGGCCTCAGCTACACCCCCGGGATGTACGCGGACACCTCCGAGCTGGTCGAGCTGTGCACCGTGGTAGCGGCCTACGGCGGCTTCCACGCCCCGCACCAACGCTCGTACGGTGAGGGCGCGTTGGAGGGCTACGCGGAAATGGTGGAGATCGCCCGGCGGACCGGCTGCGCGCTGCACCTGACCCACGCCACGATGAACTTCGGCGTCAACCGGGGCCGGGCCGGCGAACTGCTGGAACTGGTCGACCAGGCGCTCGCCGACGGCGTCGACCTCACCCTGGACAGCTACCCCTACCTGCCGGGCTCCACCACCCTGGCCGCCCTGCTTCCCAGTTGGGCCACCGAGGGCGGTCCGGTGGCGACACTCACCCGGCTCGCCGACCCGGCCGCCCGCGAGCGGATCCGGTACGAGGTGGAGGAGAAGGGCAGCGACGGCTGCCACGGCGTCGTCACCGACTGGGCGACGATCCAGATCTCCGGCGTCCGGACGGCCGAGCTGGCGCGGGCGGTCGGCCGGACCGTCGCCGAACTCGCCGCCGAGCGGGGCCGCAGCGGCACGGAGGTCTTCCTCGACCTGCTGCGCCGCGACGAACTGGCCACCACGATCCTCCAGCACGTCGGGCACGAGGAGAACGTCCGGGCGATCATGCGCCACCCGGCGCACACCGTCGGCAGCGACGGACTGCTGGTCGGCGCCCGGCCGCACCCGCGCGCCTGGGGCACCTTCCCCCGCTACCTCGGCCACTACAGCCGGGAGTTGGGCGTGCTGACACTGGAGGAGGCGATCGCCCGGATGACCGGTCGGCCCGCCGCCCGGCTCGGGCTGCACCGGCGCGGCCTGATCGCCCCCGGCCACCACGCCGACCTGGTGCTCCTCGACCCCGAGAAGGTCCGGGACGCCGCCACCTTCGAGCACCCCCGGCTGCCCGCCGAGGGCGTCCAGCACGTGTACGTCAACGGCACCGCCGTCGTCCGGCAGGGCCGCACCACGGGCGCCCGGCCCGGGCGCGCCCTGCGCCGCACCGACCGAGGAACCAGATCCCTGTGAATCCCCCCTCCGTGAACCCCCTCGCCGATCTGCGGGACGACCCGGTGATCGCCGTGGTCCGCGCGCCCCGCATCCCGGACGCGGCCGCGCTGTGCGCCGCGCTCGCCGACGGCGGCATCAACTGGACCGAATTCACCTACACCACACCGGAGGTGACGACGCACCTGCGGCGTGCCGCGGACGCGGGCTGGCGGGTCGGCGTGGGCACCGTGCTGACCGCTGAGCAGGCCGAGCGCGGGGTCGCGAGCGGGGCGTCCTTCCTGGTCACCCCCGGCTGCCGGCCCGAGGTCGCGCAGGCCGCCCGGGCCGCCGGGGTGCCGGTGGTGCTCGGGGCGCTCACCCCGACCGAGGTGGCCCGGGCGGTGGACCTCGGGGCCGCCGCCGTGAAGATCTTCCCGGCCCGGGCGTTCGGCCCCGGCTATTTCAAGGACCTACGCGGCCCGTACCCGGACGTCCCGCTGGTGGCCTCCGGCGGGGTGAACGCGGGCAACGCCGCCGACTTCCTGGCGCACGGCGCGCTCGCGGTCTGCGCGGGCACGGACGTGGTGCCGCCGGACGCGGTCGCGGCGGGGGACTGGGCGGAGATCACCCGGCGGGCCCGGGCGTTCACCGCGGCGTGCGCGGTGGCGCGGGCCTGAGGGGCCGGTGGGCGGCGGGGTGCCGGGGCGGTCGGTCGGCGAGTTGTCGGGACGGCCTCGGCGGGCTGTCGGCGGGCTGTCGGCGCGGCCGGGGATGGGCGAGAATCGTGCTCCCCAGCCCCGGCCCCAGCCCTGGCCCCGGCCCCCGGATCCGGCAGGAGGACCCACCCCATGACCCCGCCCCGCCCCGGCCCCGACTGGCTGGCCGACGCCGTCCTGTACCAGATCTACCCGCAGAGCTTCGCGGACTCCGACGGCGACGGCATCGGCGACTTCGCCGGCATCGCCGCGCACCTCGACCACCTCGCCTGGCTCGGCGTCGACACCGTCTGGCTCAACCCCTGCTTCGCCTCCCCGTTCCGCGACGCCGGTTACGACGTCGCCGACTACCTCGCCCCGGCCCCGCGCTACGGTGCCACCGAGGACCTGGTCGCGCTGGTCGAGGCCGCCCGCCGCAAGGGCATCCGGATCCTGCTCGACCTGGTCGCCGGCCACACCTCCGACCGCCACCCCTGGTTCCTGGCCGCCGCCGAGGACCCGTCCGACCACCGGTACATCTGGTCCGACCAGCGGGTGGACGGCTTCGTCGCCTCGCCCGGTAGCCGCCCCGGCTGGTACCGGCCGAACTTCTTCGACTGCCAGCCCGCGCTCAACTTCGGCTACGCGCGCCCGAGTTCCGAGGAGCCCTGGCGCCAGCCGGTGGACGCCGAGGGCCCGCGCGCCAACCGGGCGGCCCTGCGCGACATCATGGCGCACTGGCTCGGCCTCGGCCTGGCCGGCTTCCGGGTCGACATGGCCTCCTCGCTGGTCAAGGACGACCCGGGCCTGGTGGAGACCGCCAAGTTGTGGACCGGGCTGAGGGACTGGCTGGACCGCGCCCACCCGCAGGCCGCGCTGTTCGCCGAGTGGGGCGATCCGGCGGCCGCCGTCGCGGCGGGCTTCCACGCGGACTTCTTCCTGCAGTTCGGCGGTGCCGACCACGGCCTGGCGTTGCGCTCGCTGTGGAACAACGGCGCCGGCACGGTCGAGGAGTTCTGGCAGCAGGGCCCGTGCTACTTCGAGGCCGAGGGGCGCGGCACCCCGCAGGTGTTCCTGGACGCCTGGCGCGCCGCCGCCGAAGCGGCCGGGGGTGTCGGCCACATCGCCCTGCCCACCGCCAACCACGACTTCTCCCGGCTGGCCACCGGCCCGCGCGCCGACGGGCAACTGGCCGCCGCCTTCGCGTTCCTGCTCACCTGGCCCACCCTGCCGGCCGTCTACTACGGCGACGAGATCGGCATGCGCTACCTGCCCGGACTGCCCGACGTCGAGGGCAGCGTGCTCGGCCCGCGGTACAACCGGGCCGGCTCGCGGACCCCGATGCAGTGGGAGCCCGGGCCGACGGCGGGCTTCTCCAGCGCGTCGCCCGAGCGCCTCTACCTGCCCGTCGACCCGGACCCGCGGCGCCCGGACGTGCTCTCCCAGCGGGCCGATCCGACGTCGCTGCTGCACACCGTCCGGCGGCTGATCGCGCTGCGCCGGGCGCATCCGGGGCTGGGTGCCTCCGGCGGGGTGGAGGTCCGGCACGCCGGGTACCCGCTGGTGTACACCCGGGCCGGACGGTACCTGGTGGCGGTGAATCCGCGCCGGGAGCCGGGGGCGGTGCGGCTGGAGCACGGCGGGGTGCGCCCGCTGGAGGTGCGGGGCGTGCGGGTGGCGGACGGGGAACTGCGGGCGGACGGCTTCTCGTACGGCGTGTTCGAGCTGTCCTGAGCGCTCGGCCGTGTCCCCTGCTGGGGCGGCCGGCTTTCGAACGGCGTCAGATAGTTGTAAGCTACATCCAAGATAGTTGCATTTACCACCTGATGTAGGCGCATTCGACACCCCTCATGGTTGTATTTGCCACCTATCTTGACTCGACGCCACCGGAGGACGGTACGAACGCCATGAGCACATCCCAGACCCCTGCCGCAGCGCCCGCCCTGGGGCACTCGCTCAAGCACCTCGCCCTCCACCTGATCACCCCGCTGCTGATGTGCCTCGGCATGGCGCTCGCCTACCAGGGCGCCTTCCACCAGCCCGAGCCGCACCACCTGAAGGTCGCCGTGGTCGGCACCACCCCGCAGGCGCAGGGCCTGGCACAGGCGATCCAGGCCAAGGCCGGGGCGGCGGTCGACGTCCGCACCCTGCCAGACCGGGCGACCGCCGAGCAGCAGCTGCGCGACCGCGACCTGGTGGGGGCCTTCCTCCCGGATGCCAGGAGCCCCGAACTGCTCGTCGCCAAGGGGAACTCGGACACCTCGGCGGTGGCCGCCACGGCGGTGTTCAGCAACGTCACCGACCGGCAGGGCGTGCCGTTGCACGTCACCGATCTCACCACCCCGGCCGAGGGCGACCCGACCGGCCAGGGCCTGTTCTTCCTGCTGGTCGCGCTGAGCATCGGCTCCTACGCCAGCGTCGCCGTGATCGGCGCGGCCGGCGCCGGGCTGAGCATGCGGATCCGGGCGCTGGTCGGCGTGGCGGTGTCGCTGGTGGTGAGCGTGATCGGGATCGTCACCGCCGGACCGGTCTTCCACGTGGTCGACCACGACCTGGCCGCGGTGTGGGCGCTCGGGTGGCTCTACTCGGCGGGCGTCGTCCTGATCGGCATCGGCCTGCACAGCTTCCTGAAGAGGTGGACCACCCTGGCCCTGATGGTGCTGTTCGTGATGCTGAACTTCACCAGCTCCGGCGGCGTCTTCCGGCCCGAGCTGCAGAACGGCTTCTTCGGCGCGCTGCACGGCTTCTGGACCGGCGCCGGCTTCCTGGAGGGCGCGCGCAGCATCCTGTACTTCGACGGCGGCGCGGGCCTCGGCGGGCACGTCGTGACCCTGGTGGTCTGGCTGCTGCTGGGCGGGGCCGCGCTGGTGGCCGCCGCGCTCTACGAGGGGCGCGGGCGCCGGGCGGTGGAGAGCCCGGTGGAGGCCGAGGGGGAGATGGCGGAGGCGGTCGCGGTCTGACCGCACCGCACGCGAGTGCTTCACCCGCCGCCAAGGGCATCGGCACCGGGTGGGGACCGGCGGCCCGCGCCCGGCTCTGGACAAGCCGGACGCGGGCCGGTTTCGCGGCTCCGGTTCCGTGACTCAAGCTCTGTGGCTCCGGGTTCCGTGGCTCCGGGTTCCGTGGCTCCGGGTTCCGTGGCTCCGGGTTCCGTGGCTCCGGGCTCATGGCTCCGGGCTCATGGCGCGCCTTCGGGGTGCCCGTCGTCCGGGAGGCGGTCGAGGGCGGCGACGGGGATTCCTCCAGGGGTGAGGGTCATCGGGCGTCCCCGGCGGGGGCCGTCGCGTCGCCGGACGGGGCGTCGCCGCGCAGGTGCGGGCGGGCCAGCAGCAGGTAGAGCCCGCCGGCCGCGAGCACCGCCACGGCCGAGAGCAGCACGAGGTAGTCGTCGTACCAGGCGGCGTCCGGGGTGCGGCCCCAGCAGATGTTGACGATCGCGGCGAGCCCGTACACCAGCGCGCCGATGTTCACCGCCAGGCCCCAGCGGCCGAGCCGGAAGTCCCCGCTCGGGCGCCAGCCGCGCAGCCGGGCGCGCAGGGCGGCCAGCACCACCATCTGGAAGGCCAGGTAGATGCCGATGCTGGAGAAGGAGATGATCTTCGTCAGGGCGCCCTCGGAGAGCGCCGAGGCGCCGACGATGATCACGCCCGGCACTGCCGCAGCGAGCAGCAGCGCGTACGGCGGTACCCGCAGGCGGTCCGAGACGGTGGCGAGCAGCCGGCTGCCCGCGATCATCCGGTCCCGGGCGAAGGAGTACGCCAGCCGGCTCGCCGCCGCCTGGAGGCTCAGCACGCAGGACAGGAAGGAGATCAGCACCACGCCGATCACCACCCGGGCGCCGGTGGCGCCGAACGCGTCGTGCAGCACCGAGGCCACCGGGTCCTTGTCGTCGCCGGAGACCACCGCGCCGATGTCCTGGATCGACATCACCAGCGCCAGGCTGACGCCGATCGCCGCCGCGCCGCCGACGTAGAGGGTGCGCCGCATCGACTTGGGGATCTGTCGACCGGGGTTCGGCACCTCCTCGGCGACGTCGCCGCACGCCTCGAAGCCGAAGAAGAGGAAGACCGCGATCAGTCCGGCGGCCAGGAAGGCGTCGGTGTACGAGCCGCCGTCGCCCGCGCCGAAGCGGTCGAAGACCACACCGAGCCCGTGGTAGCGGTGGGTCAGCAGCAGCCAGGCGCCGACCGCCAGGGCGCCCAGCAGCTCGGCGGCGAAGCCGAACACGGCCGCCGCCGACAGCACCTTGGTGCCGCCCAGGTTGATCACGGTGGCGAGCAGCAGCAGGCCGAGCGCGCACCAGACGGTCGTCGCGGTGCTCGGTTCGACGCCCAGCAGCGCGGCCACGTACGGGCCGGCGCCGTAGGAGACCGCGGCGATGGTGGACATCAGCGCCAGCAGGTACACCCAGCCGGTCAGCCAGCCCCAGGTGCGGCCCCAGAGCCGGCGCGACCACGGGTACACCCCGCCCGCCACCGGGAACTGGGCGACCACCTCGCTGAACACCAGTGCCACCAGCAACTGGCCGACCCCGGCGATCAGGAAGCTCCACACCATCGGCGGGCCGGCGGTCGCGAGGGAGGAGGCGAAGAGTGTGTACACGCCGACGACCGGGGAGAGGTAGGTGAAGCCGAGGGAGAAGTTCGCCCAGAGGCTCATGTCGCGTTTGAACTCGGAGGCGTAGCCGAGGGCGGCCAGCCGTGCGGCGTCGGCATCGGCGCCGAGGTCGGGGCCCTGAGGGGGGAGGGGGCCGGTCGGGGAGGTGGCACGTGCGCTGGCATCGGTCATGACCTGCTCCTGCTCTTGGGAACGTGGCGTGACGCGTGAGGGCTTACCGGGGGGTGGTGCTCGGACCGGGATCGCGGGAAAACATACGAGATCGGGTTTCTAGCGGCAAGGGTGCGTGCCCGACCGGGAGGTACCCTGCCGGAAGCACCCAGTCCGACGGTGATCGAGGAGAGGGTCGGCGTGGCGACGATCGGGAGCGCGACCCCGCTGCTCAGCGCCGTCCTCGCGCCGCTGACCGACCTCGGCCGCGCCGATGCCGTGGCCCGCCGGATCACCGAGGCGATCGCCCTCGGCCTGGTCGCCGACGGGGATCAACTGCCCAGCGAGAACGACCTCGCCGACCAGCTCGGCGTCGCCAACGGCACCGTCCGCGAGGCGCTCGCCCTGCTCCGCGAGGCCGACCTGATCGAGACCCGGCGTGGCCGCAACGGCGGCAGCTTCGTCCGCACCCCCGGCGAGGGCCCCGAGCGCCTCCAACTCGCCCGGCTGCGCGACCTCGCCACCGTCGACCTGCGTGACCTCGGCGACGAGGAACTGGCCGTCTCCGGCACCGCCGCCCGGCTCGCCGCCGAACGCGCCCCCGTCGACCTCGCACCCCGGCTCACCCGGCTGGTGCACGACCTGCGCGACGCCGCCGGGCCCGCCGAACAGCGCCGCGCCGACGCCCGTTTCCACATCGAACTCGCCGTCGCCGCCCAGTCCGTGCGCCTCACCCGGCTCGCCGTCCGGCTCCAGGCCGAACTCGGGCCGCTGCTCTGGCTGCCCGCACCGCACGGCCCCGACCAGGAACGGTTCGCCGAGCAGCACCGGGAGATCCTGGTCGCCGTCCTGGCCGGCGACGCGGCCGGGGCCCGGGCCGCCGCCGAGGTGCACACCGTCGCCTGCGTGCACCACCTGGTGCGGGGGCACCTCCAGCTGGCGGACGAACGGCTGACGGCTGACGGCTGACGGGTGACCGGAGGCCCGGTGGTGGGGCGGGCGGCGGTGCCGTCGGCGGCGGCGAACCGGGAGGTGGTCCGGACATGACCTCCACTCCTGGATGTATCAGCCCCGTCTTGGTGCGGGCGGCCGGGTGAAGCAGCAGTCGCCGCAGACCCCGGCGCCCGGCCCCACCCGGTAGTACAGGCAGCAGCTGGTCCGCCGGAAGGCGGCGCCGCGCGGGCCGGTCCGTAGCGTCCCGGTACCGGCCAGTGGCGGGCGCGCGAGCAGCTCCGCCACCAACGCCCTTGCGGGGACCGGTGCGTGGGCGTCCAGGACCCGCAGCGTACCGGCCAGGGCGGAGGCGGCGTTGCCCGACAGCAGCCGGGCGGAGAGCGGGACGGCGGACCGCACCGCCGCCGCCAGCGGCTCCAACTGGCCCACCAGGACAGCCTCGTACAGCTGGTCGGCGAGCGGGAGCGAAGTGGGGAACGGAGCGGGGAGCGGGGGCTCCGGCGGCGTCCAGAGGTCGAGCGGCCCCTGATCCGGGATCCGTACCCAGGCGTGCTCCAGTGTCGGGACCGTACCCAGCAGGACGGCCGCCCCGAGGCCCACCGACCAGAAACGGGCGGCCAGTCCGAGGTGCAGGATCGACGCGGCGACCCGCGGCTCGGCGGTGCCGAGCCGCTGCGCCACCACCCGGATCCGCAGGGCCAGCGGCGCGTCCGGCCCGGCGCCGTACAGCTCGGGCAGCGGCCGGAAGCCCGGGGGCGGCCCCGCGCCGGGCGTGGCGGGGGTGTCGAGCGCGAAGTACGGGCCGACGGCGGCGAGTCGGCCGTAGTCGGGGCGGCCGGTGTTCCCGGTGCCGTCGGCGGGGCGGTCGACGGGCATCGGGCGGGCCTCCAGGGCGTTCAGGCGTTCGGTGCGCTCGGTGCGTTCGGGCGCGCGGAGGAACGGTACCGCGCCTGTCGGGGGGTGAGCGCGCTGCCGGGGCGGTGGCGCCGGTCCGGGCCGGCGCCACCGCCCCGGGCGCCCGGGGTCAGCGTCCCCGGCCGCCGCCGCGGGCGCCGCGCGGGCGGGTGAGGGTGAAGCGGTCGACGGGGACGAGGTCTCCGTACGGGCCGCTGACGGAGTAGTACGTGACGTCGATGGTGGTCCGGCCGCCGCGCTCGCCCGGGTCGACCTCGAAGGCGGCGAAGCCGTACGGGTTTTCGGCGTCCCGGAAGGCGGACCAGGGGGCGTCCTCGATCACGTACTGCGGGGGCCGCTTGCCGGTGGCCGGGTCGACGGCTCCGACGCCGGTGATGACGCGGGCCTTGGCGGGCTCGAAGAAGAGGTGGTTGGAGGGGGCGGAGGTGCCGCCACCGCCGATCACCAGGTGGACGGTGCCCCGGGTGGTGTCGATGGTGGCGGTGTCGGTGGCGACCGGGACGGGGGTGCGGGTGTCGGTCTGCTGCTGGCCGCGGATCGGGTGCGAGCGCTCGTAGTGGTGCTCGTGGCCGCAGACCACCAGGTCGACGCCGTACTTGTCGAACAGCGGCACCCAGGTCTCGCGGATGCCGAGGTCGGCGCCGTTGAACTTGTCGGCGGTGGAGATGACGACCTGGTGCATGCAGACCACGATCCAGTCGATCTCGGGGTTCGCGTTGGCGGCGGCCAACTCCCGCTCCAGCCAGCGCTGCTGGGCGCCTCCGGAGTAGCCGTGGACGTAGGAGTCGCCGGCGTCCTGGTAGGCGACGTCGTCGTTGTTGAGGCTGATGACGCGGACCGCGCCGGCGGTGAACGCGTACCAGAGGCCGTGCAGTTCGTCGTCGGAGCCGGACGGGGGGAGGTCGAAGTAGGCCTGGTAGGCGCCGTAGCCGGTCGGGCCGTTGCCGCGCTCGTTCTCGTGGTTGCCGGCGGCGGGCATCCAGGGGCGGTGGCGGGCGGAGCGGGTGTTGTTCTCGAACCAGTCGGACCAGGTGCGGACCCGGTCGGTGGCGAGGTTGGCGTAGCAGAGGTCCCCGTTGACGAGGTGGAACAGCGGGGCGATCCGCTCGACTCCGGCGGTGGTGTCGCCGGCGGCGGGGCTGCCCAGGTTGTCGTTGGCGTAGCCGTTCGCGGTCTTCTTGCCGAGGGTGGGGGTGCCCTGGTCGCCGAAGCTGGTGAAGGTGAAGGCGGCCCGGCCGCGCGGGGCGGTGCGGACGGTGCCGAGCTCCGGGGTGGCACCGTCGTGGACGGCGGCGTACACGTAGTCCGTGTCGGGGTGCAGGCCGCTCAGCCGGGCGTGGTGGATCTGGACCTCGGTGCCGGACTTGGCGTCCCGGTAGGTGTTGGTGTCGGCCTGCACGCTGCGGCCCAAGCCGCCGTGCGAAGTGCCGTACCGGACACGGGGGTTGCCGACCGAGGCGGTGGTGTGCCAGGAGACCACGACCTCGCGCGAGGCGTCCGAGCCGAACTGGAGGTGCAGCCCGGCGACGCGCGGGGCGCCGGAGCGGTCCGGCCGCTCCAGCAGCAGCGGAGAGGCGGCGGCGGGCGTGGCCGCGATGCCGGAGAGGGAGACGGCGCCGCCGAGACCGAGACCGGTGGCACCGGCCAGGATCCCGCGCCGGCTGACGGGGAGATGTCCACTGGAAGCGTTCATGGCCGCCAGCCTCACCGCGCGTTGGTGAACCGCGCCGGGGCCGTGACGTGAACTTCCCGCCGGGCCGCATCGGCGGCGGACGGGGAGCGCCGGGTCGGCATCGCCGTCCACGCCTGGGGGACGGGCTACCCGGTGCCGCAGTGATGGGTGCCGCAGTGACGGGCGCCGCGGCGATGGGCCCCGCGGTCACAGGCGCCGCAGTGACGGGCCCTGCCGCGACGGACGCGTCCACGGAGCCGAGGGGGCGCTCCGTGGACGCGGGGAACCTACGAGGCGGGGGTGGCCTCCGGACATCGTGTCCTCCGGCCTGGCAGTTCGATCGTCGACCGAGGTAGTGCCAGTGGCAGACCCTGATCCGTCTCGATCTGTCACCACTGCCTCCTGCGGTCGAACTCCTTCAGCTGCCTCGCAGGTCCACCTCCCATCATGCGCTTCCCACGCCGTGTGCACCAGGGGTCAACCGCCCGAAATCGGATGGATTTCGCAAGTCGGGAGATTCGGGGCGGTGTTACGGCTTCGGCCAGCCGTCGACGAAGGCGAGCGTGCGGTGGTACGGCCCGTCGGGCCCGGTGCTGCGGTAGTCCTCGGTGCTGGTGCCGGTGCGGACGGTGGAGTCGCCGTCGTGGCGGCGGGCGGTGGGGCGCAGGGTGTGGTCGACGGTCGAACGCTCGGTGACGTGGCCGCCGGTGGCCGCGGTGGCCTCGCGGTGGTAGCCGAGGTCCATGGCGGTCCGCTGGTCGGTGTTGCCGGCGGCGTCGTGGGTGACGCGGTAGGTGACGTCCAGCGGTTCGCCCTCGCGCACGGTGGTGGTGCGGTGCGGGCCGCCGCCCCAGGTGGCGGTGGTGCGGGTGAGGTCGGTGCGGTTGTGCAGGGTCACGTCGTTGCCGCTGTCGCGCAGCTGCTGGGCGGAGCGGAAGGCGAGGTCGTCGCGGACCTCGGTGGTGATCCGGCCGTGCGAGGTCTGGACCCAGCCGCGGGCGAGGTCGTGCCGGCCTGCGGTGACGGTCCAGTCGCCGCTGCCGCCGCCGTGGTCGGTGAGCCGGGTGTCGACGGCGGCCTCGGGGGCGACCCGGTGGTCGGTGAGCTGCCCGGTGGTGCGGGCGGTGCCGTGGTCGACGTCGGCGAAGAGGTTGACCTGGCCGGTCCAGGTGTCGTTGTTCTGCGCCTCGGTGGCGTTCACCGCGATGCCGATGGTGTGCGGGCGGCCGTCGAGCAGCAGTCCGACGTAGGGGGTGAGGTCGAGCCGGTAGGCGGGCAGGTCGAAGGCGAAGACGCCGGGGACGGGCCGCCAGAGCAGCGGATCCCACCCGCCGGTGTAGATGACGGGGTAGGGCCAGACCGCGCCGGCCGTCCGCCCGTCGACGGTGAGCCGCAGTTCGCGGAACGGGCCCTTGCCGCAGGAGCCGAGGCCGGGGTTGGCGCTGACGAAGGCGTCGGGCGCGGAGGCGTAGGCGAACTCCTCGCAGGCGCCGCCGCCCCGGGTGTAGACCTCGGCGGTGAGGCGTTCGAGGTTCTGCGGGAAGGTGAGCTCGCGGGTGGCGGCGGGGGCGGCCTGGGTGAGCGCGAACGGCCCGGTGGTGAGCAGGCGGTCGGCGGCGCGGGCGGCGGGCCGGCGGTCGTCCGCGGTGTAGAAGGTGACACTGGCGCTGATGGTGAAGACGCCGGTGTAGGTGGCGTCGGTGACGTTGGCGAGGTCGAGGGAGAACGGCTGCGGGCCGGCGGCGAACAGCGGGGCGTAGCGGGTGAGATCGCGTTCGAGCTTCCATTCGATGCCGTCCTTGGACGGCTCGGGGGTGGAGGAGAGCAGCACCTGGACGCCGCCGACGCGGGCGCTGAAGATGCGGTCGAACTGCCGCCCGGCGACCTGCCCGTGGAGGTCCAGGACCACCGCCGACCAGGGCCCGGCGCAGTCGGCGGGCGGGGTGAGGGTGGTGGTGTACGGGGTGTCGGGCGGGTTGCCGTACCCGTTGCGGAACTGCTGGTCGTGCATCACCTCGACGGTGCAGGAGCGGGTGTCGGGGCGGGTGAGCGGCCGGGTGGCGGTGACCGGGTCGTGGTAGTCGGTGCCGAAGTCGGCGTGGGCGGGGGCGGCGGCGGTGAGGGTGCCGGCGAGGGTCAGGGCGGCGGCGCCGAGGAGGCGGGCGGCGCGGCGAAGCAGCGGGCGGACGGCCAAGGCTGGTCCCCAGGGGTCGGGCGGCCGGCGGGCGCTGCCGCGGGCCGGGTGGGCGGTCCGGGCATCCTTTCGGCGGTGGCATGCCAGCGTCAAGGATTCGCCGGGGGCGCTTCGGGTGCCCGGCGTCGCGGGCCCGGCAAAGCCCTAGTCGACCTCCAGGGCCGCCGCCTCCTGGCGGATCAGGTCGCGCAGGGTGGCCAGCCGGGGCCGGCGGTCGTCCAGCCGCCACTGCATCTCCAGCGGCAGGGTGGCCCGGCCGTCCAGCCGGACGGTGGCCACGTCCTCGGTGAGGTGGCCGGTCATCGAGCCGGGCACCAGCGAGAACGCGCGGTTGCGGGCGAGCAGGTAGAGCCGGGAGCCGACGATCCGCGGCGGGCTGACCAGGACCGGCGGGTCGACGCCGTGGTCCGCGCACAGGCCGAGCACGTGGTCGTAGTAGCGCGGGTGCTGCTCGCGCGGCCACAGCAGCAGCGGCAGGTCGCGCAGTTCGCCGAGGCGCACGCTCGTCCGGCCGGCCAGCGGGTGGTCCCGGCCGAGGGCGACCCGCACCGGCTCGTCGGCGATCCGCTCCAGCCGGTAGCCGGCCACCTCGTCGAGGAAGCGGCCGAGGCCGATGTCGGCGAGTTCGGCGGCCAGCGCGGTGGAGACCTGGCCGGTGTCGACGGCGACCTCGGCGGTGGTGAGCGCGGGCAGTTCCTGTTCGGCGCGGCTGACCACGGCGGGCAGCAGCCGGTTCACCACACTGGGGGAGGCGACGATCCGGGCCGTCCCCAGCCGGGACTCCTCGTGCAGCCGCACCCGGGCCAGCAGCGTCTCGGCCTGCCCGAGCAGCCGGGCGCTCTCGGCGGCCATCACCTCGCCGGCCTCGGTCATCGCCACCGAGCGGCGGCTGCGGTCGAACAGCTCGACACCGACGGTCCGCTCCAGCCGGGCGACCTCCTGGCTGACCGTCGGCTGGGAGATGTGCAGCCGTTCGGCGGCCCGTCCGAAGTGCAGTGTTTCGGCGACGGTGAGGAAGACCTCAAGTTGACGCAAGGTGAAGCCCATGGCCCAAGCCTAAGCCAACCCATAGGTCCGAGCCTATGGAAAGCCCCAGGACTCATTCTGGATTCCGATGCGAACCGTCCATACGCTGAGCGACACGTTGCCCCACCGCAGTGGCATCTCACAGAGAGATCCGACCATGACCGGACTGCCCCCCAGCACCCCCGAAGCCGTCGGCTCCGCGCCGGCCACCCGTTCCGCGCGGGCCATCCGCGTCTCCGAGGAGGTCGCGCAGGCCGTGGCCGACGGCCGGCCCGTGGTCGCGCTGGAATCGACCATCTTCACCCACGGCCTGCCGCGCCCCCGCAACCTGGCCGTCGCGCTGGAGGCCGAGCGACAGCTGCGCGAGGCGGGCGTCGTCCCGGCGACCATCGGCGTGCACGCGGGCGTGCCCACGGTCGGTCTGAGCACCGAGCAGATCACCGAACTGTCCGCGACGGACGGCCTGGACAAGGTGAGCCTGCGCGACCTGCCGGTGGTCGCCGCGCTCGGCCGCCACGGCGGCACCACCGTCGCGGCCACCGCCTTCCTCGCCCACCGGGCGGGCATCCGGGTGTTCTCCACCGGCGGCCTCGGCGGCGTCCACTTCGGCGCCTCCGAGAGCTTCGACGAGTCGGCCGACATGACCACCCTGGCCGCCACGCCGGTCACCGTGATCAGCGCGGGCGTGAAGTCGATCCTCGACATCCGGGCCACCCTGGAGCGCTTCGAGACCTTCAACATCCCGGTCATCGGCTACCGCACCCGCAAGTACCCCGGCTTCTACGTCACCGACTCCGGCCACGAGATCAACTTCAGCGTCGAGTCGCCCGAGGAGGCCGCGCGGCTCATCGAGGCCCGCGACCGCCTCGCCCTGCCGCAGGCCGTCCTGATCGCCAACCCGGTGGACCCCGCCAAGCAGCTGCCGCCGGAGGAACTCGACGGCATCCTGGCCCGCGCCTGGGCCGAGGCCGAGCGCCAGGGCGTCACCGGCAACGCCTCCACGCCGTTCCTGCTCGACCACATCCAGCGCGACACCCAGGGCCGCAGCCTGGAGGTCAACGTCGAGGTCTACCGGGGCAACGTCCGGCTCGGCGGCCAGATCGCGACCGCGCTGGCGGCCGCCGCCCGCAGCGGGGCCTGACCCGTGCTGGGGGTGCTCGGCGACCTCGTCGAGGACATCGTCGTCTGGGTCGACGGCCCGCTGCGGCACGGCACCGACTCCAGCGCCCAGGTCTTCCGGCGGCGCGGCGGCAGCGCGGCGAACGTCGCGAGCTTCGCCGCCGGTCAGTACCCGGCCCGGTTCATCGGCTGCGTCGGCGCCGACCCGGTCGGGGACGGCGTCGTCGCCGAGCTGACCGGGCACGGCGTGGACGTACGGGTCGCCCGGCGCGGCCAGACCGGCAGCATCGTGGTCCTGATCGACCAGACCGGCGAACGGACCATGCTGCCCGACCGCGGCGCGGCCAAGCTGCTGGACCGGGTGCCGGACGAGTGGCTGGCCGGCCTGACCCACCTGCACGTGCCCGCCTACTCCTTCGACGGCGATCCGGTCGGCCGCTCCGCGGTGGACGCGTTGGCGCGGGTCCGACGGGCGGGTGGCACCACCTCGGTGGACGCCTCCTCGACCGGCATGCTGGAGCAGTACGGGCGGGAGCGCTTCCTCGCCCTGCTGGCCGAGTTGGCGCCGACCTTCGTGTTCGCCAACCGGTCCGAGGCGGAGTACCTGGGCCTGCTGGTGGGCGGGCTGCCGGGGCCGGAGCGGGCCCGGCTGGCGGCCACCACCGTGGTCACCAAGGCGGGCGCCGAGGCGACCACCGTCGACGTGCCCGGGGACGCGCCGTTCACGGTGCCCGTGCCGCCGGTGAGCGAGGTGCGCGACCTCACCGGCGCCGGGGACGCCTTCGCGGCGGGATTCCTGGCCGGCTTCCTGGAGGCCGGCGACCTGCACCTGGCCGCCGGCCTCGGGCACCGCAGCGCGGCCCGGGTGCTGGCCACGCCGGGGGCCTCGTTCGCGGAGCGGTGACCTCGGGGAGGCGTCGGGGTGGGCTCGGGACCGCGTCGGGGCGGCGGCGGGGTGGGCTCGGGGCGGTGTCGAGCTGACCATAGGGTGGGCGGCCCTGTGCCCGGGGGCCGCCCACCGGGTGCCCGGCGGCCCGCTCAGCGCAGCGCGTCCTTGCGGAGGAAACGCTTCAGCCGCTGCCAGGGCCAGGTGTTGATCACGTCCTCGGCGGTGAGCCAGCCGCGCTGCGCCGTACCGATGCCGAAGCGCGGGTAGGCGAGCTGCCCGGTGGCGTGGGCGTCGCTGTCGATCGCGAAGCGGACGCCGTGCCGCTTCGCCCGCAGGATGTCCTCGTCACGCAGGTCGAGCCGCTGCGGGGAACTGTTGATCTCGATCGCGGTGCCGGTGCGCGCGGCGGCCACGAACACCGCGTCCAGGTCGACGTCGATCGGGCCGCGGCGGCCGATCCTCCGGGTGGTGAGGTGGCCGATGACGTGCACGTGCGGATTCTCGCAGGCGCGGATCAGCCGGCGGGTCTGGGCGGCCCGGTCGGCGGTGAAGTGCGAGTGCACGGAGGCCACGCAGACGTCGAAGCCGGCCAGGAACCCGGGCGGCCAGTCCACCCCGCCGTCCGGGCCGATGTTCAGCTCGGTGCCGTGCAGGAGTCGCAGCTTCCGGTGGCGGTCGGCGAGTCGGCGCAGCCGCTCGCGCTGGGCGAGCATCTTCTCGTCCGTCATCCGCTGCATCACCAGGTCCGGTGCGTGGTCGGTGACGGCGTAGTAGGAGTAGCCGCGGGCGGCCGCGGTGTCGATCATCTCCTCCAGGGTGGCCAGGCCGTCGGTCAGGTCGGTGTGCGTGTGCAGGTCGCCGCGAAGGTCCGACTCCTGGACCAGATCCGGGAGTTCACCGCGCAGGGCGGCCTCGATCTCGCCCCGGTCCTCGCGCAGCGGCGGCGCGATCCACGGCAGGCCGAGTGCCGCGTACACCTCGTCCTCGGTCGCGGACGCCACCTTGGCGCCGTCCGCGCCCTCGCCGTCCGTTTCCTCGCCGTCCGCTCCCTCGGCGGCGGTCGGGAACAGGCCGTACTCCGAGAGCTTCAGCCCGGCCCGGACGGCCATCGTGCGCAGCCTGATGTTGTGCGCCTTCGATCCGGTGAAGTAGACGAGTGCCGCGCCCCAGTCCTCCTCCGGGACGACCCGCAGGTCCACCTGCACGCCCCCGGTGGTGCGCACCGAGGTCTTGGTCGGACCGCTCGCGATCACCTCGGTCACGTACGGGAGTCCGGTGAGCGCGGCCATCAGCGGGGCGGAGTCGGCGGCCGTCGCCAGCACGTCGACGTCGCCGACCGTCTCGCGCATCCGGCGCAGCGACCCCGCGCACGCGCAGCGGGTGCAGCCGGGCACGGCGGACAGCGCGGCGACGAGCTGCTCGGCCAGTTCGGTGGCCGCGTCGAGCAGCGTGCGGCCGCCGGAGCGCCGCAGCAACTCGATGCCGTGCAGGATCTTCTCGCCGCTGCGCTCGCCGAAGCCCGCCACGCCGGACAGCCGGTCGGAGCGGACCGCCTCGGCCAGGTCGTCGACGGAGGCGATGCCCAGGTCGCGGTAGAGGGCGAGGGCGCGCTTGGGGCCGACGCCGGGCACGGCCGTCATCTCCCGGACCCCGGACGGGACTTCGACGCGAAGGGCCTCCAGGGCGGTGATCCGCCCGGTGGTGAGGTACTCGGCGACCTTCTCGGCGGTGGACTTCCCGACGCCGGGGATCTGCTGCAGGCCCTTGGCGTCCAGGCCGGCGACGTCCTCGGAGTGGCCGCCCACCGCGCGGGCGGCCTTCTCGTAGGCCCGCGCCCGGAAGGCGTCCCCGCCGGTGATGTTGATCAGGTCGGCGTACTCCTGGAGCAGCTCCCGCACCTGGTCGTTGAGCCGGGGCATGGGGCCAGTCTAGGGGGGTCTCCGGGCTCCGGCCCGGGCGGCGGACCTCCGGGCGGGCGAAGGGAGTTCGTGAGGCCCGGCCCGGGGTCGGCGGCGCCGCGTCGCGGGCCCGCGGCGGGCCGGAGCCCGGGCCTGCCCCGCCGGTCGGCGGGTGTGGCACCGGCCGACCGGCGGGGGTGGTGCCCGGTTCGCGTCCCGGAGCCGGATTGTCACCCGAACGAGTGAGGTGCAGGCTGACAGCAGGGCCTGGGAAGCGGCCCGCGCCGGTCGGCCGCGGTACTGATGACGGCCGCCGGCGATGCGCGAGGGGCAGGGCGATGGCAAGCGGGAAGCTCTGGGGCTATGTCGCATCGGGGGCCAGGGCACTCGGCGCCCTCGGCGGGCCGGGTGGCCCCGGCCGTACGGGCGGGCCCGGCGGCGTGGTGGCGGGCGAGGAACCGGGACCGTTCCGACCGGGCGAGATGGCCGGGCCCCGGGAGCTGTCCCGGCCGGAACTGGAGCGCGTCGAGTGGACCGGCCGGCAGGCCGGCTGCGAGCCGCAGGCACGGCACGTCCAGGTGGCCGAGGTGGTCCGCAAGGTGGTGCGCGGCGGCGGCCGGGCGGCGGCGGTGACGACCCGGCTGGCGCCGGGGCTGCCGGTGGTGGCCGCGGACGCCCGGCGGCTGGAGGCCGCGCTCGCCGGCCTGGTCGACCACGCGATCCGGCGCAACCCGCCCGGCGGGCGGGTGTTGGTCCGCGCCGAGGTGGCGGGCGGGCCGGGCCCGGCCGCGACGGCCCTGCGGGCGGCCGGGTTGAGCGGGGCGGCGCGACCGCGCGGGCGGGTGGAGATCCGGGTGGCCGACCGGGGGTCGTCCGAGCTGCCCGGGGCGCGGGAGTGGCTGCTCGCGGGCGCCCGCGCCGACGGGCCGGTCGGGCCCGCCGTGCACAGCCTGGTGCTGGCGGCGGGCGGGCGGCTGGCGGTGGAGGCCACGCCGGGCGGCGGGCTGACGGTGGTGCTGCTGCTGGTGGTCGCGCACGACTGACGGAAGGCCGGCGGACGGTCGGCGTGCGGCCCTTCGCGACCCTCTTGCTCACCGCAAAGACATCTTCGCAAAAAACCCTTTGCAAAGATGTCTTTGCGGTTCTACGCTCCTGCCATGACCGATGAACGCGGCTGGATGCACAGCGATGACCCCCACATCGTCCTCACGGCCAAGGGCATGCGGGCGATGGCCCACCCCGTGCGCATGCAGCTGGTCGGGCTGCTGCGCAAGCACGGCCCCTCCACGGCGACCAGGCTCGCCGAGCAGCTGGGGCTCAACTCCGGGGCGACCAGCTACCACCTCCGCCAGCTCGCTGCCGCGGGCTTCGTCGAGGAGGATCCCGAGCGCGGAAACGCCCGTGAGCGGTGGTGGCGTTCGGCCCACAAGTTCACCGTCTGGACGGGTGACGACATGGCCGACGAGGAGCCCGACACGGCCGTCGGCTTCCTCCGGTCCGTCCTCATCGCCCACGCCCTGACCGCACAGCGGTCGGTCGACGCCTTCGAGACGATGCCGCGGGAGTGGCGCAAGGCGGTCGGCCTCAGCGACGTGCTGTTGCAGCTCACCCCCGAGGAGGCCGGGCAACTGGCCGCTGATCTGTCCGCGGTGGTGCGGCGCTACCGCGCGCTGGACGCGGAGGGGCCGGCCCCGGAGGGCACCGAGCGGGTCTCCGTGGTCGTGCACGTGCTGCCCGACGCGAGCGTCGGCACCGGCGCTGGTACCGACAGTGATACCGACACCGGCGCTGGTGCCGACAGTGACACCGACACCGACACCGGTGAGGCGGGGTCCCGATGACCACCGTCGCCGACGCGCCCGCGCGTAGCCTCCGACCGCTGGTCGGGGTGCTCTCCGCGATGGCCGTCTCCATCACCGGGACGCGTGTCTCGGCCATCGCCCTGCCCTGGTTCGTCCTGGCCACCACCGGCAGCGCCACCATGACGGGCCTGGTCGCCTTCGCCGAGATGGCGCCGTACGTGCTGGTCAAGGCGCTGACCGGGCCGCTGGTCGATCGGCTCGGGCCGCGGGTGGTGTCCTGGACGACGGACTTGGTGAGCGCCGTCGCGGCCGGGCTGGTCCCGCTGCTGCACGCCTTGGGGCTGCTGCCGTTCGGGGTGCTGCTGGCGATGGTCGCGGTGATCGGCGCGATGCGCGGCCCGGGGGATCTGGCCAAGTCGGTCATGGTCCCGGAGGCCGCCGACCGCGCCCGGGTGCCGATGGAGCGCGCCACCGGTCTCTCCGGCGTCACCGAACGGCTGGCTTCCACGGTCGGCCCGGCGGTCGGTGGCGGGCTGGTCGCGCTGATGGGCCCGCTGGCCGGGCTGGCGCTCAACGCCGCCACCTTCGCCCTGGGGTCCCTCGTCATCGCCTTCGCCCTGCCGCGCGGGATGGGGCGCGCGGCGGCCCTGGCATCCGCCGGCGAGCAGGCCGCCGGGGCCGAGTCCGAGTCCAAGTCCGGGGCCGAACCGGTGGGTTACTGGCGGATGTTCCGCGAGGGCTTCACCTTCCTGCGCTCCGATCCGCTGCTGCTCACCGTGACGGTGCTGGTCGGCATCACCAACCTGCTCGACGCCGGGTTCATCACGGTCCTCCTCCCGGTTTGGGCGCGGGAGTCGGGGAACGGCCCGGCCGCCATCGGCCTGACCGGCACCGCCGGGGGAATCACGGCGGTCGTCGGCAGCCTGATCGCGGCGGCCGTCGCCCACCGGCTGCCCCGCCGGACGGTGTTCTTCGCCGGCTTCCTGCTCGTCGGGGCCCCGCGCTTCCTGGTGCTCGCGTGCGGCGCGCCGCTGTGGGTGGTGCTCACGGTCTTCGCGGTCGGCGGCTTCGGCGGCGGTTTCCTCAACCCGATCCTCGGCGCGGTGCTCTTCGAGCGGGTGCCCCGCCACCTGCTCGGCCGCGTCCACGCCCTCGGCGACTCCCTCGCCTGGGCCGGTATCCCGCTCGGCGGCCTGCTGGCCGGCGCAGCGGTCGGCCTCGTCGGGCTGATACCCACCCTGGTCGCGGGCGGCGCCCTCTACTTCGCCTCCACGAACCTGGCCGGGTTGCGGCCGGAGTGGCGTGAGATGGACCGCCGGCGCGGCCGGACGGGCACTGCCGACGAGGCGAGGCCCGAGCCGGGGACAGGGCCCGAGCCCGAGCCGGGGACAGGGCCTGAGCCGGCGACGGAGCCCGAGCTCGCGCCCGCGTCGGTCCCGGCGCGCCCGTAGGCCTGTCGCACAGGGGCGGCGAGGCGAGCGTGCGGCCGGAACCAGTCGGGCAGAACCAGTCGGGCAGAACCAGCTGGTCAGAACCAGTGCAGGCAGTGCGGGGCGCGCTCGGCGCTGAAGAGGGCGTCGGCGAGGGCGGCCGCGCCCGGGCGGTGGGCCCGGATGTGCCCGGCGCGCACCAGCGTGCTCGGGGTGGTGCCGCCGAGGTAGACCGAGCCCAGGTCGCTCACGTCCAGGGACAGGTCGGGCTCCCGGTCCGTCGGGACGCACTCGGCCTTCCCGTCCCGGACGGTCAGCAGGTAGCGGCCGTGCTCGCCGAGGAACGGGTCGTCGACGTCGAGGACGAGCTCGCCGTCCACGAACCAGCCGCGCGAGGTCAGCGCCCGCGGGACGTCCAGCAGCCGCACCCAGAGCCAGTCGGTGCTGCTGCTCCCCTCGCCGGCGTTGAAGTCCGCAAGCTGCCAGCGCAGCGGGTGGTCGGACGGAACGTGCTTGAACACGACCTGGGAGACCAGGTCGTGTTCGAGCGCGAACCGGGCCAGGGCCGTGGCGACGGCGTCGTCGGTGGCGATGGTCTCGTCGACCGTCAAGGTGCCGTCGCCGAGCGAGTAGCAGGCGTAGCCGTCCGGGACACCGTCGGCATCCCGGTGGACGGCGACGTAGCGCGACGCCGAGGAGACCGGGGGCCGGCCCGCGCCCAAGGCCCACCAGCGGTGCGGCCGGGAGAGTGCGCCGGGCTGTGCGCGGCGGTACCGGTCGTAGACCGCTTCCAGGATCTCGCCGCACTCGGCCCGCCGCAGCAGCTCGATCGAGCCGGTGCCCGGGCCGGGCGCCGCAGTGTCGGCCGTTCCGCGCGCCCGGGGGAGGGCGAAGGCGGCCTGATGGCGCGGCACCGTCAGCCGCTGCGTGTAGGTCGCCGGTCCGTAGCCGAACCTGCGGTAGATCACGGCCTCGGAGGCCAGCAGTACGGAGAGGAACTCCCCGCGGGCCCGAAACTCGGCGAGCTGGCGCTGCATCATCGCGGTGAGCACGCCCTGGCGCCGGTGCGAGGGCAGGACGCCGACGCCGGTCACCCCGCTGGTGGGGACGAGGGCCTCACCGGGCAGGGTGAGCTCGAAGGTGTACGCGCCGGCGGTGCCGACGGGCCGCCCGTCCGCCGTCACGGCGAGCAGGTTGCGGTCCATCTCGGTCGCCGACCACCAGAGCCCGCCGCCGTCGGCCGGGGTCTCCGGGAAGAGCCCGAACGCGGCATGGAGCGTGTCGACGTAGACGTCGAGGTCCTGATCGGTTGTCGGACGGATCTCCATCGTTACCGCTTCCTCCCCTGGATGACGACGGCACCACGGCCCGTGTGCCTCGCCACAGTGCAGCGTTGACCCGTGGCCCGGTCAAGCGAATTACGCTCCGGCACCGGTGGTCAGGCCGGACCGTTTCCCGGACGGCCTCCGGGGCCTTCCTCGGGCCGCTCGTCCTCCGGTGGCGCCCCGACGCTCTCCGGGGCTTCGCGGACGCTGCCCGGCATCGCCGGGTGGCGGCCGATCACGATCACCCCGACCACGATGGCCAGCAGTCCGGCGGACTGCCAGGCCAGCGCACCCGGCGTGACCCGCAGCCGGTCGCCGAGGAAGCCGACCGCGCAGGCGATCCCGGACAGCGGCTGGGCGGCGGTCAGCGCCGGCAGGGACATCCGCAGCGGCGCGGCCTCGAAGGCGCTCTGCACCAGCAGCAGCCCGACCACGCCCGCCGCCACCACCGCGTACGGCTGCCAGCTGCGCAGCACCGCGTCCAGCCCGCTGTGGTCGAGGCGCTGGGTGGTGGTGCGGGTCAGCGCGTCCTGGAGGCCGTAGAGCAGACCGGCGGCGAGGGCCAGCAGGGTGGCCTCCTCGAACAGCGGCAGCCGCCGGGCCAACGAGACCAGAAGCAGGGTCAGCCCGACCACCGTGCCGACCACCAGCCAGTGCCGCAGTTCCCCGGCGGGCGCACCGCCGCCATTGGGCCGGCCGGCCACGATGAACGCCGTCACCCCGAGGCCGAGCAGCAGCACCCCGGCCCAGCCCGAGCGGCCGAGGGTCTGGCGGGTCAGCACCCGGGAGAGCGCCATGGCGAACAGCAGGTTGGTCGCGAGCAGCGGCTCGACGAGCGAGACCTCGCCCTGGTTGAGGGCGAGCGCGGACAGGATCAGTCCGCACACCATGAACCCGGTGCCGAGCAGCCACTCGGGCATCCGCATCAGGTCCAGGAGCAGCCGCCAGTGCAGCAGGTCGGCACGGGGCGCCCGCTGCGCCGCGTGCTGCTGGAGGACGAAGCCGAGGCCCAGGCAGCAGGCGGCGCCGAGGGCGAGGAGGAAGACCGCCACGGAGGGACCACCCGGTTGTCACTGCCCGCGCCGCGCCGGCGGGTCCGGGTTCGGTCGGCGGTCGCGGCGCGCTTCCGTCAGCGTACCGCCGGGGCGGCGACGCGGCCCGGCCGGCGGCGGAGAGCAGCCGCGGCCGGGAGACCCGTGGTGGGGGAACTGGTTCCCGGTCGGGTCCGCAGCCCCGGGCCGGGCCCGCTTGCCGCCACGGGCCGGACGGGCGCACGCTGGTGTGAGCGGCCGCCACGGCTCACCGTCCGTGCCGGTCCGGACAGGCGCGAGGGGGCCGCTGCCAGGAGGTGTGGCATGCACAACCAGTGGGACGTGGAGCTGAGCTTCGAGGAAGACGGAGTGCACACGGCGTGCGAGGCCAGACTGACCGGTGCGCGGGCGCCGGGCTTGCGCGCCCACGGGGAGTCGATGAAGAGCACGGACGACCGCCCGCTCGCCAGGATCGGTGAGGAGGTCGCGGCCTCCCGAGCCCTGGAGGAGCTGTCCCGCAAGCTGCGGGCGCAGGCCACCGGGGAGATCGACGACGAAGGACACCGCCCGGGGTACCTGATCTACTGATCCCCGCCCCCGTCGGCCGTCCCGCGCTCGCACGGGACGGCCCGGGACCACGCGGACGTCAGGACCAGGGGTTGGCCGGCTGGTCGTTGATCGCCGTCCAGAACCGGGTGCCCGCCGGGAGGGTGCCGGCCGCCCAGAGCGACCAGCCCTGCCCGTCGTGGAACTCGGCCATTCGCCAGCCGGCGCCGAAGGAGTCCTCGCAGAGCCCGTCGGCGTCGTCCCGGCCGCTCAGGTCGGACCCGGCCGTCGGGGCCGTCGCGGCGACCTCCCCGCCCGCCCAGCTGTGGAAGCCGGCGGTGGGGATCCCGGTGGGGGCCGGGCGGCCGTCCTGGTGGAGGCAGAGCACCGGCAGTTCGGTGTCGGCGGCGGTGTCCCCGAGGTAGGGGTTGCTGGCGCCGTCGGTGCCGACGTGCACCACACCGGCGCGCTGTTCCAGGGCGGTCCAGGTCAGCCCCGGGTGTTCGCCCGCCGAGGCGGCGACGGCCGGCCCGTCACGGTCCACGGCGGACGCGCTGCCCGGGGTGACGGCCAGCGCGGTGAGCGCGAGCAGCGCCGCGGGGGCGAGGCGTCGGACGAACGCGGGCATGGCTGCTCCGTGAGGTGTGAGTGGGCCGACGTGGCGGTGTCAGTCTGCCAGCGCCAAGTCGAGTGCGGTACAAGGGATTTGGCGACGCTGGCGAGTTCGGGCCAATCCGTCGCCGGCGGCTTGTGCGCAGCGGCCGGGCAGGGCCGGTTCGCCGCGGGCGTGGCGCCCGTGCCGTCCGAACGGCCCTGCCGTCAGCCGCGGGGGGCGGCGAGGAATCCGGTCAGCCGGGCGTTGACCTCCGCCGCGCCCGCCATGGGCAGGTGGTGGTGCGAGAGGCCCGGCAGGACGGCGACCGTCGCCTCGGGTAGGGCGCGGCGGGCGGCCTCGGCGACCCGGGGGGCGTGGTGGGTGCGGCTGTGTTCGGCGAACAGGGCGAGGGTCGGGGTGGTGAGGGAGCGCAGCCGGTCGAGGCCGGGGCGGGGGCCGGTGACGACGCGGGTGGCGGGGAAGTCGGCGTATCCGAGGGCGTAGACCTCGCGCCAGCCGGGGTCCGGGCGGGGGCCGCCGCCGGCCTCCCAGCCGAGGTAGGCGCGGGCCCGGGCGGCGGTGCGGCGGGGGAGGAAGAGCGGCAGGGCGTGCAGCAGGTAGTCGGGGCGGAAGCCGGCGAAGCACTGGGTGGGATCGAGGAGGGCGAGTCGGCCGACCCGGGCGGGCGCGTGCAGGGCGTACTCCAGGGCGATCCAGCCGCCGTAGGAGTGGCCGCAGAAGTCGGCCCGGGGGAGGCCGAGTTGGTCGAGGACGGCGTCCAATCAGCCGAGCAGCCCGGGGACGCCGGCGAGCGGGGCGCCGTCGTGGACGCTGCGGCCCGGGTCGCCGATGAGGTCGGGGGCGAGGACGCGGTGCCCGGCGGCCGTCCACGCGGCGACGTTGGCGAACCACATGGTGGAGGTGGCGCCGCCGCCGTGCAGCAGGACGAGGGGGCGGCCGTCGGACGGGCCGCAGGCGTTGATCCGGGTGGTGCCGTGGGGCGTTCGGACGGTGAGGTGCTCGACCTGGACGGGCCAGCGGGCCAGCAGTGCGTCGTAGGCGGTGAGGAAGGCGGCGGTGCGGGCGGGGGAGGGCGTGGTGCGGGCGGACATGATGGGACTCCGCGGGGGTGAAGGCAGCGCCCGGCCGATCTGCGGGCGCTGATCCAACTGATGGACGCCTCCCGGGCCGGCCGGGTGGTGACCCCGGCCGGCCCGGGGAGGCGTTGGGATCGAACTCGGCGGGCACCACCGGTCTGGGGGAGTGACCGGCGGGGCGTCAGAACCAGGTCTCGCCGTAGTGCGGCCCGGGGTGGTCCTCGCGCAGCAGACAGATGTTGGGGTCGCGCGGCGGCTCCGGCCCCTCGTACGGGCCGACGGCCGGGCAGCGCGGCCCGACCTCGACCAGGTACTCGGGCCAGGACGCCCAGTGCAGGTCGAAGCCGACGCCCTGGACCAGCGCGGAATGGGTGCCGCCGTGCCCGCCGGCGAGGTCGCAGCGCAGGCGCGGATCGATCAGGAAGGCACCGCGCGGAACGGTGTTGTAGTGGTCCACGTCCGTCTGCGGCAGCGTGACGACGGACGGACAGTGGTGGAACTCTGCGGAACGAAGGTCCGGTTGGCTCATGGGCGCCAGCATTCCACCGGGAGTCCGACGAGGGCCCCGGTTCCCCGCTTTTGTACGGCTCGCGGGGGACAACTGTCGTGCCGTGTACGGGTGGTCGTCACCTCTCCGGAAGGCCCCGGCTACGCGGCGAGGGACCAGCTGATCACCGACAGGGTCGCCATCGACGCCAGGGTCGACCAGAGCACCGAGTCCCGGGCGAGCCCGGTGCCCTGGCCGTACTCGCGGGCGTAGACGTAGACGTTCTGCGCGGTGGGCAGGGCGGAGAAGAGCACCACGGTGAGGAGTTGGTGCGCGGGGAGGTGGAGCAGCGGGCCGGCCACCGCGAAGGCGACCAGCGGCTGTATCAGGGTCTTGACCGCGACGGTCAGCCCGACCTCGGCGTGGCGCGAACGGCCGGTGGCCGGCGGGCGGTTGTGCAGCGACATGCCGAGGGCGACCAGGGCGGTCGGCACGGCGGCGCCGCCGAGCAGTTCGCAGGAGCGGTTCAGCTCGGCGGGCAGGTGAAGCCCGCAGGCGGAGGCGGCGGCGCCGAGCGCGGTGGCCAACAGGATGGGGTTGCGCAGTGGCAGGGTGAGCAGGGCCCGGCGGCCGGCCGCGCCGCCGTCGAGGACGGTCAGCACCGCGGGCGTGACCACCAGGATCTGGAACAGCACCACCGGTGCGACGAAGGAGGCGTCACCGAGGAGCTGCATCGCCACCGGGATGCCGAGGTTGGCCGAGTTGACGTACCCGCAGGCCATCGCGCCGATCGCCAACTCGCCGGTCTTGCGCCGGAACAGCAGGCGCCCGGCGAGCAGCCCGAGGCCGATCGAGACGACGGTGCCGGCGGTGAAGGCGAGCATCGAGGGGTTGGCGAAGTGGTCCAGCGGGGTGCGGACGATCATCAGGAACAGTGAGGCCGGCATCGCCACGTGGAAGACGAACCGGTTGAGCACCGGCTCCGCGTGCGGCCCGAGCAGCCCGGTCCGGCCGACCAGGTAGCCGACCCCGGTCAGTGCCCAGATCGGGGCGAATCCGGACAGCAGGGGGTGCAGGGATGGCATGGTTCCTCGGATCGCTCGGACGGTCTGCCGGGTGGGCCGGGGGTCTCCCGCCCCGGGGCAGTAAACCAGTGAGCGTGAACGGGGAGACCACGGGCCTACGATGAGCCGATGGAGCCCGAGAACGCGCCGATGGAACCCGAGTACCTGAGCCTGGCCGAGGTGGAGGCGATCGCCCGGCGCGCGCACGAGGGGCAGGTCGACAAGAACGGCCACCCGTACGGCGAGCACATCGCGGCGGTCGCACACGGGACGGCCGCGCGCGGTGGCAGCGACGCCCAGATCGCGGCGGGCTGGCTGCACGACACCGTCGAGGACGACCGGTTGAGCCGGGAGTGGCTGGCGGGGGCCGCGTTGTCCGAGGCCACCAAGACGATCGTGGACGCGCTCACCCGCCGCCCCGACGAGCCGGTCGAGGCGTACACCGCGCGGGTCCTGGCCACGCCGGGCGCGTTGCTGGTCAAGCGTGCCGACCTCGCCCACAACTCGGACCCGGCCCGGCTGGCCGCGCTGGACGTCGCGACCGCCGAGCGCTTGGCCGCCAAGTACGCGCGGATGCGGGAACTGCTCGGGCTCACCGGCGAGCTCTGAGCGACGGGGCGCGGCCCGGGCGTCCGGACGAGGTGAGGGCGAGGCGGGAGCAGACCGGACGAGGCGGGGGCGGGCCGGACGAGGCGGGGGCGGGTCGGGCGAACGGCGGGAGGCGCCGCGCGACCCGCGAGCGGTGTGCGGGAACCACGAGAGGGCCCGGGCCACGCGGATCGCGCGGGCCCGGGCCCTCTGGGGTCACCCCGGTGATCCCTGTCCGACCCCCGGGGTGAGGGGGGAGTGGTCAGGATGCGGGTGGAGTCCGGTGAGCCGAGGTGGTCGGCTTAGTACCAGTGGTTGGCCTGCCAGAAGGTCCAGGCGGCGTTCGGGCTGCCGTAGCGGGAGTTCATGTAGTCCAGCGCCCACTTGATCTGGGTGGTCGCGTTGGTCTTCCAGTCGGAGCCGTGCGTCGCCATCTTGGAGCCCGGCAGCGCCTGGGCCAGGCCGTACGCGCCCGAGCTGGCGTTGGTCGCGGTCACGTTCCAACTGGACTCGTGGGCGATGATCTGGCTGAAGGAGGCCAGCTGGTTCGCCGGGACGATCTGGGCGGCCACGGCCTGCGGGGACAGGGTGGCGGCGTTCGCGGTGGCGGGCAGCACACCCGCGCCCAGGGCGGTCAGACCGGCGGCGCCGGCGAGAATCGCGGCGGAAGTGCGCATGCGGAGCTTGAAAGTGGGCATGAAGAACAAGACCTCAATCGGGTTGGGCCGGGTCACGCCCCGCCTTGGACCATGGCCGGACAGGGGCCGAAATGGTCGTGGGGCGTGACCTGGCAGTAAGTCGCTACCGGCGGGACAGGTGCCGGTGCGGCTGACGACTGAGCCATTGTTGGCATGCCGGATCGGGCGTCGCCAAGACCCCCTTGTTACGACCCCCGGTCGTACGGGGGGCGGCCGCCGTGGATTCGAAGGGTCGGTTGCGCGGAGCGCGCCGACCGGCGGTGACCTGCGCGAACGCCCCGTCGGCGGGGCGGGGCGCGGGTGCCCGGGACTTGCCACTATCGCCCGTCGTGGACCGCATTCCGGTGTGAGCGCACTCACCGTTTGGGCCGCTGAGGCCGTCACCCGCCGGTCTGCCGCCGGCACGTTGGGTACAGACGATCTCGCCGCCGTTGAGACCGGCGCCACACCCGTGGGGGCCCGGGGGAGATCGTCGGGCCCCGGCGGAGACCGGCGGAGATCGGCGGGCCCCACCGGGGGTTCAGCGGAGGTCGCCGAGCCGGCGGTGACGCAGGGCCCGCGCCGCGAGGCGGTCCGGTTCCGGCAGCGCCGCCAGCCCGCCGAGCGCGGCACCGACCGCCCGTCCCAGCCGCGCGCAGAACGCCTCCGGCTCGTCCGCCGCGTCCGGCCGCTCCTCGACCACCTCGTCCACCAGCCCGACCTCCGCCAGGTGGCCCGCGCCGATGCCCTGGGAGCGGGCCAGCTCGGCGGCGTGCCCGCCGTCCCGGTGGACGATCGCGGACGCGCCCTCCGGTGGCAGTGGCGCCAGCCAGGCGTGCCCGGCGGCGAGCACCCGGTCGGCCGGGAGCAGCGCCAGCGCGCCGCCGCCCGAGCCCTGGCCGAGCAGCACCGCCAGGACGGGCGTGCGCAGCGCCAGCAGGGTGGTCAGGCAGTGCGCGATCTCGACCGCGATCCCGTCCAGCTCGGCCTGCGCGGACAGTTCGGCCCCGGCCGTGTCGACGACCGTGACCAGCGGCAGCCCCAGTTGCTCCGCCACCCGCGCGGTGCGCCGGACGGCCCGCAGGTCGGCGGCGGTGAACGGGCGCTCGTGCTCCGGGGTCTGCCGCTGCTGGCCGACCACCAGGACCGGCCGACCCCCGAGGACGGCGAGGGCGCGGACCAGCGCGCCGTCCCGCCCGCCGGGGGCGTCCAGCAGCACCAGTTCCTCGGCGGTGTGGCGCAGCAGCTCGCGGGTGCCCGGGCGGTCGGGGCGACGGGTGCGGCGGACGGAGTCCCAGGCGTCGGGGTGTTCGGCGGCCCCGTCGGGGGTGGGGTCGGGAGCGAGGCCGGGGCCGGGACCGGGGGCGCCGGTGCCGCTGGTGTCCGTGCTGCCCGGGGCGGGCGCGGTGGTGGCGAGGACGGCGAGCGTGCGGCGGACCAGTTCGCGCAGGTCCTGCGGCGGCACGACGGCGTCCACCAGGCCGCGTCCGGCGAGCGTCTCCGCCCGCTGCACGTCCGGGGGCAGTTCCACGCCGCGCAGTTCCTCGTACACGCGCGGGCCGAGGAAGCCGAGCCGGGCGCCCGGCTCGGCGAACACCAGCTGGCCGAGCGTGCCCCAGGAGGCGAAGACCCCGCCCATGGTCGGGTTCCGTAGATAGGTGAGATAGGGGAGACCGGCTGCGCGGTGCGCCTGGACGGCGGCGGTGATCCGCAGCATGCACAGGAAGGCCGCCGACCCCTCCTGCATGCGCGTCCCGCCGGAGACGGGCAGGGCGAGCAGTGGCAGCCGCTCGGCGGTGGCGCGCTCGACGGCGCGGGTGATCCGCTCGGCGGTGGCCACGCCGATCGAGCCGCCGAGGAAGCCGAACTCGGAGGCGACCAGCGCCACCGGCCGCCCGCCGACCAGGCCGGCACCGGTGAGGACGGCCTCGTCGAGACCGGTGCGTGCGCGGGCCCGGTCGAGCGAGGCGCGGTAGCCGGGGTCGGCCTGGTCGGTGGGCGGGTCGGCCGGCGGCTCGTCCCAGCCCTGGAAGGCGCCAGGGTCGACCAGCAGTCCGATCAGCTGCCGCGCGGTCAGCGGCGCGCCCGTGGCTGTGGCCGGGTGCGGTCCCGTGCCCGCGCTCGTGTTCGTCCCCGTGTTCATGCCCACCCCGTCAGCGGTCGTTCCGGTCCGACATGATCCGTCACTCTATGCGGCGCGACTGGAGCGGGGAGCGAACGTGAGGAAGCTGTGAGGAGCCGACAGCGGTCGGGTTGCTAGTTCGACGGCGGTCGACCCATGGGGTGTCCGGGCGGTTCGTGGACGGCGCCGGCCGGGCTCGGGTCGGAGCTGGGATACGGCTCAAGTCGCTGGTCAGACAGGTGAGTTACCCGTCGGTTAATAGTTTGTCGCAGGGCTTCCGGAGTTGTCGGTGGCTGGTCACACTGGTGGGCATGACCCGCACTCTACGCGCGTGGAAGACCCGCGCTGCCGCCGTCACCGCCGTCGCCCTGATGACCCTCGCGCCCGTCGCCGTCGCCACCGAGGCGCACGCCGACGTGAGCGGCACGGTGTGTCTGTCCGCCCTCCCGCCCGAGGCGACCGACACCCTCAACCTGATCGCCACCGACGGGCCGTTCCCGTACTCCCAGGACGGCGTCGTGTTCCAGAACAGGGAGCACGTCCTGCCCAGCCAGTCCAACGGCTACTACCACGAGTACACCGTCATCACGCCCGGTGCCCCGACCCGCGGCACCCGCCGGATCATCACCGGCCAGGCGACCCAGGAGGACTACTACACCGGTGACCACTACGTCACGTTCTCGCTGATCGACCAGGGCTGCTGACACGCGCCCCACGCCCCTCCCGGCCCCGGCGCACGTCTCCGCCGGGGCCGCCGGAACGACGGGCCCGCCGGATCGCCGGATCGCCGAGGGGCGGCCCCCCGCCCGCCCCGGCGGCCCGCCGCGACCGGCCTCAGAGCTCGGACGGCGCCCAGGCGTCCACCACCAGCTCGTCCCCGACCCGCAGCGTGCCGGGCCGCAGCACCGCGAACTTGCTGCCGAACGCGACCCCGCCGACCGCCGCCCGGCGGTAGCCGGCCAGCGTCCGCAGCGGCTCCGGACCGGCCTTCGCGCCCGTCGACTGGTCGACCAGCGTCACCGAGCAGCGGATCGCGAGCTTGGCATAGGCCAACTCGGCGCCGCCCACGGTGATCCGGCGGGCCAGGTCCTCGGTGTGCGGTTCGTCCCAGCCGTCCACCACCAGGTTCGGGCGGAACCGGTCCGCCGGCACGGGGAGTCCGCCGCTCAGCGCGTTGAAGCGCTCCAGCGACGCGCGGGACAGCAGGTGCACCGCGCAGCTGTCGGCGTAGCCGGACGTGCCCGGTACCAGCCCGTCGGTCACCCGGTCGTGCTCCGGCGGCACCCGGACCAGCCGGCTGCGGGCACCCAGCACCCCGGACAGCCAGCCGGCCACCTCCTCGCCCTGGTCGATCCCGAAGAACGGGGCGCCGAACAGCTGCACCGCCCGGCGCGGACCCTCGGTGTCCACGGCGACGGTCACCGGCTCCACACCCGGGGCGTCGAGGGTCAGCCGGCGGCCATCCTCCCCGACCGTCGGGCGGACCGTGGCCAGCAGGCGGTCCCGGCGCTGGGAGCGGAACACCCCGTCCTCGTCCACCACCATGAACGCCCGGTCGTGGGCCAGCCCCGCCGGAGTCAGCTCCGCCCGCGCCACCTCGACCCCGGCGCACCCCTTCACCGGGTAGTACCGCAACTCCACCACTTCGGCCATGGCCGCCCCCTCGACTCACCGCGGCCCCTCGCGAGCCGCTCCGGACCCCTCGCGGAATCAACGCCTCCGTAGGGTAGTTGACCGCCGCCCGACCACCCGCCCCCGGGATTGCTAGGGTCGGGACATGGCACCGAGCAGCGCGAACCCCCCGGGAAGGCTCCGGCGCGACGCCCAGCGCAACCGCGACCTGCTGCTCGCCGCCGCCCGCGGCATGTTCTCCCGGCACGGCCTCGACGTCCCGCTGGACCAGATCGCCAAGGAGGCCGGCGTCGGCAACGCCACCCTCTACCGCCACTTCCCGACCCGCGAGGCGCTGATCGGCGAGGTGTTCGCCGACGCCGCCGTCGGCCTGGCCGGGGCCGGCGAGGAAGCCCTCGCCGCCGAGGACGCCTGGACCGCGCTCGAACACTACTTCGAGCGCATCTTCGAACTCGTCGCCGCCGACCGGGGCATCAACGACCTCGTCACCCAGGCCATCCCCACCATCCCCGGCATGATCGAGATCAGCCGCCGGAACGCCGCCACCGTCGGCGCCCTCATCGCCCGCGCCCAGGACCAGGGCACCATGCGGCGCGACGTGGTCACCATGGACCTGCTCTTCCTGCTCGGCCCGCTCTGCCGCGCGCTGCCCGCCACCACCGACCTGCGCCCCGACCTCTGGCGCCGCTACCTCGCCCTGCTCCTCGACGGCTTCCGCACCCAGGCCACCCACCCGCTGCCGGTCCCCCCGATCGGGGAGGAACACCTGGACCGGATGTTCGCCGACCTCTGGGAAGCCGAACCACCGGAGGGATAGGCAAGCCGTTTCACACCGGGAAACGGTCGGCCTTCACCAGAGTGCCGTGACGAGGATGGAGGAGGATGTCCGGACTGCCCGTTGCGCTGCGGAGAGGTCACTGACGATGGCTGCGTACGTGCTGATTCCCGGGGCCGCGTCCGGCCCGTGGTACCGGCACCTGCTGGAGGCCGAACTGCGCCGGCGGGGCCACGACGTGGTGGCGGTGATGCCCGGTGACCACTGCCCCATGCCCGGCCACCCCGCAGCGCTGGCCGACCACCTGGAGGCGTACCGGACCGCGTCGTAGCGACCCCGGGGCATCAGGGACACGTACGGAACACCCGCGCGCGCGTCAGAGGCGTGTCAACGGGCGCCGGAGGTGCGGTGCCGGCCCGCTTTGCTGGAGGACGACAGCACAGCACGGCGGTACGGACCGAGAGGCGGGGCGCACCATGGCGGACAGCGAGATATCCGGCGCGGACGGGGCAGCGGAGCGGGCCGACCGCGCGGGCCGGATCGTCGTCGGCGTCAGCGGCTCGCTCGGCAGCCTCGCCGCCCTCCACCACGCCGTCACCGAAGCCCACCGCACCGACGCCGAGGTCCTCGCCCTCCTCTGCTGGACCTCGCCCGGCGAAGAGATCGGCTACCGCCGCACACCCTGCCCGGCCGCCATCACCGCCGGCCGCGACGCCGCCGTCGCCCGGCTCCGGCAAGCCCTCGACGAGGCCTTCGCCGGCCGCTACGCCGGAGTCCGGCTGCGCTGCCAGGCCGTCCGCGGCGACACCGGACACACCCTGGTCCGCTTCGCCGACCACCCCGACGACCTGCTCGTCCTCGGCGCCGGCAGCAGCCGCGGCTGCCTCTCCCGGGCGCTGCGCCCCTCCGTCACCGCCTACTGCGTCCGGCACGCGAGCTGCCCCGTCCTGGCCGTCCCCCGGCCGCCGCTGCAGCGCGACCTGGAGGCCATGGAACGCGGCCACGGCCTGCGCTCCCTCGTCGCGGGGCGGTAGGCCGCGCCCTGCCCGCTGTGCCGCTACCTACGACAGCCCGGCGGCCTCGGCGAGGACGGCGGCGGTCCGGCGGCCGGCACGCAGCACCGCTTCGGCGGTGGTGGGGAGGCAGCGGTCCGCCTCGGCGTCGTACACGGTCATGATGACGCCCGCGTGGTCGGTGGCGGGTTCGAGAACCCGTACCGCGGACATCTGCTTTGTCAGAGCAGCGCTCAGTTGCCGGGTGTGCTCGATGTCCAGCACCCCGTCCTCCGTGCCGTGGACCAGCCAGAGCGGGACGGGAGAGGGCTGCTCGGCCAGCAGGTCGAGAGGGGCGTCCCCGGTGGTGATCGCCAGGCGGGCGTAGCTGGAGGAGATGCCGACGGCGGCGATGGGACGCCGCTCGGCGGGGGTGTCGGGGTGGGTGGCCACGGCTATGGCCTCCCGGCCGCCCAGCGACCAGCCGGCCAGGACCAGGCGGTCCGGGTCCCCGCCGTACGCGGCGGCGGTGCGGCGGGCGTGGGCGAGCGAGGCGAGCAGCTCGGCGCGGCCGCCGTCAGGCCGGTCGGAGCGCCAGTCCGGGACGAGCACCAGCAGGCCGAGCCCGGCGGCCTCCCGGGCGAGCGGCCGCAGCACGTCGCGCTCGTCGGGGCCCCGGCCGTGCCACAGCAGTACGACGGGCGCGGGCCCGGCGGTGTCGGCGGGCGGGCGGTGCACGTCCATGAGCCGTCCGTCGGCGTACGGGGTGGCCTCGGGTTGAGCGCTCGTCATGCGGGGTTCGCCTCCGGTTCGGTGATTGATCACGGAGCTGGTACTGTACTTCTCGTCGCGAGGGAGATGATTCCTCGTCAGGCGTCAGTGGTGCTACCAGAGCACGTCCTACTTTCAGTAGGAAGAGTCCGTGCGATCCGGGCCTGGCGCTCCAATTGTCGGACGGGGTCCGGTGCCTTTCAAAGGGTGCCGGGCCTTGTTTGCTTTTGGGGTGCGGGTTGGTCGGGGTTCGGTGTGTGGGTGTGGGGCTGGTATTGTTCTGGGTGTCGCGAGGGAGATGATTCCTCGTCAGGCGTCAGTGGTGCTACCAGAGCACGTCCTACTTTCAGTAGGAAGAGTCCGTGCGATCCGGGCCTGGCGC
>NZ_JBIVJF010000032.1:80133-80427 GCF_044750105.1 Kitasatospora sp. NPDC088861
GCTCCAATTGTCGGATGAGGTCCGGTGCCTTTCTAAAGGTGCCGGGCCTTGTTTGCTTTTGGGGAGGCGATCTCCGTGCTCGGTCGGACGGCGACGTCGGTGATCCTGTCCTCCCCGGTGGAGCAGCGGGTCCTGCTGCCCTCGGAATAGCCCCGGCCGGAAGCCCGGAAGCCCGGAAGCCCGGAAGCCCCGGCCTGGGCGGCGGTTTCTAGGGGTCGTTGCAACACGTGGTCGGTTTGATCAGGCCGCGATGAGTTTATGCAGGCGCTCGGCTGGGGTTTCCCAGCCGAGCGT
>NZ_JBIVJF010000033.1:0-78507 GCF_044750105.1 Kitasatospora sp. NPDC088861
AACGACGCCGTCTCCGAGGTGAACCGGTCACCGGTGAGCTGCATGCCGTCACCCGAGTCACCGGCGAAACGGATGATCACCCGGTCCAGTCGGCGAATCGGCTTGCTCGGAGTGGCCATGGGACTCTGCTCCTTCGGGCGGTCTACGTGGGAGACCCGGTGGATTGGTGTTCGGCGAGCTTGAGGGCCTCTTCCAGGAGACGTTCGACGATCCGGTTTTCGGGGACGGTCGCGACGACCCGGCCCCGGACGAAGATCTGGCCCTTGCCGTTGCCGGAGGAGACTCCGATGTCGGCTTCCCGGGACTCCCCGGGGCCGTTGACGACGCAGCCCATGACGGCGACGCGCAGGGGGAGGGGGAACCCCTCGAAGGCGGCCTCGACCCGCTGGGCGAGGCGGTGGATGTCGACCTGGAGGCGTCCGCAGCCGGGGCAGGACACGATTTCGAGCTTCCTCGGGCGTAGCCCGAGCGAGGAGAGGATGTGGCAGCCCGCCTTGACCTGCTCGGCGGGCGGTGCGGAGAGGGAGACCCGGATGGTGTCGCCGATGCCTTCGGCGAGGAGGACACCGAAGGCGACGGCGGATTTGATGGAGCCCTGGAACGCGGGGCCGGCTTCGGTGACGCCCAGGTGCAGGGGGTAGTCGCAGCCGGCGGCGAGGAGCCGGTAGGCGGCGATGACGGTCAGCGGGTCGTGGTGCTTGACGGCGATCTTGAGGTCGGTGAAGCCGTGCTCCTCGAACAGCGAGCACTCCCACAGCGCGGACTCGGCCAGTGCCTGGGGCGTGGCGCTGCCGTGCTTGGCGAGCAGGCGCGGGTCCAGGGAGCCGGCGTTCACCCCGATCCGGATCGGGACCTTGGCCGCGCCGGCGGCCCGGGCGATCTCCTTGACCTTGTCGTCGAACTTCTTGATGTTGCCGGGGTTGACGCGGACCGCGGCGCAGCCGGCGTCGATGGCCTGGAAGACGTAGCGGGGCTGGAAGTGGATGTCGGCGATGACGGGGATCGGCGACTTGGCGACGATCCTGGGCAGGGCGGCGGCGTCGTCGGCGGAGGGGACGGCGAGGCGGATGATGTCGCAGCCCGCTGCGGTGGCCTCGGCGATCTGCTGGAGGGTGGCGTCGATGTCGGTGGTGGGGGTGGTCGTCATGGTCTGCACCGGGATCGGTGCTCCGCCGCCCACGGGGACCCTGCCGACGTGGATCTGCCGGGAGTGGCGGCGGGCCGCGAGAACGGGTCCATCACCGGGCGCGGGCCCGGGGCCGCGACGGCCGGGCGGGGTGGGGTCGGGGAGGTCGACGCTGTTCATGACGTGCTCCGTGTGGAGGATGGTGCCGGCAGGGAGGCGGCCGAGGGGGCGCCGTGCTCCAGGAGGCGGCGGGCGGTGTCGGCTATGGCAGGACCGCTGATCCCGGCGGCGGACAGGAGGGCGCCGCGCTCACCGTGGGCCAGGAACCGGGTGGGCAGGCCCAGGGCGTGAACGGGCACGGTGACCCCGGCGTCGGTGGCGTGCTGGGCGAGGAGGGCTCCGATGCCGCCCTCGCGGACCCCGTCCTCCACGGACAGGGCGATGCGGTGGCGTCCGGCCAGATGGACGAGGGCGGGGTTGACCGGGGCCACCCAGCGGGGGTCGACCACGGTCACTCCGATGCCCCGGGCCGCCAGGAGTCGGGCGGCCTCCAGGCAGGCGCCGGCTGTCGTGCCGATCGCGACCAGCAGCACGTCCAGGGGCGCGTGTGGGGAGCGGTGCAGGACGTCGATGCCGTCCATGGTGGTCAGCGGGTCGATGTCGGCCGCGGCGGCGGCTTTGGGGAAGCGCACCGTGCTCGGGCCGTCGCCGGACTCGACCGCCTCGCGCAGCAGGGCCCGCAGCCGGGCCGGATCACGGGGCGCGGCGACGCGCATGCCCGGGACGCGGGCCAGGACCGCGAGATCCCACAGGCCGTGGTGGGAGGGCCCGTCGGGGCCGGTGACCCCGGCCCGGTCCAGGACGAAGGTGACCGGCAGCCGGTGCAGCGCCACGTCCATCAGCACCTGGTCGAAGGCCCGGTTCAGGAACGTCGCGTACAGGCACACCACCGGGTGCAGGCCGCCCATCGCCAGCCCGGCGGCGGAGGTGACGGCGTGCTGCTCGGCGATCCCCGAGTCGAAGACCCGGTCGGGGAACTTCCGGGAGAACGGGCCGAGCCCGACCGGCAGGCGCATCGCCGCGGTGAGGGCGACGAGGTCCTCGCGCTCGCCTCCCAGGGCGGCGAGCTCGGCGGCGAAGACGGACGTCCAGGTCGGCTTGCCCGTGGTGCGGGGGCGGCCGGTGGCCGGGTCGATGACTCCGCAGGCGTGCATCCGGTCGTCGGTGTCGGCTTCGGCCGGGGCGTAGCCCTTCCCCTTGGTGGTGACGGCGTGCACCACGACCGGCCGTCCGAGGGCAGCGGCGCGGCGCAGTGCGGTCTCCAGCGCGGGGGTGTCGTGGCCGTCGACGGGGCCGAGGTAGGCGAACCCGAGGTCGGTGAAGACATTGCGGTCCGGTGTGACCTGGCGCTCTCGCGCAGCCGGGCCAGGTGGGCGGGCAGTGCACCTGCGCTGGGGTCGTAGGAGCGGGTGTTGTCGTTCAGCACGACGATGACCGGGCGCCCGGCGGCCCCGAGGTTGTTCAGGGCTTCGAAGGCCAGGCCGCCGGTGAGCGCGCCGTCGCCGACGACCGCCACCACCCGCCGTGCCGCTCCTCGTAGGTGGAAGGCCTTGGCCAGGCCGTCGGCGTAGGCCAGGGCGGTGGAGGCGTGGGAGTTCTCGATCCAGTCGTGCGCGGACTCGGCCCGGCTCGGGTAGCCGGACAGCCCGCCCTGCTGGCGCAGGGTGGCGAACTCCCGGGCGCGTCCGGTGAGGACCTTGTGCGGGTAGGACTGGTGGCCGGTGTCGAACAGGATCGCGTCACGCGGCGAGTCGAAGACCCGGTGGAGGGCGATGGTCAGCTCCACCACACCCAGGCTCGCGCCCAGATGGCCACCGGTGGCGGACACCCGGTCCACGAGCAGGTCCCGTATCCCGGCCGCCAGCCGGTCGAGTCGGCCGGGGCGCAGGGCGCGCAGGGCGGCCGGGGTTCCGGGGAGGGGAAGTGGTCCGTGAGCGGTGGGGGGCACCCCGGTACCGGTGGCGGTGCGTCTGCTCTTCTCCTCGGTGGTGGGGCGGGTCTCCCCGGCTCGGGATGGAGGGTCGATGGCCGTCATGGGGTGAACACCTTCTCGAAGCGGACGAAGTGGATGGTGGCTGTGGCGCGCCGATCGCCGTGGACGGTGACCGACAGTCGGAACCGAGGAGTGCTCACGGGCGCTCCCGGACCGGGGCCGGCGGCGCGAAGTACATGTCCTCCACCGCGGCGGTGTGCTCCACGACCGTCACCGGCCCCCACCGGTGGAGGGCCCGGATCACACCGGTCACCAGGGCCGGTGGGGCGGACGCTCCGGCGGACAGACCGATGGTGCCGGCGCGCTCGATCCAGGCCGGGTCGATGCCGTCGGCGTCCTCGACGAGGTGCGCCTCGGCACCGGCGCGGCGGGCGACCTCCACCATCCGCACCGAGTTCGAGGAGTTCGCCGAGCCGATGACCAGGACCAGGTCGCAGCGCTCCGCGACTTCCGCCACGGCCAGCTGCCGGTTGGTGGTCGCGTAGCAGATGTCGTCCGACGGGGGCTCCCGCAGGGCCGGGAAGCGGCGGCGCAGGATGTCGACGACCTCGCGCGTCTCGTCCACGGCCAGGGTGGTCTGGGTGAGGTAGGAGACGCGGGTCCCGTCGGGGACCTGGAGAGCGGCCGCCTGCGCGGGGGTCTCGACCAGGACGATGGAGGCGGGGGCCTCACCCAGGGTGCCCTCGACCTCCTCGTGCCCGGCGTGCCCGATCAGGACGATGGTGCCGCCGCGAGCGGCGAAGCGCCTGGCCTCGGAGTGGACCTTGGTGACCAGCGGGCAGGTCGCGTCCACGACGGTCAGCTCGCGGGCACCGGCCTGGGCATGGACCTCAGGTGACACACCGTGGGCCGAGAAGACGACCGTGGCACCGGCCGGTACCTCGTCGAGTTCTTCGACGAACACCGCTCCCCGGGCGGCGAGGCCCGCCACGACGTGGGCGTTGTGGACGATCTGCTTGCGTACGTACACCGGCCCGTTCCGGTCCGGGGCGTCCAGCAGCCGTTCCACGGTGTCGATCGCGCGCTCCACCCCGGCACAGAACGAGCGCGGCGAGGCGAGAACCACCGTCCTGTGCCGCCGGGCGGCGGGCGGCGGAGGAGGTGCGGCTGCGGGGGTGCGGTCGGGTTCGGCCGTCACCGCGACACCCGGCCACGTGCGAGGACGGCGAGCGGTGTGGTGTCGGCGGGGCGGTGCAGGGCGCCCGCCGCATCGGTACGGACCAGTAGGGGCATCAGTCTCTCCTGAGGGATGGTCGGGTCCGCGAGGTCCGTGCGGCCGGCGGGCGGGGGAGGCCCTTCGGGCCCGCTGCCCCGGTTGTCCGCGCCGGCTCGGTGGCGCACTCACGCATGGGTGAGCAGAGGACCTGCGGCGGAGGCGTTCGCTGAACCTGCCGGGGAACGCTCACGTGTGTCCAGTGAGCCCCAGCCAGGTCATCCGGCGTAACTCTTCTTCATGGCATGCTTGTTGAACCTCCTGCCGTGTTGAACGACCTTGAACGACTCCGAACTGCCGTATATGGGAACAAATTTGCCCCAGTAGTCGGCCGTCCAGGGCGTCTCGGGGAACCTTCAGTACCTTCGAGTGAGGCCAACGGCCGTTCGGGTGGGCGCGGGGCGGATGGGCGTTGTCGCTGTGAAGGCGCCGGGTGCCGGGGCGTCAGAGTACGTGTTCAACGCCGGGGATTCCCGTGTGCGGATCCCGTTCTGTCCGGCGTCCTACTGACGCGTGGGCAGGGAGAGAACCGCAGTGAAGAGAACGCTCAGAAAAGACCAATGGGCCGTTCTCGTCGGGCCGTTGCGCCCGGACGAGGCCCTGGTCCCGACCCTCCTGCACCACCCCTTGCGGGGTCCGGTCGATTGCCGTGGAGCCGAACTCGTGGCCGGGGCTCTGCGCCGCGCCGGGCTGCGGGTCCGCTACCAGGACTTTCCCGTCCCGACCTGCGGCGGGGCCGGGGCGCTTCGGCCTGCGGACTCCGCCACGGCGACGGGTCTCACCGTGCCCGCGGGCCTGACCGCGACCGGCGGGGCAGTTGGAACCTCGTTGTGGACAGGGGATCCGCCCTGGCAGGAACTCGGTGCGGGTGCGGGTGCGGGTGCGGGTGCGGGTGCGGGTGCGGGGGGTGGCGGGGCGGTGCGGGCGGTGACCTACGTAGGTCGAAACGGTGCCGTGGTCGGGCTGGCGGTGGTGACCTCCGCAGGCGCGGATGCCCCCTCGGAGGAAGCCGTGCGCGCACTGGACAACTGGGCGGCGGTGCTGCGCACGAGGCGGCTGGTGTCGGCCGGCGTCGCACCGCTGTGTGCAGGGGCGGTGCGGGCCCGTGAAGAGGTCGACGCCGTACTCAGTGGGACGGCGGGGCCGGTGGCGGTGGTGGGCGGTGTGCCGGTCGATGCCCTGGTGGCGGCCCGGTGGCGGGCGCGAGGGGTGGTGTCCGTCGCCGTGGCGGAGCAGGTCCCTCCGGGCGCGGTGGCCGTGATCGGCCCGGCCGGCGCCACGCCCGAGGTCCGGGCCGGACTGGCCGGGCGCGGTGTCACCGTCGTCGACGCGACCTGCGGGAAGGTCGCGGACCTCCACGCGCAGATCCGGGCCTTCGTCGCCGGCGGCGAGGCCGTGTTGGTCGCCGGACGGTCCACCGACGCGGTGACTCCCGGTCTGACCGCCCAGGCGGCACCCGGGCAGGTGAAGGTCCTCGAGAACCTCGAACATGCCATGGCGGTGCCCGTGCCCGACCCGGCACGGGTCGCCGTCGTCATCGCCCCCGGGCGGCCGGTCGAGGACGCCGAAGTCATCACGGAGACCGTACGTGCCCGCTTCGGACACGTCCTTCCGCAGAACCCCGCCAGCTACTGCCATGCGGCCGACGACCGCGCGCACACCCTGCAGCGCCTGGCCCACAGCTGTGACACCGTCCTGATCGCCGGGCTGCTCGACGAGCCCGAGACCCGGGAGGCCCTGCGGGTCGTCGAGGAGGCGGGCGCTCCGGCCCGCCTCATCCACAGTCCCTAGGACATCCGTCCCGAATGGCTCCGGCACACCGCCGCCATCGGGGTCACCGCCACCAGCACGACCGATCCCGCGCTGCTGACCCGGATCCTCCACGCCCTCTCCGGCGCCGGGCCCACCGCTGTCACCACCCAACACACCACCACCGGCGGCAGGGTGGCGTCCGTACCCCGATTAGCGTTCGGACGACGCTTGAGGCGAGGCACCCGCCGAGCGCGCCGAACGAACCGTCGGATACGACCGGCTTGAAGGCGCGGCGGACCAGGGCCGACCAGGCCCTGTCCGGCCGATCCTGCCGGGCCCGCGATGCCGGGCATCCGCCCCAAGCCTCCGGCCGGGAGAGCCGCGGGCCGATCCGCCAAGATCAGCCGGACAGGACCTAAGGGATCCGGCAGTCCTCGTGGTGGATGGGGTGGCGCAGGAGCTGGGCGGCGGCCGGGACGCGCTGGTAGCTGCGCAGACGGCCGCGCATGGTGTGCAGGGCCGCGGTGGCGCGGGCCGACTGCAGATGGGGGTAGTCGTGCAGGAAGGCGTGCCAGTGCTGGCAGGCTTCCTCCAACTGTCCCTTTTGAAGGAGGAGTTCGGCGAGTCGCGCGGTGGTCAGGGCCCGGGCCCGGCGCTCGTCGGACGGCCTGCGGGTGAGGGAGTGGGACAGAACGGCGCATGCTCGCGAGACGTCGCCGGTTGATGCGAAGACCTCGGCCCGCTGGTGGTTGAGGGCGGCACTGTGGTAACCGCCGGTGGTCCGGTGCTCGTCCTGGGCGTCGTCCAACAGGCTTTGCGCCCGGTCGAGTTGGGTGAACGCCTCGCGGCGCCGGTCGGAAGCGGCGAGGGTGACGGCGAGCTGCCCGGTGATGAACGCGGCCGAACCCGGTGGGAGTCTGGTGACGTCGGCCGCCGCGGCCTGGGCCAGGTTCAGGGCCTGCGCGCGGTCGCCCATGTGGTTGGCCTGGACGCTCATCTGCCGCAGGACGATCGCGTGCCGCAGCGGGTCGGCGGCCTCGATGGCGAGCTCCGCGGCGATGCGGTAGTAGGTCTGCGCGGCGCCGTGGAGGTGCTCGTCGAAGCAGGTGAAGGCGGTGAGGTAGGCGAGGTCGGCGGCGGCCTGGCGCAGTTGCCGGTGGAGCGTGGCGCCGACGGGGCTGGTGAGTTGGGGTGCGATGTCGGTGGCCAGGTAGGTGGTGAGGGCCGGGCGGGTCCGGGCACCGCCGAACATGTCGTCCGCGTCGGCGAACACGGTGGCCATCAGGTTCGCGGCCTGGACGTGGGCGGTACTGACCCGCGTTCTACCGCTCGGGCGCGGCGAGGGTGCGACAGCCACGGGCGACCGCAGGGTCGGGTCGTAGGGGATCAGGCGGAGGGTGCGGGGGCTGACGGCCGAGGCGGCACCGAGTTGCTCCAGCCGCACGGCGATGTCCGGGGTGGTGGGCTTCTCGACGGTGGCGGCGGAGGGGGAGAGGCCGGCGGCCTGGGGCGTGATCGCGCGGTGGAGGGCGTCGGACAGGACGTGGCAGACGATGTCGGCCACTTCGGGGCGGGGGCGGGAGCCGAGGAGCCAGTGCGCGACCGAGGTGCGGTCGTAGTGCAGGGGCAGGGCGCGAAGGCTGCCGACGGCGTTGACGGCTCGGGCGAGCTGCTCGTTGGTCCAGCCTGTCTCGTCGAGCAGAGCCCGCAGACGGGGATTGGGTGTGTTTCGGGGACTCACGGTGAACCTCGTGGTCGCGGCGGAAGCGACGTCGTGGGCGGGTGCGGGGCGTTCAACACGACGAGAGGTTCAACAACCCTGCCGCTAAGCAGAGTTACGTCGAAGCGGCTCGCCAGGGCTTACTGGACACACTGTGGGCGCAGCCAGGCAGGTCTGGCAAGCGCCCCGGTGAAAAGCCCTTCGTGCGCCCCCGGAGTGAGAGCACCACTCGGCCGGGGCGGCAACCGGTGTACCGAACGGAGAAGCATGATGACGGCCAGGACCCTCGGCTCCGAATCACCCGACCTGACAGTGGTACGTACCCAGGTCGACGGCATCCTCGACGGCTTCCTCACCGCCAAGGCCCGTGCGGCGACCGCGCGGTACCTGCCCGGGGAGATTCCCCGGATCCTGCACGACTTCCTCTCCTCCGGCGGCAAACGCCTGCGCCCCCTGCTGTGCGTGACCGGCTGGCGCGCGGCGGGTGGCGAAGGCGATCCGCGGCCGGTACTGCGGGTGGCGGCGTCGCTGGAGATGTTCCACGCCTTCGCCCTCATCCACGACGACATCATGGACCGCTCCACCACCCGCCGCGGCCACCCCACCGTCCACCGTGCCCTCGCCACCCTGCAACGCGAGGGCCGCAGCGAGGCGGCCGCCGACGACCTCGGGGTCGGCTCCGCGATCCTGGTCGGCGACCTCGCCCTGGCCTGGTCGGACGAACTCCTCCACACCGCAGGCCTCACCCCGGGCCGGCTCGTCCGCATCCTGCCGCTCATCGACGCCATGCGCACCGAGGTCATGTACGGCCAGTACCTCGACCTCGCCTCCACCGGGCACCCCACCGACGACGTCGACCGGGCACTGGCGATCATCCACTACAAGACCGCCAAGTACACCTGCGAACGCCCCCTGCAGATCGGTGCCACCCTCGCCGGAGCCGACGACGAACTGCGCACCGTCCTCAGCGACTTCGCCCTCCCCCTCGGAGAGGCCTTCCAACTGCGCGACGACCTCCTCGGCGTCTACGGCGACCCGGACCGCACCGGCAAGCCCACCCTCGACGACCTGCGCGACGGCAAGCACACCACCCTCGCAGCCCTCGCCCTCAAACTCGCAACCCCGGACCAGGTCGCCCGGCTGCGCCGGCTCCTGGGCGACCCCGACCTGACCGAGGAGCAGGCCGAGGACGCCCGACGCGTCATCACCGCCACCGGCGCCCGCGACATGGTCGAGCAGATGATCCGGGCCCGCTGCGCGCAGGCCGACCACGCCCTCTCCCGCAGCACGATCCCGCCCGCCGTGGCCGCCACCCTGCGCGAACTCGCACGGGCCGCGACGAAGAGGACCACATGAGCGCAGTCGCACCGGAAGGCGACCGCCCGTCCTGGCCGCCCCTGTGACTGCCGGGCTGGTGTGGGTCCCACCGTCCGGGCCCTCGGGAGAGGTCGCTCAGGCCGTGCGGAGCACCGAAATCGAGCACCTGATCCACCTGTTCCGTGACCGGGCCAACCGAGTTCTCACCACGGCTACGGCCGTGCGGAGCCCATCGCCAACACGTACCAGCACCGGCAGTTCGCTCTGCCGCGCGCGCACCGCAGATCACGTCCAAGGAGAAGTAGCCGTGACCACAGACACCCAGGAATCCGTGTACTGGAACGCTCAGGCTGCCGGTCTGGTCCCTGCGGGATCAAGGCCCGCTGAGCTGCTGTCGGGCCTACGGGTCGGGTCCGCCGCGGAAGACGACAGCACCGACCCGGACGACGTCCACCGGCAGAGTCATGCCGGGGCGCCTCATGGGGAACGGGAGCACGATACGGTCCTGCGGATCGCCACAGCGCCCGCCTATGTCCCCTACCAGTCTCCGCGGATGGAGGTGCACCCGGAGGGCGAGCGGATGAGCTGGTCGGCCATCGCGGTGACCAGGTCGCGCGAACTCCGGGAGTCGGTGGCCTCAAGCGCCGTGGGGGACACGACGCGGAAGGTCGTCCTGTTCGCCAAGGACAGGCTGTGGGACGGCCGTTCATCCGAGTCGGCGCGAGCACTCGCCGAGCTGTGCGGGATCATTCCCGGTAAGGGCGGCGAAGTCGCCGAGGTGGCGGAAGAGTACCTGCGCCGGGGAGCCGAGCCCGAGCGGCGTTCTCTCGAAGCGATGGCCGTACGGGACCTCTGGGGAGCCTTCCAGGCCGATGTCACCATCCGGTGTACGGACTGGCGCATTCCCGACCTGAGCGCCTCGCTGATGGCTGCGAGCATGGGGATCGACTACCCGGACGCACCCGACGACAGCGGAGCCGTCGGGCTGGAGCCGTACATCGACGCGAGCAGTGAGGGCATCGCCTGCCTCAGCGGGAGCGCCGCCCAACAGGCATTCCGGGACAGCACAGTCACCTGTGCGGTCATCCAGATGAAAGAGGAGATACGGACGGAACTCCTGAACGCTGTTCCGGCCGCCGGCCCCTGCGCCGTTGTCCCACCCGCCTCGGCCCCCGCACCAGCCGACTATCTGGTCGCACGCTGGTGGGACGGAGACCTGCCGGCGATCCTTCGCCTCACGGTCGGCTGGGCTCCCTACCGGCACCTGTCCACCGACCGGGGATACTTCCCCGGCAGTGACCGATGCGGAAGGATGTTCCGCGCTATCAACGGCCCCCTCTACTACAACGACAGCGTCGATCTACTCCACGACTACGGTGCCAAGGAGGCGTTCAACGAGCTTCACCTGGCACTGGCGAGCGGAGACGGCCGCAACCTGATGGGCTTCGCCGACGCCCTCGCCGCGGCCACCGACGAGGCGATCGCCTGCGACTGCGGACACGACGGCCACCAGGTGGCGGCAGAGATCGCCATGGGCGCGTGCGTCTACTTCGCGCTCACCCCCCGCTACTTCCTCCGGCGCCAGCTCGCGGCGCTGTCCCACACCGCCCCGCACACCAACGGCTCCTTCCTCCCGTCACAGGAAGCAGCCAGGGTCACCGCCACCACCGTGCTCCCGCCCGGCAACATGATGTACTCCCCGACCTGGACACCGCTCTGGCGTACCGCGCCCGAACCGGACGACACCACGTGGGCCGAGGCACTCGCCCACCGTGCGACCCGGCGCTACTTCGCCACCGACCAGACCCAGCACCCCGTCGGCCAACGCTGCACCGCGCTGACCCGGGACATCATCGAGCAAGCCGCGTGCCTGACCGACGGGCCCGCCTTGCGGTCGATGGCGGACCGCTGGCGTGACCTGTTCCGTCTCATCGCCACGCATCCCAGCATGAGCACGGCGAGCAACGCCCCCGACCCAGACGTCGTGGAAGAACTGGCAGAGCTCGTCAGCCGCGTCTGGACCAACCTCATCGCAGGTTCCCACGCCCTAGCAGCACCGACGGGCGAAAGCGATGCTCATCTGAACATCGACTACCAGCACATCGTCAGCAAAACCTATGATCAGGGCCCCTTCGGCTTCGCGCTGCGGCGGTCACTGTACGGCGCCGTGACCACTGCCATCGAGCTCGCAGGCCACAACCCCTACGCCCGCCTGATCGACGGCACAGGCCTGGCCTGCTGCCCTCAGCAGGGCGAAGCGGTGCAGGCGCCGACTTCGTGAAGTGGATCGGGTCTCGGCCAGACCGTGTGGGGGACACGCTGGCTCGCCGGGCGCCGGTCATTGCCTCCGGCGCCCGGTCCGCTTCGCCGCTCGTCCGGCCCTAAGTGATGATCTTGGACACGACCCCGGCGCCGATGGCCCTGCCGCCCCTGCGGATGGTGAACCGCAGACCGTGTTCCATCGCGACGGGCTTGGTCAGGGTGACCTCCACCTGGGCGGTGTGTCCCGGCGAGACCGACTCGACGCCGTCGCCCTTGACACCACGCAGACGCACACCGACGGTTTCGCCCGCCTTGCCCTCGGCGAACTCCTTGCGGAGCTGCTCAACCCCGGTACAGCGGGGTGGCCGGCATCCGTCTCGGTGTCAGGGTGTGCGGGTGTGCAGTGCGGGGGCGGGGCAGGGCAGCGGGCGGGCCCCGGTGGGGGTGAGGCCGTCGAGGACGAGGGCCAGGTAGCGGCGCCAGCCGTCTTCGCGGGGTTCCATCGTCCACAGTACGGAGACCAGCATGATGACGATGCGGTGGAGGTCGTCGGGTACGAGGTCGGCGCGGATCGCGCCTGTGTGCTGACCGCGTGCCAGGAGGGCGTCGAGGGCGGTGAAGAACTCCTGTCCGGTCGCCGGGGTGAGGACGCCGGCGGAGCGGGCGGCGGCCAGCACGTTGTAGTCGCCGGCCACTGATTCCAGTGCTGCTTCCAGGACGTGGGCCATTCCGGAGGCGGGGTCGGGGTCGTGGGCGGCAGCCTGGATGACGGGGCGGACGTTCTCGCCGAAGCGCTCGTCGAGTACGGCCCGCAGCAGCGCGGCTTTGTCGGGGAAGCGGCGGAAGAGTGTGGCGGCTCCGACGCCGGCCCGGCGGGCCACGTCGTCGAGGTGGGCGTCGGGGCCTTGTTCGGTGAAGACCTCCCGGGCGGCCCGGATGATCTTTTCCGCGTTGCGGGCGGCGTCGGCGCGCAGCAGTCGGGGGGAGTCGAGGGCCATTGCGGCAGCCTATCCAAGGGGCGGCGCAACGGCGTCGGACGGCCGGGGCGCGTGGTGGCGTGCCCCGGCCGGTAGGGAAGAGCCGTTGTCGGCCGAAGGCGTCGCGGAGAGGTGGCCGGCGATCTCGCCCGGCTGCGGATGGACGGGGCCTGGCGGCGGATGCGGCGGGCGCGGGCGAGGACCGAGGCGGTGAAGGCTGGCTCCTCCTTTCCGTGGTGTGAGCCTCCCGGCTCCGGAACGCTGCTGAGGAGAGGACGCCGAGGCCCGCGAGTGCGCGCTGCCGACGGCACCGCGCGGCGACAGCGGTCGAGTGGCCCCGTGTGGTGCGTCCCTCACGTGGCCCGCTCCTCGGTGGGCGGCGATGGCGGCAGGTTCGTGTGGGGTGGCGGTCATGGCGAGGTGGGCGGTGGTGCCAGGGCAGGTACCACGTCGGTGAAGTCGTGGATGAGCCGGGAATGGCGGGTGGCGGGCCAGGCCAGGCAGACCTGCCCCGGGCCGAGGCCCTCGACTGGCCGGGCGACGACGTCGGGGCGTGTGTAGAAGGTCGCAGTGGACAGCGGGATCACGCAGATGCCCGCGCCGACGGCGACCAGTTCGAGCTTTTCCTCGACGCTGTGGATGGGTGGAACGTCGGAGCGTTCGCCGGTGCGCAGTTCCTGCGCGATGTCGCGCCACTCCGGTACGGCGTCCGGGTCCTGGAGGAGGTGCTCGCCCGCAAGGTCGGCGACGGTGAGGGCCGGCCCGCCGGCCAGCGGATGGTCGGTCGGCAGCACCACGACGCGCGGTTCGCTGAACAGCGGCAGTACGCGCAGCCCCTTCTGATCGATCGGCAGACGCACGATGCTGACGTCGGCCCGTCCGTCGCGCAGGACCTCGACCTGGTCCTCCCAGCCGGTGCGCAGTAGCCGGACGTCGAGTCCGGGATGGCGGGCGGCGAGCGCCCGCACGGCGGGGGTGACGGTGATACCGGGCATAAAGCCGACGGTGAAGACCCGTGTGGCGGTGGCGGCGGCGGTGACCCGGCGGACCATGGCCTCGGCCGCCGCGAGGAGCGGGCCCACATCGTCGAGGAGCTGGGCTCCGGCGGGCGTGAGGACGGTGCCCCTGCGGTCGCGGCGCAAGAGCGTGACGCCCAGGTCGTTCTCCAACGCGCGCACTTGGCGGGAGAGGGCCGGCTGGGCGATGTGCAGTCGCTCGGCGGCGCGGCCGAAGTGCAGTTCCTCGGCGACCGCCGCGAAGTACCGCAGTTTCCGCAGGTCGATGTCCATACCGTTGCCGTGTCCCGTCCTGATCGGTGTCCGTACGCCTCGTGATACCCCATTGGATCCAGCGGGGTGCCGCTCCCGGCGGCAGCTCCCCCGGTCGGCGAGGGGACCGGCCACCGGGGGCGTGGATCAGCCCTGGGCGAGGACGGTCAGCGGGTCGGTGTGCTTCGGGGTCCAGCCGAGCTGGTCGCGGGCGCGCGCCGGGGTGAGTCGCTGGTCCAGGGCGAAGGCGTCGGCGAAGGCGCCCATGGCCGCGCGTGCCTCCTCCAGAGTGATGGAGACGGTCTTGCCGCCGAGACCCGCTCCTCGGCTGATGGCTTCGGCGCACTCCCGGGCCGTGGGATCGACTCCTCCGACGCCGGCGTAGACGGCGCCGGGCCGGGCACGCAGCGTGGCCACGTACAGTTCCGCGAGGTCGTCGACGTGGACCAGAGCCCAGTGTTGCGAGCCGTCTCCGATGTAGGCGATGGCACCCGCCACCATGCCCGGACGGGTGAAGAAGGCATCGATGAGCCGGTTGTCGCCGCCGTACAGCAGACCGGGCCGGACCACGACGGGACGACCTCCGCGCGCGGCGCGGGCGAGGACGGCATCCTCGACGGGGCGGCGCCAGGCGACGAGGGCCGGTGGATCCCACGGGGCGTCCTCGTCGACGACGCCGTTGGTGTCGCCGTAGACCCAGGTACCGCTGGTGTGCACGTAGGGGCCGGCGCCGATGCCGTCCTGCATCGCGGTGGCGGCGGCGAGGTCCTCCGCGCCGGTGGCCGCCTGGGCGAGGTGAATGACGGCTTCGGCCTGCGCCGCCGCCTCATTGAGCACGCCCAGGTCGGCCAGGCTGCCCGTGACCGGATCCGCCCCGTGCGTCCGTACGGTCCGGGCAGCGTGCTCGTTGCGGGCCAGGGCGCGCACGGTGTGGCCGTGCCGTGTCAGCGCGTCGATGGTCGCCTTGCCGATGTAGCCGGAACCGCCGGTGACGAAGACCCTCATGACGTTGTTCCTCTCGTTTCGGGATCGCTTTCAGCCTGCGGCGGCGCCGGCACCGGTGTCCAAGACCTGTTCCGGCGCCTGTGATGCCGTCCGAGCATCACGGTCGAGGAGGCGGTCAAAGCCGCCCGGGGAGCGCCCCCGTCATGAGCGGCGGAGGGGCGGGACAAGCGCGACCGCGATCGGCAGTCCTGCGAACGGCGGGGCGGGAGGCGGCCGGCCGCGGTGACGACGCCGGCCGGGTGGATGGGTGGTGGTGACTACGCCACGAGCGGTCGTCCCGCGAAGGCATCACAGCGCACGGAACTGGTCTTGGACGTGGCCCGCGTGCCACCCGCAGGGTGGAGGCGGAGGGAGACGACCGGGCGGGACCTGTGTCCTGATCGCCGGAGGTACAGCGCCGGCAGTCGACCTCCTCGAACGGAAAGGCTGAGCGAGAGCATGCGACACGACATCGAGTTCGACGCCGAGGGCGTCACGCTGCGCGGTTGGTTCTACGAGCCGGAGCAGGGCACCGCTCCGGCCCCGTGCGTGGTCATGGCGCACGGCTGGTCCGCCACCCGCAGGATGTACCTGGACCGTTTCGCCGAGGTGTTCGCCGCCGCCGGTCTGGCCGTCGTGGTGTGGGACAACCGCGGCTTCGGCGACTCGGACGCAGCTCCGGGGAAGCCCCGCTACGAGATCGACCCCTGGGAGCAGATCCACGACTACCAGCACGCCGTCACGTATGCCCAGAACCGCCCCGAGGTCGACCCGGACCGCATCGGCGTGTGGGGCAGCAGCTTCTCCGGCGGACACGCGTTCGTCGTCGCCGCGATCGACCAGCGGGTCAAGGCGGTCAGCGGGCAGGCTCCCTTCATCAGCGGACGCGCCACCTTCGCCAACGTCGCCCGAGAGAACAACCGGGTCGTCAACCCCTCGATCTTCTCCGACGACCGGAGGGCCCGAGCGGCCGGCCACTCTCCCGCCATGATCCCCGTGATCGGCGAGGACCCCGCACAGGTGACCGGCATCCCCACCCCGGACGCCCACGCCTGGTTCACCGACGCCCACGAACGGCTCGCCCCCGAATGGCACAGCGAAGTCACCCTGCGCAGCCTGGAGTTGCTCCGGGGCTACGAGCCCGGCTCCTACCTGCCGCTGATCACACCGACGCCGCTGCTCGTGATCGTCGGCCAGGACGACAGCCTGACCGGCGGCAATCTGGCCGCCGCCGCCTTCCAGACGGCCGCCGAGCCGAAGAAGATCGTGTTCGTACCCGGCGGTCACTTCGCGGCCTACACCGGTCACGGATTCGACATCGCCGCCACCGCCGCCCGCGACTGGTTCGCCGAGCACCTATGAACCGGCCCGCCGCACCCCCTCCGTGGCTCAGGTGTCCAATGGTCGTGGTCGCTCGCCGAACCCCGGATAGAGCGCGTCCGGCTGTTCGTCCACGAGGACGACTCCCGCGCCGAGGCCATGTACGTGAGGGCGGGCTTCAGGCACTCGGGCGTGGCGCTGCCCGTGCCCGGTGACGACACGTGCCGGGGGATCGGGCTGACAGCGCCCAGAAGTTGGACCGGAACCGCTTGACGTGCGCCGACCGGGGGCAGGCACGGAGGCACGGCATCGCGCGTTGAGTCACGGATGAAACCGCCACCGGCCTTCGGAGATGACGTCTACTTTGTCGTCGCTGACGCGAACAGCCGTGTCGTCGTCGATGAAGTAGATCGGGAAGTCCGCCCGCTCGACGATGCGGTCAGCCCAGGCGTCATCCCGCTCCGGGAAGTCCGGCGAGTACAGGTGTGGCTTCAGGTACCAGTCGAAGAGACCGAAGGGCGGCTCCACCGTCGTAGCGCCGAGCACGTGCAGGTCCGCAGCATCCCCGATGACGTCGGCGGAATGTTCGGTGAGATTCCGGCTGAAGATCATCGATCCGGCACTCACCCCCACATAGACCCGGCTCTCCAGCACTTCCAGGAAGCCCTCGGCCAGACCGTTGCCGGTGATGCTGCGCGCGAGATGGTAGTGACTGCCGCCCTCGACGTAAACGACATCGGCGTGCAACAGCCGGTCAAGCACCATCTGCCGAGGCAGGCCGTTCAGCTCCAGGACGTCGAACTCCCGCCAGCCGAGACCGTGCAGTCGGCTCATATCCGCGACGAACCACCCGTGGTCACCGGGCTCGGCGACGGATGCCGTGGGCACGTACACGATGTTCGCCGACCCGAACGGCTTTCCCAGCAGGTCCCGCAGCGCATCCCGCAGCGTCGCGTTACGCAGGCCGCTCGCCGTCAACAGAAGCTTCACCGGGCGAGCCAATCACGGCTGCCAGGCGCGCGCAATCCACTGGGCGTTCGTCACCGCCGCCATCCCTGCTGAACCGAGCGGCTGGCTCGGCCACCCCTGCTGCGCAACGCCCCCCGGCCCGGACCGACTCCCGGCGCACCCGTCCCGCGGCGGCCGGCCCGCCCCCATCCGCATACCTCACACAACATCGGATACAGCCGCCACAGCGAGCCCGCCAGGCGATTCGGGACAGGTCACCCTGACGAGCCGAAGTCGATAACTACCCGGCCTTGCGGGATGTCCGGATGTCCGGTTCGCTGGGACCCCTCGGAGGAGCCTCCGGCCCGTCCGTGCGCTGCTGCCGGCCGTGCAGCCGCAGGTGGGAGGCGGCGATCAGGACCCAGACCACCAGAACCGCCGTCCCGATCGAGTTCAGCAGGAATGGGAAGACGGTCCGCGGCCACAGCGGGCTGAGCAGCACCGACACGAAGCCGAACGCGGCCGAGGCGAGCACGGCGCGGCCGGTCCCGGCCGGGGCGCCGGCCGCGTCGGCCGAGCCGTCGCCGCCGCGTCCACAGTTGTAACGCCGGGCAACGACTCCAGCCCGCCTCCAGGTCCGGCCGGGCGGCCCGCTGCGTCTTCACCCAGCGCCCGGGCTGCCCGCCCTCGTACACCGTGTCCTCGGGCAGGGTGGTCCAGTTGATCAGGCTGTCGGAGTCCAGTCACCACAACGGTCGACCGTCAGTGGGGGACACAGCCCGGTGTCCGTGACGGCGGTCCAGAGCGCGCGCTCGACGACCAGCCGGCGCAGCATGCGCAGTTCGCGGGGGGCGTTCCAGCCGAGCACGCCGACCACCACTCCTCGGTGGCCGTAGGCGGCGGTGAAGTGGCCGTTGGACGGGTCGCCGGAGAGGATGCGCAGGTCCGCGTCGGGCGGGAAGATGCCGTACGCCTGGATCCTGGTGTCGTACTGGTCGGTCCAGAAGTAGGGCACGGGGGCGAACGGGGTGGCGTCGCCGAGCAGGTTGCCGGCCGCGGCGACGGCCTGTTCGGTGGCGTTCATCCGGTGCTCCAGCCGGATGCGGGTGCCGAAGTGGGGGTTGTGCCAGGAGGCGACGTCGCCGGCGGCGTAGATGCCGGGTGCGGCCCGGCACCACGCGTCGCACACCACCCCGTTCCCCAGGCGCAGGCCCGAGCCGGTCAGCCAGCCGGTCGCGGGGGTCGCGCCGACGGCCAGGACGACGAGGTCGGTCGGCAGCGTGGTGCCGTCGCCGAGCTCGACCCCGGTCACCCGGCCGTCTGCGCTGCGCAGCCGGCGCACCGGGACCCCGCAGCGCAGACGGGTCCCGTGGGCGCGGTGCAGGTCGGCGACGAGGGCGCCGATGCGCTCGCCGAACGGGCGGCGCACCGGGACGGGCTCCGGCTCGACCACGGTCACCTCCAGGCCCATGGCCCGGGCTGCCGCCGCGACTTCGGTGCCGAGGAAGCCGGCGCCCACCACGACCACCCGGGGCGCGGCGAGCAGCGCGGCTCGCAGGGCGAGCGCATCGTCGAGCGTGCGCAGGACGTGCACCCCGGCCAGATCGGTGCCGGGCAGGCGCCGGGGGGTCACCCCGGTGGCGATGACCAGACCGTCGAAGCGGATGTTCTCGCCGCAGCCCAGCCGTACCCGGTGCCCCGCGGCGTCGAGGGCGGTGGCGGGCTGTCCGAGGTGCAGGTCGGCCTCCAAGCGCGCGAGCTCGTGCGGGGAGCGCAGGACGGCTCGCTCGGCGGGCCAATCACCCGTCAGGATCCGCTTGGACAGCGGTGGCCGGTCGTAGGGCGGGTGGGGCTCGTCGCCGATCAGGGTGAGGTGGCCGTCCCAGCCCCGGCGGCGGAGGGTTTCGGCCGCGGTCAGGCCCGCGGCCGAGGCCCCGACGATGACGATCCGCTTCACTGTTCGCCCTCCTGTTCCTCCTGTTCCGCTTTCTCCTGTTCCGCCACCCAGATCGCCTGGGCCGGGCAGAGGACGGCGGCCTGCCGGATGTCGCCCATCAGGTGGTCGGGCGGGGTCTCGGTGAGCAGGACGACGATGCCGTCCTCCTCACGCTGGTCGAACACCTCGGGCGCGGTCAGTACGCACTGGCCGGAGGCGACGCACTTGTGCTGGTCGACGATGACTTTCATCGGAATCCTCCTTGTCCGCACGGCACTTGTCCGCACGGCACTCGTCCGCACGGTACTCGTCCGCGCTCACCAGGTGACGGGCAGCGCGTAGACGCCATAGACGTTCCCGTCGTGCTTGAACGGGATCCGGTCCGGATCGACCGCGAGCCGCAAGGCGGGGACGCGGCGGTAGAGGGTGCCGTAGACGACCTGAAGCTCGACCCGGGCCAGCGGCTGGCCCAGGCACTGGTGGACGCCGAAGCCGAAGGCCACGTGGTGGCGGGGGTTGCGGGCGACGTCGAGCCGGTCGGGGTCGGGGAAGGCGGCGGGGTCGCGGTTGCCGATGTCGTTGGCGAGGACGACGCCTTCGCCGGCGTGGATGGTGACCCCGCCGATCTCGATGTCGGCCAGGGCCACGCGGCGCCGTCCGCTGTGCACGATGGTCAGGTAGCGCAGGAGTTCCTCGACCGTCGAGGCGATCAGCTTCGGATCGTCGCTCTCGCGCAGCCGGGCCAGCTGGTCGGGGTGTTGCAGCAGGGCCAGGGTGCCCAGCGCGATCATGTTCGCGGTGGTCTCGTGCCCGGCGATCAGCAGCAGTATCCCCATGTTGGCCGCCTCGTGCCGGGAGAGTTCGCCGCCCCTGACCCGCTCGGCGAGGGCGGAGAGCAGGTCGTCGGTCGGGTGAGCGAGCTTGTCGCCGATCAGCCGGTCCAGGTAGTCGGTCAGCTGCTGGGTGGCAGCCCGTGCCTGCTCCGGGGTCGTGGTGCGCTTGACGAGGAGCCTGCTGTTGGCCTGGAAGAAGTCGTGGTCGGCGTACGGGACGCCGAGCAGCGCGCAGATCACCAGTGAGGGCACCGGCAGCGCGAACGCCTGGACCAGGTCCACCGGCTTGGGCCCGGCGAGCATGGCGTCGATCAGGTCGTCGACGATCTTCTGAACGGTCGGCCGCAGTGCCTCCACCTGCTTGATGGCGAAGGTCGCGGTGACCATCCGGCGCAGCCGGGCGTGTTCCGGATCGTCCATGGTGATGAAGGTCCGTGACTGCCTGCGGCGCTCCTTCGTGGCCGGGCTCTGGTGGGGGTAGTGCGGGTGGGTGCTCTCCGAGCTGATCCGCGGATCGGCCAGCAGGGTCCGCACGTCCTCGTAGCGGGTGACCAGCCACGGGGTGCTGCCGTCCCACAGCCGCACCCGGCTGATCGGGGCCTGCTCCTGCAGGGTGTGCAGGGTCGGCGGTGGGTCGAACGGGCAGCCGGCTGCCCGGGTCATGGGGTAGTCCGGTACCTCCGCCGGCGGGACGTCGGTGCCGGATGCCGAGATGGTGCTCATGGTTCTCCGCCCTTTCGGAAGTCCGATAGGAGGGCAGGTGGCGGGATCGGGGCCCGGCGCGCGCGGGGCGCGAGACGGGGCAGCGGAGCAGGTCCTGCCGCCTGCGGGAGGAGATGTCGAAGAGGGTGCCCCGAGGGTTCAGGAAGCCGTTCCGCCACGGGTGGTGCGGGGCGACGGGACTTCCCGGAGCAGCTGGCGGACGATGGGCAAGGCCGCGTGCATGGCCTCGCTCAGCGCTTGCACGTCCTGATCGGGCAGCGCGGTCAGCAGGCCGGCCACCCGGGTTCGCTGCGCGCGGTGGCGCTCGGCCAGCAGCTCGTGCCCGGCATCCGTGATGGCGACGAGGCAGACACGCCCGTCCTCGGGATCCGCCATCCGCGACGCCAGGCCCTGGCGTTCCAGTCGTTGTACCAGCGCGGTCATCGACGGTTGGGCGATGCCCTCCGCCGCTGCCAGCGCGGTCAGCCGGATCGGACCCTCCCGCTCCAGCCGGCCGAGCGCCGCGACGGTGGTCAGGCTCATGCCCTGCCGGTCCGACAGGAGATGCCTGACCAGCCCGGTGGCCAGCTCGTTCAGTGCCGCCGCCACCTCCTGGAGACCCTCTTCGGGTGTCCCATCCATACCTCATCTATATCACTCATCTATATTGACTGTCTATATATCTGAGTGATATAGATGGGAAGTGGATCGTTAGGGGTTCTGGTCACAGCCAAGGCGCCACCGCGACGCCGGAAGAAGGTGATGACCGTGATCCGCACCTACGCCCCGGACATCTCCCCATGGCCGGTTATGGCCCGGCGCTCGCCGCCATCGGGCCACGCCTGGGCCCTGGCGCACCGCCCGGAAGCCGCCGGAGACGCCCGCAAGATCACCCAAGAGGTCCTCGCAGGGTGGCGGGTCGCCGACGATGCGGCCGACTCGGTGCTGCTGACCGTCTCGGAACTCGTCACCAACGCCGTCGAGCACGCCGAACCTCCACTGCACCTCCGACTGAGCCGCGCCCAGGGCGCCCGGCGGGTGCACATCGAAGTCTGCGACGGAGGCCCTGCGGCCGCGCAGGGCGGTTGGGCGGCCAGCTGTACCTGCGGTGAGCACGGCCGCGGGCTGCAGATCATCGACCGGCTCACCGTCGCGCACGGCGACCGCGCGGAGCTCGGACACGCCGTCCACTGGGCCGACGTCGCCACCGCGGCCTGACCGACCGACGTTGGGAGCGGTCCAGGGAGCGGTGGTGGACCTCGGGCGGGAAGTCCAGTGGCGCGCACTCTGCGGTGGGCGCTCTGCGACAACTGCGGCACCGGGTGGGGAGGTAGGCGACAACACGAGCTACCCCGGCAAGCCCCTACCTCCCCGAACGAACTCAGCTCGGCTCGGCTCAGCTCAGCTCGGCTTGGCCTGGGCCTCCTTGGCGGACGCCTCCAGCCTGTTCCAGTACTCCTGGTACCAGGCCTCGTCGCCGCCGTCCATGTTGCTGTTGGTCTCCCGCATGCCGGCCTTGCCGTCGATCAGCTCGCGGACGATGTCGGCGTGGCCGGCGTGACGGTTCGTCTCGGCCGTCATGTGCAGCATGATCCGCTGAAGCGTCACGTCGCCGTCGTCGCCCCACCACGCGACGCGGCCCATCGCATCGAGCGGCAGCGCCTCGATCGTCGCGTCCGCGTGCGCCCAGGCGCGGTGGTAGAGGCCGAGGACGTCCTCGCGTGACTCGTCGGCGGGTGCCCACATGTCCGAGTTGGGCTCGGAGCCCTCCTCGTGCCAGGGGAGGGATTCGTTGTGCGGGCGGCCGAACGTCGGGCCGAAGTACCCGAGTTCGACGCTGGCGAGGTGCTTGACGAGGCCGAGGAGGTTGGTGCCGGTCGGCGTCAGGGGGCGCCGGACGTCGTACTCGGACAATCCGTCCAGCTTCCAGATGATGGCTTCGCGGGCCGCCTTGAGGTAGCGGTGCAGGTCGTCTTTGGGGTCGTTGGGCTTCATGGGGCCGAGTCTCGCATCACCTGCCGACAATCCCGATTCGCAGGAAGAGCTCGTTGAGTTCCCGATCCCACAGATCCGTCGGCAGATCATCATTCACACCGATGCTCTCTCCCCGCCGCTGTCACTACATGCGGCGCGGCCACCCGTGGGTGGGACATCCACGTCAAAGCCGACCCACCCACGCCACAGCCCCGCTACGATCACCGCCCCCAGGGCGCTGACCAGGCCACATGGAGAACTCTCACTGGAGTACTGACGGCTCGCCGGTCAGGGCACCGGGACGCGGTACGGCTCCGGGGCCGGCTCGGCCCGGTGGTGGTGGCGGGCCGGGCGGAGCGGCCACCAGAGGGCGCGGCCGAGCAGGGCGGCGACGGCGGGCACCAGGACCAGGGACAGGACGACGGCGGAGAGCAGGATGCCGAGCGTCAGCGCGAAGGCGACCTGTTCGCTGCCCGGGGTGGCGGCGAGGGTCGCGAAGGAACCGGCCAGGACCAGGCCGGCCGTGGCGATGGCGGGCGTGGTGTGCCGTACGGCGCGGGCGACGGCGGCGCGGGGCGGGCCGGGGCGCTGCATCTCCTCGCGGATCCGGTCGGTGATGAGGATGTTGTAGTCGGTGCCCAGCGCCACGACGAACAGGAACAGCACCAGCGGGAGGGTGAAGCTGACGCCCGGTTCGCCCAGCCCGTGCTGGAACAGCAGGGTCGCGGCGCCGAGGGTGGCGGCGAAGCCGAGCCCGACAGAGAGCATCAGGACCAGCGGGGCGAGCAGGCTGCGCAGGAGCAGCAGCAGGATCAGGGCGATCAGGGCGGCCGCGACCGGGAAGACAATCGCCAGGTCGTGGTCGACGGCGGTGGAGATGTCGGCGAAGATCGCCGCCGTGCCGCCCACGTGGGCGCTGGTCCCGGCGGGTGTGTGGGCGGCGACCGCAGCGCGGACCGGGCCGGAGGCCAGGTCGCGGGCGCGCCGGCTCTGCGGGTCTGCGGTCAGGTAGAGGTTGATCCGGGCGGCGCGCCGGTCCCCGTTGAGGACGGTGCCGCCCGTCATGCCGACGCCATCGACCTGGGTGAGGGCGTGGGAGAGGCCGTCGAGCCGGCCGGGGGTGAGGGTGGTGCCGTCCGTGGTGACGACGTAGACGCTCGTCGGGTCGGAGACGCCGGCCGGCAGGGTGCGGGAGATCTCGGCGGCGGTGGCGGCGGCCGGGGTCCGGTCGCCGGCGCCGCCGAGGCCGTAGTCCATCCGGATCCCGGTCATCCCGGCGGCCAGCGCGCCGAGCAGGGCGAGGGCGGCGAGCAGCATGGGCAGTGGCCGCCGGGCGACGAGCGTGCCGAAGCGGGCGGCGAAGCCCTCGCCCGGCTGGCGACGCAGGCTGCGGGAGGGCCAGAACATGCCGCGGCCGCAGGCGGCGAGCAGGGCGGGCATCATGGTGAGACTGCCCAGCAGCATGACCAGGACGGCGACGGCGATGGCCGGGCCGAGCGAGCGGAACTGACCGAAGCTGGCCACGCCGAGGGTGGCGAAGGCGGCGACGATGGTCAGCGCGGCCGAGGTGATCGCGGTGCCCACCCGGGCGGTCACCTGGGCGGCGGCTTCGCGGGCGGGCTGCTCGGGCCGGGCCCGCAGGTGCTCGCGGAAGCGGAAGAGCAGGAAGAGCAGGTAGTCGACGCCGATGCCGAGCAGGACCACGGAGACCAGCCCGGGGGTGCCGGCGTCGAGCTTGAGGCCGGTCAGCGTCGCGGCGACGGCCACGGCTCCGCCGGCCACGCTGCCGATCATGGCGACGGCGAGCAGCGGCAGCAGGGCCGCCGCCACGCTGCGGAACACCAGCACGTTGAGCAGGACGATCAGCCCCATGACGAGCGCGCTGCCGACCGTCGCGGCGGTGCGGTGGGAGTCGGCGGTGTCCACGGCGTCGGCCAGTCCCCCGGTGAACCCGGTGCGCATCCCGGCGTCGGCGAACTGGGCCCGGGTGGCGTCCCGGAACGCCCGGTAGACGCCTTGGACGCCCTCGTCCGCGGCGTTGCCGGTCAGTTCGACGGAGAGCAGTTCGAAGCCGCGGTCGGGTGCCACCATGGCCGGGGTTACCCGGGGGGTCTGGGACCGGTCGGGGACGAGGAAGGCCGGCTCGTCGTCCTTCCTGGGCATGACGACCCGGCGCTGGGCGAGCTTCGCCGCCTCGGCCTCGACCCGCTGCTGGTCGGCGGCGGTGAGCGCCCGGCCGTCGGTCCTGGCGACCAGCACCGTGACCGTGGTGGCGTCGGGCTTCATCCCGAAGTTCTCCTCGGCGATCCGCAGCGCGGCGGCCGAGTCGTAGCTCTTGGGCAGGAAGTCCCCGGTCTGGGACTGGGTGACGCGGGCGAGCAGCATCGGGCTCAGCAGGGCCATGGAGATTGCCAGCACCACCCAGAGGGTGATCACCTTCCACGGGTTCCTGGTGGAGTATCCGGTCAGTGCGCGGATCACGGTTTCCTCCGGCGGTGGACGCGAGCGTCCGCAAGGTCGGTCTCGGCTCCGGGGGTTCCCGGCCGGGTTCCAGACCATCACCCGGGGTGGGCCGCGGACGTCCCTGCGACGGACGATCCGCACCGGGGCCCCTGCTCCTCGGCCGGGCCCGGACCCGGGACCGTGGTCCTGGTCCGGGCCCCCGTGATCGGCCGTGGGGACCATGCCGGGGCGGGGTGGGCCAATGCCAGAATGGTTCATCGGGCCTGTTCAGAGCCTGTGCAGGGTCTGAAACAGGGTCTGATCGGGGCCTGATCGGGCTCGTCAGGGCTTGTCAGGGCTCATCGGTGAGGCGCGGCGCGGGCCGGGCACGGAGGGGGAACGGACATGGGCGGTCATCAGCGCCCCGCGATGGACGCGGCACTCGGGGCGGACCCGCCGCACCCGGCGCACCGGGCGAGCGGGAGCCCGGGGCCCGGCGGGGTGGCGGACGCGCCGCCGGAGACCGACGGCGCGCCGTGGACCCACACCGACGCGCTGGTGGCCGCCGGCGCCTGCACGCTCGACCTGCTCAACTACCTGCTCTTCAGCGAGATGGACGGGGTACGCCGGGTGACCCCGCCGGGCCTGCTCCTCGTCGCGCTGTCGGCCCTGCCGCTGCTCGTCCGGCGCCGCCACCCGGTGCCGGCGCTCGCCGTGGTCCTGGTCGTCGAGTCCGCGATCGACCTGTCCACACCGGCGAGCACCCACTTCGGCGCCGTCCTGATGGTCAGCCTGTACTCGGTCGCCCGGGCCCGCCCCGCCCCGGTGGCGGCGGCCGCCGCGGCGGTGACGACGGTGCTGACCACGCTGAGCCAGAGCCACCTGCGCGTCCCCTCCTGGCAGGCGCTCGCCGGCACCTCCTGCTCCACCCTGCTCGTGGCCGGCGTCGGCCTCGCCGTGGCGCGCTGGCAGCGGGAGGTCGCGGCCAACCGCAAACTGCTGGCCGACCGCGCGGTGGCCGACGAACGCCGCCGCATCGCACGGGAGTTGCACGACATCGTGGCGCACCACATCACCACCATGCAGCTGATGGCCGGCGGCGCCCGGGCCAACCTCACCCACCCGGAGGTGGTCCGGGACGCCCTGGTCACCCTGGAGTCCTCCGGGCGACTGGCCCTGCGGGAGATGCGCCAGCTCCTGGACGTCCTGCGGGCCGGCGACGAACCGGACACCGCCCCGCCCTCGCCCCAGCCCGGGGCCGAGGACCTCGGCCGACTGGTGGACGAGTCCCGGGTGGCCGGCCTGCCGACCGACTTCGGCGTCCACGGGCCCCGCCGCCCGCTGCCGCCCACCGTCGGCCTGACCGTGTTCCGGATCGTCCAGGAGGGCCTCACCAACGCCCGCAAGCACGCCGGGCCCGCCCGCGCGACCGTCACCCTGACGTACGGTCCGGACCGGGTCACCGTCGAGGTGCGCGACGACGGGGGCACGGCGGGCACGGGCGGCGCCGCACCGCAGGAGGCGGCGCCGGCCGGCGGCCGGAGCGGGTACGGCCTGATCGGCATGCGCGAGCGCGTCGCCCTGCACGGCGGCACCCTGCGGACCGGACCACGTCCGGAGGGCGGCTTCGCCGTCCTGGCGGACCTGCCACTGGCCCCGGAGGAGACGGCCGACGCGGCCGTCCAGCACGGAACGGCGACGGCCCGGTGAGGTCGAACGACGGCGGCCCGGTGGGCGCGGTGGCACCGGGCCGCCGGGTCCTCATCGCCGACGACCAGCCGCTGGTGCGGCGCGGCCTGTCCCTGATCCTCTCCCCCGACCCGTCCTTCGAGGTGGTGGGCGAGGCCGAGAACGGGGAGCAGGCCGTCACCGCCGCCCGCCTGCTGCGCCCCGACGTCGTGGTGATGGACATCCGGATGCCCGTGCTCGACGGGGTCGGCGCGACCCGGGAGCTGGCCCGCGCCCTCCCTTTCTGCCGAGTCCTCGCCCTCAGTACCTTCGACATGGACGAGTACGTGGTGGCCGCGCTGCGCGCCGGCGCCAACGGGTTCCTGCCCAAGGACTCCCGCCGGAGGAACTGGGCGCGGCGATCCGCACCGTCCACGCCGGCGAGGCTAGGGCGCTTCCGCCGACTGCTGGAACAGTCCGGTGTCGGCTATGTCCTGGCAGTGCCCAAGTCCCAGTTCAGCGTGGGCTGTCCACGTATCGACCGGCTGTTCTCCCAGGCCCCGGCCGAGGCCTGGCAGCGGATCTCGTGCGGGGACGGTGCCAAGGGACCGTGTATCTACGACTGGGCGGCCATCCGGCTGCCCGCGGTGGCGGAGTTCGGCTACCAGGGCGAGGTCCAGGCTCGCCAGCGGTGGCACTGGCCCGCCGCAGTCTGAGCAGGCCCGACGAGATCGCCTACTACCTCGCCTACTCGCAACTCGAAACGAATGTTGAGCAGTTGGTGCGAATTGCCGGGACGCGCTGGGCGATCGAGGAGTGCTTCCAGGCTGCGAAGAACGAATGCGGCCTGGATCAGTACGAGGTCCGTCGCTACACCGGCTGGATGCGGCACATCACCCTGGCCATGCTCGCCCACGCCTTCCTGGCCGCGATGGCGGCGGCATCAAAGGGGGCTGCAGAAACGGTTCCCGCGCCTTGGTGGACCTCACCGTGGCAGAGATCCGGCGGCTCCTGGCGGCTGGCCGTCCCCACGGTCTGCGTCCGCCACGGTGCTCGCCCCGCGCTCACGCCTTGAACTGGTCTATCTGGCGCCGAGAGCGCCAGGCCGTCGCCCGCCGCTGCCACTACCAACGCCGACTGCACACGATCGAGGGGCGGCCCCATGAAGACCGCCCCTGACAGCCATCAGCCCACTACACTCACCACATGGCCTCTGAGCAGGCAAAACGTCGAAGTCCTGCTGGAGTACTAGGCCGCCCTGGACCGCGCGGTCGCCCGCTACAACGCCGCACTGTTCACCCCCACCGGGAAGGCCCGCGGCCAGGCGGCCGAGCTGCTGCGCCAGGTCGTCGCGTCGATTACCGCCGACGAGACCGAGCACGCCGCCCGGCTGCTCGACTCCCTCGGCCCCGACCCCACGGCCGGGCCGGTAGGTGGCCACCTGAGCGGCGAGTCGGCCGAGGCTAGCGCCGCCGGTCGATCGTGGCGGGCGGAGCGAAGCCCAGTGCGGCCAGGATCGGCAGGTTCGAGGTCAGCTGGTGCGCCGGCAGCTCCGCGTAGATCTCGTGCGCGGAGTCCCAGGCCTGACGTGAGCGCTGCTCGCACCCCAGCGCCCGGTGGGCGGCGGCCAGTCCCGCCAAGGCGTGGGCCCGCTGGGCGGGATAGCCCGTCAGACGGCTGCTCACGGCGAGGGACCGTTCGTAGTGCCCGACCGCCCCCTCCGGCCGCCCGAGGGCGTGCTGCGCCGCCGCCAGGGTGTTGAGCAGAGAGCAGTCCATCGGCCCGTTCCGCTGGGCCCTGGGCCGGGCGAGCACCCGGCTCGCGTGGTCCGATGCTTCCTGGTAGCGGCCCAGGAGCAGGTAGGTCGGGGCCAGGCTGGCACGGCAGAGGTCGGCCGTCCAGTCATCGGTCTCCGGGCCGTCGGCCGTCAGCAGGTCGAGGGCCCGCTCGTAGTACTCCCCGGCGTCGGCGTAGCGGCCCGTGAAGTAGTGGTAAGCGCCGAGGTAGGCCAGCGCCCGGCCCTCGGTGCACCGGTCGCCGGCATCGTGGGCGAGGACCCTGGCCCGCTGGAACGTCCGCCGGGACAGGGTGAGTTCGCCCAGGGCGCCCCAGACGTGGCCCAGATCGTTGAGGCCGTGCGCCTGGGCGCTCAGGTCGCCCAGGCGGCGGGCGGCAGCCACGGCCGTCCGGCCCAGGGCCACCCCTTCGGTCTGCGGCGAGGTGCGGTGGAGGTAGCTCCACAGCAGCGCGGGCAGTTTCCAGGCCGTTTCGTCGTGCCCCCGCTCGTAGGCGTGGTGGGCGGTGGCGAGCAGGTTCGCCCGCTGGTCGTCGCACCAGCGGGTGGCCTGTTCGGGGCCGGTGAGGTCGGCCACCCGCAGGCCCTCGGGCGGCGGGCCGAGCGGGACCTGCCGCCGCCCGGGGGTCAGCACCCGGGCAGCGGCGTGCGCGTGGTGCAGGCACCACGCGTGCCAGCGCTCGAGCAGCTCCCGCTGTTCCTCCGGGCTCTCCTCGCGGGTGCCCAGCTCGGCCGCGAAGAGCTTCAGCAGGTCGTGGAAGCGGTAGCGACCCAGTGACGGCTCGGCGAGCAGATGGGCGGTGGTCAGGCGGCCGAGGAGCCGTTCGCACTCGTCGACGGCGGCCGCGGACAGGGTGGCGGCTACGGGGGCGCTGATGTCCACCCCCGGGAACAGGCCGAGCCGGCGGAACAGACGCCGGGCGGCGGGGTCGAGCGCCCGGTAGGACAGGCCGAAGGCCGACCGCAGGGAGGAGCGGTCGTCACCTCCGGCCTCCAGGGCGCCCAGGCGGTCGGTGGAGGAGGCCAGCTCGTCGGCGAAGGCGGCGAGATCACGCTGAGGCCGGTCGCGCAGCTGGGCCGCGGCGATGCCGAGTGCCAGCGGGAGGTGCCCGCAGGCGTCGAGCAGCCGGGCACCGGCCTGCCGCTGCGCCTCGGCGGCGCCGACGCCCAGGACACGGGCGAGCAGCGCCTGTCCCTCGGCGGGGGTGAAGCCGTCGAGTCCGACCCGGTGGGCGCCCTCGCGGGCGACGAGCCCGGTGAGACGGTCCCGGCTGGTGATCACGACGGCGCAGCCGCTGCCGCCCGGTAGCAGTGGCCTGACGTGCTCCGGGCCGGCGGCGTCGTCGAGGACGACGAGCATCCGCCGCTCCGCCAGCAGTGACCGGTAGAGCGCGGACGCCTCGTCCAGCTGGGCCGGTATCGACTCGGCCGGCACGCCCAGCGCGCGCAGGAACGCCGCCAGCACCCCGTGCGGGGAGCGGGGGCCGGCGGCGGACCAGCCCCGCAGGTCCGCGAAGAGCCGTCCGTCGGGGAACCGCTCCCGCGTGAGGTGGGCCCAGTGCAGCGCCAGCACGGACTTCCCGACTCCGGCGGCACCCGTGATCACGGCGCACGGTGTCGCCGTTGGGCGGGCGCCGGGCTCTCCGGTGGTCAGCACCCGGTCCAGTACGAGCAGTTCGGGGGCGCGGCCGACGAACACGGAGAGGCCGGAAGGGAGCTGCTCGGGTCGCGGGTCCGCTGGGGGCACTGTAGGGGCGACACCGGTGCTCGGGGCGGTCCGGTCCGGACGGGCGGTCGGTGCCGGACAGGGGAGGAGGAGGGCCCGTTGGAGGGCCTGGGCCTCAGGTGTCGGGTCCAGCCCCAGGTCCTCGGAGAGCCGGGAGGCATGGCGCCGGTAGGCCTCGAGCCCGTCGCTGTGTCGGCCGGAGCGGTGCAGGGCGGTCAGCAGCTGCCGCACCAGGCGGTCACGGAGCGGGAAATCGGCGACCAGGCCGGTCAGTTCCGCGGCGACCTCGCGATGCCGCCCCGCCTCCAGCTCCAGTTCGTAGAGCCGCTCCAGCACGGCCATCCGCTGCTCCTCCAGGCCGGCCGCGAGGGCGGCGAAGGCCAGGCCGGGCAACCCGTCCAGCGCGGGGCCGCGCCACAGCTCCAGGGCTTCGCGCAGCCGGGGGACGGCCTGGGCCGCGTCCAGGTCCTCTGTCGCCGCGGCCCGGGAGGCGAACAGGCGGTGGTCCACCTGGGCGTCGTCCGCCACCAGCCGGTATCCCGCGCCGTCGGTCACGATGGGGGAGGCCGGACCCGTGCCGAGCGCGCGGCGCAGCAGGCCGACCATGTTGCGGATCTGGCGGTCCGCCGTGGCCGGAGGGTCCTGGTCCCAGACCGCGTCGACCAGCCGGGGGAGCGGGACGGTCCGGTTCGAGTGCGCCACGAGCATCGCCAGCAGACTCCGCTGACGGCGTCCGCCCAACCGTACGGGAGCGGCCCCGGCTCGCACCTCCAGGGACCCCAGGATCCTGAACTCCATTTCCCCCCATCGGCGATATTGAGACAACTCACCCGGGAGACGACAGTATTGACGAAGCGTCACTCCGTGCGTCCCGGGCGTGTCGCCTGAACTGTCACGTGCCGGCACACGGCAGCGCGCGTCACGATAGAGCAGTGATCAGATCATGCCAGAATCGTGCAGCCGATTGAGAGTGTTGCCGTGCACCGGCCGAAAGGCGCCGGTCTTCGACCCAGGAGTTGATCAACCATGGCACACTCCCTCAAGCGCATCGGATCCGTCCTCGCGGCGACGGCGATCGCACTGTCCTTGTCCGGCGCGGCCACGGCCGTCGCTCAACCCACGACGGCCGGAGACTCGACCCGGCACTGCGTGGTGAACGCGCAGGGCGGCCAGGCACAGTGCTTCGGCACCTACCGGGAGGCCATCAGCTACGCCACCGGCGGGCGGGTCGCCGACGCTCCGCCGACCGCCGCCGAGGCCGCCCGCGACAGCACGTTCGCCAAGGAACTGAACAGCCCGGCCGGCCTCTCCGACCTGGTGGTCCTGGGGACGATCTACCAGGACTTCTTCTTCGGGGGCCAATCGGTGACCTTCACCGGCCCGCACGCGTGCTACAACGGGAACGCCGCCGACTACTCCTTCGACATCCCCGCCCCGCTCCAGGACCACGTCTACTCGGTGCGCCCGTACGCCAACTGCTGGTTCAACCTGTTCACCGGATTCCAGGCCACCGGCTACGAGAGCCCCAGCTACAAGGGTGAGACCGTCTCGGTGGACGAGGCCTGGCGCACCCACGCCAAGTCGTTGACGCTCGGCTGAGCCACGCTCCCGGCACCCCCACTCCGCCCCACTCGGAGGGTCCCCTCCCCGGCAACCTCGGCAACCTCGGTAGCCGCGGGGGCACAGCCGGGGCAGGGGCGCATGACCGGCCAGCGGCATCTGTCACGCTTCGTCACCGGCGATGACGGACAGAGCCGTTGGTGCAGATCCCGGTCATGAGGGGCTGGTGGATCGACGGGCCCTGGTAGGGGCGTGTTCGTGACTGGTCACCAGGTGATCAGGACGTAGCTGTCGCCCCCGCGGGATCCGGAGGCGTTCCGGGCGTTGGCGCCGGCGGCGCCGGACTTGTCGTCGGGGCCAGGCGGGTTCTCGCCGCCGGTGCCGCCGCCCGGTGCCGCCGGTCGAGGCGCGGCCGTGTTCGAGCTTCAGGGTGAAGGCGCGTCAGACGAGTTCTGCAGGTCGTTGGTGGCTCCGGCCCTTGTGGCGAGGGAGGCGGGAAGCCGGGGCAGTGTCGCTGTCGAGGTGGGGCCGCCAGCGGGTTGAGTCCGGCGAAGGAGAGCGCCGGAACATCCGGGCAGGCCGGAACGGGCCTGGCCGGTTCCGGCCTGCCCAAGGTCCTTTCGGAGCTCCTGACCGGTGGTGAGACTGGTGACCGCCGTCAGGGAGCACCTGCCTGGGGCGCACACCGGACCAGGTGTCACCGACCGCTGCTCCTGCAGGACAGCCGTCACGGCCCGGTGTGTGCCGAGCACCACGCACGGCCGATCCCACCCCTCTCTCCCCGCTGGAGCACCGTCATGCCCTCGAAGACGTCCAAGCTGCTGCGCGTCACGCTCGCCGCAGCGGACATAGGCTGACCCAACTACCAACCGGAGGAGCGTCACACCGTGGGACCGACCGTCGACAGGCCAGCGCCGCAGGTTACCGTCGCAGACATCCGTACCCTTTTGGACTCTTCCGCTGAGTTCCCCGTTCTGTACATCAACTACGGTCCTGGCAGCGGGGGCACCGAAGCGGAGTTGGACGTGTGGGCCGCAGGCCTGGTCTACCAGGCGGACATCGTCCTCACCCGCGCGACCGCTGTGGACCTGCTCGGCGAGGAACCCAACAGCGAGACCATCGCGGCGTTCCTGCCGAAGGTTCAGCAGGCTGTGGACCAGATGATCTCGGTCCGAGGCATGTGAAGCCGACCTGCTGCTTGAGGACCGTCTCATCCGGCCGTAGACCCGGCACCATGCCGCCTCCCCGGTCTGCGGCGATCAGCTCCCCGCCGCCCCCGTCCGCTCCCGGTGCTCTTCCGTAACGGCCCGGGCGGGCGAACCAGACGCGCGTGGTGCAGAGCCGACCAGGTTTCCCCGAAGCAGCGCTATTCGCCTTGGAGTAGTACGCCACTGCTCCGGCTGTAGGTCTTGAGCGTGAGGCTCCAAGGGCCTCGATGACTAAAAATCATGATAAAGCACATCAAGTGTCCAGGTTTAGTTCCTCTCCCACGGGACATCAACCTTGCACCCCGCGAACAGGGTTGCACCGTTTTCCGTCGTCGGATTCCTCAATCAAAGATCACTTTTCGAGGTTGAAATGCCTGAACACTTCAGTCGGCTGACTCTCTACTGCCCCATCGAAAGAGCTGAGAACCCGGCCAGATTGGCAATCAATGAAAGCACGATGGCCTGGGCTGCCAAGCAGGGAATCCCTTCCGACCGGGAACGTCGGGAACGGTTTTCGACGATGCGGCCAGGAGCGCTCGCGGCGGGCGTTGTGCCGCACGGCAAGGAGGAAGGGCTCGCCGCTTTCGCTGATTACCACACCTGGCTCTTCGCATTTGACGACGATTACTGCGACGAGGCCGAGAACGCGGACATGGATGTCACCGAGTGGGCGGCTTTCCTGGCGCGGCTCCACAGGGTGGCCGAAACCGGGGACATCGGGCTCCTGCCGGACAACGCCTATGCCTGGGCGCTCCGTGATGTAGCGTCACGCATCTCTGCATGCGCGACACCCACGCAGTTCTGCGACTGGGCTGACGCCGTCCGGTCCTACTTCGCCGCTCTGGTCTGGGAGCGGTCGCGGCGGCGAAACGGTGAGAAGCCCCAGAGGCTGGACGACTACTTGTTACTGCGCCTGCGCAACGGTGCGATGCAGAGCAGTATCGCGCTGTTGGACGTGGCCAACGGATACGTTTTGCCGCAGGAGTTGCGTGATACGCCCGAGGTCCGGGCTCTGGTGGAGATGTGCGCGGTCCTCGTCTCCCTCGACAACGATATCTTCTCTCATCACAAGGAGTCCCAGCGCGGCTCTTTGGAGGTGAACCTCCTGGATGTGCTGGCATCGGAGCGGCAGACAACGACCGCGGAGTCGCTCCATGAGGCCGTCGTGTTGCGCAACACGGTGATGCGCCGCTTCGTCGAACTGAGCGAGCGTACGGTGACGCCGGAGGTCGGTGCCGAACTCCGGCGGTTCGTCGAGAGTCTTGGCCGATGGGTGCGCGCCAACCTGGATTTCAGCCTTGTCACCACGCGCTATGCCGGTCCGGTACGGGAGCGTCTCGTTCTCAGCCCGCACGCACCGGATCCGCGGCCGACGGAGGAGGCATCAGCCCTTGATTCCGCCGTGATCGGCTGGTGGTGGCGCACTCCGGACGCCGCACCGGCGGGTGAACGTCGGCGGCCGTCCCGGCGGGCAGACCCGCCCACTTGGTGAACGCGCTCCGGACGGCTGCCCCGCCTGTCCCGGCCGTCCGGACCGGGGTCTGCGGACCCGGCCAGGTCAACCCGTCCGACGGTGAACCCCGCGCCCGGGACTGACGAAGACGAGGCGCAATCCACCACAGCACAGGAGGCCATGCCTACCGTGACAACCACCTACACGATGGCGACCGCTCCGGGAGCCCTGCCCGTGCTGGGCCACGCGCTCGCGCTCGCCCGCAGACCACTGGACTTCGTGAGGCAACTGCCCGCACACGGCGATCTCGTACGGATCAAACTGGGACCGCAGACCATGCACATGGTCTGCCATCCCGACCTGCTCCACCAGGTCCTCGCCGAGGACCGCGTCTACGACAAGGGCGGGCCCATTTTCGACAAGTTCCGAGAGCTGGCGGGCAACGGCCTGCTGGGCTGCCCGGCCCACGACCACCGCCGACAACGCAGGCTCGTCCAGCCGGCCTTCCAGCGCGGACGGCTGCCCGGGTACGCGACGATGACGAGCCAGGAGATCACGGCACTTACCAGCACCTGGCACAACGGCCAGGTCCTCGACGTCACCAAGGCGATGTACCAGCTCACCACGGCCGTCACGGCGCGGTGCATGTTCGCCGCCGACATGGACGCCTCCGATTCCGCCGCCCTCTACGGCAGCGTCGAGGCCATCACCCGCGGCATCGCCCGACGGGCCATGATGCCCGTGCCGATGGCCGACAAGCTCCCCACCCGCGGCAACCGCCGCTTCGACCGGGCCCGGGTCCACGTCCGGCGGCTCACCGACACTCTGATCGCCAACCACCGCGCCGACGGCGTCGACCGGGGCGACCTACTGTCCACCCTGCTGGCCCCCCAGGAGGAGGGCGGGCTGGGCCTGACCGACGACGAGATCCACGAACAGGTTCTCACCTTCCTCCTCGCCGGGATCGACACCACCGCCATCCTGCTCTCCTGGGCCTGGCACCTGATCGGCGCCCACCCCGACATCCAGGACAGGCTCCAGGCCGAGGTCGACACCGTCCTCGACGGCCGCCCCGCGCAGCACGCCGACCTGCCCGCGCTGGAAGTGACCGACAGGATCGTCAGCGAGACGCTCCGCCTGTATCCGTCGGCATGGCTCTTCACCCGGAACACCACCAGCGACACCGTACTGGGCGGACACCGTCTCCCCGCGGGCACCACCATGATGTTCAGCGCCTACCAGGTCCACCGCCGCGCCGACCTCTACCCTGCTCCTGACAGCTTCGACCCCGATCGCTGGCAGGGCGCGGGCAAGCCCCCGCCGGGCACGCTGCTGCCCTTCGGGAGCGGGCCGCGCAAGTGCATCGGCGAGGTCTTCGCCCGCAACGAGGCGACACTCGCCCTCGCCTCCATCGCCGCACGCTGGCAGCTCGACCCGGTTCCCGGCCGGCCCGTCCACCCCGCCCGCCGAATCACGCTCACACCCAACGCCCTCTCCATGCGCCTGCGGCAACGGTGGCCGGGACAGCCACCGAACACCCCGGAGGCTTCGTCGTGACCGAGATGGCCAACGGGCTCGCAGCACAGAAGTACGGGGCGGGGCTCCTCGACCACCACATCCCCCAGGAAGAGGCGCGGCTGCGTGCCCTCGAGGCGTACCTCGACCCCACCACACGCTCCGTCATCACTCGTCTCGGCATCCAGCCGGGCTGGCGGTGCCTTGAGCTCGGAGGCGGTGCCGGCTCCGTCGCGCGCTGGCTGGCCGAGCAGTGTGCCCCAGGGGAGGTCGTGGGCACCGACATCAGCACCGCCCTGCTGCCCCGGGACGTGCCCAACCTGTCCGTCCGACGCCACGATGTCGTCCGGGAGGACTTTCCGGCGGCCTCCTTCGACCTCGTCCATGCCCGAGCACTGCTGGAACACCTGCCGGAGCGAGCAGAAGTCCTCGGCAAGATGGCGCGCTGGACCGCACCGGGAGGCTGGGTGTGCGTGGAGACGGTCATGGCGGTCCATCCCCCGGCCGGCACCCGGAACGCCTACCAGCGCTGTCTCAACGCCGTGTTCACCCTGTCCGAGAACGTGATGCGCACCGAGCAGCGATGGGGCACCGCACTGCCGGGACTCCTCTCACAGGCAGGTCTGACCGATATCGGCGTCCACTGCACCCCGGGCCTGGTGGGCAGGAACGGCAACGCCGACGCCTTCCTGCGGCTCTCCCTGGAGCAAATCGGCCCAGCCCTGATCCGCGAACGTCTCACCACACCCGAAGAACTGACGGACTGTACGAAGCTTTTGGAAGGCGGAGAGTACACCGACCTCGCCCTCCTGACCCTGTCCACCTGGGGCCGACGCACCCGCCACTGACTCCCCATGAGCTGATTCCATCCTGAAATCCACAGGTCACGGGCGCCGGCGTGGTGCGGGGGCAGGGTGCTCGGGCAGGTCACGGGCTTGATCGTGCTCTGGTGATCGTCCGCCGGCGGGAGATCGCGGTGTCGATCGCCACGATCAGGGCACGCACGAGCCGCATGCGTCTTCTCCGGTGCTCAGCCGGAGCAGTCGGTAAGGCGATCCCGCGTTCGGGGTGGGAGACCCCGAACGCGTGGACGTCTGTGATCAGCGGCAGATCGTCACGGGTTGCGGAGCGACAGTGGCCACAAGCGCTCCTTCGTGGGGACGACGCTGTCGCTGCCGCCGCCGAAAGGGTATCCAGTGGGCGGCTGGATGCGGTTGAACCGCCGGTGATTGGTCATGGTGTAAGCGCCGGAGGCGGTGAGTACCAGCCGGCCCAAGGGCCGGCATTCGGGGAAGCGCGGCACGGTGTGCCTGCCGTCGCCACGAATAGCGAAGATGTCGTCGCCGAGGGTGTGTTCCGCGAACAACCCGGGGAGATCGGGGCCGAAGTGGCCTGGCCATCGGAGGCGCGGTGGGCAGTACGCACGGCCGGCGCCAAGGCGCGAGGCCCCAGGCGCAGGCGTCGACATCACCACACGGTTGCCGACGTGCGGGTGGTGCCGCCGAGCCGAGCGGACCTCGGTGAGGAAGATCCGTGGATGGCGAGGATCGTGCCGACGGGCTCGAAATGCAGCCGAGGGAAAGTATATTCGAACTAAATTTCCATTAACGAACACAATGGCGATTTCCACTGCCCACCACCGAGGGCGGCCTCCCGGGCCTAAACTAATACAGCAATAAGGTCTATCGAATGTTCATAACATCCCGTAGTGTGTAGCAGCACGGCGAGGAGGCGTCGGCGCACTGCGGAGTGATCACGGGTGATGCGCACGGCTCGACCGTCGAGTTGTATTGGCGCCGCCCGCAGGGCTGCCGTGACGAGAAGACAGGTTTCGTCTCCAAATGACCTGAGCCGTTCGGGCAGAGAATTCGGTGTGAATTCTGGCGTGACGGCGTTCTCTCTTCGGGCCGCCCACTTCATGGCGGACTTTCAGACCTGGCGACCGGGAAAGGTATTGGCATGAGAACGTGGCATACAGATGCAGGTAAGCGGTGGTGACCGTGGATTTCCTGATTCGACCACAGAGCGAGAATTGCCGTCGGATCGCCGATGCCTCCGACCACTGCGTCGTGGGTCTGAGCCCGTTCAACGGCTACTACACACCATGCCGGGTGGAGGCGTTGGTCCAGTGGGCAGCCGGACATTTCACGAGGGTCGACGTTCTCGTTCCCGGATTCGAGGCGGCACATACCCTCACCGCTGCGGGCGTCAGGCCGCTGGAGGCAGTGGGGCGTGTGCGGCGAGCTGTGAACCAGCTCAGGAATCCCGCGGTGCTTGCGCTGTCGCGTGCCGGTGTGTCCACGCCGGAAAGGCGCGTCCATACCTGGACTCAGCTGATGAGCCGACCCGAGTACGCGGCGTTGCGTGAGCGGGCCAGAGCGGCATACCGAGTCGATCCCGCCCTCAGGGTGGCCTGCCGGGCGGTTGCCCGGGGAGCGGTCCAGTCCATCGCGGATACGGAGCCCGGTGAGGAGCAGATCGACGCCTGCGTCAGTTATCCGATCGCAGAGTTGCCGCTGATCGTGGACAGCCCGTCGATCTTTGACGTGGCTTCTTCGGTGTTCGTCTACCACCGGCGGATCGAGCTCGCCGCGGCCCTGCTCGCCGGTCCGGCGACCGGGCTGCGGTCAGCTGCACAACAGGGGTTCGTGGTGGCCGAGCCCGTACTGCCGGGTGGTTCGTGATGAGGCAGCTCAGGCAGCTCCCGATGCCGGCGAGGACACCGGAAGTACCGTTGAGGTTTCCCTTCGTGCTGGGCCCCCTGGGCACGCCTCCGCCCGTGATCCACTGGGCACGCCGACGGCAGCCGGTCTGCCCGGTCGAGCTTCCGGGCGGATCCTGGCTGTGGATGATCTCCCGCCGGGACGACATCCTGCGAGTATTCACCGACCCGGACCTCGTGCGCCTGAGCGATGCCGCTGAAGCACTTCCCCCTCCGGCCGGGATCAGCGGGGCAGCGCGCTCGCGGGCCGGGCAGCCGGGCGCCGAGTATTGCGCGACGTGGGCGGTGGAATCCCACCGGGCCTCGATCGTGAAACAGACGGGTCTCGTCCTAGACGCCATGGAAACCGGGAACAACCCTGCCGATCTGCTGGAACAACTGGCAGCGCCGCTAACAGCCGCCGTGTGCCGCGATGTCTTCGGGCTGTCATTCGATCCCCAGGAATTGCGGAACCTTCTGATCCAGGAAGAGCCGACAGGAAATTCGGCTGTCAGGCACCCGGTCCTGCACTCGCTCACAGAGCACCTCCGGGATGGCCCCGTCCGCGGTAATGCCGCCGGTACGCCCTTTAAAGCCCGCGAACAGCGGGAGGCCGACACTGAACCGTCGCACACCGTGGTGACAGGCTTGCTCGTCCGGTGCGCGAGGTCACTCTTCTCGGCATTGCTGACCGGACCGTTCACTCTCCTGCTCCACCCCAAACCGCTACGGGAGTGCCTGCGCGATCCAGTGCTGTGGCGGGCGGCAGCCGGGGAACTCCGCCGCTACCACCCGGGCACGGTGCTCGGCCCCACCCATATCGCGCTCAGAGACCTGGAACTACACGGCACCCTGATCAAGGCCCGAGACGCGGTATGCGCCTCGCCCCTCGGCGCGGCCTGGGACGAGGAGCACTACCCCACCCCGGCGAAATTCGACATCCATCGTCCGGACGCCGGGTCCACAGACCTTCGCACGGATCCTGGGCCCCTGGCAGACGACGCCCTCAGCAGGCTGGTTCTCACCATCGTCTGCCCCGCCCTGTTCGAGCGCTTCCCACAACTGCGCCTGGCCGTGTATGAACACGAGATTCCCTGGAGAAATGATCTGACGTTCATCCGTCCCGCCTGTCTGCCCGTGGCCTGGTGACGGCCAACCCGATGAGAGGAGAACACCATGCATCCGACTGCCCGCATCATCAGCGTCCTGTCCGACAAGTTCGCCCGGGACCCGTACGCCTGGTATCCCCAGCTGCGGGAGAACGACCCCGTCCACTACGAACCCGGCATCGGCGCCTACTTCCTGAGCCGGCACGAAGACGTTCGCCGGGTTCTGACCGAGGACCAGATCTTCACCACCCAAGCCTTACGGGAACGGGCCGAGCCGGTCATGCGCGGTCGCGTCCTGGCACAGATGACCGGCGCCGAACACACCGCCAAACACCGGACAATGATCCGCGGATACACCGGGCCGATGCTGGAAGACCAGATCCCGCTCATCCGCCGCAACGTGGAGCAGCTCATCCGCCCCCATCTGCGGCGCGGCCGGTTCGACCTGGTGAAGGACTTCGGACAGCAGCTGGCGATCTGGGTCGCGCTGGACAGTCTTGGACTGCCCAAGGACAACTGGCGGAATGTGCACTCCTGGTTCCAGGGCGTGGCCGAATTCGTGACGAGCGTCACTCTGACCGAGGAGCGATACCGGCATTGCGTCCAGTGCGCCCGCCGGCTGGAGGACTATCTGCGGCCCTTCATCGAGGAACGGCGCGAGAACCCCGGCCAGGATGTGATCTCGCTGATGTGCCACACGGAGTACGAGAGCGGGAGGATGAGCCTGCACGAGGTCACCGCTCTGTGCCACAACGTGCTCCTCGCCGCGACCGAACCGGCGGACAAGACACTGGCCCTGCTGTTCCGGCATCTGATCACCCACCCCGATCAGATGGCCCTGGTCCGCGGCGATCCCGGACTGGTGACCAACGCCATCGCGGAGACGCTCCGCTACACACCGCCCGTGCAATTGATCCCCCGCAGGACAGCGGAGAACGTCGAGATCTCCGGCGTCGCCATACCCGCCGAGACCATGGTCTGGTGCATGCTCGCCGCCGCCAACCGCGACCCGCGTGTCTTCGAACGGCCCGACACCTTCGACCTCCAGCGCACCGACCTCGGTCCCGAACGGTCCTTCACCGCCGCCGCTACCCACTTCGGGTTCGGCGCGGGCATGCACTCGTGCGTCGGGGCCGCATTCGCGCGCAGGGAACTGGAGACGGTCGTGACGATGCTGCTGGCCCTCATGGAGAACATCGGCTTCCCCGAGGACGCCTCCTACGAAGAGACCGGCTTCTACTCCCGCGGCCCCGAATCACTCACCCTCACATTCGATCCCACCGCGGAAGGACGGCTCCTGGCTGCCTGAACCACCAGAAAGGGGAAACCGCATACAGCCGGCTGCGACCTCCTCCGCATCACGATGACGGAGGACCGGAAAGGGGACATGCCGTGGACAGTAATCGCCACCACACATCTGTTCTGATTGCCGGAGGAGGACCTGCCGGACTGGTCCTGGCGGTGGAACTGGCCCGTCGGCACGTCGACTTCCGGATCATCGACGCCGGCGCGGGTCCCTTTCCGGGATCACGGGGCAAGGGTCTCCAGCCGCGCACCCTGGAGATCTTCGACGACCTCGGAATCATCGACTCAGTACAGGCGGAGGGAGCGCCGCTGCCGCCGATGGTGGCCTGGGAGGAGGGAAGGATCGTCAGGGAGTGGGACGTCATCGCCCGTGGCGAGCCCACTGGGGCCACGCCCTATGCCGAGCCCCTGATGCTTCCTCAGTCGCGCACCCAGGAACTGCTTCGCGAGCGACTGCTGAATCTGGGCCACCGTGTCGAGTTCGGAGCGCGGCTCGACGGATTCTCCCAGGACGAGGCCGGCGTGCTGGCCCAGGTTGTCCGGACCGACGGAGGTACGCGGGAGATCGCGGCCGACTACCTGGTCGGGGCAGACGGGGGCGGCAGCACCGTACGGAAAATCCTGGGTGTGAGGTTCGACCGCGAAGACGTGGACACCCGGCCGCTGCTCGTGGCCGATGCCGATATTCCCGGACTGGACCGCGAGCACTGGCACACCTGGGGTGACGCGGTCGGCATCATGACCGCGATCTGTCCCGTCGCCAGAACGGACTACTTCCAGGTCATCGCACGGTTCGCGACGGGAACCCCCGACCCCGCTCCCGAGCGGGTCCGCGAACTGGTGGCCGCCCGCACGGGAGTGCGGGTGCGGAAGGTGCTGTGGTCATCGGTCTTCCGGGCACGAGCAGCGCTGGCGGAGCACTTCCGGGTCGGCCGGGTGTTCCTGGCCGGTGACTCCGCGCATGTTCATTCCCCGGCGGGCGGCCAGGGCATCAACGCGAGCATCCAGGACGCCTACAACCTGGGATGGAAACTGGCGCTCGCGGCAACCGGCCAGGCAGCACCCTCGCTCCTGGACTCCTACGAGGCGGAGCGCCGGCCCGCTGCGGCGGAGGTGCTTGGAGTGAGCACCCGCATCCACCAAGGGGCGGGTCGGGTCAGGGAGCTGGCCGCGCGCCGTGACCGCACCACGCACCATCTGGCACTCGGATACCGGGGTATTCCACCCAACGCGGAGATGCGCCCCGCTCTCGTCGAGGAAGCCCTCCACGCGGGGGACCGCGCTCCGGATGCCCCTTGTACCGACCGTGGCGGAGCCCCGGTACGTCTCTTCGACCTCTTCCGCGGACCCCACTTCACCCTTCTTTCCTTCGGAAGTCCGCCCATCCAGCCTGTCAGCGCCCGGGGTCCCGCGGTGATCCGCGTGGTGCGCGTCGGCCACGACGTCTCGGACCCCGCGGGGTTCGCCTCCCGCGCGTACGCACCGCACGGCCTGTTCCTCGTACGACCGGACGGATACATCTCGCTGGCCACCGAGACTCCAAGTGAGGTGACCAGTCATCTTCGCTCACTCGGCATACATGTCGGATGACCGGCGGGACCCTGATCTGGGCTGCTCGTGCTCGCGTCGGCGGCCCTGCACCGCTCGTCGGGCCCGGAGGAACCAGAGAGGCAGACCATGACCGACCCGGACCGTCCGCAACCCGCCCCCTACGTTCTGGATTCAGCCGCCCGAGCGGATCTCGAATTCGACCGCCTGCGCACGATCGAGCAGGTCTACGACCCCGGAACCGAGGAGATCCTCACCCGGGTGAACCCGGCACCCGGGTGGTCATGCCTCGAAGTCGGCGCGGGAGCGGGCAGTATCGCCCGTCTCCTGGCATCTCTCGCCGGAGAGACCGGAAGAGTGGTGGCAACCGACAGCGATCCGCGATTTCTGAGGAACATCGCACATCCCGGGGTCGAAGTGATCGAACACGACATCACCGCAGGCCCTCTGCCACCAGGTTCCTGGGATCTGATCCACGCCAGATCCGTACTGGAGCATCTGCCGGACCCCGAATCCGTCCTGGCCCGGCTGATCCCCTCGCTGGCACCACACGGGCAGCTCTTCGCCGAAGCGATCGACGTCAGTCGCGAGACACTCGCCATCGCCGCCAAACACGCCCCGGACAGAAGAGCGGCCACAGCCTTCCTGGAGTTCGCAACCGCGGTGCACCGGCTGATGACACTCGCCGGAGCACACCCCGAACTCGGCAACACCCTCCCGGTGCTCCTCGCCGCCCAGGGTCTGGAGGGCATCACCCACCAGCGGCGACACCCCCTCGTCTCCGGTGGAAAACGCGGCTTCTACGCGCTCACGCTCGCCCGCCTCGCACCGTCGTTCCAGGACCACGGTCTGCTCGACACCGCCGATCGACGGCTCTCCTCCCTGTTCGACGACCCGTCCATGGTCTTCCCCGCACTCCCCATCGGCGCTGCCCATGGACACACCCCCGCGGTCGGACGGCGACAGCGGAGAACCTGAAGAGCCGGTCCGCCAGGAAGGGCGGAGAGCGCCCATCCGAACGGAACAACACGCAAACGGAACACCGAGAGAGGCGAAGCCGATGAGTGAAGTAACGGTTGTGGGCCGGGTCGTCGCCAGGGCGGGCAAGGAGGCAGAACTCGCACAACTGCTCCAGGCGGTCATCGAACCCACCCGGAACGAGGAGGGAAGCCTGCACTACTCCATCCAGCAGAGCATCGAAACCCCGGAGGAATTCATCGCCATCGAGCGGTGGCGACACACCGAAGACCTCCAGCGCCACTTCCGAAGTGCGCACTCCCAGCACCTCGCCGCCGCGGTGGAATCACTCCTGGCGGAACCGATCAAGATCACAACTTACCGGGAGCTGACATGAGATGAGAGTCCCCACGAGGGCGACCGCTAACCCCACGGAGACTGCACGGACAAGACCTGAGGCCAGGCCCCATGTCCAGCGCAGACTCCGAGCTGCCGTCTCCAGCACCCGGGACCAGCCTGGGAAGCCCTCCTGGGGAACACCCCGGGCTTCACCCTCGCCCCGCCGCGCTGGAAGCCACCACACCCGAGACCTACCTGGCCATCAATCCGGACGACCTGCTCCGCCGCTGAGCCGGCCAACCAGGACCACCACCCTCTCGGGCGATGACGGCGGAACATAGCCGTGGTTCCCCGGTTCGCGAAACCGGAGAACCACTGGACCATTGATTACTCCACCGCCACGCCCTGCCCACACCGTCGAGAGGCACCAGAACGACCACCCCACCCACAACTTCACACCAGACCCCAGCGGAGCCCGTCACACGCACACGGGATCGAGCCCTCCTACGCCGCGGCGCAGCTGAGGCGGAACAGATCCTGAGCCCGCTCCAAGTCCCGCTCCGTGCGAAGCTGGACTTCCAGGTCACCGGTTCCGTGGTGGCCGAGTCCTGTCACGTCCCGGGTGAAGCCGGGGACGAGATCAACCGTGCCCGGGTCGGCCTTCAGGTAGACGAGGAGCTTGGCCTGCTGGGGCGGGCAGAGGCAGGCGAAGTTCCGCAGCCGCTGATAGGCCCGGTACTGCTTGCGCTGCACGGGAACGATGTCGTCTCCGAGCCCGAGCAGCGCCTCGTCGACCGCGGCGGCCAGCTCCGTCATCGCCCCGCCCGCCGTACGCTCGCTCCGGCCCCCGGCCGCGCGCAGGCGGGAGGCCATCCGGGAAGCAGCGGCGTGTCCGGTGACGGAGGCCACCGTTTCCAGCCCGATGTGGTGATCGCCGTAGAAGCGGTAGCGTACGAGATCGATGCTGCGGCGGTGCTCGCGTACGGCGTGGACGTCATAGCGGGTGAAGTCACCGGCCACACAGATCAGCCTTGGCGCGCTCCACAAGACCCCGGCCGCAGCCTCGGCGCCGAGCCGGTCACGCACCAGTCGCTGGAACTCGTCCCGGTGGTCCATCAGCCAGGACAGATAGAACAGCCCCTGGTGGATCACCCCGGCGTCAGTCGCCCGCTTGTACTCGACGATCACCGGCGCACCGTTCTCGTCAAGACCCAGCGAGTCGATCCGCCCGCCGTGCACAGGGCCGGTGCTGTACTCGCTCGCCAGGAACCGCACCCCCAGCATCGTCTCCATGTGCGCCTCGACGAGATCCTGCACATCCGCCTCGACCTCAGCAAGACGCGGTGCGACCTCCGCCACCCCGCTTGTCGTATGGAACAGCCTCAGCCCCGACACCTTCCCGGGGCTTCACCCTGGTCGGTCCGACCCACGCGTTGAAGCTGCTTTCGGGGATGGGGGGCTTGACGGCGCGGACGGGATTTTGGCCGTCACCGGACCGGACTCCGGACCAGCCTGCCGCCGAGGGGGTGGTCACTTGGGACGGTGGCCGGTCAGTTCCTGCCAGCGGTGGTAGACGGTGTCCAGTTCGCGTCGGGCCTGGGGGATGCGAAGGTCGTTCTTCAGCTGGGCGGTGACCTGGTGCAGGTTCTGTTCGGCCTGGCGGCGGTTGCCGGTGTCGGCGACGGCGCTGTGGATGTGGACGACGAAGGCCCGTACGTCCGCCTCGGGGGTGTCCTCCAACGCGAGGGTGAGCAGCTCGCGCTGGCCGTCGGGCGGCGTCAGGTAGATGTAGGCCTCTGTAGGGGAGTGCTGGTCGTCGATCGTGAGCCCGAGGAGCGGGTGGGTAGCGCCGGTGCGCACCCGCAGGGTGTGCTCGTACAGATCCAGGCGGTGGCGAAGCGTCGCGCTGAGGTGCGGTGAAGAACGGACGCCGATCGCTACCAGGGATGCTGGGGTCCAGCCGTCGGCGGGTGGAAGTTCTGGGGCGGGGTTCTTGATGCCGTCGTATATGGGGAGCGTCAGGTTGGCGGGCTGCGGCAGGATGGCGTGGTGAACTTCTTCCTCCGTCGTCAGCAGCCTGTCCCGCCCTCGCCGTCGTCTGCTGGTGTGGATGTTCTGGAGCGTGTGCGGCTGGCGGTTGCCGCGGCACGGGCTCGGGACGGAGGTGCGCTCGAGGAGCTGATCGCCGCGCTGCTGGCGGCCGGTTCGGCCGGGGACCGTGGAGACGCGATCGAGGCTCTGCGCGTACTGACGGAGCGTCCGGCGCTGCTGCTGCGCCTGGATGCCTTCATACGACGGGAGTCGTGGTATTCAACGCGCCCTGCCCCTTCGCTCACCGAGGTCGACCCGGTCGCGCTCGCCCTGGCGGCCTCGCACGCCGATGGCCGCATCCGCGAGCGTGCGGTGCGGCGGATGCTGAACCAGCCGTATCCGGAGATGATGCCGTTTCTGGTACTGCGGACCAGCGACTGGGTCCGGCAGGTCCGGGAGCCGGCGTGCGCGGGTCTGGCCGTGCTGCTCCACGAGAACCCCCTGCTGACCACCGTGGCGAGCGTGCGTACGGCCTTGCTGGTCAACCGGCGCCAGCGTGGCTCCTTCGCCCACGGCCAACTGCGCGCGTCGCTGTCCGCCGAGTCGGGCACGGCCCTGTCCGAAACGCTTCTCATGGCCCCCGAAGCGGTAGTGCGGCGCTTCGCCCTCGACACCACCACGCGACGCCTGCGGCTTCGTGACCTCGCCGCCCTCGCCGAGAGCGATCCCGACCGGCAAGTCAGGGCCCGAGCTGCCGAGGCCGCCGCCCGGCAGGCGGTGTGGACCGACCAGGTCGAGCTGCTCCATCGCCTGGCCCGCAACCGCCACACCGAGGTCCGGACCACCGCCCTCACAGGGCTGATGCGCACCGGCTCTCCCCAGGACGTGGTGCCGTTCCTCGACGACCCGTCCGCTCTGGTCCGGGCCCTGGCGCGGGAGGCGGCCCGCCGCACCGGTGCGGATTCACTGGCGTACTACCGTGCGGCAGTACAGGCCGCCGAACCTCAGGTCGGGGCGATCGGCGGGCTCGCCGAGACCGGCACCCAGGCCGACGGCCCACTGCTCACCGCCCTGCTGGACAACCCAGCCCCTCAGGTCCGCGTCCACGCGCTGCGCGCCCTGCGGAACCTCGACGCGGTGCCCGTGCCCCAGGCCATGGTGCTGCTGCGGGACGGCTCCACCGCTGTGGTCAAGGAGGCCGCCGCCGCCCTCGCCCCCAGTGCCGCCCAGTTGCCCGCCGACCTGCTGTGGGACATGCTCACCGACCCGCAGCGGCCGGCGGTCCGACGGGCCGGCTACCGGCTGCTGAACCGGCACGACCGCCCCACCGCACTGCGCGCCGCCCTCGTCCTGAGCGGCGATCCCCACCCCCGACTCGCCGCCCAGGCCACGCCGACGCCACCACACAGATCCGCACCCTGGCCATGCGCCCCTGGCACACCCGCCCGGTCCCGTCCCTTGACACCAGCCCCGCACAAGCCGCCGAACTGCTCGCCCTGGCGGAGCAGCGCCGTACCGAGATCACCGACGGCGTGGTCCAAATGCTGCGTAACGTACTTCGCCGGGTGCCTGGCAGCCGGTAGCCGAGGGCGGGCGGGCGCACACCAGCAGGCTGACTCGCTGCGCTGTGCCATGAACCGATTGGACGCCTGTTCGTGTTCGGCGGGTCTTTCTTCCTCTCATGTCTGGCTGCTGCCTGCGGCGTGTGGGGGAGACGGGCGCGGGCGGGACCGGATGGTCGTCAGGTCCCGCCCGCGCCATGCCTGGCCGCTGTCAGAGGGGGGTGCGCCCGCAGTGGGGCTGCCTGTGCGGGCGCACTGTGCTGTCGCGGCCTGGTCGGCTGGTGTGGTGGGTTGGGGTCAGCCGGTGGTGGCGAAGGTCCAGCCGGGCATGGTTTCCCAGGCGAGCCAGTTGTTGTTCTGGTAGGTGGCGCGGGACATGGTGCCGTTGGTGCCGGTGGCGAAGAGTTCGAGGGTGTTGGTGTAGGCGTTGTAGGTGGCGGAGGGAGTGCCGGAGAACTTCCAGTCGCTGACGGTGCTCCAGTCGGCCCAGGTCTTGGTCTTGTTGTCCCAGTAGTTGTGGCCGAGTTCGCCGGTGTTGCGGACGGCGAAGAGTTCGACGGAGTTGGAGGCGGGGTTGTAGACGGCGGTGGGGGTGCCGTTGAACTGCCAGCCGCCCATGGTGGTGATGTCGGACCAGCGGGCGCCGTTGAGGCTGTAGCTGTGGGCCATCGTGTTGTTGGTGGTGGTGATGAAGACCTCGGCGCTGTTGTTGGCCGGGTTCACGACGGCGGTGGGGCTGCCGGTCACGGCCTGGCCGCCGATGGTGCCCCAGTCGCTCCAGGTCCTGGCCTTGCTGTCCCAGTAGAGGTGGCCGAGTTCGTTGCGGCTGCTGGTGGCGAAGAGTTCGACGGCGTCGGTGGCGGGGTTGTAGAGGGTGGTGGGGGTGCCGGTGAACTGCCAGGTTCCCAGGCCCCGGACGTCGTCCCAGCGGGCGCCGTTGGTGCTGTAGGTGTGGGTCATGTAGCCGTTCGTGTCCAGGGTGAACACCTCGGCGGTCTGGTTCGAGGGGTTGAACACGGCGACCGGGTTGGCCTTGAGCTTGAGGGCGCTGGGAATGACGCTCCATCCGGCCCACTTCTTGGTGGCCGGGTCCCAGTAGTTGTGGCCGAGTTCGCCGGTCTTGCGGATGGCGAACAGTTCGGTGGCCTTGGTGGCGGGGTTGTAGATCGTGGCGGGGATGCCCGTGAACTGCCAGTCCCCCAGGGCCTCCCAGCCGCTGGTCCAGCCCTTGCCCTCGGAGTTGGAAGCGTGGGCGAGGACGCCGTCGGTGCCCAGGGCGAAGATCTCGGCGGTCTTGGTGTCCGGGTTGTACACGGAGTTGACGACCGCGGAGGAGTAGTCGACCTTGGTACCCCACGTGGAGACGGTCTGCTGGACCCAGCCGGCGAGGTCGTCGACGCGGCTGGAGGAGGCGCCGGTGCGGGTCTCGGTCTCGCCGAGGCAGCCGCCCTGCCAGGAGCGGGAGGCCACCGCGACGAGTTCGGCCTTGCCGTTCTTCTCCCGGATCGCGGGGGCGCCGGTGTCGCCCTTGCAGATCGCGGCGCCGCCGGTACCGGTGGTGGCGATGGCGGTCGCGGCGACGGTGTCGAGGGTGAAGGCCCCCGAGTGGAGCTTGTTCGGTATCCACTCGTCCTTGGTGCGCCCGTAGCCGGGAACGCGCAGGTTCTCGCCGGCGGTCGGTGCGGTGGTCGCGACGGGCAGCGTCGCGACGCCGGTGACAGGGGTGGCAAGGCGCGCCATGACCAGGTCGCGGTCCTGACGGGTCACGAGTTCGGCCACGTCCACCGTCTTGTCACCGACGGTCGCGGTGGTCTTCCACTTGGGGGCGCCCGCGGCCAGGGCCTGCGGCTGCGCGGGGTCGTCGGCGAAGCAGGACGCGGCGGTGATCACCCAGTACCGGTCGACCAGCGCGCCGGTGCAGACGCGCACGTTGTCGCCGATCGCCAGGCGGGCAGTGTAGGCGTAGGAGCCGCCTGCGGCCGGATCGCCAGGAACGGCGCCGGCGGGGGCAAAGGTGCTGAGCGTACCGGCGGTCGCGGCTGCGACCAGCACACCGAGCTTCCGGGAACGGGACGGAGTCTTACGGGACATGGGGTTGATCCTTCGGGTGAGTGCGTGGGAGACCGCAGGGCGGCCGACCTCCTGCCGATGACCCCGTGGGGGAACCCTGCGCGGGGTCGATTCAGCCGGTGGTGGCGGCGATGCTCCGGATGGCGCTGCTGGTAACGGGGTAGAAGGTGGTCCAGCTGCCGTCGCCTTCCTGTCGGAGGTCCAGATGTTGTCGGCGCTGCCGATGGCGAACAGGCGCGTGGTGTCGCCGATCGTCGCCGCGACCTGCTGCGGGGTGATGCCGTCGACAGGGGTGGCGAGGCGGGCCATGACGAGGTCGCGGCCCGGGCGCGGCACCGGCTCGGCGATGTCGACGGTCTTGCTGGCGTCCGTGGTGAGGTCGGCGCGGCCGATGGTGGCGGTGGTGTTCCACTTCGGGGCGCCCGCGGGGAGGGCCTGCGGTTGGGCGGGGTCGTCGGCGAAGCAGGAGGCGGCGGTGATCACCCACTACCGGTCGACCAGCGCGCCGGTGCAGGCGCGGCTGTCACCGATCGCCAGGCGGGTGGTGTAGGCGTAGGAGCCGTCTGCGGCGGGATCGCCGACCACGGCGCCGGCCGGAGGAGCGGAGAAGATGGTCAGCGTGCCGACGGCCACTGTCGCTATCAATACGCCCGCCCGCCAGGCGCGGGACACGGCGGTGGCACGAGACATGAACGAGATTCCCAACACGTGAGAGGTGGATGAGGGGCCGTCGACCTCACCGCGGACCGGAGAAGACCTGGGCCTGCGCGTCACCGACGGGCAGCAGGTCACCATGACCGCGTCCTCCCACAACAGCATCTTCACCAGGACCTGGCTCGAGGACCACCCCCGCAAGCACGTCTTCATCCGGGTCGGCGCCTGTTGGCTCAACCTCCAGGAAGGCTGGTGGCGCATCTTTCGCAAGGCCGCACTCGCCGACCAGTCGTTCGCCGACCCCGACGAGATCGACAAGGCCACCCGCCTCGCAACCGCCCAGCTCAACGCACGCGCCAAGCCCTGGATCTGGGGCAGAGACCCCCCACCAACCCGCCTACTCCGACGCCAATTTGTATACCTCCTTTAAGGAATCCAGCACTAGGGGAGCTTGGTCCACGGGCTCCAGCCGGTGGTTCCGGTGGTGTACCAGGCGTGGTAGACCTGCTGGTCGTCACCGACGGCGACGGTCTCGATGGTGTTCTTGTCGGCGTGGTAGAGGGTGCTGGGAGCGGTGGCGAACTTGCCGGGGGCCACGAGGGTCCATGTGCTCCAGGAGGTTGCGCCGGTCGTGTACCAGGAGTGCTGGATCTGTCGGCTGTCGTCGAGTGCGACGATCTCGATGGTGTTCTTGTCGGCCTGATACGCGGTGCTCAGCGCCGTGAAGGTGCCGGGGGCGACGAGCTGGAAGTTGCTCCAGGTCCAGGTGGCGTCGCTGTACCAGGAGTGATAGATCTTGCGGTCCTCGCCGAGTGCGGCGACCTCGATGGTCTCTTTGTCGGCGTGGTAGACGCTGCTGAGCGCGGTGTACCGGCCGGGGGCGAGGAGCTGCCACGGGGTCCAGCCGGTGGTGCCGGTGGTGTAGTAGGACTGGTAGATCTGCCCGTCGTCGCCGATGGCGTAGATCTGGTTGGTGCGGCGGTCGCCGATGTAGTTGGCGTTCACCGTGGTGAACTTGCCGGGGGCCACGAGGGTCCACGTGCTCCAGGAGGTCGCGCCGGTGGTGTACCAGGAGTGGTAGACCTGCTGGTCGTCTCCGAGGGCGATGACCTCGATGGTGTTCTTGTCGGCGTGGTAGACGGCCTGGAGCGGTCCGGTGACCTTGCCAGGCGCGAGGAGCTGCCAGTCGGCCCAGGTGCTCGAACCGGGGTTGTGCCAGGAGTGGTAGACCTGCCGGTCGGTGCCGATCGCGAAGACCTCGGTGGTGTTCTTGTCGGCGTGGTAGACGGCGGTGGGGCCGCTGACGAACTCGCGGGGGGCCAGCAACTGCCACGCACTCCAGCCCGCGCTGCCGGTCTTGAAGGACGATCCATAGATCTGCCGGTCGGTCCCGAGCCGGAAGACCTCGGACGTCTGCGCGGCCGGCTCGTAGACCGTGGTCGTACGGTTGTCCGGTGTCAGCGAGCGAGTCTGCTGGACCCAGGCGCCTAGGTCGTCGACGCGGCTGGAGGAGGCGCCGGTGCGGGTCTCGGTCTCGCCGAGGCAGCCGCCCTGCCAGGAGCGGGAGGCCACCGCGACGAGTTCGGCCTTGCCGTTCTTCTCCCGGATCGCGGGGGCGCCGGTGTCGCCCTTGCAGATCGCGGCGCCGCCGGTACCGGTGGTGGCGATGGCGGTCGCGGCGACGGTGTCGAGGGTGAAGGCCCCCGAGTGGAGCTTGTTCGGTATCCACTCGTCCTTGGTGCGGCCGTAGCCGGGAACGCGCAGGTTCTCGCCGGCGGTCGGTGCGGTGGTCGCGACGGGGAGCGTCGCGACGCCGGTGACGGGGGTGGCGAGGCGGGCCATGACGAGGTCGCGGTCCTGACGGGTTACGAGTTCTGCCAGGTCGACCGTCTTGTCGCCGACGGTCGCGGTGGTCTTCCACTTGGGGGCACCCGCGGGCAGGGCCTGCGGTTGGGCGGGGTCGTCGGCGAAGCAGGAGGCGGCGGTGATCACCCAGTACCGGTCGACCAGTGCGCCTGTGCAGGCGCGCACGTTGTCGCCGATCGCCAGGCGGGCGGTGTAGGCGTAGGAGCCGCCTGCGGCCGGATCGCCAGGAACGGCGCCGGCCGGGCTGGCGGAGAGCGTGGTGAGCACGCCGGCGGTGACGGCGGTGGTGAGGAGCGTGGCCTTCCATGAGGCGCGCGCAGTGATGCCAGACAAGAGTTCAGTCCTTGGATGGTACGGAGAAGAAGGCGGTGCGCGGGCTGGCTGCGGTTGCTCAGCCGGTGACGCGCAGCTCGACGAGGGTTGCCTTCTTGCCTCCGGAGGGGATGTCGGCTTCGCCGACGGTCGTCACGTCGTCCTTGGCCACATCGATGGTCTTGGTCTTCCCGTCACTGGTGAGAGTGGCGCGCAGGTTGTGGTCGTCGTTCCAGAGGCCGAAGGTGCCGGGCACCTCCAGTGCCAGGTAGCCGGTTCCACCGGAGACGTTGAAGCAGTACTCGGTGAAGCTGTTGTTCTTGCTTGCCTGGACCTTGATGCTCCATTGGCTGCTGCACTCGGCCAGCATGATGTGCCCGTCGCCGGAGATCAGCTTGAGGCCCTTGTCCTTGAGGACCCGGCCCGCCCCCGGGTAGGAGAAGTCCTCCACCGCTGGCGGGGGAGTGGTGCTCGGGGCCGGGGAAGTGGTTCCAGCGGCCGTGGCGAGGGCGGTGGCTCCGAGAGCCACCGCGGCAGTGCTGAAGCCGGCGACCAGTGCAGCGCGTGTACGAGATATCACGGTTCCCTCTCTGATTGGTGCACGGAGGATCAGACGCCGTGCGTAAAGAGATATTAAATCATGTGTATAGAATCTGTCGCCATGAGAAAACACCCCATCAAGCCCTGTTGACGCCCCGGGATGAGGGGAGGTGCCGCCTGAAAATGATCATGGCATGAGGGTGTTTTTGATTGGATGGCACCTGCTTGATTAATCATGCAAAGCCGGATGGCGTCCCGTGGCGCCTTCGTGTTCGGCCTGCGCCGCCGCCTGCCTTCTCCCGGCATGCTCGGCGTGGTGACCTGATCGGGTGGGGGAGTTTCAATTCCTGAGAGAGAGTCAGTTTATGAAGAATGAAGGCCGCTCTAAAAGTGTGAGGGAGATCTGGCCGCGTGGAATGCGTTCTGCGTGTGCGCGGCTGGTGCCGCTGACGTTGGCAGCGGGGATCATGGGGACGAGTCCCGCAGCGGCGGCGACGCAGGACGGCGGGGAGGCCGAGAGCGCCGCTACGGTGACCGACCGGGGGCGTGCGGTCGAGTTCTGGAAGGAGGGGGGAACCTCCGTGAAGGCAGCGGCGGAGGCCGCCCTCACCGGAAGTGACGCGGATGTCAGGCGCTTCCTGGACAGCGGGAGGGAGTCGGCCGGAGCGCTGGACGACCGGCTTGAGGTGATGCGGATCCTCTCCATAGGCGGTGGCAACGTCCGGGAGACGGCGAAGAAGGCATTGGGAGGCTCCCCGCAGGAGCTGCGCAGCTTCGTGAAGGACGGTTGGGAGAAGCCGCTGGAGCTGGACCAGCGGATCAGGGCGGGCCAGATCGTCAGCACCGGCGGTCCAGCGGTCCGTGACGCGGGCAAGACCGCCCTCGCCGGGTCGATCGACGACGTGCGTGAGTTCCTGCGTGCCGGCCAGTATGCATCACGGGAGCTGGACGAGCGGGTTCGGGCCATGCAGATCCTCAGTACGGCGGGTCCGGCGACCAGGCAGGCGGCCAAGCTTGCCGTCAGCGGCTCTCCCGATGACATCCGTGAGTTCCTTGAGGTGGGCCAGCATGTGGCTCGCGCCAGAGATCAGGAACGGTCGACGGTCGAGCAGTTGGCACAACAGGCGAAAGAAGCGGGAGACCAGGCCAAGCGGGAGAAGGACGCAGCCAAGGAGGCCTCCGACCGCGCGGTGGACGCTTCTCAGCTGGCCAAGGAGGTGGCGCAGACGGCCGCGCAGGAAACAGAGGCGGCCCGTACGGACGCCGGGCGTGCGGCAGGTGCGGCTGGGCTCGCGGCGGAGGCCGCCGGCGGTGCCACGCGGGCCGCGCAGCAAGCTATAGGTGCCGCCCGCGCGGCGAGTGCTTCGGCCCGGGTCGCGGCGAACGCTGCTTCGCAGGCGGCGGCGGCGGCCTCTGGAGCGGCGCAGGCTGCAACACGGGCCCGTGGCGCTGCGGCGGGCGCGGCCAGGGACGCCTCCAACGCCTCCGCCGCGCGTAAGGCGGCGGAAGACGCCCGCAATGCCGCTGCAGGGGCAGACGAGGCTGCGAAGGCGGCTGAATCGGCTGGAGCGGCTGCCGAGCAAGCCGGGCGCGCGGCGCAGGCCGCGGCCAGTGCTGGTGCCAACGCCAACGCCGCGGCCGATTCCGCCTCTCGGGCCGGCAGCCTTGCGCAGTCCGCCGGGGCGAGTTCGGCGAAGGCCAACGCGGCAGCGGAGCAGGCCAGGCGCCAAGCCGGTGAGGCGACCCGCGCGGCTAACGCGGCATCCGCTCTCGCAGGCGAATCGGCGCGCGCCGCGAACGAGGCCCGTGCGCAGGCTGTATCCGCCGCAGAACACGCCAGGAAGGCCGCCGATGCGGCAGAGAGCGCCGCGAAGAACGCGGGCGACGCCTCGACGGCGGCGGCCCAGTCCAAGGTGCACGCCGCCGCCGCGAAGGAGGCAGCCGACACCGCCAGCGCCGCAGTGGACAAGGCGGGGGCAACTCGGGATCTGGCGCGCAGGACGGAGGAGGAGGAACGCAAGACCCGTGCGACGATGGCGATAGAACAGGCCAGGGAGTTCAAGAGCGCGGAGGACGAGAGCAGGGCCGAGCAGGAGCGTGTAACGCGGGAGGCGAAGGACGAAGAGGCCCAGGTGGCCAAACTGGCCGCAGACGCCTCAGCCCCCGGTGCAGATCCGCAGCAGACCGTGTTGACGGGGCGCAAGGTGGCCCTGTCCGCGTTGAAGACACAGGGGCCGTGGAGCCAGACGGCCGCCGAGGCCGCCCTGGGCGGCTCCGACCAGGCGGTGCGCGAGTACGTGGTGAACGGACGTCAGAAGGCCGTTGAGCAGGACCAGTACGCCCGAGTCGACTACGTCGCATCCGACGGTCTTTCCGACGCGGTCCGCGAGGCCGCGCAGAAGGCCCTCAGCGGTGACGTCAACACCATCTCGGACTTCCTGCGCACAGGGCAGTACCAGGCGGCACTGGGCGAGTACACGCTCAGGACGCTCCAGGTGAAGAGCGTGGGTGGCCCGGCTGTGCAGGAGGCCTCCAAGACGGCGTTGCAGGACGGTTCCCCCGACAAGCTCCGCGAGTTCCTGGGCACAGGCCAGTACAGCGCACGCGAGCTCGACGAGCGCGTGCGAGCCGCCCAGCTGACCAGCAGTGGGGGGCCCGAGGTGAAGCAGGGGGCCAAGGCCGCTCTTGAGGGGCCGGCCGTACTGCTGCACGAGTTCATCGGCTCTGGCCAGTACATGGCGGAACGTAAGGACAAGCTTGCCGCGACTCACGCGGCCCAGGTGGACCGCTTGATCGCAGGGGCGGCCGGCATCGCGGCCACCGCGCAGCAGGACGCCGCCACCGCTCTCGAAGCCGCAGCCCGGGCCGACGACGCCTCGGCGAAGGCCGACCTGTACGCCGCTCAGGCCAAGGCCTCCGCGCAGAAGGCGGGCGAGTACACGAAGCAGGCCCAGGGGGCGGCCAAGAGCGCCGAAGACTCTGCGGGCCAGGCTGCTCGCGCCGCTAAGACCGCTGCTACGGCGGTGACTGCCGCTCGACGGGATGCCGACAAGGCGTCCTACTCCGCGTCGCAGGCTCGGGTCTCGACCGCGTACGCCAAGGCCTCGGCGTCCTCCGCCTATGCTGCGGCGGGCAGGGCGCGGGGCTCGGCCGAGGCCGCAGGTAAGGACTCGGCAGCTGCGGCTGTGGCTCAGAGGGAGGCTTTCGCCATCCACATCGCCAAGCAGCGCGCCGAGGACCTCCTGCGTCTCGCGGAGGACGAGAAGCGCAGGGGTCAGGAGGCGCAGGTCGACGAGGAGACCCGGATGCAGTTCCAGTGGATGCGGGAGGTGCTGGCACGGGCGCAGGTGGAGTCGGCGGGAAAGGGTTCCAAGCCGGGCGCGCTTAAGCTGGGCTTCCAGTGGCTTTTCGGGGCGGGCGACAAGACGGTCAACTACACGGCTGGAGACGAGTTCACCGAGCAGCTCCGTAAGGACCACTCCATGGATGTCGTCCGCCAGGAAATCCTTAAATCGATCAAGGAAGGAAACCAGAGCGGTAAGGGCGGCTACTCGGTTCTGGGCAAGGAGGGCGTCGGCCGACTCCTGAGCGATGCGGCCTCATTGCAGACGTTTGGGCTCACCGCCTGGATCGACAAGACCATGACCGACGGGAAGTACGGCAGCTCGACGTCCATTTTCGTGGGATCATATAATTATGATTTCAAGATCCTTTCCAGGGATGATCAAGGAGGAAGGGTGGAGGTGGAGATCCACGTGAAGAACGACACGACGTTCAACTCGCTCGTACACCCGCCGTTCCTACGTGATGCGTGGGACTCGTGGGTCGGTGGGCCGATCAACTCGTTTGCGGACTGGGTTGGCGGTCCCATGTCGACGAAGACGCAGAACGCGACCTGGTCCGAGACGCTGAGTGCTCGATGAAAAGAAAATCAATCGCCCTGATTTCTGTGCCGTGCGCCATCGTGGCCCTGGTCGTCTGGATCCTCACGACCACCGCCCCATCCGGCGGTTCGGCGAAGGAGAGCGATCTCGTCGGCACCTGGCACGGCCGCCAGGGGGCGGAACTGACGTTGCGTGCGGATGGCACGCTGGCAACGGCGAACTTCCCCACCTCCTTCGCGTCCGACGACGAGACCCCCGTCGAATTCTTCACCGGGAACGGGACGTGGACGCTGGAGAAGAAGGACGGCGGAGAGGACCAGGACATCAAGCTCAGTCTGGGTGAGACGGCTGGTTCCAAGCAGGGTGCCTGGCTGCGTGTCGCGGGTAAGGACGCCGGAGGCGGGATGTACGTCCCGATCTCCGTCGATCGCCCCAAGAAGTTCGTCTTCAGCAAGCCCTCGTAGGGTTGGTCCTCAAACGACCCGGCGAGCCGACGATAGTGTCGGCGAAAGTGACTGATCGACTGCGGTAGGTGACGTCGGTCTCCGAGACTGGTTTCGGAGACCGACGTTTGCTGTTGCGGGAGCGCGCGGTTCACCGCGTGTGGCTCTCTTGAGAATTCCTGTGCTCGGCTGTGGCGGGGTGGTAGCTCAGGTGGTCGTCGCCGTGCGCGGTTCGATGGAGACCTCGTATCCGAGGGCAGCGAGTTGGGAGACCAGGCGCCGGGTCTGGCGGATCTTGCCGAGGGGGTTGGTGAAGTGGTCGGGGCCGAGGTCACGGTAGGGCATGTCGGCGAGGGCGTGTCAGGTGGCGATGAGGATCGAGTGGCCGACGGCGACGAGGACCCCGTTCTTGCCTCGGTGGGCGACCAGATGTCGATACCAGGCGGCAAGGTAGGTGCCTGTGCCTCGGACGGCTGTGGCGACGGCGATGCCGAGCGCGCCCTTCAGCCAGGCGTCGCCGTGCCGAGGGACGGGGCACGTGGGCAAGGGGCCGGTGGGCCCTGAGCTTGTTCTTTATCTACCAAGATCGTCCGGGTTTGCCGATGGCCTTGAGGGTCTCCGGGCGTTTGACGGTCTTGCCAACGTCGTAGCGGGGTGCGCGGTGTTTGTTCTTGGCGCCTGGTGACCGTCCGGGACGCGTGCCTCTGGGTTTGGGAATACGGGTCGGGCAGATGAGGTGGGGGCGGATGTTCCTGAATCCCCGGCGGACCCGGGCCGGGGTGAGCCGTTCGGAGGCGGCCGGCTTCTCCCAGGGTCGGCGCAGGTCCGCGGCGAGGGGGCGGGCGAGGCGGAGCTGGGTGTGAGTGACGATCAGGATCCAGGTCCAGCGGTCCGCGGCCTCGGGAGTACGGAGTTTCGGGGTGGTCCAGCCGAGGGTCTGCTTCGCGAAGCGGAAGGTGTGCTCCAGGTCAAAGCGGCGGAGAAATGCCTGCCAGAAGCGGTCCACGTCATCCGGTGTGGCGCCGGTCTCGGAGGACCACAGCCACACCGGCGGGGCCTCTCGTTCCTTCGACAGGTGTTCGACCTTTACCCGGATCAACGCTCCCTCTACCAGAGGTAGTTCACCGTCGTGGTCGAGCCAGGAGGAGCGGTGGGTGAGCCGGGGGCGGACCCGGTCCCACACCTGGGTCTCGGCCTTGCCGTAGTTGATGGTGTCGGTGACTGTGGTGATCGCGGGCTCGGGCCAGGTCTCCGGTTTGGCGAAGCGGAATTCCGGGCCGTGCTTGGGCGGTCGGCCGTTGACGCCGTGCATCCTCGGTGGTTTCGGCAGGCGCATCACGCGGTCGGAGCGGCCCCGGCCCACCGACTCGACCGGCAGATCACGCAGGACCCAGGCCAGGCGGGTGACGTCGTAGCGGGCGTCGCTGACGGTCACGATGTGCGGGTCTCCGGCCTGCCACTGGCCCGCGGTGATGAGTCGCTCCACGACACCCCGCAACTGGGCGGCGGTGACCGCGGTCGCGTCGTCCGCCGGACCGAGCCGGACCGCGTCCAGAATCGCGGTCCAGGACGTGGCCCCCGGCTCCAGCGCGGCCACGAAGGAGTAGGGCCAGCCCGGAATGAACTGCGAAGCCGTCTTCGCCCGGCCGTAGACGTGGCAGAACAGCCGCTCCGCCGAGCACGGCGCGTCCGAACGAAGCCACGGCGACACATCGACCGCCAGGACCAGGCGCCCGCCGTCGAAGCGCGGCAGCGACAGCCTGGCCAGCACCGTCCGCAGCCGGACGACGTCGATCCGGCCTTGGTTCAGGCCGCCGTACATCGCTCCGTGCCCACGCCGGTGCTCGGGCAGCAGTGTCAGGTCCACCGGGACTTCACCGCACCGTCCGCACACAGCACCGCGTCGGCGAGTTCGAACAACTCGTCACGCCGGGCGGTCAGACACTCGTAGAACTCTCCCCGGAAGCGTGACGCTTCCGCGAACGCTTCCCGCCGCACAGCATCAGGCAGCAGACTCACCCTCGCGGCCTTCGTCGTGGTCACGTGCACCTTGGTCGGAGCACAGGATCAGACGAAGGCCGCCTTCATGTCCGGCGAATCCCCAAGCGAGCGACCCCGTTCGAGACGCCGTTCGAGGGTGGAAGAAAAAGAACAAGCTCATTGTCCGCCGAGATCTCCGAGCAGGCCCCGGGCGGTGCCTGGGGCCCCTGGCGCGACTGCCGCAACGGCGGCTGCGCCGGGGGCTGACCGCCGGCGGGCCCCGCGTGACGGAGCCGGGGAACGAGGCCCGGGGGCCGGACGCCGCCACCGTTGCCGCCGTCCGGCCGCCTGGCCACCGCCTCCGACCTGTCGGGGCACCGCTGGAAGGAGACCGGGGGGTACGCCCAGCCGCGCCGCCTCGGTGTGGTCGACGACTGCGCGGGCCGTCAGGTCGGGCGGGCCCGACGCCGGGCGATCGGCATGCGGGAAGACCGCACCGGTCCGTTCGCCGGCGGCCGGCCGGCCTGGGCACCGGATCCGTCCTGGCCGCTGCCGCCGCTGCCGCCGCTGCCGCCGCTGCCGCCGCTGCCGCCCAGCGCCGACGGGGCGGTCCTGGCGGCGACCCCGTACCGGCCGTGACGAGCAGCGCGCTCGCGAGCGGTGACCACCTGAGGAATCCCTTGGACCGGCGCGGGGGCGGCCGACGAGCCGAGCCGATCGGCCACGAGCTGAGCCGACGGCCACGAGCCGTCGCCCGGCGGGTGGACACGTCGGTCCACCCGCCGGGCTCGCCGACCCCCGGTTCTGCGCCGGTCCGGGCGTCGTGGTCGATCGGTCCCGTGCGTGGACGGGGGCGGGGTGTGTGCTCAGCCGGCCGCGCGGTAGGCCGTACCCACCCGGTTGGGGGTCGCCCGGTTGTAGAGACCGGTGCCGCCACGGTCCGCGGAGAGGGTGAACCACGCGTAGCGCTCGGCGAAGGGAAGTCCCTGGAGCATGGCGGTCGACTTCGTCACGAACGCGGCCTGCTGTTCCGGTGTCGGATACTTCGGGGTGCCGCTGGAGAAGTCGATCAGGGCGTACTCGGTGAGCCAGATCGGCTTCTTGTAGCGGTTGTACACGGCCTGGAGGTAGTTGCGCAGTTGACCGGTCGCGGCGTCGGCGCGGAAGTCCGAGCCGTACCAGTGCAGGGGGATGAAGTCGACCTTGTCGTGACGGGCGGCGGCGCCCTTCATGAACTGGTCGAGCCAGCCGCCCGCGACGTCGCCGCCGCCCGCCACCGCGGGTGCCCCCAGACGCATCCCGGTCGACTGGAGCCGGGGCCACAGGTCGAGGGCCCTGGCCACGCTCATGTTGGCCTGCGCCGACAGGTCGGGTTCGTTGAAGCCGAGCAGGGTCGTGCCCTCCTGCCTGGCCGTTCGCAGTTGTGCGTCGGTCACCGAGCCCGCACCCCAGATCATGGGGACGAACTCGACGCCGGCCGGCGGCTTGATCTGCTGGCGGTCCGAGGCCCAGGTGTAGAACCAGCCGGCCCTGGAGTCGGCCAGCGCCTTGGTGACGTCGGTGAAGTTCCAGGCGCTCACGCCCTTCTTCTTCGCCGGGGCGGCGGTCGCGTCGGCCGCACTGCCGACGGTGAGGCAGGTGAGCACCGCGAGCAGGGCGGTGAACAGGCGCATTCGACGTGGCAAGGCGTTCCTCTCTTCGGTCACGCGGTCGTGACGGGGGCCGCGGCGGTCCTGGAGTCCGGGGGCCGGGGTCCGGGGCGGGTGGCTCACGCGGTGGGGCCGAAGGTGACGGTGAAGCCGCTGCAGCGGCTGCACTGCTGCATCACCTTGTTGCCCGGCACCTGGTCCTGCTTGGACCACGTGTAGGCCTTGGGACACTTCGCGCTGAGCGCGCGGCTGTAGCTGCTGGGGGTGTCCCGGCTGGGGTTGGTGCACAGCATCGGCTTGCCGTCCGGCCCGCGCGTCAGGTCGGCGGGCGGGCAGTAGGGCAGCAGGTTCGCCGCGCAGCCCCGCGTGTCGCAGCCCCCGCTGGCCGGGATCGTGGCGTTCACCGGAGTGATCGTGATCGGCAGCGAGAACGCGTTCACGTAGCTCACGTCGTACCAGGGGGCGGCGCCGTCCTTGGCGTCGAAGTTGAACTCCGCGAGGCTGGCGGGTTGTTCGCCCGTCGTGCAGTGGTCGGCGGCCGGGCCGCAGTCGGCCACCCGGCAGTGGAAGGTGCTGCCAAGGGCCCCGCCGCATCCCTGGCGTGCGAAGAACTTCCCACGCCAGTGGAACGGGGCGGCCGTCTCGGGGATCGTCACCGTCGCCGACTGGCCGGGAGCCAGGACCGGCAGCCGGGTGAACTGCTTCGACCCGTCGGCGTTGACGCCGCTTCCGATCCACAGCTTCTGCGACGAGTGGTTCACGAACGTCACCGTGTGGTTGACCGCGGCGGCCGCAACCGGCGCGGTGCGGGTCGGCGCCGCCGCACCCGTGACGGTCGCGCCCGTCGCCGCGCCCGCACCCGTGACGGTTGCACCCGTGACGGTCGCGCCCATCGCCGCGCCCGCGTTCGGCAGTACCACGGTCAGTGCGGTGGCGGCCGCCGCGACGAACAGCCTGGTCAGGAATCCGCGCATGACTTCTCCGTTCCGCTCAGCAGGTCAGGTTGGTGCCGGGGTAGGCGCTCATCGCGCCGACCAGTGCGTCGTAGGTGTAGAACCGGTCCCTGTTCGGGAACATCCGGTCGAACTGGGCCTTGCCCATGACGAAGCCGGCCCGGTCCGCCGCCGTCGCGTGTGCCGGTCCGGCCGTCGACAGGCCGGTGGCGTGGGCGGAGGCGGGCAGGGCGATCGCCGATACGGCCGCCGCCGCGGCGGCGATCCTCAAGGCCGTGCGTCGAAGGGACACGCGGGGCCTTCCTCCCGTTGCGGAATGCGGGACATCGGGTCCGCCGGTCTTCTGGTGCCACCGGCGGGTGTGGTCGGGCCGTTCGGGCCGGCCTGGCCGGCGCCGCGGTGGTGTGTCAGGAGCAGGTCTTGTCCGGGTGGTCATGGGTGATGGCGCAGATCATCGCCTTTGCCCGGCCGTTGTTCGGATACCTGAGCTGAAGCTCGTCCTCGAAGTCCTTCCACTGGCGTGCGATGTCCTTGACGGCGAGGTCGTAGGCGTGGTCGAAGTTGTGGGCGACGACCGAGCGCGGACTGTCCTTCGTGTCCTTGTTCAGGACCCCGTCATGAGTGACGCGACCCGTGCAGTTGGAAACCGTCCCGCTGTGGTCGCGGTCCGGATAGCAGCCCGTCGCCAGGTCGTGAGGGATGTGGCCAGTGGCGTCCTTGACCCAGTCCGCCCTGCTCATGGAGCTGTAACGACCGATGGAGAAGAACACGGGCAGGTCGGTGCGCCCCAGGCCGGGGGGGTTCTTGACGCCGATGGCTCCCGGGCCGGCCTGGTCGACCCAGTTGCTGTGGGCGTAGAAGTCCTCGATCTGATGCCAGCCGCGGCCCAGGTCCTCCAGCACCTCGCACTTCGCCCGTCCCGGTCGGTCGTTCCACGAGCAAGCCGGGGAGATGGAGGTCTGGGTGGCGATGACGCGCCCGTTCGCGTCGACCAGCCGGTCCGCGGCGGCGACGGCCCTCCTGACGTGGTCGATGGAGCCCTCGACGCAGTCGATGATCTCGGCGTTGGCCTGCTCGCGGGTGCGGGGGTAGCGGCTGTCGTACCTGGGGTCGAGGTAGTCGGCGTTGTCGCAGTGGAGCTTGCCGATGCCGAAGTACTCGCCGTGGTCGTTGGCGACGATCGCGCCCGAGTTCCCGTCCGCCATCGCCGTCAGCGAGTTCTGGTGCCAGCCCCCCGGCCCCAGGGCGGCCCGGGTGATCTTCTCGTGGTTCCCCCCGCTGAAGGCGTGCGCCGGTGTCGCGGCACCGAGGACGACGGCACACGCCATCGCGGCGCACGCGGCGCCGGAAGCGCGCAGGCGCTGCCGACGGGAAACGGAGAGGGGATTCATGAGGTCTCCAGTCGCACGATGGACGTCTTCGGCAGGTGTGCGTCCGGGCATGGAGTCCCGTCCGTACTGCGCAGGCCATGGCGGACCCATGGCGGCGCTTGGTGACGAAGCGTCACCGAGCCTGCACCCGTACGTTAGTCGCCGTGCCCGCAGCCCGACAGACCGCCAGTGCCCCACGGGCCTGCGGCCGCGCATCGCGGTGTCCCCGTGCCACGAGGCCCAGGCGCCCGGTCCCGTTCACGGGAACGGGCAGCACAGCCTCCCGGCCTCCTTCCGGCCCGGGCTTGTCCACCCGTGGCCCGCCCCCGCACCAAACAGAGCAGGGATTCTGCAGAGTCCCCTCTGCAAGCAGAACGTCAATTCTTCTTGACGGAGGGCGCGGTGCCACGGCTCACCGACGCACGCAAGGAACTCCGGCGCACCCAGATCACCGAGGCCGCCGTAGGCTGCTTCAGCCGCGACGGCCTGGAGCGGACCTCGATCGCCGACATCACGGCCGAGTCCGGCCTCTCGACCGGCTCGATCTACGCCCACTACCGCAGCAAGGACGACCTGGTCCGGGCCTCCGCCCACGCGCTGCTCGCCAAACGCGCTGAAGCCCTCGGCGAATACGTTGCGAGCGACAGCCCGCCCGACCTCGACGAACTGCTCGCCCGCCTGATCGCCACGATCGACCCCGCCGAGGCCCGGGTCGGCGTGCAGACCTGGGGCGAGGCGACCACCAACCCGGCCATCCGCGGCATCGTCGCCGACACGGTCGACCGGATGCGCGCCATGCTGCTCGACTGCGTCACAGCCCACCTGGCCAAGGTCGAAGACCTCGCCCCGGCCGCGACGACCGGCTGACCAACCGCGGAGAAGGAGGAACTGCGGTCCGCCGCGGCGGTGACTGTGGTGACGGCCTTGAGGACTTCGGGGGCGGTGAGGTGGACGGGTGTTGACCGGTTGGGTGGTGTGCTGGTCGAGCGGGGTGAGCCGGTTGGTGGTGGTGCCGGTGAACGGGCCGAAGTCGCCGTCCGCGGTCAGAAGGTTCGGGGGGCGTACGCGGTGATGCGGAAGTGCTCCTCGGCCGGGCGCGGGAGCGTGCGGGTCCGGCGGTAGGTCGTGTCGGCCCCGATCGGTCCCGGGGAGGCCTGCTCGGTGGTGTCGAGTGCGTAGTCCCAGCGTCGGAGGTTTTCGGGCCGTGCGAGGTGGGCGTGCGAGGTGGCCGTGCGGGGTGGCCGTGCGAGGTGGGCGTGCGGGGTGGGCGAAGACCTCGCTGACGGGCGCGTCGACGGTCGGGGTGTTCTCGAACCGGGTGGTCGTTCCTTCCCCGGCGCGCGGTCGGCCGGTCCTGTGCGGCCGTGCGGTCCCGTGCGGGCCGTGGCGTCGGTCGGGGGCGGGGTGTCAGTCGAGGGCGAGGCGTTTGTTGAGGGCCTCGCCCGAGGGCAGGGGGTCGATGAAGTTGTGCAGGAACGTGAGCATCGCGTCGGTGTCCAGGCCCTGACAGACGGTGTCCATCGCGGCGTAGAGGGACTCCTCGATCCCGGCGACGGCGGTGGCCAGGCGTTCGCCCTCGGGGGTGAGGCTGAGCTGGAGGTAGCGGCGGTCCGCGGCGTCGGTGCGGCGCTCGACCAGCCCGGCCGCGACGACGCGTTCGACCAGCCGGCTGGGGTTGGTGCCGCTCTCGCACACCAGGAGTTGCCCGAGCCCGTTGAGGCTCAAGGTGCCGTGCTGCTGGAGCAGGCGCAGCACCTCGGCCTGTGACGGGGTGATGCCGTGCGGTTTGAGGGCCTGGATCAGCAGCCGGTTGCCTTCGCGCTGGGCCGCCAGGATCGCGAACCGCAGGTGTTCGGCCTTACGCATCGGCGTCTCGCCGGGTGGTCGGCACGGTGGCGAGGAAGTCGTTGACCGCGGCGGCGTAGGTGGCCGGGTGGGAGAAGCGGAACATGTGGCCGGTGCGCGGCAGCACGACCTCCCGGGCGTCGGGGATGCCCGCGAGCATGACCTTGGAGGCGTTCTCGCCGATCAGTACGTCGTGGGAGGGGGTCAGGATCAGGGCCGGGACCTGGACCCGGCCCAGCGCGTCGACGTAGTCGGCGGTGAGGACGGCCCGCAGGCGGGCGCCGAAGGAGACGGCGGGGGTGTTGGCGAGGAACAGTTCGCGGCTGCGCGCCTGGCTCCAGGGCACCTGGCCCTCGCCGTCGAACGGGGAGGTGAGGCGGTGGGCGTGGGCGCGCAGTGTCAGCTGCCGGTAGAGCGGCCCGCGGGCCCTGCCGATCGCCTGCATCAGGGCCTTCCACGGCTTCGAGTCGACCGGGTTGGCCGCGAAGCCGCCGGACGCGACCAGGGCGCGCAGGCCCCGCGGGCGGCGGGTCGCCAGTGCGAGGGCGATGTTCGCGCCGAAGGAGTCGCCGACCAGCACGTAGTCGTCCAGGTCCGCGATCGCGCTCTCGACGTGGTCGGCGTAGCGCTCGATGTCGTCGACGCCCTCGGGCAGGCGCAGCGTCCGTTTGGGTGCCTCGCCGTAGGGGGCCAGTTGCTCGGCGCTCCACGGGGCGCCGGAGAAGCAGGGGATGAAGACGAGGGTCGGATTCTTCTCTGAAGTGCTCATATCGGACACATTACACGACACATGTGTCGTGGCATATGTGGTCCAGGTCATCTTCCTGGTCTGTTTTCCCTGGACTCGCCCGGCCTCGGGAGCGGTGCGAGCCTCCCTGGCGCGCGGAAGGCGGTCACCAGGCCGCGGGGCGCCTCGAAGGCATCGATCCAGCGTCCTTCGGCGCCGTCGCCGCGATCATCGCCACGGCCCCGGTCGGCTGCCCGCGCGGCACCACCCGCTCCTTGGTCTCTCGGGGGGTCCGACACCGGGACCACCGTGCCCGACCCGCCGGCCGCATCGTCCGGTCGGCCACCGGGGGTGCCGGGACACGGTCGCGGCGCGGACGGCGGCGGGACGGCGGTCTTCTTCCGATGGAGCCACTGGAGTTGCATGTCGGTCAGTTCTGCAGGGAGCACCACCGAGGGACAGGGGGGTGTCCGGGAACGCTGTCGGAGGCCTCGATCGCGCAGGGCCTGGCGTACGGGGGCTGGCGGACGGCGTCGATCGTGGTCTGGCTCGTGGTCCTGGCCCTCGGCCGGATGCCGCAGCCGCTGTACGAGGCGACGGCCGCGGTCCTGCGCTACCGGATGCGCCACACGATCTACCTGACGATGCTTTCGTCGGCCTACCCCGAGCGCCTGTTCGGCGAGGAGCCGGGCAGCGAACCGGAGGGCCCGGCGTCGGGCACCCGTCCGCTGGTCCTGGTCGGTGCCGGGCGCGGCCTGCTCGTCCTCTTCCTCCTGCTCGGCCTGGCCTCCTGGGCGACGGGGTCGGTCGCCGCCTCGGTGAACTCGGACGACGACGGCAACGACGAGTTCGTCAACCCCACCCAGCGCGTCGTCGCGCCCCTCGTCCCGGGCCCCGCCGACCGCGTGCCACGGGGCCCGCCCGCGACGGCTCCGCCGAGGGACGGCCCCCCGTGGGGGGCCGGTCACAGGGGCACGGCCTCCTGTGACCGGCCGGTGGTTCAGTTGATGTGGAGCGTCGTGATGGTGCCGTAGTTCTTGGTGATGGCCTGGTTCTTGCCGAAGGTGTGGCGGTAGAGGGAGCCGTCGCCGGGCTCGTACTCGAAGTACCCGGCGTTGTTGCCGCTGCTGAAACTCGTGACCGACCTCTGGTCGATCCAGATGTCGCCGGCGTTCGCGAAGCACCTCCTGAAACCGGTGCCGTTGTCGTTGGTGATGCCGATGGTGAAGTAGTCGCTGGCGAACAGGCATTCGGCGAAGTTGACTTCGTTGGTCGCGTGGGCGGGCACGGTGCCGACGGCCAGAGCCATCATGGCGACCCCGGCGGCCACGGCGATTCGTCGCTTCAGCATGACGCAAACTCCCTGGTGTGTGAGGTGGGGCATGCGAGTCGAACTGAAGGGACACTAACAAGAGGTGTTCAGGTCACAACCTGGTGTAACGATTTTCGGACATCATTCCATTTCCCGGGACTTTTGCCGGACTTTGCTGAGCTGAATTCCGCACCTGCCACACCTGCCACACCTGTCACCTGTCACACGGACCCGCATGGCCGTCCGGGCCGCGCCGATCCCTCGGCGCGGGGTGCGGGTCGCGTGTCGGGGGCCTGGTCCTTTGTCTGGCCACCGGAGCTGATCCTGCCGACACCGGATGAAGGGGAGGACCCGCCCGCACGACCACCCGGTCGGACTCTCGCACCCTGCGGTGTCCCACCGTCGCCGGACGCCGCGCCGCCGCCACGCTTCCGGCCCGGACCGAACCCGCCGCGCTGCGCCCGGACCACCCGAGGACACCGGCGGCGTACTGCGAGCACGTGCTCGACGTCGCCGTCAGCGCTGGCCTCGTCCTGGCGGAGAACACGGGCGAGAAGGTCCCGGCCGAGGAACAGACGGCCCATTGACCGTCGCACTCGACAAGGCCGTCGCCCAGACCGGGCGTCTTCGTTCGTGATGGCCGGGTAGGTGTCCCGCGTCGATGTGATCAGCTAGGTGGATGGGGGTGGCCTGCGGGGCCGTGCCGCTTTCGGCCGCTGGTTTTGCTCTGCTGTCGGAAGTTTCGGGCGCTGACCGGGGCGGCGCTGGTGCGGCTGTGCGGGCGGGAGCGCCTGCACGACCTGCTCCTCCAGGAAGGCGGCGGCGGGCCGTTGCGTATACGGACCTGCTCGCCGTGCTGCGCCCGGGCGCGTGGATCGTGAGCGATCGCCTGGTACACGCGGGTCGTGTGGCTCACCTGCCCGCGCACCGTCAGTCCCCTCTGACGTGCGAGGATCCCCCGTATGTTGACCGTGGAGCAGGGCCGGCTGGACGGGACTGACTCGGGGCTGTTCGTGCTGTGTCCCGAGACGGTCGCCGAGGGGTGGACGGGCTGCGACGAGGCCTTGTTGGAGGCCGCCGCGGACTACGCGGCCGCCTACCCGGTGCCCGGGCACGGGGACGTGCTGGTGTTGGGCGGGGAGCCGCTGCTGGTCGGGTGGCCGGCCGAGGAGCGGGTGTTCGTCAGGCCGCTCCACTTCGACTGCGCGGACGACGTCCGGCCGCTGGTGCGCGAGGCGCTGCGGTCGGGGGTGTGGGAGGACGGGCCGTTCCTCGACCTGACCGCCGGGCGGTACCTGCTCACGGACGTCTTCTACGACGGTGAGCCGTCCTCGAGCGCGGCGAGTACCTGACCGTCGAGCTCCCGCCCGGGCGCTACCTGGTCCAGTCGCTGAAGGCCGAGCCCGACAGGCGGGCGCAGTTCCATCTGGAGCGCCTGCTGCCACGGTGAGCGGACGTCCGGGGCCCTGTGCGGAGACGGGCGGCCCTGAAGTCCGGGGCCGGTGCGGGCACTGGGGCGGTGCCGCTCCCGGCCCACCGGGCGGTCGTCACCGGCCTGGAGGCGAAACTCGGTCCACCGCACGCCGGACGAGCTGATGGCCCGCGCCCTGGCCCTTGCCGGCCCCGAACACGAGGACTGGTTCGCGTCGTTGTTCCGGGTCGCCGAGCCGCAGAGCCAGGACAGGTTCGACTGGGCCCGCGCGGTCGCGGAGGAGGCCGAGGACGGCGGCGAGCTCGATCGCCGGCGCTTCGCGTTCGACGTGATCAACTTCTTCGGCTTCGGCTTCGGCTTCGATGCCGACAACGACGACGAGTCGCCGTTCACCCGGGAGGCCGCATAGTTCCTCCGGCCCCGGCTGGACACCGAGCAGGACCCGTACGCCCTGCACACCGTCATCGCGGCCTTCACCGGCTACTGCTCCCGCGAGGAGCTCGCGGCCGTCCTGGCCCACGCCGACCACCCGGACCCGGGTGTTCGCCACTGCGTCGCTCTGGCGTTCCCCGCCCTCCTGGGCGACCGGCCCGACACGCTCGCCGTCCTTTTCTGCGCCTGGTCGACGACCCTGCTTCCGTCACCCGGTCCGCTTCACAGCTTCACTCACTTCCCCCTCGGCACCCGCGTCCTGCTGGACATCCCTGCTCTGCGCGCCGTGCTGGCGGCCCACCTCACCGACCCCCACTTCGACGCCCGCCTCGAAGCCGCCGCAGCCCTGGCCCTGCGCGGCGACGAACGCGGCACGCCGGTCCTCGACGAGATCCGCCGCGGCAGCGGTACCGCTGCTCCCGCCCGCGCGGGCCGCCTCGCCTGAAACCGACCATCACCGGCGCCCCGCTGGCTTTTCCTGGGGGAAACCTACCAACCGCAGGTCATCGGGCGGCGGTTTCCGCCCCCAGGGACCCACCGTGGGTCGGGGCACGGCACCTCCAGATCGGGCTTTAGGAGACTGGGGCCCGGGTAAAGGCTTTCCTGATGAGCGAGTTTCTCGGCGGACCGAGGTACACAGCACCTGCTCAGGGGGATGGCCATGGGATTTGATCCATGCATGGCGTATGCAAAAGCTTGTTTCGGACGCCAGGATGGCCTTTGACCGGGGCGATACCGACTTCGCCGCTGTTTTTGATATCGACGGCCCCGGCGTGACGATGAAGAAGATCCGCAAAGAGATCGACTTGAGCGTCAGAGCAGTGGAGGCAGCCGGCTGGCCGTGCATCGGGGTTCGGTCGTTCCTCGCGGAGATCCAGATCGGCTTCATCCGGGGAGACTGAGCGGCGAGCAGACGCCGACACGGTGCGGCCCGCTCGCCGGCCATCGCGGCCGATCAGGCCGACGCTCTCGCCCACGCCGCCCACGCGCCGGCATGCCGCTGAAGTCAACGCCCGTACGGCCGAATTGAGGCTCGTGTCCCCGAAGTCGAGGGCACCGCGAAGCTGACGTCCCGGGAACCGGCCGCCCGTCAGGTCGCCCGGATGATCCTCGACGCCACCTCCTTGGGCCGGCCGGGAAGTCGCCGACTGTATCGGGGACCGACGCGCACGGCGGGTCTGTTCGTGATGCCCAGTCACCATTTCGCGGTGACGGAACCCGGGACCACCTGCCTGCCTGGCCGGTCGGGTCCGGGGTGTGGCGATCTCGCGGCCGGCGGTTACCGTCCGGGTTCCAAGGCCGCAGGGCCGGCCCGGTGCGGACGCAGGACGGTTGTGCGCGGGTGGATCGCTTCATGATCACCCGTCCCCGGGACGCCGGTACCAGCGGGCACCAGGTCCCGCCGGCGCCACCGGGCCGGAAATTCTTCGGCACGATCCCGTACTGCTAACCCTCCAGAGCCATCCATGACAGGAAGATTTCCCGTTCCGCGCGTCGATGCCGCCACCGCAAGGGGTTCCTGTGCGGCGAGACCTGCCCGACCGCGCCCGCATCGCGTGCGGGGCGGCGACCGCTTCTCCCACAGCGTCGCCCAGCCCTCCTCCTACTCCACCGGTTCCTCGGAGCGTCGCTTCCTCGTCCGACCAGCGGCAGTAGCTCATGAAGCAGGCGGTCCGTGAGGGACCAGAGGATGTGACCTGCGGATTTTCGGCGGGACCAGCCAGGGTGACCGGCGGCCCGGTACCCGTCCGCGTTCTCCCCTCGTCATATCTCGATCCGTCGTTTCCACCAGGGAAGGTCACCCGGTGCGAACGGGTCGTTGACTGTCCGGGCGAGGATGCGTTCGTCGAGAGGCCCGAGTTCTCTGCGCAGTTCTCGGCGGGCCCGGGTCCGCAGGGCCCGAACGGCCCGTTCCAGCAGGGTCCTGACGTGGTAGTACCCGCTTCGCAGGTCCGTATCGTCGTATCCGTACCACGCCGCCAGGTCGCGGCGCGGGCGCGTGCCGGCGGGAAAGGCCGGACACCGTCCGGTCGGCCTCGGCTGGCCGGTAATCCGTCACCGCGCAGCCGCGGAAGGAAGTCTGTCCGGTGGACGGGGGCTGGGTACTCCTCGACTCACCGTTGTGACGGCGCGTAGCGTGACAGACCATGAGATCGTTGATCCGCCGCGCGTGGTTCCTCCCGTTGACCGGCGCCCTGGCCGCACTGCTGGCGCTGGTTCTCAGCACGGTCGCGGCACTGTCGCAGTGGCGGACGGCGAGCCGCATCGACGCCGCACCGTTACGGGTGGACGCGACCATCACCGCTGCTGTGGCCATGAAGGGCGGAACGAGGTACACGCTCACCTACCGGGTTGCCGACCGCGACTACAGCACCGACTCCCTCACGCCGCACGGCGTCAGGTCACCGGGCATCGGTGCGACGGTCCTGCTGGAGGTCGCAGCCGACGACCCCGAGGCCTCACGCGTCACCGGCAGCCATTACCCCGACGACGCCCTCCAGCCCACGATGATCCTCGTGGCCACCGCCGCCGTTGCCGGCCTCGCCATCTCCCTGCGCTTCCTCCACACGGCCACCAGACGCAACCGCCCGAGCCCCTGAACCAACCCCGTCCTGGCTGTTCCGCGGCGGCTGCGTGGCCTGTCCCGGCTCGCTTTGTCCCCTGGGGCGGGGGCGCTTGTTCGCTGGTCTGGTCTGCCATCGGTGACCGCCCTGGCTGCCGTGGGCCGGCCCGGTAGGGACGCAGGACAGTCGTGCGCGGGTGGATCGCCTCATGACTGCCCATCCCCGGGTCGCCGATACCAGCGGCCATCAGCCCCGTCAGCGCTGCTGGACCGGAAATTCTTCGGCGTGCTCCCGCCCGGATGACCCCTTGAAGCCATCCACGACAGGAGGATTTCCCGTTTCGCGCGTCGCGCCATCGGGGCCGCCCGGTGCCGCGTGGCCTGCCCGGCTGCGCCCCGACCGACCGGGCCTTGTTCCCGCAGTCCTCCCGCCGTCCCCGGCCGTGCCCCCGTAGTTGTGGCAGGCGTCGGCCGTCCCATCCTGCTGCGCCCCGGGGATGACGTCGTCCCGATCGCTGCTCTCTTCGGCGCCGCCGCCCGCAGCCTGTTGTCGGGGTTCTCTTGTCGGTCGTCGTCACCGCCCCGCCTCGGGGGTGGTGAGAGCCTGTTCGCCGCCCCGGTCTGTCGTCGGTGACCGCCTGCCCCGGTCTGCCCCGCTCGGGCCCGCTCCCGGCCTGGCTGCCGCACTGTCGTCCCCCGGCCGGATGAGGCAAAAAGGGGGGGCTGCCCGGGGCCGAGCTGTTCGGGCCTGCTGTGCCCGCATGGTCGTCGTGCCCGTCATGGCCAGGATGGTGGCGAGCCCGGTGTCCCCGCCTGCCCGCCTGCCCGCCCTGCCGCCCCGCTGCCCTGCCGCCCCGCATCGCCGACTGTCGTCGCGGTCGCCTCCTCCCCGCCTCGTGCCCTCGCGGGCCGGGTTGACGGCCCGTCGGCGGGTGGTCGGATTGTTGGTGCGGTCAGGGGCTCGGGGGAGTGTGTTCCGGGCCCCGCCGGGGTGGAAGGCTGGGACGGCCTCGGGGCGCGGTGTCGGTGAGGTGGCGGTGGGCGGCGTGGAGGTGTTCAGCGGCTTGGCGCAGATGGTGGCAGGCCATGGAGGGAGAGACCGCGCTGTAGGGGCGGAGCCATCGTTCGGCGGCGTGGACGCGGGCGAGGGCGGCGGTGAGGGCCTGGTGGGCCGGCCGCATCGAGGGGATCTCGGCGACTTCGTCCGCGGTTCGGGCGAGCAGGACGGCGAGGTCCTCGGTGTCGGGCCACGCGCCGTCGGTGAAGTCGTGGCCCCACAAGGCCAGTCGGGCCGCGCATATCCCGACCCAGGCCTCCAGCCGGTCTTCCCAGGACGGCGGCCTGGCGGGCGGGGACGGGGGCGGGTTCGCAATGATCGGCACCCGAACATGATCCGCCCACGGGCCACGGTTGCGTGGCCGTTTCACCGGAACCTGTTGACGACCTGTTGCACAACCCCACCCGGTACCGCCCAGGGCCGGGAGACGGTCGGGGAACTGTTCCCGGGTGCAGAGGGGGCGGGAGACGGGCCAGGAGTGCTTCCGGCGGCCGCCCGCCCGGGCCGCACAAGGGCCAGGACGAGGTGGTCCCTCCCGTGGGCCGGGGATACGGCCGACGGGCGGCACAAGCACCTCCGCACAGGTACACCCGTCCTGGATCCGTACGGGAGTTCTCCGGCCCTCGGCGTGAACTGGCCTGACAGGCAAGGGCATCCGGTGCGTAGGATCACCTGTCGACCCGACCGCCCCTGCGGACGCACCGCACCGCACCGCACCTCGCCGATAGGCGCGCCGCACCCGCAGTGCACCGCAACCGCACCACATCGATCAGCGAGGAACGGGCCCGACGACAAGGCCTGGACCAGACCGTAACGGAGACGCCGGATGGAGACGCCGTGACTTCCGGAAGCTCGCAACAAAACCGCCTGACACAGGTACCCGAATCCCTTTGGGCCTTCGGCCGCTGGCAGCACGAGGGCGAAGCGGGCCGCCGGTGGCTGGCGGCCCTGCCGGACACCGTCGCCCAATGGTGCGACCGCTGGAACCTGAAGGTCGACGGGCCACCCATGCACGGCTACAACAGCCTCGTCGTGCCGGTCCGCCGGGGCGGCGAGGCACTGGCACTGAAATTCACGTGGCCCGACCAGCAGATGCAGGAACAGGTACTCGCCCTGCGCCTGTGGAACGGCCACGGCGCGGTCCGCCTGCTCGACACCGACACCACGGCGGGCGTCATGCTGCTGCAACGCCTCGACCACACCCGTCCACTGCGCGACGCGCCACTGACACAGGCCGTCCCCGTGATCGGGACACTGCTACGGCGGCTGGCCATCGAGCCACCCGACGGCCTGCGCACGACGGCAGACATCGCTGCGGGCCACCGACGAGAACTCCCCGCCCAGTGGGAGGAACTCGGCCGCCCGATACCCCGACACACACTCGACCACGCACTGGACCTGGCCGAGGAACTGTCCCACGACGACTACACCGTCCTGGTCAACAACGACCTCCACTACGACCAGGTCCTGCGCACCCCCGACGGACACTGGTCGGTCGTCGACCCGCTGATCGTGCGCGGCGTCCTCGAATACCAGGTCGCACCCCTGCTGTGGAGCCGGTTCGACGAACTCGGCCCCTCGCGCGTCCAGTGGTGCATCGACGCCCTGACCGACGCCGCGGACCTCGACCCCGACCGCGCCCGCAAATGGGCACTACTGCGAGCCGTCGAGTACTGGATATGGGGCCTGCGCGCCGGCTTCACCGAGGACCCGGTGCGCTGCGCCCGGATCGTGGAAGCACTCACCTGACCCCCGCCCCGTCGCGCAGGACGGTAACGGTCAGCGTCAGTCGAGACCGGGCGCCGTGAACCGGCAAGCCTGCCGGACGGGCCCGGGGGAGTCCGGGTGCGGTGGTTTGCGCAGGCGGATCGGGGTGAGAAGAGGGCCGCCCGTGCCCCGCCCCGCCCGCGCCCCGGTTCGCCACCGCCCCAACTGCTGTGAGGCGGTGGCGAGCCGGGTGAACTGGCCTGGTGACCGGCACGGCGGCCCCTTCGGCTGCCCGGACGCACTGATTCGGTTCAGTGCCGGACTCCAGGAACGCGGGTTGATCATCCATGACGGTGGCGCATCGGGCATCGCGGTCGGCTTCTGCCCTTGGCGCGGACAGGGCCTTCCCGAGTCGCAGCGGGATCGCCGGTCCGGCGAACTGGAGCGTCGCGGGGTCGATCCGTGGGAGGAGGAGGTTCCTGCCGAGTTCCAGCACGGGGGCTGGCTCGCTTCGCTACGTCAGGAGGGACGACAGCCGTTGATCCACTTCTGAAACAGGCCGGGCTGTTGCCGGCGAGCAGGTTCTTGACGCCTTGCCCCAGCCGCAACGGGGTTCGTCGGCGACGGCGAACATGCCGGCCGCGAACGTGCCGGCCGCGACAGGGCCGCGTTCGCACGACAGGGCCGCCTTCGGACGGGAACCGCGTTCGTCGTCGCCACAGGCCCGTTCGACCGGGCTAGCCGTGTTCGGTTTCGTCGTGGATGGTCAGTGCTCCGGCAAGGTCGAGGTCGGCGACAGTGCCGTGTGCCCCGGCGCGGACGAGCAGCACTGCGCCGAGCGCGGTGCTCCAGAACGTCCTGGCCTCCACGTCGAGCGGTCGACGGACCCTCCAGCCGCGACCGTCGACGAGCTGGCTCACGAAGCGCTGGGATTGCCGGAACAGCAACTGGAGGTGCCGGTCGACCACAGGGGCGAGTTCGGGCTTGGAGATCCCGGCGGCGAGTGCTCGCGCGACCGATGGGAGCGAGGGCATGGCCAGTACGGCGCGGGCGATGTTGCGCCGAAACGTCGCCGCATCGGGGGCTTGGCGACCGATGCGCTCGATCCGTCGGGCGTCGTGCAGCAAGCCGAGAAAGGCGGCGTGCACGAGCAGCGAGTCCTTGGAGCCGAAGTGGTAGGTGACCTGGTTGGGGAAGGCGCCTGCCGCGTTCGCGATCTCCGCGACGCTCACCTCGGCGCCGGGCCGCTCCTTGCAGAGCCGTGCGGTTGCCTCGATCAGCTGGCGTCTGGTCGCGCGACCGCGGTCACGCGACCGGGCCGGCGTTGGTCGGGCTTCGGTTCGCTTCTTCTCCACACCCGAATTGTATGTGATACAACTAGGCCCGTTCGCTTGTATCGCATACAAGAAAGGTTGAAGGGCATGCACAGGACTGAAGTCGTCGTCACCGGACTCGGCGCGATCACACCACTCGGCGCAGACGTGGAGTCCACCTGGAAAGCCCTGCTCGCCGGCCGGTCGGGCATCCGCGGCGGCGCCCTGCGCGGCCACAAGGACGCCGGCCTTCCCGACACCGCCGCAGGGACGATGGCGATCGACCCCGCCCAGTCGCTGCCGCCGGCGCAGGCCAGGCGGCTCGACCGCTCACAGCAGGCAGCCTTCACCGCAGCAGCCGAAGCCTGGGCCGACGCCGGCGCCCCGCAGGTCGACCCGGACCGGCTCGCATCAGCGATCGGCACGGGCATCGGGGGCGTCCGAACGCTACTGAAGGAAGACGACGTACTGGAGACGGCCGGGACACGGCGCGTCTCACCACGCACGGTACCGATGCTCATGCCCAACGCGGCAGCGGCGCTGATCAGCATCGAATACGGCGCACGGGCCGGGGCCTACACACCTGTCTCGGCATGCTCCTCCGGCGCCGAGGCGATCGCCCTGGGGGCCAGACTCATCCGTGCCGGCGAGGCGGACGTGGTCATCGCGGGCGGGACCGAGGCCGCGATCACCCCGATCACCGTCGCCGGCTTCGCCCAGGCGCAAGCACTGTCGCGGTACACCGCCGAACCCGCCTCGGCGTCCCGGCCGTTCGCCGCGGACCGCAGCGGATTCGTCCTCAGCGAAGGCGCCGCCGTCGTGGTACTCGAAAGCGCCGAGCATGCCAGCCGCCGACGCGCACACGTCCACGCCGTGCTCGCGGGAGCCGGCATCGCCGCCGACGCCCACCACATCACGGCACCCGCTCCCGACGGCTCCGGCCAGGTCTCCGCCATGCGCAAGGCCCTCGTCCAAGCCGGTTTGACTCCCGAGCAGATCAGCCACATCAACGCCCACGCCACCGGAACCCCGGCCGGCGACACCGCCGAGGCACACGCGATCAGAAAGGTCTTCGGCCGCGCCACCGTCACAGCCCCCAAGGCGGCACTCGGCCACCTCTTCGGCGCGGCCGGTGCGATAGAGGCGCTCATCGCCGTCCTCAGCGTGGAACACGGCGTCATCCCGCCGACCCGCAACCTCACCGCAGCCGGCATCGGACCCGACATCGACCTCGATGTCGCCACAGCACGACGAGACATCCCCCAGGAGGCCGTACTCAGCAACTCATTCGGCTTCGGCGGACAGAACGTCTCACTCATCGTCACCCGCGCACAACACCACACATCCCGCACCGCCTCGACGACACCATGACCCACGCGAACCCACCACTGCCCCCACAGGGCCGCTACCGCGTGATCGAACATTGCAAGACCCGTCCGATCACACATATCACCCGCAGGGACGGGGACTTCCTGAGCAGCGGCGCCGAAACGGGTGAACCGGCACCCGCGACACGTCGAACACGGGTTGACTGACCGAAGCTCGACGCCACACAATCAGCCGAACACGACACCGGCCGACGTGGTCACACACATTGAGGAGATGCGGCACGCCCACAAGCGGCCGGCCCCTCGCAACGCCCACGAGCGACGAGATTGTGACCTCGCGCCGCAAAGGCAAGAGCAAGCGCCGCGCAGCCCGGGCCCGTGGTGGGCGCGCTACACGATCCACCTGACGATCCTCGGCGGTGTCTTCCTCGCGGTGTTCCTGACCCGGATCACCGGGACCAGGCAGCGACCGACGGGCGTGGCGGGATACGTCCGGTGGGCGGTCGCGGTGGCCGTCGGGTTCGGCCTGCTAGGGACCAGCGCCGACTCGATCTGGAAGACAACCGAACCCGTGCACCTGTCGGCGACGGAGATCGCGCCGCACTACTACACCGTGAACGAGACGATCGACCTGATGCGCCACCGTCGCAAGCAGCAGGACCAGGTCTGGCCGTGGAACACGTTCGGCCATGTGCGGAGCCTGCCCCACGGATCGGTCATCGCGATCACGGACCAGGGACCGGACATCCGGCTGCCGCTCATCGGCCTCAAGATGGAACGCAAGCTTGTCCAGGTCACGGCCACCGACGACCTCAACGCCCTCTACACCGACCTGCGACGCAGCGGTGCGCAGTACCTCGCGCTCGATCCGTCCAACTGGCGGGACGGCGAGATCGCCAAGGCGGTCAACACGGACCCCGCCCGGTTCCACCTGACCAGCGGGAAAGACCCGGTCCGCGTCTACGCCGTCGGGATCTTCTGCTCGAGCCGTTCATAGGGCGCCTGGCCGCCGAGGGCACCGCGCGGGCGGTGGTAGTCGCCGCAGTCCTCCCGCTCTCGGAGCTTATTACGCCATTCCCCTCGTAGCGTGGAGTCGCGACCAGCGGCGACGTCGAAGGCGTTGTTGGCGCCTCCTGGAATCGGCTCTGCCCGCGCCTCCGTGAAAGCGGTCTGTGGGCGCTACTGCTGCCGCACCTCAGCGTGGGCTCCTGCCTCGAGGAGTTCACGTACGGCGCACCTGTAGCGCCACGATGCCCCGCCAGCCCGCGAGCCAGGTCTCCGTCCCTTCCCCTTCGGTCTTCCCCACCCCCGGCCGGGCGCGCCTGCTGCCCTCCCGCTCCGCCGGGTACGGTTGGCTACCGGGCCGCCGTCGCGGCCTGCCGCATCGCCCGGGTGGGCCGCGGAGTGCTCCGCCCCCGCAGGTCGCAGCCCTATTCCCGGGCGGGAGACAGGTCTAGCATTCCCGCCACGGTGGTCCCGCCACAGCACCACCAGGGCGCCGAGCAGAGCAGCAGCGCCGTGACCCCGGCGCTGCTGGCCTCCCACCGGCCGGGCCCGCACGGAACGCACCCCCGAGGTTCCCGGGCGCGGCCGTGCTGCGCCTCGCCGCGACCCGGGGGCCGCCAGGTGGCAGGCGTGCGCTGGAGAGACCGGGTGGTTCAGCCGCCCAGCGCTAGTGCCGCATCAAGCAACGTTCGCCCTGTCGACCACCTCGCGTAGCCGTTGGTCAGCGGCGTGCTTGTTTCGCCAGATGATGTAGCGGCGGA
>NZ_JBIVJF010000034.1:0-75244 GCF_044750105.1 Kitasatospora sp. NPDC088861
CTGGTCGGGGGGCGGGGCCGGCGCCGGGGGGGGCGGGGGGGGGGGGGGGCCGGGGGGGGGGGGGGGGGGGGGGGGGGGCGGGGGGGGCGGCGGGGGGGGGGGGGGGGGGGGGGGGGGGGGGGGGGGGGGGGGGGGGGCGGGTGGGGGGCCCCCCCCCCCCCCGCCGTCCGCGGCGTCGCCGAACGGCCCGACCGGCGGAGCGGACGGCCCGTCAGGATCCCCGGCGCACGCGGCTGTCGATCCCCGCGGCCGGGGCGCATACTGTCCTGCGCGGCTCGCACCCGCGCGACAGGGCCCGTTCCGGACCCGGCCCGGGCTGCGCCGCTACGGGGAAGGTCGGACGAACGTGGCAATTGTCGTTCTCGTCGTCGTGCTGGCGCTGTTCTGGCTGATCACCGGCGTGCGGGTGGTGCAGCAGTACGAGCGCGGCGTGGTGTTCCGGCTCGGCCGGGTGCGCGAGCAGGTCCGCCAGCCGGGCCTCACCCTGCTGGTGCCGGTGGTCGACCGGATGCGCAAGGTCAACGTCCAGGTCGTCACCATGCCGGTGCCCGCCCAGGAGGGCATCACCAAGGACAACGTCTCCGTCAGCGTCGACGCCGTGCTGTACTTCCGCGTCGTCGAGCCGGTCAAGGCCACGGTGGACGTCCAGAACTACTCCTTCGCGATGCTTCAGGTCGCCCAGACCTCGCTGCGCTCGATCATCGGCAAGAGCGAGCTGGACGATCTGCTCTCCGGCCGGGAGAACCTGCACCAGGGGCTGGAGGTCATGCTGGAGAGCCCGGCCACCGGGTGGGGCGTGCACATCGACCGGGTGGAGATCAAGGACGTCAGCCTGCCCGACTCGATGAAGCGCTCGATGGCCCGCCAGGCGGAGGCCGACCGCGAGCGCCGGGCCCGGATCATCACCGCGGACGGCGAGTTCCAGGCCGCCGCCAAGCTCGCCGAGGCCGCCGTCACGATGTCCGAGACCCCGGCGGCGATGCAACTGCGGCTGCTGCAGACGGTGGTCGAGGTCGCGGCGGAGAAGAACTCGACGCTGGTGCTTCCGTTCCCGGTGGAGCTGCTGCGCTTCTTCGAGGCCTCCGCCGCCCGGGCCGCCGAGGCGGGCTCCGCGCCGGCGCCCGCCGTCCCGGCCCAGGCGCCGTCCGACGCCGGCTGACGGCCCGCCCGCACGGCCACGGCCGGTCCGGGGCCCACCCCGGACCGGCCGTCGGCCATCAGCCATCGGCCTGACCGTCCGTCACGGACGGACGATCGGCAGCAGCACCTCGTCGACGATCTCCGCCGGGTCGAGCTGCGCCGGCGCGCCGCCGCACATCTTGATCCGGTACAGCATCAGCGCCGGGACGACGTCGGTGACCAGGGGGGTGACGGACCCGGGGCGGACCTCGCCCCGGGTGGCACCGCGGGCGAGCACCTCGGCGATCAGCGCGGCGGTGGGCTCCACCACCCGCTCCAGCACGATCGCCAGGAAGGTGTGGGCCCGGTGCCGGTCCAGCTCGCCCATGATGGCCCGCACGGCGGCCCCGGGTTCGCTCAGCATCGCCGCGCGCAGCCTGGTCACCACCTCCAGCAGGTCCCCTCGCAGGCCGCCGGTGTCGGGCGGCGGGCCGGCCGGGGGCAGGCAGGCGCGCAGCGCGTCCTTGACCAGTTCCTCCTTGGAGGGCCAGCGCCGGTAGAGCGCGGCCTTGCCGGTCTGCGCGGCGGCGGCGACGCCCTCCATGGTGAGCCGGGCGTAGCCGTCGGCGGTGAGCTGCTGGAGGGCGGCCTCGAAGATGGCGTTCTCCAGCGCCTCGCCGCGCCTGCGGAGCGGGGCGCCCGTCGCCGGTCCGCGCGCGACTGCGGGTTCAGCGGGCATGGCTGCGCACCTTCTTCGGTTCCACCTCTCGACACGCCCGTTCACCGGCTGTCCGCAATGAACGGATGTGTTCCCTATATCCAGGGCCACTGTCGATGTTAGTGAACGAACCCGTCCCGTCCCAATCGTTCGCCCCCCGGCCGTCGCGGACCGCGCCGGCGCCGTCTGACCGGCCTGCCATGGCTCCCCCTCCCCTCGCCCGCGTATCGACGGCCGTCCGCCCGACGCGCCGCCCCGCCGGAGCGCGATCGCGTCCGGGCCGGAGGCCCTCGATACGCGGGGCCGCCGTCAGGACACCGTCAGTGACGACGCCCGCGCAGTCAAGGGGGCGTCAGGATCGCCCGCCCCCCGAGGGTCCGCGGCCTAGGCTCGGACTCGTCCCCGCCCGGCTGACGCGGGCCCGGCGCCCCGTCACCGCCCTCCGGAGCATCCACAAGACACGCCCTCAGCCGCCCACACCCGATCGATCCGCCGCGTCGGACGATACGTCAACGAAGGTGAGGTCCCCGTGGCCGTTCTCGGCGCCTTCCACCGCCGCCAGCCCCTCCCCGCCAGCTGGCCCGCATCCGCACCGGCGCGCGGCTCGGTCGCCGCGACCCTGTCCGCGATCGTGCGCAGGCTCGCCGACAGCCCCCTGGACAATTCCGTGCTCCAGGCCGTGGGCGCCCCGACCGCCTCCAGGGGCGCCGGCGCCGCTCGCCGCACGGTGCGGATGCGGGCCAGCTGGCGGGCCGTCACCACCCCCGACGGCACCCGCCGGCTCGAAGCCCGCTGGGGCCCCGGTCGCTGAACACCCCGAGAGCCGGGCCCGCCCGGCGGCCCCGACAGCGCGGAGCCATCACGTGCGCACGCGTGCACGCATCGGGCGCGCGCCGATCTACGATGAGCACATGAGCACAAGCACCGACCTGGCAGCTGCACACGGCTCGCAGGAGCAGGGGCAGGGCAGCGGCGAGCGGCTGGACGTCGCCGCGTCCGTCCTCGCCCTGCTCGCGGACCGCACCCGGCTCGCACTGCTGCACCGGCTCGGCGCGGGCGAGGCCGACGTCACCTCCCTCATCGAGGCGTGCGGGGCCCCGCGCACCTCCGTCAGCCAGCACCTCGCGAAGCTCCGCCTCGCGGGCCTGGTCACCACGCGCAGGGACGGGCGCCGCGTCGTCTACTCGCTGCGCCACGGGCACCTCCGGCGGCTGGTCGACGAGGCGCTGAACGTCGCCGACCACCAGATCGGCTCCCTGCCGCCGCACGACTGACCCGCCGCACGGCCGACCCACCCCCGCAGCCCGGAACGGCAGCGAGAGCCGCACCACCGTAGCCAACACGTGCACACGTATGCACGTGTTGGCTACGATGATGCCGCCTCACCACGCCGCCGACCGGGACGGGGCCGATGCTGTCCACACTGCGCAACCGCACCTACCGCCACCTGTTCGCAGCCCAGGTCATCGCCCTGGTGGGCACGGGCCTGGCCACCGTGGCGCTGAGCCTGCTCGCCTACGACATCGCCGGCGCCGACGCCTCAGCGGTCCTCGGCACCGCGCTGGCCGTCAAGATGGTCGCCTACGTGGCCGTCGCACCGGTGGTCGGAGCCCTCGCCGACCGCGTTCCGCGCCGAACGCTGCTGGTGGTGATGGACCTCACCCGCGCCGCCGTCGCGCTCGCCCTGCCGTTCGTCAGCCAGGCCTGGCAGATCTACGTCCTGATCTTCCTGCTCCAGGCCGCCTCGGCCGCCTTCACACCGGCCTTCCAGGCCACCATCCCCGAGGTGCTGCCGGCCGAACGGGACTACACCCAGGCGCTGTCGATGTCCCGCCTCGCCTACGACCTGGAGTCCCTGTTCAGTCCCGCGCTCGCCGCGGGCCTGCTCGCCCTGGTCCCGTACACCTGGCTGTTCACCGGCACCACCGCGGGCTTCCTCGCGTCCGCCACCCTGGTCGTCTCCGTCGCCCTGCCCAAGCCCGCCCCCGTCGAGCGGACCGGCGGCGTCCACGCCAAGGCCGCCTTCGGCGCCCGCCTGTTCTGGGCCACCCCGCGCCTGCGGGCCCTGCTCGCCCTCGACCTCGCGGTCGCCGCCGCCGGGGCGATCGTCTTCGTCGACACCGTCGTCGCGGTCCGCGAGCACTTCCACCGCCCGGCGGGCGCGGTCTCGCTCGCCCTGGGCACCTACGGTGCCGGCTCCATGCTGACCGCCCTGCTCCTGCCCCGACTCCTGCGACGGCTCTCCGACCGCGCCGTCATGCTCCCGGCCGCCTTCGCGCTCCCCGCCGTCCTGGCCGCCGTCGCCGCCGTCACCGCCGCGGCCCCGGGCGGCTGGTCCTGGGCCGCACTGCTGGCGTCCTGGGCCGCGATCGGCGCCGCCTGTTCCGCCGTCCTCACGCCGGGCGGGCGCCTGATCCGCCGCTCCGCCGCCGACGCGGACCTGCCCGCCGCCTTCGCCGCGCAGTTCTCCCTCTCGCACAGCTGCTGGCTGCTCACCTACCCCCTCGCCGGCTGGCTCGCCGCCGGCGCCGGCCTCCCGGTGACGGCCGTCGTCCTCGGCGCCATCGCCCTGCTCGCCGCCACCGCCGCCACCGCGATCTGGCCCGCCCGCGACCCCGCCAGGCTCGACCACGTCCACGCCGACCTGCCCCCGGGCCACCCCCACCTCACCGACGCCCACCCGGCCACGGACGGCTGGCTCCACGGCCACGACTACGTCATCGACCAGTACCACCGCCACTGGCCGCAGGGCCTCGCCGCGCGGGCCAACTAGGGCGTGCCCGGCGGGGGCGACAACCGCATCACCCGGGAGGGTCAATCCAGCGGGAATAAATGAAGAGCTGTTCATGTATTCCTGTATGGTCGACGCGTCGCCCCGTCCTGCCCGCGTGGAGGAACACCACAGCCATGTCCGCAACCCTCACCGAGCGCCCAGCCGCCGCAGCCCCGCGCGGCGGCGCCGCTCCCAAGCGCCGTACGCGCGTCTTCGCGCTGGCCGAGGCCCGCTGGGCCGCCGCCGCGACCGTCGCCTTCCTGACCGCCCTGCCGCTCCAGCTGACCGGCGCCCCGGCCTGGGCCTGGGGGCCGCTGTACGCGATCGCCTACGTCACCGGCGGCTGGGAGCCCGGCTGGGCCGGCCTCCGGGCGCTGCGCGAGAAGACGCTCGACGTCGACCTGCTGATGATCGTCGCCGCGATCGGCGCGGCCTCGATCGGGCAGGTGATGGACGGCGCGCTGCTGATCGTCATCTTCGCCACCTCGGGCGCGCTGGAGGCGCTGGCCACCGCCCGCACCCAGGACTCGGTACGCGGCCTGCTCGACCTCGCCCCCACCACCGCCACCCGCCTGCTGGACGACGGCGGCGAGGAGACCGTCGCCACCGAGGACCTGGTGGTCGGCGACACCATCCTGATCCGCCCCGGCGAGCGCGTCGGCGCCGACGGCCGCGTCCTGGACGGCGCGAGCGAGATCGACCAGGCCACCATCACCGGCGAGCCGCTGCCGGCCGCCAAGCAGCAGGGCGACGAGGTCTTCGCCGGCACCCTGAACGGCACCGGCGCCCTGCGCGTGAAGGTCGAGCGCGACGCCTCCGACTCGGTGATCGCCCGGATCGTCGCCATGGTCGAGGAGGCCTCGGAGACCAAGGCCCCCACCCAGCTGTTCATCGAGAGGGTCGAGCAGCGCTACTCCCTGGGCATGGTCTTCGCGACCCTCGCCGTCTTCCTGGTCCCGCTGGCCTTCGGGGCCGCCGTGACCGGCTCGCTGCTGCGGGCGATGACCTTCATGATCGTCGCCTCGCCCTGCGCGGTGGTGCTGGCCACCATGCCGCCGCTGCTGTCCGCGATCGCCAACGCCGGCCGCCACGGCGTCCTGGTGAAGTCCGCCGTCGTGATGGAGCGGCTCGGGCAGGTCGACGCGGTGGCGCTGGACAAGACCGGCACCCTCACCGAGGGCACCCCCCGGATCACCGACCTGCTCCCCCTCACCGGCAGCGGCCTGGACGAGGACGAACTGCTGGCCCTGGCGGGCGCCGCCGAGCACCCCAGCGAGCACCCGCTGGCCCGCGCGGTGGTCGACGCCGCCCGCCGACGCGGCCTCGACCTGCCGGTCGCCGAGGGCTTCGCCTCCACCCCCGGCATCGGGGTGACCGCCACCGTCTCCGGTGCCGTCATCGCGGTCGGCGCCCCCGCCCGGCTCCTCGACGGCGCCGCCGACGCGCCCTCCACCGAGACGGAGGCCACCGCCGCAGCCGTCGCCGTCGCCGAGGAGCTGGAGCGCGACGGGCGCACCGCCGTCCTGGTCCAGCGCGACGGCGTCCCGGTCGGCGTGCTCGGCATCGCCGACCGCCTGCGTCCCGACGCCGCCGCCACCGTCACCGCCCTGGCGGCCCTGACCGGCGCCTCGCCGGTGCTGGTGACCGGCGACAACCCGCGCGCCGCCGCCCGCCTCGCCGCCGAGGTCGGCATCACCGACGTCCGCGCCGGGCTGCTCCCCCAGGACAAGGTCGCCGCCGTCCAGGAGCAGGAGCGGGCCGGGCGCAAGGTCCTGGTGATCGGCGACGGCGTCAACGACGCCCCCGCCCTAGCCGCCGCCCACACCGGCATCGCGATGGGCCGGGCGGGCTCCGACCTGGCGCTGGAGACCGCCGACGCGGTCGTCGTCCGCGACGAACTCGCGACCGTCCCCACGGTGATCGCGCTGTCCCGGGCGGCCCGGCGGCTGGTCGTCCAGAACCTGGTGATCGCCTCGGTGTTCATCTCCGGCCTGGTCGTGTGGGACCTGGTCGCCACCCTGCCCCTGCCGCTCGGCGTCCTCGGCCACGAGGGCTCGACCGTCATCGTCGGCCTCAACGGCCTGCGGCTGCTGCGCGAGAGCGCGTGGAAGCGGGCGGGCGCCACCGGGCCGCGGCCGGTTCAGGAGCCGGCGCGGGCCCGGCGCAGCAGGTAGGCGCCGGAGGCGGCGGCGAGCAGGGCCATGCAGGCGGTGAAGACCAGGCCGGCGCGGGCCAGGCCGATCGGCGCGGTGAGCAGGCCGATACCGATCACCGGGATCGAGATGCCGAAGTAGGCGACCACGAAGAGCGCCGACAGGGCGCCGCCGCGGTGCTCGGCGGGAGCCGCGGCGGCGATCTCGCCGACGGCTCCGCGCAGGCCCATGCCCTGGCCGGCGCCGCCCACCAGGGCGCTGAGCACCAGCAGGGGCAGGGCCGTCCAGGCGAGGGAGCCCGCCATCAGGGCCAGCCCGGCGATGAGCACCAGGCAGCCGACCGGGATCGCCCGGGCGGTGCCCAGCCGGGGCACCAGGAGCTGGCCGAGGGTGGAGGCGAAGAAGGCCGTGCAGACGATCAGGCCGACGACGGCCGGGCTGTGGACGTCCAGCCGCTGGGCGAGGAAGGCCGGGCTGACGGAGGTGAAGACGCCCAGCAGGGAGAAGCCCGCGAACGCGGCGAGGCCGGCCGGGACGAACACCCCGCGGACCTCCGGCGGCAGGGACGGCCGGCGCGGCCGGGCGGTGCGCAGCGGGCGGGCGCCGGTGACGGTCTCCGGCAGGAGCCAGGTGACGGTGAAGGAGGCGGCGAGCAGCACCAGGTGCACGGCGAACGGCAGGGTCAGGGGGTGGGGCGTGTACTCGGCGAGCAGTCCCGACAGCACCGGTCCGCAGCCCAGGCCGCCGATGTTGGCGGCGGTCGCGACGAAGCCCGCGCGGGCCTGGTGTCCGGGTGGGGCGAGCTCCAGGACGTACGCGGTGGCGGTGCCGGTGAACAGGCCCGCGGACAGGCCGGACAGCAGGCGGCCCAGGGCCAGCAGCGGGAGGCCGCCTTCGGCCAGGAAGGCGACGGCGCTGCACGCCGCGAGCGCCAGTCCGCAGAGCAGGACGGGCCGGCGTCCGACGGAGTCGGAGACGTTGCCGACGAGCAGCAGGACGCCGATGACGCCGAAGGCGTAGATGGCGAAGACGACCGTCACCATCAGTTCGGAGAAGCCGATCTGCTCCTGGTACAGCCCGTACAGCGGGGTGGGCAGGGTGGTGCCCGCCATGCAGACGGCGAAGCCGGCGGCCGCCCCGAGGTAACCCGCCCGGCCCATCGCGGGTCGCGCGGTCTGATGATCGGTCATTCGCCCACGGTAGGACGGCCGTCGCCGTCGCAGCCACGGCTCGCGGGGCCGACTAGGCCGATCCGCCCAAGAACCGACGCCCGGCCCCGGCCCCGCCCATCCCCGGCGTGGTCGGCCACCGGCTACCGGATCGCGCCGCGGTCCGCGGACAGGCCGTGGGTGGTGCCGCCCCCGGCCCGCACCTGCGTCGGGAGCGCTCCCCAGTAGCGCCGGAACGCGGTGCTGAAGTGCCGGGTGTCCGCATAGCCGCAGGAGCGGGCGACGGCCGCGACGGACAGCGGGCGCAGCGCGGGATCGGCCAGGCGCTGCGCGGCGACGTCCAGCCGTCGGCGGGTCAGGTAGGCGATGATCGTGCACCCCGTCTCCTGCTGGAAGAGCCGTGCTGCGTGGCGCTCGCTCAGGTGGACCTGGGTGGCGACGTCCCGTACCCGTACCGGGCGGTCGAAGTTGTCGTCCAGGTAGCGGGTCATCCGCGCGGCGACCGCCGCCGCGCGCCCACCCGGCACGGGCGTCGGGCGCGGGGCGTCGGGCAGGCCGGCGACGACGCGGGCGCAGGTGAGGACCAGTGCGGGGCCGAGGGCGGCCAGCAGGTCGGGGCTGGCCGGCCCCGGAGCCGCGGCCTCTTCGGCGAGTGTCGCCAACAGCCGGGGAAGCGGGGTTCCGGCGGCCGGGACGACCTGGCGCGGGCCGGCCGCGACGGCGTCGAGCAGGGCGGCGGTCTCCGGGGAGCCGGGCCCGGCGGCCCCGCGCGGACCGCGTTCGGGGACCATCGTCCAGGACCAGAAGACGATGCCGAGCGGGTCCCGGGCATCGGTGGTGATCTCGTGGACCTCGCCGGGGCGGGCCAGGAACAGCTCGCCGGCTCCGACCGGGTGCTCCAGCGCGCCGAGCCGGAACGTCCCGCGCCCGGCGTAGGCGTAGCAGAACTCGAAGTAGGAGTGGCTGTGCCAGTAGTTGCGCCATGGCTCGGGCGGGTAGAACCCCCAGTCCACGAACTCGACCCGTCGTCCGGCGAGGGTGGTGCCCAGCCGCACGGAGTTGAGCAGGGGCAGGGCGGCGCCCGCCCGGGCCAGTTCGGTCATCTCGGCTCGCCCGCCCCGTCCGTCCTGCGCGCGGTGGGGTCGACGCCCCGCAGCATCATGCCCTGACCAAGGGACCAGGTGTGATCGTCCGTGGTGGGCCGGTCCGCAGGGTCCCGGAACTGTACCAGCCAGGTGGTGCGGGCCTGGTCGGAGGTGTTCAGCCCCGAACCGTGCACGGTGAGGTAGCCGAAGAACAGGACGTCGCCGGCCTCCGCCGGGCACGGCCGGGCGTCCTGGAGCGGCCAGGTGTCGGGCGGCAGGTGCCAGCTGCCGTCCTCGACGTGCGGCAGCGGGCCCTTCCGGTGGCTGCCGGGGACGGCCCTGATGCAGCCCTTCTCCTCCGGGGCGTCGTCGAAGTGGAAGACCGCGGCCGCGACGGTGTGCCGGGCGTGCGGGAAGAACGGGTGGTCCTGGTGCAGGGGGAAGGGGGAGCCGGTCTCCGGAGGCTTGATGAACATCTTCGTGTGGTGCAACTGGAGGTTGGGCCCACCGAGCAGTGCGGCCGCGACGTCCGTGAACCTGGGGTCGACCAGCAGCCGGGCGAAGGCCGCCGAGTGGAACTGCGCGTCGTGGGCGTGCTTGAGGGCCGTGCGTCCGGCGGACGCACCCGCGACGGTGCGCGCGCTGGCCCAGGTCGGGTCGGCGTCGGAGTCGAGGCGGGCGGCCAGGGCGTGGCACTCCTCCCGCATCGCCGCCGCCTCCTGTCGGCTGATCAGGTTCTTGACGAGGAGGAAGCCGTTCTCGTGGTAGGCGGCGAGGTCGTCGGGGCTGAGGGGTTCGTTCATGGCCTCGACCGTAGGCGTGGGGGCCGGGCCGGACCGAGGGGCGATACGGACGGCCCGGTGGGTTATCCGGACATCGGCCCGCGCGTTCACGTCCCTCCCGCCGGGCCGCAACCGAGCAGGTGGCGGCGCTCCCGAGGCGGGGAGCGCCCCCGCCCCGATGTCCGGGCACCGTCGCCTCGATGCCCGAGCACCCCCAACTGGCGTGCGGTGCGGCCGAATCCGCACGTGTCCGCCCTCTTGTCAAAGGTTAGGGATGTTTCCTAACTTAATGTCATGTCCGAGACCACACGGCACTCCCGGCGCGACCTCCTGCGAGTGAGCGCGGCGGGCGGTGCCGCCTTCGCCGCGGGCAGCCTCCTGCTGCCCGGCGCCGCCCAGGCCGCCCCCCGCCCGACCGCCCTCGACACCCCGACCCTCCCCGCACCCCGCAGCGACCGGACCGCCGGGTCCGCGCTGCGCCCCTTCGGCCGGCACCTGGCCTTCGGGGCCGATCCCTCCCAACAGGTCGTCGTCTCCTGGCAGGTGCCGGGCGCGGTGACCGCCCCCTTCGTCCGGATCGGCCTCCAGCCCGGCGACTTCGGCTCCCCGATCGCCGCCGAGGTCCGCACCCTGGTCAGCAAGCTGTCCTGGCAGCACCCGGTCGAGGACCAGCCCCTGGTCAAGCCCACCACCGTCACCCAGTACTACCTGCACGCGCAGGTGGACCAGCTGATCCCGGACACCACGTACTACTACGTCGTCGGCCACCAGGGCTACGACCCCGCGGGGCAGCGCGCCCAGCTCGGCGACGTGGCGAGCTTCCGCACCGCGCCCGCCCCCGGCCGCGGCACCGGGTTCACCTTCACGGCCTTCGGCGACCAGGGCGTCGGGTACAACGCGGCCGCCACCGCCAACCTGATCGCCGGCCTCGACCCCGCCTTCCACCTCCACATGGGCGACCTCTCGTACGCCAACAGCGGCGGCAGCGGCAAGACCAGCGACCCCTACGACGCCCGCCTGTGGGACTCCTTCTTCGTGCAGAACGACCCCGTCGCCTCCCGGACCCCGTGGATGATGGCGATCGGCAACCACGAGATGGAGGCCTGGTACGGGGCCGACGGCTACGGGGGCGTCCGCGCCCGGTTCACGATGCCCGACAACGCCTGGGCCCAGTCCACCGGCATCTACTCCTGGCGCTGCCAGAACGTCGGCCTGATCAGCCTCGACGGCAACGACATCTGCTACAACACCGCGGCCAACCTGAACTACACCAAGGGCAAGCAGAAGAAGTGGCTGGAGAGCCGGCTCGCCGCGCTCCGCGCCGACACCACCATCGACTTCGTCGTCGTCTACCTGCACCAGTGCACGTACTCCACCTGCCACGACAACGGAGCCGAACTCGGCGCGCAGCAGGACTGGGCCCCGCTGTTCGACAAGTACCAGGTGGACCTGGTGCTCAGCGGCCACAACCACGTCTACGAGCGGACCGACCCCATCCGCTCCGGCAAGCCCACCCGCAAGGTCGCCTCCGGAGACACCGTCAATCCCCTGAAGGACGGCACCACGTACGTCGTCGCGGGCGGCGGTGGCGGCGGGGTCTACTCCTTCCCCGTCGCCGACACCTACCTCGGGCACGAGACGAAGAACGACTCCCCCGTCCCGATGGTGGTCGCCGATCCGACCGGCCACAACCAGACCGTCAAGGTCACCTGGTCCAGGGTCCGTTACACCGGTTACTGCCTGGTGGCGGTCGACGTGACGCCCGCCGCCGCCGGCAAGCCGGCCCGCATGGCGGTGCGCTCGATCACCGAGGACGGCACCGCTGTGGACCAGTTCACCGTGCAACGCGGCTGAGCCGGCCCGCGCCCGGACGGTCTGCTCCCCGCCGGCCGGGCCGGGCGCGGCGGCGGGCCGGCGGGGTGCGCGTCAGCGGTCCGTGGTGACGGTGAAGCCCTGCGGGGCGCGCAGGTCGACGGCTCCGGTGTGGTCGGTGGACACCTCGATCGGCAGGCCGGCCACCGTCAGGCCGGTGAACGTCAGCGACTCGTAGCCGGCCGGGAGCTGGGCCCGCACCCGGAGCCGCCGGTTGGGGGCGTCGGCCTCCAGGCCGAGCAGTGCCTGCACCACCTGGACGGAGGCGGCGGCGGCCCAGGCCTGCGGGCGGCAGGAGGCCGGGTAGGGGACGGGGCGGGCGACCTCGGCGCGCGGGTGGCCGCCGAAGAGTTCGGGCAGGCGGTGGTCGAAGGCCGCCGCCGCGCGGACCAGGCCCGCGGCCAGCGGCGCGGCGGCGTCGTGCAGCCCGGCGCGGGCGAGGCCGTGGACGGCGATGGCGCTGTCGTGCGGCCAGACCGAACCGGTGTGGTAGCCGAGCGGGTTGAAGCCGGTCGCAGCGGCGTCCAGGGTGCGCAGCCCGAAGCCGCTGTCCATGCCGGGGGCGGTGAGCCGGCCGGCGACCAGGGCGCTCTCCTGCGGGTCGAGCAGGCCGGTGCCGAGCAGGTGTCCCATGTTGGAGGCGATCGAGTCGACCTTGTGCTTGCCGCCGTCGAGGGCGACCACCGGGTACGGGCCGTGCGCGTCCTCGGTCCAGAACCGGTCGCGGAAGCGCAGCCGCAGCTCCTCCGCCCACTGCCGCCAGCGGTCGGTGCCGGGCCGGCCGAAGGCCTCCAGCAGGGCGGCGGAGGCGACGGCGGCCTCGTAGGCGTAGGCCTGGACCTCGCTGAGCGCGATGGGGGCGTCGGCGATCCGGCCGTCGCGGAAGCGGATGCTGTCGGAGGAGTCCTTCCAGCCCTGGTTGGAGAGCCCCTTGCCGGAGCTGTCGACGTACTCCAGGAAGCCGTCGCCGTCCGCGTCGGCGTGGTCGGCCAGCCAGGCGAGGGCGGCCTCGACGTGCGGCAGCAGGGCCTCGACCTGGTCCTCGGGCATGCCCCAGCGCCAGGCGTCGTGCAGCAGGGTGAGCCACAGCGGGGTGGCGTCGGCCGTGCCGAAGTAGCAGGGCGGCAGGTGGGAGCCGTTGTCGAGGTGCTGCTCGTCGCGGCGGACCTCGTGGAGGATCTTGCCGGGCTGCTCCTCGGTGGCCGGGTCGAGGGCGCGGCCCTGGCGGCGGGCCAGGGTACGCAGCGTGCCGGCGGCGAGATCGGTGCCGAGCGGGAGCATCATCCGGGCCGCCCAGAGCGAGTCGCGGCCGAACAGGGTGAGGAACCAGGGGGCCCCGGCGCCGAGGAAGTGGTCGGCGGGCTCCAGCGGGTCGGTGAGCAGGAGGCCGCGCAGGTCGTGGTGGGAGCGGGCGATCCAGTGCGCGAGGTGGTGGTCGCGGCCGGCGATCCCGGGGGTGCGCCACGGGGCGGCGTCGGCGGCCGGGGCGGGGAAGAGGTCGCCGTCGCGGTGCTCGGCGGTGCACTCCAGGACGGCCTGCCAGGTCTGGCCGGGGGCGAGTTCGAGGTCGAAGCCCAGGGTGCCGGTGTCGGCGGCGAGGTGGTCGGGCGCCGGCTCGACGGTGAGGGCGGCGCTGAGCGGGCCCTCGCTCCAGCGCAGGCCGTTCGGGCCGGCGGTGGGCGTGAGGGCCTGGGTGGTGCGGCCGGCCTTGACGGAGTCCATCGCGGCGAAGTCGCTCTCCGCGCGCAGGTCCAGGCGCAGGCGGGCGGTGAGGTCGCCCGCGTTGCGGACGGTGTACCGCTCGACGAGGCGGCCGGGGTGCAGCTCCCGGCGGCGTTCCAGGGTGACGGCCGGGTCGGGGGTGAGTTCGGCGATGCCGCGCAGCACGGTGACGAAGGTGGTGCGCCCGTCCTCGCCGTGCGCGGTGGCGACGGGGGCGTTGGGGATCCCGGCGACACCGGCCTCCAGGCGGGAGAGGATCCGGCGGTCCCCGTGGTAGAAGCCGTCCGCGCCTTCGCCGATCCGCCCGTCCGGGCGCGAGGCACAGAAGCTCGGGGCGGCCACGGAGAGCTGGGCGTCGTGCAGGAACGGCTGCAGGGCGATCGCTGACATGGTCTCTTCATCCTCGTTTTGGGGCTTGACAGTTGCTTCCACTCGGGCGCAACCTTTCTGCCATTGGAGCGTTCCAAGACATTAACCCCCCTGGTGGGGAAGATGGAACCCCGTATTGGAACGCTCCAAGATCTTGTCAATGAAGACAGAACCTAGGATCGCCGTCATGCATGCACACTCATCGCCCCGGCCCAGGACAGGGTCCGCCGCGACCCTGGAAATGGTCGCCGCCCGGGCCGGCGTGGGCCGTCAGACGGTGTCCAACGCGATCAACTCGCCCGAGCTGCTGCGCCCGCAGACCCTGGAGCGGGTCCAGCGCGCGATCGACGAGCTCGGCTACCGCCCGCACCGGGCCGCGCAGGCCCTCAAGACCAGGGCCAGCCGGCTGATCGGCTACGGCATCCGCTCCAGCAGCACCGGCGTCCCGACCCCGGTCCTGGACCAGTTCCTGCACTCGCTCTCCGAGGCCGCCGACCAGGCCGGCTACCGGGTGGTGCTGTTCGCCGTCGCCCCCGGGGACGACGAACTCACCAGCTACCAGCAGCTGCTCGACGAGCACGGCGCGGACGGCTTCGTACTCAGCGGCACCGACCGCGGCGACCGCCGCCAGGGCTGGCTGCACGAACGCGGCGTCCCCTACGTCGCCTTCGGCCGCACCTGGTCCGGCCGGGACGTCGGCGACTGGGTCGACGTCGACGGCTCCGCCGGGACTTCGGCCGCCGTCCGGCACCTGGCCGGGCTCGGCCACCGCAAGATCGGCTTCCTCGGCTGGCCGAAGGGCTCCGGCGTCGGCGACGACCGCGCCCGCGGCTGGCAGAGCGCGATGCGCGAACTGGGCCTGCCCGCCCGGGGCCGCCGGGCCGAGAGCCCGGACGACCAGGCGAGCGCCACCGAGGCCGCCGAACGGCTGCTCGCGACCGGCGCGACCGCGGTCGTGACCGCCAGCGACACCCTGGCGCTCGGCTGGTACCAGGCGCTGCGCCGCGACGGCCGCGCCCCCGGCCCGGACGCGGCCGTCATCGGCTTCGACGACTCGCCGGTCGCCCCCCTGCTGTTCCCGTCGCTGTCCAGCCTCGCCCAACCGCTCGACGCGGTCGGCCGCGAGTGCATGCGACTGCTGCTGGAACGCCTCGGCGACCGCCACCGGCCGACCGAACACGTGCTCCTGGAACCGGAGCTGGTCCTGCGCGAAAGCGTCTGACCGCCACTCCCCCGAACCATCTCCGCCCACTCCCCCCACCCACCCTCGCAAGGAGATCCCGCATGGCCACCTCCCGCACCCTCGCCGCGGCAGCCGTCTGCACGGCCGTCGCCCTCGGCGCCGTCACCGGCTGCTCCTCCTCCGGCGGCTTCGGCGACTCACCGGCCAAGCAGTCCTCCGGCGGCAACCAGAGCCTGACGGTGCTGATCGCCACCTCCGGCGAGTCCGAGACGGCCGCGGTCAAGGCCGCCACGGCCGACTGGGCCAAGAAGACCGGCAACACCGTCACCGTGCAGATCGCCAGCGACATCAACCAGCAGCTCGGCCAGGCCTTCGCCGGCGGCAACCCGCCGGACCTCTTCTACGTCAACTCCGACCAGTTCGCGAACTACGCCAAGGGCGGCTCGCTGTACGCCTACGGCGACCAGATCCCGGACGCCGCGGACTTCTCCGAGCCGCTGCGCAAGGCCTTCAGCTACGACGGCAAGCTCACCTGCCTGCCCAAGGACACCTCCACCCTGGGCCTGGCGATCAACACCACGCTGTGGCAGCAGGCCGGCCTGACCGAGGCCGACTACCCGACCAGCTGGCAGCAGCTCTCCGACGACGCCGCCAAGCTCACCAAGGACGGCGTGACCGGCCTGGTGACCGCCCCCGACTACCAGCGGCTCGGCGCCCTGCTGAAGGAGGCCGGCGGCTGGATCACCAACCCCGAGCAGACCGCGATGACCGCCGACAGCCCGGCCAACAAGCAGGCGCTGGAGTACGTGCAGTCGATGATGAAGGCCGGCTCGGCCAAGTACGTCGCCGAGGTGGACGCCGGCTGGGGCGGCGAGGCGCTCGGCAAGGGCAAGGCCGCGATGACCATCGAGGGCAACTGGCTCAAGGGCGCGATGGCCAAGGACTACCCGAACGTCCAGTACAAGGTGCTCCCGCTGCCCGCCGGCCCGGCCGGCCCCGGCACCCTCGCCTTCAGCAACTGCTGGGGCATCGCCGCCAAGAGCCAGCACCAGGCGGCCGGGGTCGACCTGGTCAAGCACCTCGCCTCCGCCGACCAGCAGCTGGAGTTCGCCCAGGCCTTCGGCGTGATGCCCTCGCGCACCAGCGCGCTGAGCGCCTACGCCCAGAAGTACCCCGAGTCCAAGGCCTGGGTCGACGGCGTCGCCAACGCCCAGGCGCCGGTCACCATCGCCGGGTTCACCAAGGTGCTCACCCAGTTCAACACCGACCTCCAGTCGCTGAAGACGGGCGACCCGGCGGCCATCCTGGCCACCCTCCAGCGCAACGGCGAGCAGGCCATCAAGAATGCCAAGTAACAGCTCCACCGGCACGACACGCCGGCGCAGCCTGCGCGAGGGAGCATGGGGCTGGCTGTTCGCCGGCCCCATGGTCCTGGTCCTCGGCCTCTTCATGGTCCTGCCGATCGGGATGGCCCTGTGGGTCAGCCTGCTGCACTGGGACGGCCAGTCCAACCCGTTCAGCGGCAGCGCGGACTTCATCGGCCTGGACAACTACCGCCGGCTGTTCGCCGAGGACGGCCTGGACCGCACGCTGTTCGCCACCTCGATGCGCAACACGCTGTACTACGTCCTGCTGACGGTGCCGCTGCAGACGGTGCTGGCGCTGCTGCTCGCCATCCTGGTCAACCAGCGGATGCTGCGCGGCCGGGGCGCCCTGCGCACGGTGTTCTACTTCCCGTCCGTCACCAGCTCGATCGCGATCTCGACGGTCTTCCTGTTCCTCTTCCAGGGCAGCGGCGCCGTCAACCGGATGCTGGGCTGGCTCGGGGTCAAGGGGCCGAACTGGTTCGCCGACCCGCGCGGGGTGATCTGGCTGGTGCTCGGCTGGTTCGGCCTGGACCAGCCCGCTCCGGGCACGGGCGGCCCGCTCGGGCTGTCCTGGTCGGAGTGGTTCGCCGGGCCCTCGGTCGCGATGTGCACGTTGATCCTGATGGCGGTGTGGACCACCTCCGGCACCTTCATGCTGATCTTCCTCGCCGCCCTCCAGGACATCCCGCGCGAACTGGAGGAGGCCGCCGCGCTCGACGGCGTCAACCGCCGCCAGCTGCTGCGCCACGTCACCCTGCCCGCCCTGCGGCCCGTCCTGTTCCTGGTGCTGACCCTCGGCCTGATCTCCACCTGGCAGGTCTTCGACCAGGTGTACGTGATGGGCAAGGGCGCGCCCGGCAACACCACCCTGACGCCCGCCTACCTGTCCTACTCGGCCGGCTTCGACAACGCCGACTTCGGGCAGGGCGCCGCCATCGCGTTCGTCCTGCTCGGCCTGATCCTGCTGCTCACCGCCGTCCAGCGGTGGGTCCTGCGGGAGCGGGACGGCAAGCCCCGCCGCAGCCCGAAGGGAGCCCGCCGTGCCGCACGCTGACCGCAAGCCCGCCGTGGACAAGCCGATCCTCGGCCGCTTCCCCCGGCCGCTGCGGCTCCTCGGGTACACCGTCCTGCTCGGCTTCGCGCTGCTCTACCTGCTGCCGTTCCTGCTGCAACTGGTGAACAGCTTCAAGACCGACCCGGACGCGGCCGCCCACCCGATGTCGGTGCTGCCCGACGGCGGCACCCTGGCCTCCTACCGGCGGCTGTTCGGCCTGGCGGAGGGCGTCGAGAACATCCCGTTCCTGCGCTGGCTGGGCAACAGCGTGGTGGTGACCGTCCTGGTGACGGCCGGCCGGGTGCTGTTCGACTCGATGGCGGGCTACGCGCTGGCCCGGATCAGGTTCCCGGGCCGCCGGCTGCTGTTCGCCTTCGTGCTCGCCGTGATGGCGGTGCCGGGCGTGGTGCTGCTGATCCCGAAGTTCCTGGTGCTGAAGAGCTTCGGCATGTTCGACAGCTACAGCGGCATGATCCTGCCGCTGATGGTCGACGCCGCGGGGATCTTCATCATGAAGCAGTTCTTCGAGTCGGTGCCGCGCGAGATCGAGGAGGCGGCACGGATCGACGGCGCCGGGACGTTCCGGATCTTCTGGTCCGTCGTCCTGCCGATGTCCCGGCCCTCGCTGATCACGCTCACCGTGCTCTCCTTCCAGGGCTCCTGGAACGAGTTCACGCACTTCCTGGTCTCCACCCAGTCCAGCGAGCACGACACCCTCACCACCGGCCTGGCGCACTTCGTCTCCGGCGGCCTCGGCTCCGGGACGCAGTACCCGCTCAAGCTGGCGGCGGCGCTGGTCTCCACCCTCCCGGTGGCGATCCTGTTCTTCTGCTTCCAGCGCCACTTCGTGCGCGGCGCCAACTCGGGCTCGCTCAAGGAGTGAGCCCGGCCCGGCCCGGCCGGTACACCCCCTCTGCCGAACCTTCCTGTGAACCCTTCTTGGAGAACCACGTGCCCGCCCGTATCGAGGACTACGCGCTGATCGGCGACATGCAGACCGCCGCCCTGGTCGGCAGGGACGGCGCCGTCGACTGGCTGTGCCTGCCCCGCTTCGACTCCCCGGCCGTCTTCGCCGGCCTGCTGGGCACGGACGAGCACGGCTTCTGGCGGATCGCCCCCGGTGACGCCCCGCCCGCCCACCGGCGGCGCTACCGGGGCGACTCCCTGATCCTGGAACAGGAATGGGACACCGCCGGGGGCACCGTCCGGGTCGTCGACTTCATGCCGCCGCGCGGCACGGCGGCCCCGCAGCTGATCCGGATCGTCGAGGGCGTGTCCGGCACCGTCCGGATGCGCTCGGCCCTGCGGATGCGCTTCTCGTACGGGCGCGTCGTGCCCTGGGTGCACAAGGTCACGGACGGCACGGGGACCCGCACCGTCGCCGTGGCCGGGCCCGACTCGGTGTGGCTGGACGGCGAGTCCGAGACCTACGGCCGCGACCTGACCACCTACGCCGACTTCACCGTCACCGCAGGCGAGCGGATCGCCTTCGCCCTCACCTGGCAGGCCTCCCACCTCGGCGCGCCCGACCCGCCGGACGCCGAGCAGGCACTCGCCGCCACCGAGGAGTTCTGGCGCGACTGGGCCGCCCAGTGCACCTACCAGGGCCCCTACCGCGAGGCCGTGATCCGCTCCCTGATCACCCTCAAGGGCCTCACCTACGCCCCCACCGGCGGCATCGTCGCCGCCCCCACCACCTCGCTGCCCGAGGACATCGGCGGCGTCCGCAACTGGGACTACCGCTACACCTGGCTGCGCGACGCCACCATCACGCTCTCCTCGCTGCTGCGCACCGGCTACCGCGACGAGGCCAAGGCCTGGCGCGAGTGGCTGCTGCGCGCCGTCGCCGGCGACCCGGAGAACCTCCAGATCATGTACGGCATCGCCGGTGAACGGGAGCTGGTGGAGACCGAACTCGACTGGCTGCCCGGCTACGAGGGCTCCCGCCCCGTCCGGATCGGCAACGGCGCCGCCGGGCAGCTCCAACTCGACGTCTACGGCGAGGTCGTCGAGGCCCTGCACCTCGCCCAGCACACCGGCCTGGCCCGCAACGACCACGCCCACCTGCTGCAACTGCGGCTGATCTCCTGGCTGGAGGAGCACTGGCAGGAGCCGGACGAGGGCATCTGGGAGGTCCGCGGCCCGCGCCGGCACTTCGTCCACTCCAAGGTGATGGCCTGGGTCGCCGTCGACCGGACGGTCCAACTGCTGGAGCAGACCGACTGCGAGGGGCCGCTGGAGCGCTGGCGCGCCCTGCGCGACACCATCCACGAGGACGTCTGCACCCACGGCTACGACCCGGACCGCAACACCTTCACCCAGTCCTACGGCTCCCAGGAACTCGACGCCTCCCTGCTGCTCATCCCCCAGGTCGGCTTCCTGCCGCCGGACGACAAGCGCGTCATCGGCACCGTCGAGGCGATCCAGCGCGAACTGTCCACCGAGGACGGCTTCGTGCTGCGCTACCCCACCAGCGGCGGGGTGGACGGCCTGCCGGGCGACGAAGGCGCCTTCCTGGCCTGCTCGTTCTGGCTGGCCGACGCCCTGGCGATGATCGGCCGGACGGACGAGGCGCACCAGCTGTTCGACAAGCTGCTGTCCATCCGCAACGACCTCGGACTCCTGGCGGAGGAGTGGGACCCGCGGCTCAAGCGCCAGGTCGGCAACTTCCCGCAGGCCTTCAGCCATGTGCCATTGATCGACACCGCGCTGCGCCTCGGCCGAGGCTGAGCCGGTCCGAAATTAATCGGCCACCCCCTTGCCGATGATGTGATCAAATGTGTAAGCACTGTGGCGCTCGACGCCACCGGGGAGGGACTGGTCTGACCATGTGGTCAGGCCCCGTTACACAGGAGACGTACCATCAACACCGCCATTCGCCGGGCCGCGCGCGGAACCGTTCCCGTCGCCGTCACCGCATCCGTGCTCGCCGCCGGCCTGGCCGCCTGCGGCACCGTCGAGCAGCTGTCCGCCGCGCAGAAGGTGTCCAAGGCCTTCACCAAGGTCGGCGAGGGCAAGGCCGCCGGCCTCACGTTCTCCGTGGACGCCACCCCCGAGCAGATCACCGCCTTCGGCGCGGCCACCGGCGACAAGGTCGATCCGAAGAGCGCCGACGCCGTGTCCGGGCTGAACTTCTCCGTCGCGATATCCGCCGACAAGCCGCTGAAGGACCTCGACACCTTCAAGAACGCGCAAAGCAGCGGTGCCGACAAGGACCTGACGCTCGACAAGTCGGTGCGCCTGTCCTACGTGCTCTCCGACCGGAAGGGCACCGCGCTGCTGGAGTACCGCCAGGTCGACGCCAAGGCGTTCCTGCGGGCCGACGCCAAGGGCCTGGTGAAGCTGGTCGGCGAGGACCCGTCGCAGGTCGACGCCATCAGCAGTGGCCTGCCCGCAGAACTGAAGCCGGTCAAGGACGTGCTGGCCGGCAAGTGGGTCTCCTTCGACCTCCAGAAGCTCGCCGACGACGCCAAGAAGTTCGACGGCGCCAAGGCCACCCCGAGCGCACAGCCCTCGCTGGACCCGGAGTCCGCCAAGCAGCTGACCAACTCCCTCAAGGACGTGCTGTCCCGCACCGTCACCTTCGAGGACAAGGGCAAGAAGGACGGCGCCGAGCACATCTGGATGAGCGCCCCGGGCCGCCAGCTGGCCGACGAACTGCTGAAGGCCCTCAAGCCGCTGGCCACCAAGCTCCCCCAGCAGTTCGGGAAGCTCCCCACCTCCGTCCCGAGCACCGTGCGCGAGGACAAGGTCGGCGCCGACCTCTACCTGAAGGACGGCAAGCTCTCCGCCGCCACCTTCGACCTCGCCCAGCTGGAGGCGAAGGCCGGACCGGGCGTCAACTTCCCGGTGAAGCTCGCCTTCAACCAGAACGCCCCGACCGTCGAGGCCCCCGCCGACGCCGTCGCGCTGACCAGCGACGACATCCAGAGCGCGATGCTCAGCCTCCTCACCTCCGGCGCCACCAGCGGGGGCAAGGGCGGCACCGCCCCGACCACCCCGGCGCTCACCCCCGGCAAGCCCCTGACCCCGGCCCAGGCCGAGGAGCTGAAGGGCCTCGGCCTGCCCCTGGAGCAGCAGCAGGTGTTCAGCAAGCTCGGTATGGGCTACGAGGACATGAAGAGCCTCGCCCAGGAGGGCTGATCCCCGCTTCTCCCCCACGGCGCCCGGCCGGCCGCGACAGCGGCGGGCCGGGCGCCGCTGTTCGACGTCACAGCCGGTGCCCCGGCCGCCCGGATCACCGGCGCGCGAGATGGACGGTGAGGTCGGCCGCGACCTCGACCGTCTCGGGCAGCACTCGCGCGATCGCGTCGAAGGCCTGCCGCCGCCTCGGCGGCGGCAGTTGGAGGTACGCCGAGATGGTCGACAGGTGGCCGAGGTAGTACGGGGCGCTCACGAGCAGGCGCCGCCGGATGACGGACTGCCGGACGTCACGGAACAGCCGGGACCGCTCCAACTCCGTTCCTGGCCACTGTAGTTCCTCCTCGGGGGCGGTCCCGTCCGGGGACGGGACGTCGTCGCTCTCCAGGAACGGCGCCCGGGCCGCCCGCACGGCCTCCTCGACGGCCGGGTCGGCCGGCTGGAACGGACCGCCGAAGTTGGCGAACACGCCGTCCGGCTCCAGCAGTTCGGCCACCCGCGACCACCGGCCCTCCGGGCGCGTCCAGTGCAGGGCCGCCGCCGCGTAGACCAGCCCGTACGTCCCGCCCGGCCGCAGGTCCTCGAACGCGGCACGGACGGTCCGCACGTTGGGGGGCGCCGTCCTGCGCAGTTCGGCGAGCATGGCCGCGTCGGGCTCCGTCGCCGTGACGTCGACCCCGTGCCCGGCGAACAGCCGGGTCGCCTTTCCGGTGCCCGCACCGATCTCCAGGGCGGTCCGCACCGGCCGGCCCGCGTACGCCGTCACCGTGTCGAAGAGTTCGTCGGGATACCCCGGCCGGAAACGTTCGTAGGCTTCGGCGACCGCGCCGAAGCTCAGTGCACGAGCAGACATGCCGAGCATCCTGACACGACCGCGGCGGGCCGTGCCCCGGGTTTTCCGCCGCCGCACCACGCCCGGCGGAGTGGTGCGGGTCCGGAATCAGCCGGTTGTCGGTAATGAACGATTGTGTTCCCTTTACCCCGGGGATACTGCCGGTGTCATTCGACGGACCCGCCCCCTCACCGTCATTCGCTCCCGAGTCATTGGGGGACCTGCCATGGTCACCTCGCGCGCCCTGGCCCCGGCGCCGCCCGCACCCGCGCGACGCGGCCAGCACCCGGGGACAGCCCTCACCGTCATCGCGGCCACCCAGCTCATGGTGGTCCTCGACGTCACGATCGTGAACATCGCCCTGCCGCACATCCAGCAGGCGCTGAGGTTCAACACCACCGACCTGTCCTGGGTCGTCAACGCCTACACCCTCGCCTTCGGCGGGCTCCTGCTGCTGGGCGGGCGGATGGGCGACATCCTCGGACGCCGGCGCGTGTTCGTCGCCGGGGTCCTGATCTTCAGTCTCGCCTCACTGCTCGGCGGCGTCGCACAGTCCTCCGGCTGGCTGCTGGCCGCGCGCGCACTCCAGGGCCTGGGCGCGGCGATCGCCTCGCCGACCGCGCTCGCCCTGATCGCGACCAACTTCCCGGAGGGCCCGGCCCGCAACCGCGCCTTCGGCGTGTACTCGGCCGTCGCCGGGGCGGGTGGCGCCGTCGGCCTGCTCGCCGGCGGGATCCTGACCTCCTGGCTGTCCTGGCGGTGGGTGCTGTTCGTCAACGTGCCGATCGGCATCGCGATCGCGCTGCTGGCGCCGCTCTACATCAACGAGTCCGAACGGCACCCCGGACGCTTCGACCTGACCGGCGCGTTCGCCGCCACCGCGGGCATGGTCTCGCTGGTCTTCGGCTTCATCCGGGCCTCCGACCACGGCTGGACCGACCCCGTGACGCTCACCTCGTTCGGCCTCGCCGCGCTGCTGCTGGCGGCCTTCCTGTTCCACGAACGGCGGGCGCCGCAGCCGATCACCCCGCTGCACCTGTTCCGCGACCGCAACCGCTCCGGCGCCTACGGGCTGCTGCTCTGCGTGGCCGCGACCATGTTCAGCATCTTCTTCTTCATGACCCTGTTCGTGCAGGACGTCCTCGGGTTCAGCCCGCTGCGGGCCGGCCTCGCCTTCCTGCCGATCAGCGCCGCGAGCGTCGCCGCCGCCCAGTTCGCCGCCCGCACCCAGCTGCGGTACGGGCGCCGACCGTTCCTGGTGGTGGGCTCGCTGCTGGTGGCGGGCGGGACGTTCTGGTCCACCCGGCTCGACGCCCACAGCGGCTACCTGACCGGGGTCCTCGGCCCGACCCTGCTGTTCGGCCTCGGGATGGGCTCGATCTTCGTCCCGGCCACGCTGACGGTGGTCTCCCGGGTCGCCCCGCACGAGACCGGCGCGGCCACCGGCATGCTCAACACCACCCAGCAGGTGGGCGGCTCGCTGGGGCTGTCGATCCTGGTCACGGTCTACGGCGCGGCCGGCCGCAACGAGGCCGGCCGACAGGTCGGCACGTTCCTGCGGCAGGCCACCCCGCAGCAGGCGGCCCAGTTCCGGGCCACCGGAAAGCTGCCGGCGCCGTACTCCTCCGAGGTGCTGGCGCACGGCATCTCCAGGGCGTTCGACATGGGCCTGGCCTTCGCCGTGCTCGCGGCGCTGATCGCCCTGTTCGTCATCAGGACCGACCGGGAGGCGCCACCCGTCAGCCCTTCGGGGGACGGCACTTGACAGGGCCTCCGGACATCGCCGACAGTCCATCTTGCAATGGTTTTCATCTTCGATAACCAGACTCCGCGAAAGAGGACACCCATGTCGCTCGACGTCTCCCCCGCCCTCCTCGCCCAGGCCGAGCACGGCCGGGTCAACCAGGCCGACTTCCTCGACACCGTCCGCGCCTCCCTCCCCTACGCCTACCAGGTCGTCGCCGGGCTCAGCACCGAACTCAGCGCCACCGAGGACGAGTTCACCACCGACAACACCACGCCCACCGACGAGGAGCGCGCCCAGCTGCTGCGCGCGCTCGCCAGCAACGCCATCCGCGGCAGCCTGGAGGACCACTTCGGCGTCAAGCTCGCCTTCGTCAACTGCCACCGCGTCGGCGCCTTCCGCCCCGGCACCGAGGACGGCGACGCCTACCGCGAGTTCACCTCGCTGCACAACCAGATCCGCAACCAGAGCCCGGAGCTGCGCAGCTGCTGACCCTCCCGGACGCGCGGCGGGCCCCGTCGGGGGAGGGGGCCCGCCGCGCCCCGTACCGGGTCGATGTGGAGACGGGATTGCGCCGTGTTGCGCGCCGATGTCCGATCCCGCGCCGATCTTGTGGGGACGCGAGCCGCCTGCGTACGTTCGACGGGCACCACCCGCCCGGCCCTCCCGGGGCCGCCTCACACCACCCGGAGCCACCCACCATGCCGCCGACCCCACGACCGCTGCGGAAACTCGGCTTCCTGACCATCGGACTGTTCGACGAAGCCGACCCGCGCCGGGGCCACGAGTCCACCCTCGACCTCATCACCCTCGGCGAGCAGCTCGGCTTCGACAGCGCCTGGCTGCGCCACCGCCACCTCCAGTACGGGATCTCCTCCCCCGTCGCCGTGCTCGCCGCCGCCTCCCAGCGCACCAGCCGCATCCACCTCGGCACCGCCGTCACCCCGCTCGGCTGGGAGAACCCGCTGCGCCTCGCCGAGGACCTCGCCACCGTCGACATCCTGTCCGGTGGCCGCCTCAACCCCGGCTTCAGCGTCGGCCCGCCCACCCACTACGACCGGGTCCGCGGCACGCTCTACCCCGACACCGGCGAGCACGAGGACTTCGGGACCGGCCGCGCCGAGCGCCTCCTCGGCCTCGTCCGCGGCGAACCCGCCTCCGACTTCGCCGGCACCGAGGGCATCGAGGTGTACTCCCGCCGGGTCCAGCCGCACTCCCCCGGCCTCGCCTCCCGGCTCTGGTACGGCGCCGGCAGCCTGCGCTCCGCCCGCTGGGCCGGCGAGCACGGGCTCAACCTGCTCACCAGCAGCATCGTCAAGGCCGGGGAGCCCGGGGAGTCCGAGGACTTCGCCGAGATCCAGCGCACCCAGATCCGCGCCTTCCGCGCCCAGCACCCCGACGGCGAGCGCGCCCGCGTCTCCCAGGGCCTCGTCGTCATCCCCACCGACGGCGCCACCCCCGAACAGCGCGCCAAGTACCAGGCGTACGCCCTCGCCCGCACCCCGCGCACCCTCGCCCCGCAGGGCCCGGCCCGGATGGTGTTCGCGCCCGACCTGGTCGGCCCGTCCGAGGAGATCGCCGAGCGGCTGCACGCCCACGCCGGCTACCAGGAGGTCGACGAGGTCGCCTTCGCCCTGCCCTTCACCTTCGACCACCAGGACTACGTGCAGATCCTCACCGACCTCGCCACCCGCCTCGGCCCCGCCCTCGGCTGGCAGCCCTCGACCGGGCGCGGCTGACCCGGCGGCCTCGCGCGCAGCGGGGCACGGAGACTCAGGGCACGGCGACTCAGGGCCGGGCGGGGCCGCGGGTGGGCAGCGTCTGGCTGTAGACGACGCTCGTGGTCGTGCTGCCGAAGCCGGCCAGCTCGTCCACGAGCGTCTCCAGATGCTCCATGGAGGTCGCGGCGACCTTGAGGGTGTAGCAGTCGTCGCCGGTGGTGCGCAGGCACTCCAGGAGCTCCCGGCGCTCGGCGAGCAGCCGGCGCAGCGGCTCGTGCCGGTTGCCCGGGTACTTCAGCCGGATGACGGCGAGCACGGGATAGCCGACCTTGGCCAGGTCGACCGCGGCGTGGTAGCCGGTGATGACGCCCAGCGCCTCCAGGTTCCGCACCCGTTCCGTGGTGGCGGACGAGCTGAGGTTCACCCGCCGCCCCAGCTCGCTGAGGGAGATCCGGGCCTCCCGTTGCAGCTGTCCGATGATCTGCCAGTCGACGTCGTCGAGATTCACGGCCATTCCGCGATTCTACCGGCAGAACCACGGCACAGGGCAGTGATCACCGGGATGGTTCGGTTCCGTCAGCCATGATCACCGGGATAGCCTCGGTCCATGCAACTTGGCGTCAACGTACCGAACTTCGGGCCCGGGACGGACCCCGGCGTGCTGCGTGAATGGGCGCGGACCGCGGAGGGGCTCGGCTTCGACCTCCTCATGCTGTCCGACCACGTGACCATCACCCCGGACGTGTCCGTGCGGTACCCGGAGCCGTTCTACGAGCCGTTCACCACGCTGTCCTGGCTGGCCGGCCTCACCACGGACCTGCGGCTGGGCACGAGCGTGCTGATCCTGCCCTACCGGCACCCGCTGCTGACGGCCCGGCTGGCCGCCAACCTCAGCCGGCTCAGCGGCGGCCGGTTCGTCCTCGGGGTGGGCGTCGGCTGGGCGCGGCAGGAGTTCGACGCGCTCGGCGTGCCGTTCGCCGCGCGCGGCCGGCTGACCGACGAGTACCTGGGCGTGCTGCGGGACGCCTGGCGTCCGGAGACTCCGGGGACGGGGACGGGGACCGGGAGCCACGCCGCCCCGACGCCCGTCTGGGTCGGCGGCCACAGCGGGGCGGCGATCCGACGCGCGGTCAGGTTCGGCGACGCCTGGCACCCGCTGCGGCTGCCCCTGCCCCTGATGCGCTCGATCCTGGCGGAGCACTCGCTGCCGGGGTTCTCCCCCCGCATCGCCCTGCGGATCACCGAGGCGCCGGTCGACGATCCCGAGCGGCCCGCCGGGGTCGGCACCGTCGAGCAGGTCCTCGACGACCTCGACCAGCTGCGGCTGCTCGGCGCGGACACCGTCGTCCTCGACCCCTACCACGGCGATCCGGAGGAGACCCGTCGGCCCCGCGCGGCCTGGCGGGCGCTCACCACCGTGGCCACCCAATGGAAGGCCCGCCCGTGATCACCCTGGCCGACGAAACCCTCCTGCGGCGCGCCGTCGCCCTCGCGGCCCGGGCGGTCGCCCTGGGCGACGCACCGTACGGCTCCCTGCTGGCCGGCCCGGACGGCGCGATCCTCGCCGAGGCACACAACACGGTGCGGCGCGACGACGACATCACGGCCCACCCGGAGCTGAAGCTCGCCCGCTGGGCGGCCCGCGAACTCGACCCGGACCTGGCCGCGCGCACCACCCTCTACACCAGCTGCCAGCCCTGCGGCATGTGCGCCGGCGGCATCGTCCGCTCCGGCCTCGGCCGGGTGGTCTTCGCGCTCTCCACCGAGCAACTCGTCGAGCTCAACCCGCAGGCGGGCGCCTGGCCGACGGTGGCCCAGGACGGCCCGGCCCTGTTCGACGAGGCGCGCGCACCCCTCGACGCCTACTACCGGCCAGGCCGCTGACGTCGACGCGCCGGGCGGGCACTGGTCAGATGACTAAGCGCTTGCTTAGACTCGGGCGTCCAGTGCAGGCCCGCGCGCCCCCAGGAGACGTCATGACCGCGACCAACCGTCAGATCCGCCTCGCCCGCCGTCCGGTCGGGGAGGTGCGGGCGGAGGACTGGGCACACGGGTCGGAGCCGGTGCCGGCGGCCGGGCCCGGGCAGTTCGTGGGGCGGACGCGGTACGTGTCGCTGGACCCGGCGATGCGCGGGTGGCTGGACGACCGGCCGTCCTACCTGCCGCCGGTCGGGCTGGGCGAGGTGATGCGGGCCGGGTCCGTGGTCGAGGTCGTCGAGTCCGACCACCCGAAGTTCCGCGTCGGCGACCACGTGGTCGGCAGCTTCGGCGTCCAGGAGTACGTGGTCTCGGACGGCAAGGGCGCGCTGAAGGTCGACCCCGCGCTCGCGCCGCTGTCGACGTACCTCGGCGCGCTCGGCATGCCCGGGATGACCGCCTACTTCGGGCTGCTGGACGTCGGGGCGCTCAAGGAGGGCGAGACCGTGGTGGTCTCCGGCGCCGCCGGGGCCGTCGGCAGCCTGGTCGGGCAGATCGCCAGGATCAAGGGCTGCCGGGTGGTCGGCATCGCGGGCGGCCCCGAGAAGTGCGCGCTGCTCACCGGGGAACTGGGCTTCGACGCGGCGATCGACTACCACTCCGAGGACGTCCGCAAGGCGCTGCGCGACCACGCGCCCGACGGCATCGACGTGTACTTCGACAACGTCGGCGGGGACGTCCTGGACGCCGCGCTCACCCGGCTCGCGATGCACGCCCGGGTGGTGCTCTGCGGAGCGATCAGCCAGTACAACAACGAGACCGCCGTGCAGGGCCCGTCCAACTACCTGTCACTGCTGGTGCGGCGGGCCCGGATGGAGGGCTTCGTGGTGTTCGACTACGCGCCCCGCTACCCGGAGGCGGCCCGGGAGCTCGCGGGCTGGATCGGGGACGGCCGGATCAAGGTCAAGGAGCACGTGGTGGAGGGGACGGTGGACGACTTCCCGGCGGTCCTCGGAATGCTCTTCCGCGGGGAGAACACCGGCAAGCTGGTGCTGCGGCTGAGCTGAACTCCGGCCTGAGCCGGGCCCGGTGCGGCGGCGACGGGCGTCCGCCGCCGCCGCACCGGGGGCGTTCAGAGCAGACGCTTGATCTCGCCGCGCGCCCGGTAGAAGCCGCCCGAGGCGGACTCCCGCACCTCGGCGACCAGGTACCGCGCCCCGGCGACCCGGATGTCCTTCGGGAACTGCACCCGTCGGCCCGGGTCGAAGCCCGCCGACACCACCCGCACCCGCAGCCGGGCCCCGTCCTGCACGCACTCGACCTCGATCCCGCCGCCGGGCAGGCCGCCGGTGCCGACGACCACCGTCTCCAGGGCCGTGCCCGGCCGCACCGCCTCCCAGCCCGCGTCGAGCACCTCGGCGGTGGCCGGCAGCGTCCCGGCCTCGGCCGCCCGGACGGCCTGCTCGCTCGCGTCCAGGCAGGCGAGCGAGCCGTCGGTGGTCACCAGGTAGAGCCGGCCGTCCCGGTACTGCATGCTGTACGCGGAGCCGCAGCCGGTGGCGAGCTTCCACAGCCGGGTGCCGTCGGCGGCGAAGCAGTACACCGAGGAGTGGTTGTCCCCGGCGAAGACGTACTCGCCGTCCGGGGAGGCCGCGCAGGAGAACACGGCGGCGTCGCAACGGTAGGCGGCGACCTCGGAGCCGTCCGACTTGCGCAGCCGGTGCACCCAGCCGCGCCCGGTGCCGGCGAACACCTCGTCGGCCTCCTGCCAGCCGAACAGCACCTCGCCCTTCGTCGCGGTGTGCCACACCTGGTCGCCGCCGCGCGCCGCGTAGCGGGCGACGCCGCGCGAGTGGCCGTGGTAGACGCCGTCCGCGTCGCAGCGCACCATCCAGCCGGAGCGGCCCTCGGCCTTGCGGCGCCACTGGAACTCGTCCTCGTGGTCGACGGTGGTCAGCCCGCCGCGTTCGTCGGCGACGCCCAGGACGCCGTCGTGGATGTCGAGCCAGAAGATGTCCACGTCCTCGGCTATCTCGTACGCCACCCGGGGGACCTTGCCGCCCAGGTCGTACACCTTGCCGTCGTCGCAGCCCGCGTAGATCCACCAGTCGTCGGCGACGATGCACTTGACGCCGTCCGGCAGGCCGAACCGGGCGGTGACCTCGCCGTCGTGGGTGAGGGTGTAGACGTCGCCGCGCTCGTTGCCGACCCAGGCGTGCTCCTCGCCGACGAAGACGCCGAAGGCCGGCGAGCCGGAGCGGAACCGCCACAGCAGCGGCGCCTGGTTCGCCGTCGAACGGGTGCTGACGAGCTGCCGCCTGGTCACCGCCCGGTGCTGGCGCACGCCCTGGACGGCCGGCGCGTAGCCCTTGCGGACCTTCTCGCCGATCTTCTTGGCCGCCGACGCGGCGGCCTTCTCGGCGCTCGGGAAGCTGGTGGACTTGGCCTGCCCCTCCTCGCCGATCCGCCCGTAGCGGACCGTCACCGTACTGCCGGCGAGCCGCACCTCGTAGAACTTGTGCGCGCTCCCCTCCTCCTCGGACAGTTCGAGGTAGGTGACCTGCTCTTCCACGGCGACGGACACGACGAAGTCCCCTTTCGGGTTCTCGGGCAACGGAGACGGGAGGCGGGGCGGGGCCTGTTCGCGGCCCCGCTCGCCGACAACCCCCAACCTAAGGCCCGGCACTGACAACGCGTCCCGCCGGGCTGCCCGGAACCCCGCCTCCCACTTGTCGCCTCACGAACCATTCTTCCGCCGTACATCTGGCCGTCGCCCGCCGCGCACGGTAGGGATCGGGTGGCGTTGCTAGAACCGCAGCGCCCGAACTTTCTTGTCCGTGCTCAGACCGCCGGGCCCACCAGCCCGAGCGGCCGTCAGGAGGAAGCTCATGCGGAGTACCCAGCGAGTCCGGCGCAGAGCGATGGCGGGGGCGTCCGCCGCAGCCGTGGTGGGGGCGCTGCTGGCGCTGCCCGGCGGCGTCGCCCAGGCGGCGTCACCCGACGTGGTGATCAGCCAGGTGTACGGCGGGGGTGGCAACTCCGGCGCCCCGTACGCCAACGACTTCATCGAGCTGTACAACCGCGGCACCGCGCCGGTGTCCGTGACCGGCTGGACGGTGCAGTACGCCTCGGCGGGCGGCACGTCCTGGGGGCGGACCACGCTGTCCGGCACGATCGCGCCGGGGCGTTTCCTCCTGGTGCAGGAGGCCGCCGGGGCCGGGACGGGAGCCGCGCTGCCGACGCCGGACGCGACCGGGACCCTCAACCTGGCCGCGACCTCCGGCAAGGTCGCGCTGGTCACCAACGGCACGGCGCTGACCTGCGGTTCGGGCTGCGCGACGCAGCCCGGGGTGAAGGACCTGGTCGGCTACGGGTCGGGCGCCAGCTCCGCCGAGGGCTCGCCGACCGGCAACCTGTCCAACGCCACCGCCGCCCTGCGCGTCGGCGGCGGCGCCACCGACACCGACAACAACGCGGCGGACTTCACCATCGGCGCCCCGACGCCGCGCAACTCCGCGTCCACCGGCGGCGGCACCACCACCGGCGCCCGAATACACGACATCCAGGGCGCGGCCCGCACCTCCCCGCTCGCCGGCAGCGCCGTGAGCGCGGTGCCCGGCGTGGTCACCGCCGTCGGGCCCAACGGCTTCTGGTACCAGGACCCGCAGCCCGACAACGACCCCGGCACCAGCGAGGGCGTCTACGTCTACACCGCCGGCGCGCCCACCGTCGCGGTCGGCGACTCCGTCACCGTGAGCGCCACCGTCAGCCAGTACCGCCCCGGCGGCAGCGGCGGCACCACCAACCTGTCGATCACCGAACTCACCGCGCCCAGCGTCACGGTGCTCGCCCACAACGCGCCGCTGCCCGCGCCCACCCTGGTCGGCCCCGGCGGGCGGGTGCCCCCGGCAGCGGTGATCTCCAGCGTCACCGGCGGGGACGTCGAGACCGCCGGGAACTACCAACCCGCCACCGACGGCATCGACTTCTGGGCCTCGCTGGAGGGCATGCGGGTCGAGATCGACAACGCGGCCGTGGTCGGTCCCAGCAACAAGTACGGCGAACTCCCCGTCGTGCCCCAGGGCAGCACCACCCGCACCAACCGGGGCGGCATCCTGCTCCAGGCGGGCGACGGCAACCCGGAGCGGGTGACCCTGGCGAACGCGCTCGCGCCCACCCCCGCCGCCAACGTCGGCGACACCCTGACCGGCGCGACCGTCGGCGTGCTCGACTACTCCTTCGGCACCTTCAAGCTCCAGGTCACCACGACCCCGGCGGTCACCTCCGGCAACCTCGCCCCCGAGGTCACCGCCGCCCCGACGGCCGGCCAGCTCGCCGCCGCCACCTTCAACGTGGAGAACCTCTCCCCCGCCGACCCGCAGAGCAAGTTCGACGGCCTCGCGGCGGGCATCGTCACCAACCTACGCTCGCCCGACCTCGTCGCCCTGGAGGAGATCCAGGACAACAGCGGCCCCACCGACGACGGCACCACCGCCCCCGACCAGACCCTCGCCAAGCTCACCGCCGCCATCTCGGCGGCCGGCGGCCCGGCCTACTCCTACCGCCAGATCGACCCGGTGGACGGCCAGGACGGCGGCCAGCCCGGCGGCAACATCCGCCAGGTGTTCCTGTTCCGCACCGACCGCGGCCTGAGCTTCACCGACCGCCCCGGCGCCGGCTCCACCACCGCCGACTCGGTGGTCAACAACGGCGGCACGCCCCAACTCGCCTACTCCCCCGGCCGGATCGACCCGACCAACACCGCGTTCAACTCCAGCCGCAAGCCGCTCGCCGGCGAGTTCCGCTGGAACGGCAAGCCGGTCTTCGTGATCGCCAACCACTTCAACTCCAAGGGCGGCGACCAGCCCCTGTTCGGCCGCTACCAGCCGCCCGCGCACCCGTCCGAGACCCAGCGCCACAACCAGGCGACGGCGGTGAAGAACTTCACCGACCAGATCCTGGCGGTGGACCCGAACGCGGCGGTCATCGTGCTCGGCGACCTCAACGACTTCGAGTTCTCGCAGACCGCCGACATCCTCACCGCCGGCGGCTCGCTGACCGACCTGCCGCGCACCCTGCCGCTGCCCGAGCGCTACACCTACGTGTACGAGGGCAACTCCCAGGTGCTGGACCACATCCTCATCTCCGGCGCGCTGGCGGCGAAGCCGTACAGCTACGACATCGTGCACATCAACAGCGAGTTCAGCACCCAGCTGAGCGACCACGACCCGCAGGTCGTGCGGATCCCGCTGCCCTGACGCACGACACCGGCGCGGTGCCGGCCTCCCGCCGGACGGGGAGGCCGGCACCGCGTTCGCCGTTCAGCCTCCGGCCACGGCGGCCAGCAGGGCGCGCAGGGCCTCGTCGTCACGGATGCCGGCGCCCGCGGAGCAGCCCCCGACGATCCGGCGGTCGCGCCCGGCGAGGTCCGCGAGGCGGCGGCGCTGACCGTCGTCCAGGGCAGTGGTGCCCAGGGCCGCCAGGGCCTCGCCCGCGCCCCGGAGGTCCGACCCGGTCTCGGCCGCACACAGGGCGGCCTCGGCCAGACGGCCGCGGTCGAGGGCGGCGCCGTCGGCCACCGCGAGGAGGGCCAGCACGGCGGCCGGGGCCTTCACCCGGTCGGCGAGCAGCCCGTCGAGCCTGGCGGTGAGCGGGCGGGCGGCCGGCCCGAGGAGGGCGGCGACGCGGGCCGCGCGGACGGCCGTCCGATCGAACCACGCCCCGTCATCGGCGCGCCGCAGGACGCCGTCCAGGATCGGGAGGACCTCGGCCGCGTCCCCGGTGATCCGCCACAGCGCGTCGGCCACCGCCAGGTCGGCCTCCAGCACCGGGGAAGTGTCGGGCACCGGAGAGGTGTCGGGCACCGGGGAAGTGTCGGGCGCGCCTCCGGCGCTGAGCGCGGCGCGCAGGGCGGGGGCCAGCGAGAGGGCCTCGGCGCCCAGGCCTGCGGCGGCCCGGGCGGCCTCGGCGACCGCGTACGGGCCGGCCGCGAGCCGGTCGGCGAGTGCCCCGAGCAGTGTCTCGGGATCACCGGTGAGGTCGTACAGCGCCCGGGCCGCCGCGACGGAACCGGGCACCTCCCGCAGCGCGGCGGCAGCGCGGTCACGCTCCGCCGCCGGGCCGTCCACCGCGACGGCCGCGACGGCGTCCGCCGCTTCCGGGCGGTGCGGCAGCGCCGCGCACAGCTCGGGCAGAGCCGGGGCGGCCGCGTGGCCCCACTGGCGCACCAGGCGGAACAGCTGGTGGTGCTCGTTCCCGCCGAGCTGCTCGGCCGTCAGCCGGACGCGGACGGCAGCGAGCAGCTCGGGGTCGAAGGGGAACGGCGCGTCGGCAGGGGCCCGTTGCCCGGCGGCGGCCTCCAGCGCGCGCGGGCGCCGGCCCAGCGCACGGGCGAGCAGCGGGGCCGCCGTCCGGGGCGCGATCAGGACGAGCGCGGCCAGGGCCTGGTCGGCGGGCCCGTCCTCGGCCTGCGCGGCCCGGGCGGCCAGCCCGGGGGCGGCCTCGGCGGCGGCCGGGCCGAGGTTGCCGAGCAGGTGCACCACGTCGGGGTCGGCGACGAGCCGGGTGAGCGCCGGGAGCAGCCGCCGGGGCGCGCTGCGGGACAGCTGGCAGGCGTGGTCGGCCGCCCAGACGGCCTCGGCCCGCACCTCCGGGCGCTCGTCGCGCAGGGCCCGGTCGAGCAGGGCGTAGGCGGCGTCGCGGTCGGCGGGCGTCTCGCGCAGCAGCAGTTCCTCGGTGATCGCGCGCAACGGCTCCCGGCGGTCCAGGTCGTACCGGTCGGCGGCGACCGGGTCGGCGGGCAGCAGGGCGAGGACGGCGGCGTGGTGGGCGCCGGTCCACGGCTCGCCCGCGTCCAACCCGGCGAGGACGGCGGCCAGGCGCAGCGGCGCCGGCGTGTCCTCGCCCAGCAGCGGCCCGGCCTCGGCGGCGGCTGCGGACCGGTCCAACCGGCCGAGAGCAGTGAGCAGTTCACCGCGGACGACGGGGTCGGTCTCGCTCGCCCAGCGGCGACGCAGCGCGGGCAGGGCGGGCTCGACGGCCCTGGTCTGGCCGACGGCCCAGGCGGCGGCCTGCCGGACGCCGGCGCTCCCGTCCGCCAGCAGCGGCAGCAGCAGCGGGAGTTGGCCGACGACGGCGGCCCGGACGGGAGCGGGCGGGCCCTCCCCGCCGCCCTCCCGCTCCCCGTCCCGCGCTCCGCCCCACTCGCCCTCGCTCTCGGCCAACCCGCCGAGCAGGCCCAGGACTTCGACCGTCCCGCAGCCGGCCGCCGCGATCCGGGCCAGATAGGGGACGGCGTCCGCGCTGGCCGTGTACACCGAGCCCTGGTGGAGGATGCACGAGTAGAGCTCGGCGAGCGCCTCGTCGGCCTGCTCGCCGCCGGCGACGAGCGCGCGCAGCAGGCCGGGCAGGTCTTCGGCGGGTCCGTAGGCGTGCGAGACGGACGCCCAGGGGTGGGCGTCGAGTCCGTCGAGGGCGTGGGCGAGGTCCATGGGCGGATCATCGCAGCCGCCACCGACAGTGCTCAGGTGTCCCGCACTGCTCAGGTGTCCCGGCGAGAGGGTCAGGCGTCCCGGCGGGTCAGGCTGAGGGCGGCCAGGGTGAGGGCGACGGCGAGGTAGCCGGCGAGGGTGGCCAGGCAGCCGGCCGCGCCGAGCCGGTTGGTGCCGCCCGCGGAGGCGACGGTGCTGCCCAGGCCCTCGAAGACGCTCTGCAGGCCGAACCGGGTGGCGCCGTCACCGAGCGGCGCCAGCAGCATCGGCGAGAGGAAGAACAGGCCGAACAGCACGGCGACGGCGCCCGCGGTGTGGCGCACCAGGAAGCCGAGCGCCAGGCCGAGCAGGGCGAAGACGGACAGGAACACGCCGCAGCCGACGACCGCGCGTGCCACGCCCGGGTCGCCGAGCGACACCGCCAGGTGCTTCCCGGCCAGGGCCCGTCGGCCGAGCAGGAAGGTCAGGAACGCCAGCAACTGCCCGAGCATCGCCGACGCCCCGCCGACCACCAGCGCCTTGGCCGCGAGCACCTGGCCCCGCCGGGGCACGGCGGCCAGGGTGCCGCGGATCTGGCCGGTGGTGTACTCGCTGGAGGCGGCCAGGGTACCTAGCGTGCCGATCGCCAGGACGGCGACGTAGAAGCCGCCGGAGAAGCCGTAGCGGACGGGGTCGAAGCGCTCGCGCTGGTCGGCCGTCCAGACGTCCCAGTTGTCGGCGGCGCTGCCGTAGTCGATCAGGCCGATGAACAGGGCGGCGGCGAGCGCGACGACGGCGGTGAGCGGGGTCGCGCGGACGCTGCGCAGCTTGACCCACTCGCCGGCCAGCGCGCCGCGGGTGGTGGCGGTCATGTGGTCCTCTTTCCGAACGTCGTGGCGGGGGCGGTCATGTGGTCCTCTTTCCGGACGTAGTGGTGGTGGCGCGGTAGTCGACGGCCTCGCCGGTGGCGTCCAGGAACGCCTGCTCCAACGAGGCCTGCCGGACGGTGAGTTCGTGGACGCCGAGGCCGTGCGCGGCGGCCAGCTCGCCGATCGCCGCCGATTCCAGGCCGCCGACGGCCAGTGCCCCGCCGGACTCCTCGGTGACCGGGGCTGCCCCGGCGGCGCGCAGCAGCCGGGCCAGTTCGGCCGGCCGGGCGCAGCGGACCAGGACGTCGGTGCGCGCGTTCTCGGCGAGGAAGTCGGCGGTGGGGCGGTCCGCGACGAGCCGGCCGCGCCCGATGATCACCAGGTGGTCGGCGGTGGCGGCCGTCTCGCTCATCAGGTGCGAGGAGAGCAGGACGGTCCGGCCCTCGGCGGCCAGGTCGCGCAGCAGGGTGCGGATCCAGTGCACGCCCTCCGGGTCGAGCCCGTTGACCGGTTCGTCGAGCAGCAGGACGGGCGGGTCGCCGAGCAGGGCGGCGGCGATGCCGAGGCGTTGCTTCATTCCGAGGGAGAACCGCCCGGCCTTGCGGCGGGCCGCCTGTTCCAGGCCGGTGCGGGCCAGCACCTCGCGGACCCGGGCCGGCCCGATGCCGTTGGTGACGGCGATGCCGAGCAGGTGGTGGTAGGCGGAGCGGGCAGGGTGGACGGCGCCAGCGTCGAGCAGCGCCCCGACTTCCCGCAGCGGGTGGCGCAGGGCCGCGTACGGCCGGCCGTTGACGGTCGCTCGCCCGCTGGTCGGGGCGTCCAGGCCGAGGATCATCCGCAGCGTGGTGGACTTGCCCGAGCCGTTCGGCCCGAGGAAGCCGGTGACCTGTCCCGGCCGGACCGTGAAGGTCAGCCCGTCCACGGCGACGGCGCCGCCGTAGCGCTTGGTGAGGTCGCGTACCTCGATCATCGTGGTGCCTTTCCGGGTCTCCTGGTCGGCCGAGGGGGCCGACGCGGGCTCCACGCTCCCGCCCGGGCCCGGGGCGGGGCGTCCCGCCGTGGGCGGAAATCACGGCGTTCGGCGGGGCCGGCCTCTGCCCGTGGTCGTAGGTCCACAGGGCGATGCCGGGCGCGGGGGCCGCCGCTAGCCTGGGGAAATGCCCCGTGCTCCGCATCCACCGGTGACCAGGAGGCTGCGCCCGGGCCACTGGGTCGCGGTCGACCTGACGGTCTCGCTGGCCCTGACCGTGCTCACCTGGTCCCGGGTGCTGGACGCCTACCGGGTGTTCGACCCGCACCACCGCGGCTACCCGAAGCCGACGTCGGCGGAGCTGGTGACGGTGCTGGTGTGCGTGGTGGCGGTGGGCGTGGCCGCCGGGCTGCGCCGGCTCGCGCCGGTGGCCGCGGCCGGGGTGGTGTTCGCCGCCTGGGTGGTGGTGGTCGCGGTGGCCGGGCAGCTGACGATCGCCAACCTGGCCGGGTTCCTGGTGGTGGTCGCGGCGGCGATGGTCGTCTACCTGGTCGCGGCCGCCGGGCCGATGCGGCTGGGTCTCACCGTCCTGGCGTTCGGCCTGGTCGGGGCCGGGCTGAGCCGGTTCGGGTCGCGGGAGCTGTGGAACAACCTCGTGCTGTCCGCGCTGGGGGTCGTCACCGCGTGGGCGCTCGGCTGCGCGGTGGCCCGCTACCGGGCGTACGGCGCCGAGTTGCGCCGGCACCAGGTCGACCTGGCCACGGCGGAGCTGGCCGAGGAGCGGATCCGGCTGGCCCGGGAGCTGCACGACGTGATCGCGCACAGCATGAGCGTGGTCAACGTCCAGGCCGGGTACGGTCGTTTCGTGATCGGGCGGGATCCGGCGCAGGCCGAGCAGGCGCTGGCCGCGATCCAGGCGGTGAGCCGGGACGCGATGGTCGAGATGCGCGGCCTGCTGACCGTCCTGCGCGGCGCCGACGGGGCCGGGCTCGCGCCCGCGCCCCGGCTGGCCGATCTGGACCGGCTGGTGGCGAGCAGCGCCGAGGCCGGGGTGCGGGTGGAGCTGCGGGTCGGCGGCGTGGTCCGGGAGCTGTCCGACGGGGTCGAGCTGTCCGCGTTCCGGATCGTCCAGGAGGCGCTGACCAACGTGGTGAAGCACGCGCACGCGGCCGAGGCGCGGGTCGCCGTGGAGTTCGAGGAGGAGGCGCTGGTGCTGGAGGTGAGCGACGCCGGGCGCGGCGGGCCGGTCGGGGTCGGCGGGCACGGACTGGCGGGGATGGCCGAGCGGGTCGGGCTGTACGAGGGCCGGTTGGAGGTCGGGCCGCTGCCGGGCGGCGGGTTCCGGGTGCGTGCCGTGCTGCCGCTGGCCGACCCGGGCGGGCGGGAGACCTCATGACGGGAGACGTCGTGACCGGGGCGCCCGTCGGCCCGCCGATCCGGGTCGTGGTGGCCGACGACCAGACCCTGGTGCGGGCGGGTCTGGCCGGGATCGTGGCCGCCGCCGAGCCGGCGAGCGCCGCGCCCGGCGGCGGCGAGCGGGATCGAGTCCTGCGCGCCGTCACCGGGCGGGAGTTGGAGGTGCTGACGCTGATCGGTCGCGGGTTGACCAACGCCGAGATCGCCGAGCAGCTGTCCGTCAGCACCGGGACGGTCAAGACGCACGTCGGCCACCTGCTGGCCAAGCTCGCCGCCCGGGACCGCGTGCACCTGGTGATCACCGCCTACCGCGCAGCCCTCGTCGAATCCTGACGGCCGCCCGCCCCAGGAGCCCTGGGGCGGACCGTGGACGGGACCGCGCCTCAGACCGCGCCTCAGACCGGCCTCAGACCGGCCGGAGGGTCAGCGCGAACTGGGGCAGCGCGAGGAGCAGCACGGCGGTACCGGCCTCGATCCAGCGGTACTTCGCCCGGATGATCGCGCTGGTCCCGGCCAGCGAGGACAACAGCGCCCCCACCGGATCACGGCCCCCGAGCTCGAAGACACGGCGCAGCCGGTCCACCCCGGCACCCGGCGCGATGTGCCCGAAGTAGGCCGGGCTGGCCGGGGCCTGCCGCTCGCCCTTCCGGTACCGGGGAACGAGGGCGGCCACGAAGCAGGCGACGGCCAACAGCGCGCTCGCCACCGCGCTCCACCACAGGAACGGCACCGCCCAGGCCCGGGGCCCGGATCCGCCGCCGCTCCCGCCCCCGCCCCCGCCCCCGCCCAGCGGGATGAACACCCCGAGGACCGCGCCGGTGAACGCCAGGAACACGGCGGCCTTGGCGTCGGCCCGGGTGAGCTCCATGCTGTTGGCGGCCACCAGGCGCTCGATCGCCGCCACCGCCGACGGGCTCGGGGCGGCGTCCGAGGCGGCGGTAGAGGCGGCGGTCGGTGCGGTCGGCGCCCGGCCGCCGGGTATGCCGGCGGCGGTCACACCGGGCTCCCGTTCGCCACGCCGCCCGCCCAGCCGTTGGCCTGCGAGCGGATCTTGACGAACTCCGGCCCGGTGCCCTGCGGCCCGGGGCCCGGCACCCGCCGTCCGAGCGCGATGAGGCGGTCGCGCAGCATCCGGGACAGCTCCTGCCTCTCCTGCTCGCTCAACTTGCCGAGCATGAGAGCCAGTTGGTCCTGCCAGGTGGTCTCACCCCGGAGCAGTTCGGCATGGCCGACCGCCCAGTCCAGGACCTCCCGGACCTGGTCCGGGTGTCTGGCCAGCCAGAGCGCCGCGAGCGACACCGGGCCCTCCTGAACGGCCCGGCGGCAGAACGCGTACTCGTCCTCGCTCTTGTCCATCCAGTTGTAGGGCACGTCGGCCCCGTCCGGCTCCCCGAGCCGCAGTTCGGCGTCGTGCTCCCGGGCGGACACGTCCGTGACGCGGTAGCCGAGGCCGCAGTGCGGCAGGAGGTGGGGCGTCGCGAGGTAGTGCATCAGCTCGGCCTCGGCCAGCCCGTGCCCGGCGGTGGCGAACTGCTCCTTGAGCTGGCGCAGACGCTGTTCGAGATCCTTGCGGACCGGCAGCCAGCCCCGCACGGTCCGCGCCCGCACGACGTTCACGGCGTCGTGCACCCACCACAGGACGTGGACGTCCACCGACTTCGTGCCGTACGGGGTCGACAGGCCGACCGCCCGGGTCCCGGACCGTTCGTCCAGCTCGACCAGGTACGCCTCGTCGAATCCGCGCAGGCCCGTCCGGACGGCCACCGGGCCCTCCAGGTCCGGGTCCTCGTCGGCGCGGGCGCGGCGGCGGCGCCCCACCTGGTGGTAGAGCCCGTCCCGGTCCAGCAGGACGAGCGCGCGGTCGCGCCGCCCGGACCAGCGGTGGCGCAGGATCTCCCGCCACGGCGCCTGGGTCGCGCGGGCGTAGACGGGCGGGTCGCTGTCGGCGGTCATCGGGCTCCTCCATCGGCAGGGGCGGGCCGGTGCGGCTGCGGTTCGCCCCGGCGCCAGGCGTCCAGGGCGTGCTGGACGATGTGCCGTCCGGCCAGGTCGGGGTTGTCGTCGCCGTCGATCTCGACGAACAGGCGCATTTCGCCGAGGCTCATCTCCTGGGCGAGCGCGGTCAGCAGCGTTTCCACGGCGGCGCGCAGCGGTTCGTTCCAGACCGCCGAGGCACACCAGGAGAGCAGTGCGCTGCGCGTCTCGCCGAAGAGGTCGTCGTCGTTGAGCGAGAGCCGGATGAAGGTGATCACGGTGTCGGTGAACTCGCCGACGGTGATCAACTGGGCCTGGAACCAGGCGCGGTCCCACAGCAGTCGGGGGAAGGTCCGGAGCGCGAGTTCGGCCCCGCGCCCCGGGCGGTCCGTCCAGTCCATCAATTCGCGCAGGACGACCGGCTGGTTACCTGAGGCGAAGAGCTCCCACAACGCCGCGTCGACGGCTGTGGCGACCGCCCTCTCGTCTCCCTCCCGCCCCCGGTAGCACCCCCGCAGCAGCGACAGCGCGAGCTCCGGGCGGGACGTCCCGAATTCCTCGCCGCAGGCGTAGGCGACCGTGGACCGCGCCTGCCAGCCGACCTCGTGGCTCCAGCTCCTCAAGCGGTACTTGACCTCTCCGGCCAGTACCGGGTCCTGCGCCGCGATGCCCAGCGCGAACGCGGCGGTGCGGCGGCTGCGTTGACGGTCGGACCGGGCCAGCTTGACGATGTCGCGCAGGGCGCGCCGGCCGCCGCCCCAGCCGGCGGCCAGTCCCATCACCCGGCCCAGGGGCGCGGCCAGTTCGGGGTCCGTACCCGGGACGGCGTCCATCCACTCGGTCAGCAGCCCGGACAGCTCGCCGTACTGCCGCCAGACGTGCCGCAGCACCGTCTCGGCCTGGCGGTGCCGGGTGAAGCGCACCGGTTCCACCGTGTAGGTGTAGCGGGAGGTCGCCCGGATCTCGCCGGGCGCGCACTCGGCGCGGACGGTCGCCAGGAGTTCGTCCAGTGACCGCCGGAAGACGAACCGCGGGTTCGGGCGGGGGGCCTCCCGGCTCACCCCACCGGTCTGGCCGTCGTCACCGCCCGTCGGCAGGACGGCGTCGAGACGGCCGTCGGCCAGCTTGAGCAGGCGGTCGGCCTCGTCCCGGACGATCCGGTGGTCGAGTCCTTCGAAGACGCTGGTCGCCAGCAGAAAGGCGAGTCCGTCCGGGTCGTCGCGCAGCTTCTTCAGCAGGTCGGGGACCTCCTTCTCGGCGAGGAAGCTGAGCCGCCTGCGGAGATCGGCGAGGTCGGGGCCCTCGTCGCCGGCCCTGGCCACCTCGGCGACCAGTTCGGCAACCTGGGCGGGGACCAGTTCCGACGCCAGGAGGTCGTCCAGCCCCGGCCGCAGCCGCTCCAGTAGGCGTCGGCGCCGGTCGGGGTCGGGGACGGCAGCCTCCAGGCGGGCCTCGAAGACCGCTCCGGGCGGCGGGGGCACGCAGCGCACCGGGGTGAGGTCCAGGTCGCGGGCGAGGCTGCGGAGCAGGTCCGGGTCGTGCGGCAGCATGACCACCATGCGCGCCTTCGCGTCCGCCAGCAGGCGGCGGAGGTTGGCGACCACCGCCGGGCCGAGCTGGAGGGTGGGCAGCAGGCCGTGCACCAGGTACCCGCGGGCCTCGGCGTCGCGGGGGCGCCAGGTGGACAGGTCCTCGTCGCTGTCGAGCGCGCGCAGCTTCGTGCTGTGCCCGCTGTGCTGGAACAGCAGGTTGAGGGCCGCGGTGCGGCGCCCGGTGCCGGGCTCACCCGCCAGGAACAGCAGGCCGGTGTCCAACTGCCGCAGTGCCGACGGGAACCACTCGGGCCGGGCGAAGCCGGCCCGCGCGTCCAGGATCTCCAGTGCGGAGATCGGGCCTTCGTGCGCCTCCACGTGCGGGCCGCCCGGGGAGGACGTCGCGCCGGCGTTCTCGACGCGCTGGTCCCCGTGCACCGCGCCGGTGTTGATGTTGCCGTTCGGGGCGTAGATGACATAGCGCCGGCCGGGGAAGTCCCGGTCGAGGTCGGCCAAGTCGTCGGCGTCGTCCGGGTCCGGATATCCGGACGCGGTCCCGTCCCGGTCGGGCGTCGGGTCGCCGGGGCGGTCGCCGGACGGGCCGCCGCCGGACGCGCCGTCGGCGGAGGCCCGGTCCTCGGCGCTCACCGGCGGCGCTCCTTCTTGTCACCGTGGAAGGTGTCGCCCTGGTTGCCGTGGACCGTACCGGCTTTGTGGCCCGCCACGTAGTCGCCCCCGAAGGAGTCGCCGCGCACGAAGTCGCGCCCGGCGTAGTCGCCGCGCACCTTGGTGACCTGCTGGTCGCCTTCCACGTTGGTCACCTGCTGGCCGCCCTCCACGTTGGTGACGTGCTGGCCGCCGTGCACCGTGCCGCCGCCGTTGACGTTTCCGCGGTCGGCCCGGTAGCTCACCGGCCCGCTCCCCGCGCGGCCACCGTCCGCCTGCCCGGCCGCCGGCTCCGCCGCCGCGGCCTGCGCCCGCTCGTGCTCCCCGACCACGGCGTCGCCCAGGACGCGGCGGTCGTAGAGGTTGCCCGAGGGCGCGGGTACGTACAGCCAGGCCCGCTGGTCGAACCGCTTGCCCTCGACGGTGGCCGGCACCTCGATGAAGTGGTCGGGGTGGCGGCCGGTGAATCCGCCCGCCACCGCGTCGTCGTAGCAGCGGTCGGACAGGATGGCGGCGACCTGGGTGATGCTCTCGTTGGAGGCGGCCAGCATGGCCTTCACCGGGCGGGAGTCGAGCAGGCGGTGGGTGTCGTTGCGGGGCGTGCCGTTGCCGTCGAACTCGCCGCCGGAGTCGGGCAGCGGCCCGATGTGGAGGCTGACCCGCAGCCGGATCCGTACCGTCCCGACCGAGTTCACGTTGAACTCGGTGAGCACCTCCTGGAGGGTGTGCAGCCACGGGTGGATCAGGAACGGCATCCATGCCGGGTCGAAGCCGAAGACGTAGCCGTCGCCGGTGGAGGCGGGGAACCGGCGACCGTGCCAGACCTCGGCGAGCCCGGCGCGCTCGAAGGACCACTGGAGGACCTGCGGGACGGCCTGGCTGATCATGCCGTGCTCGATGGCCGGGTAGCCGGTGAAGTCCTTGGCGTCGACGGCCACGATGCCCCGGTACGGCGGCAGCTGGCGGCTCCGGCTGTAGGGCAGGGCGCTGGCCTCGGGCATCGGCTGGTCGGACTGCGACATCTGTGCTCCTTGTGGTTCCGGTGCGGACCGTGTGCCCCAAGCTTCGCGAGCGCGCGCCGTGCGGTGTGCTCGCTCAGTGCGGAAACCTGGTGACGCCCGTCACACGAACTGACGTGGCATCAGTCGCGCGGCGGACCCTCCGAACGGACCGGCGCCGCGTCAGTCACGCGCCCCGTGGGCCACCCGCCGGAGCGCGGACAGGTCGCCGATGACGATGGACTTCCGCCCGGCGTGGACCTGGTGGGAGCCGAGTTCGGCCAGGCCCGCGGTGACGGTGTTCCGGGACACCCCGAGGTGCTGGGCCAGTTCGTCGCGGGTCAGGGCGAGTTCCGTGCGCTGCCCCGGCGGCCCCGCCGGGTCCGCGGAGACGTCGGCCAGGGTGGCCAGGGCGCCCGCCAGCCGGGCCACGATGTCGCCGCCGCCGCGGGCGAGGTCCGACTCCCGCAGCCTGCCGATGGCGTAGCGCACCATCACCGGGAACAGGTCCCGGTCCGTGACGAACCGCAGGAACGCGGCCTTGGCGAGGACCGAGACCGTACAGTCCGAGATCGCCTGGACGCTCGCCGAACGGGCCCCGTCGTCCAGCACGGCCACCTCGCCGAGCAGTTCACCGGGGCCGCGGAACGCCAGCAGTCTGACGTCTCCGGTGCGCTCCCGTCGGGTCACCTTCGCCACCCCGCTCAGCAGGGCGAGCACGTGCGTTCCCGGCTCCGCCTGGCGCAGCAGGGTGGCGCCGATCGGATGCCGGCGCTCGAAGGCCTCCGCCAGCATGCTCTTCCAGGTCGCTTCACCCATGAGTCGGCGCAGGGTCTGACCCAGGGGGTCCGCCGTTCGGCCGTGATCGTTCATGCGCTGACCTTAGGAGGCGCCACGGCGGGTGCGCAGACGGATGCGGTCTCCCGCCGGAATTTCCCTTGGGCGCCCCGGTGGTGGCGGTCCCCGGGAGGGGGGTGGTCCGGTCGGGGCCAGCGCAGGAGGCGCCGCTGTAGCACGAACTCGTCTTTCGGGGTGGTGAATTGGCGAAGAAACCCTTCACATGAGCGAATCCGGGGCGGGTTGGCGGTGCGGGCGGGGCGGGGCGAGAAGCCTGGTGGCGGGACGGCGGCCGGCCGGGGCTGAGACTGGTGTGCGAGATGTCCGGCATGTCCGGCACGGCAGGACAAGTCGGCTGTGCAGCTGGATTCTTGAACTTCCGTCAGGATTGTCCTGAACTTGGCTATGCTGCATCACCATGCCTCCGGCGCCGGCCGTCGCCCGTCCCCGTACTGTTCCGATCGTTTGAGGATGCCGAGAATGCTTCGAGCTGGATCATCACCCGCCAGACGGCCGTCCGCGCCCCTGCTCGGGTGGCTGCTGCCCACCGCCGTGATGGCGGCGGCCGTGGCGGCCGCCGCGGCGGTGGTGTCCGCCGGGGTCCGTGCGGAGGTGCTCTGGTGCGGGGCGACGGGCACGGTGCTGGTGGCCGTGGTGGCCGCCGAGTCGGCCCGCCGGGGGCGTGCGCTGGCCGCGTTGCGGGAGCAGCACGCCCGGCAGGTGGGCGAGTTGCAGCGGCGGCTGGCCGGCCAGGAGGCCGAGGCCGTGCGGCTCGCGAAGGAGGAGCTGCCGAGGCTGGTGGCCCGGGCCCGGTACGGCGCGTCGATGGACAGCCTGGCCCGGTCGTACCAGGTGCGCGATCCGCTGGCCGCACCGAAGTTCCGGGGCGCGCTGGAGTCGGTGGTGCGCGGGATCATCGTCGCCGTCGACGACGAGGTGAACCGGCGCGACTCCGCCGAGCGGGCCTTCGTCAACATCGCCCGCCGGGTGCAGGCGATCATCCACCGGCAGGCCAAGGACCTGCGCGAGATGGAGGACCGGCACGGCAACGACCCGGCGGTCTTCGACGACCTGCTGCGCCTGGACCACGGCAACGCGCTGACCGGCCGCCTCGCCGACAGCATCGCCGTCCTGTCCGGCGCCCGCCCCGGCCGTCAGTGGACCAGGCCGGTGGCGCTCTACAGCGTGCTGCGCGGCGGCATGTCGCGCATCCTGGAGTACCAGCGGGTGGACCTGCACCCGGTGGCCCAGGTGTCGGTGATCGGACCGGCCGTCGAGCCGCTGATCCACGCCGTCTCCGAACTGCTCGACAACGCCACCCGCTACTCGCCGCCGCACACCCACGTGCACCTGAGCGCCGCCGAGGTGCAGAGCGGCATAGCGATCGAGATCGAGGACGGCGGCCTCGGTCTGACCGACGAGGCCCGGATCCGCGCCGAGCGCAGCCTGCGCGAGGCCCAGGTCTCGAAGGACCTGGACGACCTCACCGAGTCGCCCCGGCTGGGCTTCGCGGTGGTCGGCCGTCTGTGCCAGGCGTACGGCTTCCAGATCTCGCTGCGCCGCTCCGCCTACGGCGGCGTCCGGGTCGTGCTGGTGGTGCCGCAGGAGTTGGTCACCACCGCGCCCCCGACCGGGCGGGCGCACGGGATCGGGGCGTTCTCCGGCCCCCGGCCGCTCCCGGCGAACCCGTCCAAGTCGGCGGCCCCGTGGGGGGCGCGGGCGGCGGCGACCGGCGTGACGGGACCGTCCATCGGGGCGTCCGGCCCGTGGGCGCCGAGCGGGCCGGGCCCGGGGGACGACGAGGTGGTGGTGACCGAGCGCACCGCGAACGGCCTGCCGCAACGGCGGCGCCGCCCGCCCACCCCCCGGGCGGGCTACCCCGGATCGGCCCGGACCGCCGGACAGTACGGCAACCCGGCCTCGGGGCCCGCCGCGGGCCCCGCCCCGGGGACGGGAGGGCGTCACGCCAAGGAGCCGGTACAGCCCGGCCTCTGGCTGGAGGCGTTCACCGAGGGGATCAACGGCCATGGGCCGGCCGCGAGTTCGGCTGGTCAGACCAATGAAGAGACGGCAGGGAAAGGCGAGCAGTGATTCCGCACCGCAGCAACATGGACTGGATCCTCAAGGACCTCGCAGACAGCGTGCCGTACATCCGCCACATCGTCGTGCTCTCCGGCGACGGCCTCCGGATCGCCCAGCACGGCACCGATCCGGACACCGCCGACCGGCTCGCCGCCGCCTGCGCCGGGCTGCAGAGCCTGGCCGCGGCGGTGGGGCAGGAGTTCCCGCACGGCGACGGCTCGATGCGGCTGGTGGTGATCGAGGTGGACGGCGGCTTCTTCTACCTGATGGCGGCCGCCTCCCGCGCGTACCTCGCGGTGCTCGCCGACGAGGGAGTCGACGCCGGGCTGGTGGGCCAGCAGATGCGCGACCTGGTCGCCCGGATCGGCGAGCACCTGGCCACTCCCCCGCGCAACCCCGAGGTGGTCGCGTGAACCGGCCGGAGCGGCGGGCGCAGCGGCGGCCGGTGCGCCGTCCCGGTCCCGACCACGACCGGGACCACGACCGCGACCGCCTGACCCGGCATCGCGGAGCGGGCACATGAACGAGCACAGCGAGGCGGGCACATGACGACGGCCGACCAGGACGGGTGGGACGGTCCCGACCCCGCCCGCCTGTACGTGATCACCCGAGGCCGAAGCGGCCCGGCCGGACCGGGCGTCTTCGACCTGGTCACCCTGATCGTCTCCCGCGCGGAGCCGACGCCCACCATGCAGCCCGAGCACGCGGCCATCCTGCGGCTGTGCCGCTCGCCGCTCTCGGTGGCGGAGGTCTCCGCCTACCTCGAACTGCCCACCAGCGTCGTCACCGTGCTGCTGGCGGACCTGCTCGACGACGGGCGGATCGAGGCCCGCGCCGCCGTCCCCAAGGCGGAACTTCCCGACCGTGCCCTGTTGGAGGCGGTGATCCATGGACTTCAAAGGCTCTGACACGGTGGTCGGGCCGGCCGCCTCGGACCTGCTGCCGGACTCCGTCGCGATGGCGGTCAAGGTGGTGATCGTGGGCGGATTCGGCGTCGGCAAGACGACGCTGGTCGGCTCGGTCAGCGAGATCCGCCCGCTGACCACCGAGGAGACCATGACCCAGGCCGGGGTCGGCGTGGACGACCCCACCGGGGTCGAACGCAAGACCTCCACCACGGTGGCGATGGACTTCGGCCGGATCAGCATCAGCGACCAGCTCGTGCTGTACGTGTTCGGCACCCCCGGGCAGGAGCGGTTCTGGTTCCTCTGGAACGGCCTGTTCGAGGGCGCCCTGGGCGCGGTGGTGCTGGTGGACACCCGTCGGCTGGAGGTCAGCTTCGAGGTGATCGGGAGGCTGGAGGACCGCGGCGTGCCCTTCGTGGTGGCCGTCAACGGCTTCCCGGAGGCGCCGGCGCACCCGGTCGACGAGCTGCGGGCCGCCCTCGACCTGCCGCCCGAGGTGCCGATCGTGGCCTGCGACGCGCGCAGCCGCGAGTCCAGCCGGGACACCCTGATGACCCTGATGCGGTACCTGTACGAGCTCGCGGTCCCGCCCACCCGCTGACGACCGCCCGCCCGGGGCCGCCCGCGCGCCCCGCCAGCCGACCCCCCCGTCCGCCCCCGTCCGCCCCCGTCCGCCCCCGTCCGCCCCGCCGACCCCACCCGACCCCGGAGAGCCCGTGAGCACCCCGTTCCCCGATGACGCCGCCCCCACCCCGCCGCCCGGCTGCCCGGCCCACGGGCGCGTTCTCGAACCGTTCGGCCCCGGCGGCGTCCGGCGCCTGTACGGGCCGGAGGCCGAGGCCGACCCGGCGGGCCTGTACGAGAAGCTGCGCGCCGAACACGGCGAGGTGGCCCCGGTCCTGCTGCACGGGGACCTCCCGGCCTGGCTGATCCTCGGCCACGGCGCGAACATCACCGCGATGCGCTCGCCGTCCCTGTTCTCCCGAGACTCCCGCCTCTGGTCGGCGTTCCGCGACGGCGACGTCCCGATGGACTCGCCGCTGATGCCGGTGATCGCCTGGCAGCCGCTGTGCGTGTTCGCGGACGGCGAGGAGCACCGGCGGCTGCGCGGCGCCGTGCTGGACGGCCTGAACCGCTTCGACCGGCGCGGCGTGCGCCGCCACGTCCGGCGGTTCACCACCGAGCTGGTCCAGGTGGTCGGGCAGACCGGCCGGGCCGAGCTGGTCACCCAGTTCGCCGAGCACCTGCCGATGCTCGTCATGACCCAGCTGCTCGGCATGCCCGACGAGTACGGACCACAGCTGGTGAACGCCGCCCGGGACCTCATGAAGGGCACCGAGACGGCCATCGCCAGCAACGAGTACGTGGTGGCGAGCCTGCGCCGGACGATGGCCGCCAAGCGCGAGGACCCGGGCGGCGACCTGGTCACCTGGCTGATGGAGCACCCGGCCGGGCTGACCGACGACGAGGTGATGGAGCACCTGCGGGTGGTGCTGCTCGCCGCGAACGAGACCACCGTCAACCTGATCGCGGACACCCTGAAGATGGTGCTCACCGACCCCCGGTTCCGCGCCCACCTGTCCGGCGGTCAGATGACCCTGGGCGAGGCGCTGGACCAGGTGCTGTGGGACTCCCCGCCGATGTCGCTGGTGGCCGGCCGCTGGGCGACCGTCGACACCGAGCTGGGTGGGCAGCAGATCAGGGCCGGTGACCTGCTGCTGCTCGGACTCGCGGCCGGCAACGTCGACCCGGTCGTCCGGCCCGACCTGGCCACCCCGCTGTACGGCAACCGCTCCCACCTCTCCTTCGGCGCCGGCCCGCACGAGTGCCCCGGCCAGGACATCGGGCGCTCCGTCGCCGAGGCCGGGATCGACATCCTGCTGACCCTCCTGCCGGACCTTCGGCTCGCCGTGCCGGAGGAGGAGCTGACCTGGACCTCCGCCTGGATCTCCCGGCACCTGGTGGAGCTGCCGGTGGAGTTCACCCCACGCGAGATCGAGCCGCACCCCGACTCCAAGCCGGTCGACGCCCCGGAGCCGGCGGCCGTCGCCGCACCCGAACCCGCGCCGGCGGAGTCGCCGGCGGTGGAGGAGGCGGAGGCACCGGCCGCCGTACGGATCCCGGCGCAGCGCCGCGGCTGGTGGCGGGCGTTGACCGGCCTGTTCCGGCGCTGACGGCCCGTCCCTAACGACGGTCGCTGCGGGGCCGCTGCAGGGTGAAGGTGTCGACCGGGGTGAGGTCCCCGTGCGGGCCGTCGAAGGTGTAGTACGTCACCCGCATCCTGGTCAGACCGCCGCGCCGGTCGCCGGGGTCGACGTCGAAGGCCGCGAAGCCGTGGGTGTGCTGCCGGTCCTGGACGGCGGCCCACGGGGCGTCCTCGGTCAGCCACACGGACTGCCGGTACGGGGCCGGCGGGCGCGGCGCGTCCTCCAGGGCGACGACCACCCGGCCCTTGGGCTCCCCGAACAGGTCGTCCTGGGTGGTGGCGGCGTTGCCACCGGCGCCGATGACCATGTGGACGGTGCCGCGGCCGGTGTCGACCGTGTGGAGGTCGGTGTCGGACGGCACCGGGGTGCGGGTGTCGTTGGGGAGGGTCCCGCGGACGGGGTGGGAGCGCTCGTAGTAGTGCTCGTGGCCGCTGACCACCAGGTCGACCCCGTAGGCGTCGAACAGCGGGCCCCAGGCCTCGCGGATGCCGAGGTCGCTGCCGGCGCCGTGCTGCGAGCTGGAGATCATCGGGTGGTGCATGCAGACCACGATCCAGTCGATCGCCCGGCTGCTCCGCGCCGACCGCAACTCGCGCTCCAGCCAGCGCTGCTGGGCCCCGCCGGAGTAGCCGCGCAGATAGTGGTCGCCGCTGTCCTGGATGGCCACGTCGTCGTTGGCCAGGCTGATGAAGCGCACCGAGCCGACCGTGAAGGCGTACCACATGCCCCGGGTCTCCGCGTCGTCGGCGGCCGCGGAGTCGGGCAGTTCGAAGTAGGTCTGGTAGCCGAGGGCGCCGATCGGGCCGTTGCCGGCCTCGTTCTCGCCGTTGCCGGCGCAGGGCATCCAGGGGCGCAGCCGGGCCGAGCGGCTGTTGTTGATGAACCAGTCGGCCCAGGTCAGCGTGCGGCTCTGGCCGTGCCGGCCGCTGTAGGAGGCGTAGCAGAGGTCGCCGTTGACCAGGTTGAACAGCGGGCCGACGCGTTCGACGGCGGCGACGATGTCGGCGGAGTGCGGGGTGCCGACCTGGCTGCTGGTGAACACCGGGTACTTGCCGAGCGGTGACGGCATGCCGTCGGGGAAGACCACCTGGCGGCGGAGGTTGGGGGTGGCCTGGTCCCCGAAGCTGGTGAAGGTGAAGGGCGCCCGGCCGCGCGGGGCGGTGGTGAAGGAGCCCGGCTCGGGGCTCGCGCCGTCGTGGCCGGCGGTGTAGAGGTAGGTGGTGGCGGGGCGCAGGCCGGTGAGGCGGGCGTGGTGGACGTACACCTCCTCCTTGCCGAGGGCGTCCCGGTAGGTGCGGGTCTGCGCCTCGACGACACGGCCGAGGCCGCCGTCCGGCGAGCCGAGCCGGACCTGCGGGCGGCGCACGGACTGCGGGGTGATCCAGGAGACCGTCATGTCGGCGGACGGGTCCGTGCCGAACTGCAGGTGCAGCCCGCTCACGCTGGGCGCCCCGGTCCGGTGCGGGGTGGACTGCAGCAGCGGGCTCGCGGCGGGCCCCGCCTCCCGGCCCGCGTCCGGGCTTGCCTCCGGGTCCGCCGCCGCGGCCGGCTGGGCGGCCGCACCGCCCGCGACCAGCGCGGCGCCGGCCGCGGATGTGCCCTTGAGGATGGACCTGCGTGCGATCGTCATGGAGCTCCGCCTGCCGAGTGGGGGTGTCGACCCGGAGCACTGTACAGACATGTGCATGCGGAAACGATCGATATGACGGACGGTCACCACCGGCACGACGGAGGGCATGCGTCGGCCCCGGCAGGGGTCGGGGGCTCCGCCGGGGCCGGGCGCAGGGAGTCGGGCACAGGGAGTCGGGCACAGGGCCCGGGGGTCAAGCGCCGGAGATCAGGGGCACTGCTTCCAGGCGAGGTGGTAGACGGTGTTGATGCTGCCGTCCGTCGAGTCCATGGTCATGAAGCTGGTGGTGCTGTTCGGGTCCGAGCTGCCGGCGCCGACCCGCAGTTCGGTGTTGATGTTGAAGTTGCGCTCCTCGCCGCAGGGGGCGAAGACCAGGGCGGCGACGTCGACGGTGTCGGTCGCCTGCCAGTTGTCGTCCTTGGGGCCGCTGAAGTGGTGGCTCAGCTGGACGGTCGCGGGGTCGCCCTGGAAGTAGTAGCCGGCCTGCTGGGTGCCGGTCGCGCCCTTCTCCAGGTGGGCGAAGCCGCGGTAGTCGGCGGAGGCGATCGCGTAGGTGAAGCCTTGGGGGACGTGCACCCGCAGGTTGAGCTGACAGTTCTTCCGGAAGTCGGTCGGCTTCGAGCCGACCCCCACCTGGGCGAGGTAGCTGCTGTAGGTCACGGTGAAGGCGGTGTTGTCCGGGGAGACGGCCACGGCGGCCGTCCCCGACGGGCAGCCGGAGCCGTTGACGGTCGCGACGTCGATGACGATCCGATCCGGCGGCGTCGGGAGCGCGCCGGAACCGAGGGTCGGCGAGGCGAACAGGGTTGCGGCGATTCCGGTCGTGGCCAGTACACGGAGCAGCATGGGCTTCCCCTTCGATCGTCCACGGAGCCGGGGCCGGCGCGTTGGCGCTCCTAGCGCGGTGACGTTCCGAGCGCGTTGGCGGTCCGAGCGCCTTGGCACTTCGAGCGCGGCCCCGAAATTGACATGACTATGTCACCACACCCGGGGTGTCCGCGTACAGGGGGTGACGCGCCTCCCGGGTGACCTGCGGGCGACGAGCAGCAGCTCACCCTCGCCCGCGAGCCGGCCGTCGAACCGGCTCCCGGACAGCCCGACATCGACCTGATCCTCGGCACCCGCGCCCACATCCCGCAGGCCTACGAGAAGATCGGCGACACCTGGACGGTCTACGGCCTCGGCGACCAGCTCGCCGGGCACATGTTCACCTACGACGGCGCCGAGGATCCGCGCGGCAACCGGAGCTCCCTCGCCCGCTTCACCGTCCCCCCGCCCGCCGGGCCGGGGCTGCGCCGGACGGTGGGCCGGGCCGAGTTCGTCCCGCAGATCACCGACCTCGGGCCGCCCTACCGGGTGCTCGGCCTGCGCGAGGCCGTCCGCCGCGACCCCGGCCGCGCCGACTACGCCCGCGCCCTGGAGCACATCCGCTCGGTGGTGCTCAGCCGGGACGCGGGCGCGGCAAAACTCGCCCTGGCGCCGTAGAGCGGAGAAACCGTTACGGCCTGCGGCCCAGCCCCGCGTAGGCCGCCACCTCGTGGTCGCCGAGCACCGGGCCCTCGCCCAGCTCCGGGTGCCAGCGGTTGATCAGCACCACGCCCGGGTCGTCCAGTTCCAGCCCGGTGAAGAAGCGCTCGACGCCCGCGCGGGGGCGCAGGTGGTTCTCGATGCCGGCCTCCGAGTAGCGGCGGGAGCCGATCGCGACCAGGTCGGGAATCGAGTCGGCGGTGCCGGCGGTCAGCGCGAGGAAGCTGCCGGAGGGCAGGGCGTCGACCAGCTTGCGGACCGGCGGGTGCGCGGCCTCGTCGGAGAGGAAGTGCACGATGTTGATCAGCGTCAGCGCGATCGGCCGGTCGAGGTCCAGGGTGGCGGCCACCGCGGGATCGGCCAGGAACCTCCCCGGCTCGCGCAGGTCGCCCTCGACGTAGGCGGTGCGGCCCTCGGGGGTGCTGGTGAGCAGCGCGCGCGAGTGGGCGAGCACGATCGGGTCGTTGTCGACGTACACCACCCGGCAGGACGGGTCGACGGCCTGAACGACCTCGTGCAGGTTGGGCGTGGTGGGGATGCCGGTGCCGACGTCCAGGAACTGGCGGACGCCGTGCACCTCGACCAGCCGGCGGACCATCCGGTGCATCACCGCGCGGGCCGCGACGGTGGCGGTGCGCGAGCCGGGCCACTCCCCGAGGATGCGGTCGCCGACCTCGCGGTCCACCGGGAAGTTGGTCTTGCCGCCGAGCAGGTAGTCGTAGACCCGGGCCGGGTGCGCGCGGTCGGTGCGCAGGTCCACCTGCGGCGCCTCCTCGAACCGGACCCCGGTCAGCCAGCCGTCCGGACCGCTGTTCTCCATGTCTTACCCTTCCGCACGTTCGTTCCCGTCCCACTCAACCACAGGACATGATCGAACGTCAGCCACTTCGGGACGACACCCGCCCGCCGCGCGCCTTGATGGCCGGAGCCCCCACGGCGGCGGCGAAGGACGGCACCCGCAGGGCGGTGACGAGGCCGAGCGCCGGGCCCAGCGTGCAGAGGGTGACGTAGCCGGGGATCAGGCCGAGGCGGTGGTGGTCGTGCAGCCACTCGGCGAGCAGCGGGAAGGAGCCGCCGAACACGGCGATGGTGGCCGCGTTGACCACGCCCAGGCCGAGGGCGCGGACCTCCGTCGGGAACAGCAGGCCGGTGAAGACGTTGAGCGTCCCGAGCACCGTCGCCACCAGCATCCCCAGCAGCACGGCGACGACCTGGAACGGCAGCCAGCCCTGCCGCAGCCCGATCAGCAGCACCGGGACCAGCAGCACCGGCAGCGCGAACCCGGTCCGGGCCACCGGCAGCAGGCCGAAACGGTCGGCGGCGGCGCCGCTGAGCAGCATGGTGGCCAGCACCACCGCGAGCACCACGGTCATGAAGGAGGTCGCCTCCTCCCGGTCGACCACCCCGTAGGCGGCGGCGTACTGCGGCAGGTAGACCAGGGCGAAGTAGTAACCGACCGTCCCGCCCAGGGTGTTGAGGAAGACGGTGAGCACGGCCCAGCGGTGCTCGCGCAGCACCCGCAGGAACGGCGGGCGGGCGCCCGTCGACTCCGCCCGGGCTCGGCGGAACTCCGCGCTCTCCGGGGCCGCCCGGCGCACCCAGACGGCGGCCAGCCCGAGCAGCGCCGCAACCACGAAGGCCCAGCGCCAACCGCCGTCGGTCACACCGGACTTGCCGAGGGTGTGCAGCAGCAGCGCGAGCACCCCGTAGGAGAGCAGCGAGCCGACGATGATCCCGCCGTAGGAGACCGAGCTGAACGCGAAGCGGTGCCGGGGCGGGGCCGTCTCGGTCACGTACGCGGCGACGCTGGGCGCCTCCCCGCCGAAGGCCAGCCCCTGCACCACCCGCGCGGCGACGGCCAGGACCGCCGCCCAGGCGCCGATCGTCCGCTGGTCCGGCAGCACGGCGATGCCGAGGCTGGCGGCGGCGATCACGGACATGCCGAGGGTCAGGGCGAAGCGCCGCCCCCGGGTGTCGCTGAGCCGCCCGATCAGGTACGAGCCGACCGGCCGGGCGACGAACCCGACCGCGAAGGTCGCGTACGCCCCGAGCAGGCCACTGACCCCGCCCTTGCCGTGCCCGAAGAGGTCCGCCGCGAAGTACGGGGCGAGGACGGCGTAGATGTTCCAGTCGAAGGACTCGACCACCGAGCCCACCGTGGCGGCGGCCAACTCCCGTCGCCGCCGGCCGGCTTGCGGCTCCTCGCGCGGCGGGGTGGTTCCGGTCCGATCTGTCATGGCCTCAGCATGGCACCGATCGAGGTGGCGCGGTATCGGACGCGGCGAGGTCCGCCGCCCCCGGCGGCCCGGCGCTACCGGCCGGGGTGGTGTTACCGGCCGGGGTGGCGGACGAAGCGGTAGGTCTCGCGGTCCAGTTCGGTGACCTCCACGCCGATCGCGGCGGGCACGTCGAGGCGGGCCTCCAGCGCGGCGAGCACCCGGGCCGTCAGCTCGGCACGCTGCGCGGTGCTGCGGCCGGCCAGGATCTTGACCTCCACCAGCACCACCGCGCGCCCGGCCGCCCCGTCGCCGACCAGGTGGCGCCCGGCCGGGCGGAACAGCGTCTTGCAGTCCGCCACGGTGGTGTCGATCACCTCGGCGATCAGCCGGTGGACCTCCTCGGCGAAGCCCGCCTGGTCGAGGGCGAGGCCGGCGGAGTGGTCGACCAGGATCTGCGGCACGGAAACCTCCCAGGAGACGGAGCCCGCGCAGGGCTCCTCGGACAGTTCGGCGACGCTACCGCGCGCGGCCGCGCGGCCCTCGGGCAGGGCGCTCACCGGGGTGCGGCGCGGCGGTGGCGCGGCACTCCCGGGCCCCCGGTTGCGGCGGTGACCCGGGAGCCCGAGAACGTGAACAGCGGGTCAGCAGCCGAAGTTGATCAGGCGGAAGGTCACGTAGTGGTCGCCGGTGTAGTAGTCCTCGCGGGTGCGCTGGCCGGTGACGATCCGGCGGGTGCCGCGGGTCGGCGAGCCGGGCGTCACCACGGTGTACTCGTGGTAGTAGCCGGAGGACTGGCTCGGCAGCACGCGCTCCTTGTTCTGGAACACCACGCCGTCCTGGCTGTACGGGAACGGCCCGCCGGAGGCGATCAGGTTGAGCGTGGTGCGCGCCTGCGACGGCAGGGCGGACAGGCACACCGAGCCGCTCACCGCGGCGTGTGCCTCGGTGGCGACCGCGACGGGCGCGAGGGTCATCAGGGCAACGGCGGTGACGGCGGCGGCGCGGGACTTCCACGCGCGTAGAGTTCGGGTCATGACAACCAGCATGGCGACCGCCCCGGCCCGCCGAAAGCCCTGATCCAACTCTTCATCTCGGGTCAACTCGACGTACCCACAGCGGACTTGGCCTGGACAGCAGCCGCTCCGGGCCCGCCCTGCGCGAAGCCGAGCCGAGCCGAGCCGAGCCGAGCCGAGCCGAGGCCGGACACGCCTGCGCCACCGGGGCGTTCACCGCCCCGGTGGCGCGTCCGGCGTCTCGGCGTCAGCCCCGGGGCAGGGCCAGGGACTGGACGGCCGGCAGCTTGCGCCAGTCGCTGGAGACGATGCTGGCGTGCGCCCGGGCCAGCTGCTCGGTGCGGGCGCGGGCCTGGTCCGGCGTCGGGTCGGTGGCGCTGATGGCGGGCGCCACGTTGTGCGCGTCCGTCATGACCAGCAGGTAGTGCGAGCGGTCGTACCACGCGGTGTCGACGCCGTTGAGGTAGCTGGCGGCGTCGCCGTCGAAGACCACGAACCAGGGCCGGATCCCGGCGTCCGCGCCCGTGTACGCGGCGCGCGGGTCGCCGGTCTTGGCGCCGTGCACGGCGGGGAACAGCTGGGCGTCGCCGATCCGGCCGGCGGCGGCGAGGTCGCGCAGGTGGCGGCCGTACTCGACGTCGGTGTGCAGGGTGTCGAAGGGGTTGCTCTCCTCGACCGTCCCCGGGATCGCGTACAGCAGGACCTTTCCGGCCAGCGCCGCGCGGCTCGGCCAGTTGCCGGCCCGCACCGCCTCGTCGACACTGGCGTACGAGCCGCCGCCCGGCTTGGCGAGCAGGTCGGCCGGGCGCAGCACGGCCGGGCCCAGGTGGGCGGCGATCAGCGCGTCCAGTTCCGTCGGCCCCATGCCGAGGTTGGCCGAGAAGCCCGCCTTGAGCTCCAGCTTGACCACCAGCGGGCCGGCGCCCGGGTGGGCGCCGAGCCAGACCCGGACGTCGTCGAGGCAGTTCTCCAGGTTCTTGTTGGCGCCGCCACTGTAGAGCTGCGCCGGGGTGCTGGCGGCGGTGCAGTTGTTGGAGTTGCCGAGCGGGTTGGAGTGGCTGACCTTCCACTCCTTGGTGACGATGTCCGTCCAGATGTCCAGCTCGATCATCCCGGTGCCGGTGTCGAGCCCCTGGGCGAGGTACGGGTAGGCGGCCGGGTCGTAGGTGTTGTGCAGGCCGACGGTGGTGGCCGAGCCGAACGGCAGGTCCGCCGGGCCGCTCGCGGCCGCGTCCTGCGCCGCGTCGGCGGTCGTCGGAATCAGGGCCGCGGCGGCGGCGAGCAGGCCGGCCGCCAGGATGGCGGCGGCGGTGCGGCGTACGGTCACAGGTACTGTCCCCCCAAGTGCGGATGTGCCTCCGGCCGCCCCTCCCGGACGGTCGGACGAAGCATCGCCCACCAGGGCGAGCTCCGGGTGAAGAAGACACGACAATAGCGTGACGGCTGTACCGCTCCCGCCCGGGTTAGCGTGGGCCGTCCAGCAGGCGCGGCCCGGTCCGCGCCTGAGCACCGAGCACCGGAGGAACTCCCGTGTCCCTGGTCCGCGTCCACAACTTCTCGATCTCGCTCGACGGCTACGGAACGGGCGAGGGGCAGAGCCTCGACTCGCCGTTCGGCCACGCCGGCGACCGGCTGCACGGCTGGTTCTTCCAGACCCGGACCTTCCGGCGGATGCACGGCCGGGAGGGCGACACCGGCGGCGACACCGGCGTCGACGACGCGATGGCCCGCACCTGGAGCGACGGCATCGGTGCGGAGATCATGGGGCGCAACAAGTTCGGCCCGCAGCGCGGCCCGTGGCAGGACCACGAGTGGAAGGGCTGGTGGGGGCCGGACCCGGTGTTCCACACCCCGGTCTTCGTCCTCACCCACCACCCGCGCCCCACGCTGGAGATGGCGGGCGGGACGACCTTCCACTTCCTCGACGCCACGCCCGAGGAGGCACTGCGCCAAGCCAAGGCGGCGGCCGACGGGAAGGACGTCCGGATCGGCGGCGGCCCGAGCACCGTCCGGGCCTTCCTGGAGGCGGACCTGATCGACCACCTGCACGTGGTGGTGGTGCCGATCGTCCTCGGCCGCGGCGAGCGGCTCTGGGACGGGCTCGAAGGCCTGGAACAGCGCTTCCGCACCGAGGCGGTGACCAGCCCGAGCGGCGTCACCCACCTCACCTTCACCCGGCGGTGACCGGCCGGTAGCCGAAAAGACGGTGGCCTCCCCGCACCCGCGGGGAGGCCACCGTCACACTCGGACCGTCGGACCTGTCGGACCCGGTCAGACCCGGTCGGCCGCGATCAGGACGTACTGGAAGGAGCCGTCCTTGTAGGAGTTGATGAACGCCTCCTCGATGCCGGTGACCAGCGAGGAGGTGGCGCGCAGCTCCCAGTAGGGCAGGGTGGCGGGGGTCAGGTCGATGACGGCCTGCGGCACCAGCCGGTTGTCGGCCATGGCCCGCAGGTACTCCCGGCGGGAGTGGATGTTGCACTCGAAGTGCGCGTTGATCTGCGAGACCCACTTGGACGGCTGCCCGTAGGCGGGGTTCCAGCAGCCGGTGACGGTCACGTACCGGCCGCCGACGGCGAGGATCCGGGAGTGCTCGGCGAACAGGTCGTGCAGGTCGACGTACATGCTGGACTCGTTGTTCCACGAGCCCGCCACCTGGCCGGTCTCGAACGGCATGTCGAGCATGTTGCAGACCTGCGAGCGGACGAAGTCGCCGATGCCCAGCTCGTGGGCCCGGTTGTTGCCGAACTCGGCCTGCTTGGCGGAGAGCGTGACGCCCTGGACCCGGCAGCCGAAGCGCTGGTGGGCCATCACCATCGAGCCGCCGCGGCCGCAGCCGGCGTCCACCAGGGTGGCGTCGGCCGGAACCGCGCCCAGGTGGTCGAGGAGCAGCTCGGCCTGCGCGGACTCCAGGCGGTGCAGCTCGGTGATCACCTTCTTCTCGCGCTCGCTGTCGGCCGGGTCGCCGATGGCGGCCTGGTCGACGTCGCCGATGCCGTAGTGGTGGTGGTAGAGGCCGTCCACGTCGCCGAGGCGAAGGTTGACCGGCCGTGCCTCGTGGTCCCAGTAACGTGCGATGTCGCCCTGGTAGGGGGTCGCCGGCCCGGGGATGGCGGCGTTGTCGGCGGGGGTGGTGATGTCGTCGGTCAGGGACATGCGTCAGCTCCTAGCGGGTGATCAACGGAAGGGGGACGGCTGCCGGAAACGGTGGTTACCAGAAGTCGGGCAGGGTGTAGCGGAAGGAGTTGGTCTGGTGCCAGAAGTGGTTGCCGTCGACCCACGCGGACACACCGCGCAGGAACCGTACGAGGGTCGGGACGGGGCAGGCCGCGGCCAGCGCGGCCGCCTCGGCCTCGAAGGCGTGCATCAGGTCGTTGTGGACCTCGACCGCCTTGAGGTAGCCGTCCCGGTGCGAGCAGTCCTCGCGTTCGGCGATCACCACGGGCAGGTTCAGGTGCAGTCCGGGGATGGACAGCTCCTTGGTGTACGAGTACAGGTCGTTGACGATGGTGGTCGCGTTGCCGGCCAGAGCGATCACGCGCTGCATGGCGGGTAGCGCGTGCAGTTCGGCCGGCAGCTCGTAGCCGCCGACGGTGTCCGTGATCGTCGGGCAGGGGCGGAAGTTGTTGAACTGGCGCATCGCCAGGTACTCCCACACCTGCGGGACGTGCTCGGTCTCGGCCCACGACGCCTCGGCGAGGTACCCGAGGTGCAGCCGGGCCATGTCGTGCCGGAACCGGTCCGCCTGGGAGGGCGTGGAGGCCCGGGTGAAGTACTCCATCGCGGAGCGGTACGCCCGGCGGGGCGCGTCCTCGTGCAGCGAGGCCTCCCACTCCGGGTGGTACTCCGGGGTGGTGTGCAGCGGGTCGAGCGCGGTGTGCGCCAGCAGCAGGCGCCCGCCGAGGCCGACCGGCGAGCCGCCGTGCTCCTCGCAGTAGTAGTCGTCGACCGCGTTCTCGGCGACCATCAGGCGGGCGGCGAGCATCAGGTGGTCGACGCTGGGCGCGTCCGGGTGGCAGGCCACCATGTAGCGGCCGGTCGAGAAGCCGTCGAACTGCTTCTCCCAGTCCGGCGGGTACAGCTCGACCTCGTCCAGCGCCCAGGCCTTGATCCTGAGGCTCAGCTCCTCCACCCGCACCGGGTCGGGCTCGGCCACCGGGTGGTGGTAGAGGCCCGGGATGGCGTCGCCGGGCTGCGGCTTGGAACCACCCGGCTTGGAACCGCCCGGCGAGGGGCTGTCGGACACGGGGACGCCGGGCACGGAGGTGTTGGGTGCGGGCGCGCTCGGGGCGGGGGGACTCTGCGCCAGGTTCAGGCCCGCGGTGCCCAGGCCGCTCGGCCCGCGCAGGATCCGCTCCATCGCCGAGGAGCTCACGACCCCACCGCCGCGGCGGCAGTGCGCTCGAAGGGTGTCCCCGCTCTGGTGCACAGGGGCATGGAGCCTCCTCTGACTCTGATGAAGGATCGCGAGACATGACGCTTCGTCACCTGGCCGACGGCGCGGGCGGTCTTCGAACGCGCCCCCCGTCTCGCTCGGTTCACAACCGTAGGCGCGGGGACCGGTTCGGAAACGCTCCGAACGATCTTCTACACCCGATCAGGTGAACGTGGGCCCGTATGGCGTTTGAAACGCCACCTCCTCATGCATCGGTCCGCCGCGCCCGCCGGCGTAAGGGGGAGAAGAATGGCCACGACCCCGTGACGGAACGGGGCCAGGAAGGACGTACCAGCACATGGAGACCCAGGGCCGCAGCCGCACCGCACTGGTCGAGGACCTCATGGAGCGTTTCCCCGACGTGCCCCGGGAGGCCGTGATCAAGGAGGACCTGCTGCGCGGCGGCATGGCCTTCGACGAGTCCGCCCTCAGCGGCAGCACCGGCGCCGACGGGAGCGGCGAGGTCAAGCCGAAGTCGTACTTCATCTTCTCCTTCGACCACCGCACCCTGCCCGAACTCGGCGCGGCCGCGCTCAACCGCCCGCCGGAGGAGGTCGTGCTCACCGGCGGCCCGTACGGGCTGCGCCGCACCGTGGTGTCGGTGCGGGTCAACCCGGACTCGCCGTACCGGGTCGGCGCCGGGGAGGACGGCACGCTCGGCCTGTACCTCGACGGCGCGCGGATCGCCGACGTGGGCCTGCCTCCGATGCCTGACTACTACCGACACACCCTGGCCAACGGGAAGTCGGTGATGGAGGTCGCCCCGACCATCCAGTGGGGCTACCTGATCTACCTGACGGTCTTCCGGGTCTGCCAGTACTTCGGCGCCAAGGAGGAGTGCCAGTACTGCGACATCAACCACAACTGGCGCCAGCACAAGGCCGCCGGCCGCCCCTACACCGGGGTCAAGCCGGTCGAGGAGGTGCTGGAGGCGCTGGAGCTCATCGACCGCCACGACACCGCCCGCGCCTCCCAGGCGTACACCCTCACCGGCGGCGCCATCACCTCGCAGGTCGGCGGCCGGGACGAGGCCGACTTCTACGGCCACTACGCCAAGGCCATCGAGGAGCGCTTCCCCGGGCGCTGGATCGGCAAGGTCGTCGCCCAGGCCCTGCCGCGCGAGGACGTCCAGCGCTTCCACGACTACGGCGTGCGGATCTACCACCCCAACTTCGAGGTCTGGGACAAGCGCCTGTTCGAGCTGTACTGCCCCGGCAAGGAGCGCTACGTCGGCCGCGACGAGTGGCACCGGCGCATCCTCGACTCCACCGAGGTGTTCGGCCCGGAGAACGTGATCCCCAACTTCGTCGCCGGGGTCGAGATGGCGCAGCCCTTCGGCTTCACCACCGTCGACGAGGCCATCGCCTCCACCCGGGAGGGCCTGCGCTTCTTCATGTCCCACGGCGTGGTGCCCCGCTTCACCACCTGGTGCCCCGAACCCACCACTCCGCTCGGCAAGGCCAACCCCCAGGGCGCCCCGCTGGAGTACCACATCCGCCTGCTCCGGGCCTACCGCGCCACCCTGGAGGAGTTCGGCCTCTCCTCCCCGCCCGGCTACGGCCCGGCCGGCCCCGGCAAGGCCGTCTTCTCGGTCAGCTCCTTCATGGACTCGCTGCCCGGCTGAGCCCCCGACGCACGCCGCCCCCGGTCGGCATGACGGGACGTCAGGATGACGCCGGGGGCCGTCGGCCCACCGCGAGGAGGAGGCGGACCCCGCCGATCGGCGCGTGGGTGGGGGTACGAACAGCGTGTTAGCTTCCCGCCATGGGATTACGTGGGGCTCGTGGGGTGGCGGCGCGGTCGGCGATCGAGGGGATGCGGGAGCTCGCCGGGGAGGGGTTGACGGCGCCGGACGTGTTCCGGCGGGCGGACGAACTGCTGCGCCCGGTCCTGGAGTTCGACGCGGTGTGCTGGCACACAGCGGATCCGGCGACCGGGCTGGTGAACTCGGTGCAGAGCGAGGACCTCAGCCTGACGGCGTACGAGCACGCCGTCAGGCTGGAGGTCTGGGAGGACGACCTGGCGACCTTCCCGAAGATCCGGCACAGCGGGGCGCAGGCGGAGACGCTGAGCCGGGCGACCAAGGGGCGCCCGCAGGAGAGCGTGCGGTTCCGGGAGCAGATAGCACCGGCCGGGTTCGGGGACGAACTGCGGGCGGTGTTCGACGCGACGGGCGGGATGTGGGGGTGCGCGGCGTTCATGCGGGCCCCGGACCGCGGCCCCTACCTGGGACGCCAGCGCGAGCTCGCCGGCGCCGCCGCCCGCCACCTGGGCAACGCACTGCGGGCGTGCCACGTTCCGGCCGGCGCGCCGGACCAGGAGGACGCGGGGCCTGCGGTCCTGCTGCTCGACCGGCGCAACCGGCTGCGGGCGATGTCCGGCCCGGCCGAGGACCTGCTCGACCGGCTGGCCGACCCCACCCCCACCTCGCTCAGCATCCCGACCTCCGTGGCGATGGCCGCCGAGCACGCCCGCCGGGCGGCGCACGGGCTGGCCGCGCCGCAGACGCCGGTACGGGTCCGCTCCCGGGACGATCGCTGGTACCTGCTGCACGGATCGGCGCTGCGCGGCGACGCGGCGGCGGACGAGGTGACGGTGGTGGCCACGCCCGCCTCGCCGGCCGAGGTGATGCCGCTCTACCTGGCCGCGTACGGGCTGACCGCCCGCGAACAGGAGGTGGCGCTGCTGCTGGTGCGCGGCAGCGACACCCGGGACGTGGCCCGGCTGCTCGCGATGACGCCGTACACGGTGCAGGACCACCTGAAGTCGGTGTTCACCAAGACCGGGGTGGGCAGCCGGCAGGAGCTGATCGCGCGGATCATGCTCGGCGGGGGGCGCTGCTGACCCGTGGCCCCGCGCCCCTGGCGCGCGCCCGCCGCACGCCCCCAGGAATCTGGGATGGCCGGGGCCCCGCCGCGAACGTGAAGATTTCCCCACGGGGGATTCACGTCATGCACATGACGTGACGTGCATCGCAGTGCCTTCATCGTCCAGCGGAGGAGCACCCTCATGAGCTCGCGCACCAGGCGCACCGCCTTCACCTCAGGAGTCGCCGCACTGGTCGCGGTGACCGGACTCGGCCTCGGCGCCGCGCCCGCACACGCCGACACCACACCGCCGACCGCCACCTGCGACCCCGCCCGCGACTACCTGTGGGAGGACATCGCCTCGGCCCGGGTCGAACCGACCGTCACCGACTTCCTCGCGGTCGCCATCACCCCCGGCACCACCGGCAGTTACACCAAGACCCTCAGCGAGGTCGACTCGGTGAGCACCACGATCAACACCAGCACCGAGGTGAGCGCCGAATTCAAGGCGATCTTCGCCAAGGTGAGCGTCAAGGTCGGATTCTCCGTGGCCAGCACCAAGGCGACCACCCGCACCACCACCGTCACCGACACCGTGAACTTCAACAGCCCCGGCTACTACGGCCTCTACCGCGGCACCCGGAAGGTCACCGGCGAGTGGGTCCGCTACATCTGCGCCCGCAGCGGGAACACGGGCTACTGGATCAACACCAGCCCGAACGGCCCCGGCACCTTCACCACCTTCGACGTCCCGGAGCAGGGGACCGTCTCCTGTGCCTACCCGGAGCCGGCCGGCACCCTGCGCGCGGCCGCCCGGGCGCGACTCGTCTGCTGATGCCCAGGATCACGGAAACGGCCCGACCCACCTGCTGCGAAAGCGAGTCCACGATGCCCCACCCGCACCGTCCGCGCTACCGCGCCCGCCGCCCGCTGAACGTCCTCGGCACGGCGGCCGCCGTCGGCGCCCTGCTGTTCACCGCCTCCCCCGCCGCCCTGGCCGCCCCCGCGTCGGCCACCGCACTCGCTGCGGACCCGGAGAGCGACTACCCCTGCGACCCCGGCCTCTACCGCATCAACACCGCCGGGGCCGACCGGCCGCTGACCGTCGCGCTCTCCCCCGGGAACCACGGCTCGGTCATCCAGTACTTCTGGGGTGACGAGTCGAACCAGAAGTGGCAGGTCTGCCGCAAGCACGCCTCCGACGGCCGCGAGCTGGTGTACTTCCGCGACAGCTGGCGCGGCTGGTGCATGGTCGTCGACCGCTGGGGAAAGGACGACGGCAACTGGATCATCACGGTCGGCTGCGGCGACATCGTCCCCGAGAACCAGGCGTTCTGGATGGCGAAGGTTCCGGGCGGCAACCGCTTCGCCCTCCAGAACCTGAACTCCGGCAAGTGGGTCGCCGCCCAGAACCACAGCGACGGCCTGGGCTACCAGATCGTCCAGGACAGCCGACCGGACCTGTTCTATCTGCAGGCCGTCTGACCGTACGGCGCACCACCAGGAATGCCTGCCGTGCCCGGCCGGGGCTGTCCGGCCGGGCACGGCAGGTCCGTGGCGCCGGCCTGTCCTCACACTCTTCAAAATACCCAGTGGGGTATATTTGGAGGACGGGCCAGGACAGGCCAGGACAGACACCCCATCCGGGGGTGCGACGTGAGGAGCAGCGCGATGTGTCGACGAACCACCTGCCGGACGTGCGGCAAGGCAAGCTACGCGGGGTGCGGCATGCACGTCGACCAGGTACTCGCCGGGGTGCCCGAGTCCGGCCGCTGCGCCTGCGACCGGACGAAGCGCAAGAGCGGCGGCTTCCTGGCGAGGCTGCTCGGGCGCCGCTGAGGGGAACGACCTGCCGGGCACCCTGCCGTCCCGCGCAAACGACCCGATAAGATGATTGACGGTGTGCCGGGAAGTCTGGTCGGCTCGGGGGACGACCGCAGCGCTCGGGCGGCGGCGACCCCGATCGTCGTGATGGGTCGTTTCCGCAGATGCACGCCGTGGGGATCGTTCTGGTTCTGGTGGTTCTGGCCACGAGCGTGGCCACCTTCGCCCGGCGGTTGCGGGTGCCCGCGCCCTCCCTGCTGGTCCTGGTCGGCCTCGCGGTCGCGATGGTCCCGGGTGTGCCCGCGCTGCACGTACCGCCGCAGGCCATCGCCCTGGTGGTGCTCCCACCCCTGCTCTACTCCTCCGCCGAGGAACTGTCGTTGCGCGATCTGCGCACGGTGTGGCGCCCGGTGACGATCCTCTCCTTCGGCCTGGTCTTCGCCTCCGCCGCCGCCGTGGGCTTCGTCGCCGTCGCCGTCGCCGGGCTCCCGCCCGCGATGGCGTTCGTGCTGGGGGCCGTCCTGTCCAGCACCGACCCGGTGGCCGTCACCGCGCTCGGCCGCCGGCTGGCGCTGCCGGGGCGCGTCCAGGTGCTGGTGCAGGCCGAGAGCCTGTTCAACGACGCCACCTCGCTGGTGCTGTTCAAGGTCGCCGTCGGCGTCGCCGTGGCCGTGGGCGGCACGGTGGACCTGCCTGCGGCGGGCGGCGAGCTCCTGCTGCTCGGCGGGGGCGGCAGCCTGGTCGGCGCCGCCGTGGCCGGCCTGGTGTGGCTGATCCGGCGCCGCACCGCCGACCCCGTCCTGGAGACCGTGATAGCCCTGGTCACCCCGTACGCGGCGTACGTGCTCGCGGAGTCCGCGCACACCTCCGGGGTGACCTCGGTCGTGGTCGCCGGCGTCCTGCTCGGCCGCTCCGGCCACCGCCTCACCGACGCCCGCATCCGGCTCCAGCTGCACGCCGTCTCCGCGGTGGTGGTGTTCCTGCTGGAGAGCGTCGTGTTCAGCATCGTCGGCCTGCAACTGCCCGCCCTGGTCCGGGACCTGCCGGCCGGCACCGGCTGGTGGCCGCTCCAGGCGCTCGCGCTGGCGGCCGTGCTGATCGCCGTCCGGGTGCTGTGGACGCTGCCGCTGACCCGCGGGGTCAAGCCCGCCCGCGGCCGGCTGTCCTGGCGGGTCGCCGGGGTCGTCACCTGGGCCGGCACCCGGGGCGTCATGCCGCTGGCGGCGGCCCTGTCCATCCCGCTGCTCACCGCGGACGGCGACCGGATACCCGGGCGCCCGCTCGTCCTGGTGCTGACCACGGCGGTGGTCGTCCTCACCCTGGTCGTGCAGGGCCTGACCCTCGCCGCCGTGGTCCACCGTTCCGGGCTCGCCCTGGAGCCCGAGCACACCGCCCGCGAGGAGGACGACGCCCGCGACGCCCTCAACCGCGCCGCCCTCGACCACGTCGACCACCTCGCGGCCCTGGAGGTCATGCCCGACACCGCGATCGACCGGGTCCGGCGCGGCCTCGCCGCCCGCCTCGACCGCACCCCCGAGACCCCCGACGGCACCACCGCCGACGCCGCCTATCGTCAACTCCGGCACGAGGTCATCACCGTGCAGAACGCCCGGCTGCACCGCCTCTACGCGGAACACCTCATCAGCGACACCACCCTGCGCCGCCTCCAGCGCGACCTCGACCTGGAGCAGGCCGGACTCGGGCGGGTCTGACCGGCCCGGGCCGGCCGGCCGTGACGGCTTGCGGCCCCGGTCTTCCGCACCTCCGCACCGCAGGTCAGACTGTCGCGAGCAGTCCGACGCAGCACCGAACGGGGGCCACATGGCACAGGGCAGGAAGAAGCAGAAGAGACCACTGAGCGCGGCGGCCGCCGCCCAGCGGCCGAAGACCGCCAAGCGGAGACCCCGGAAGGACAACCCGCTCGCGCCCCGCACCATCCGCCGGGCGGCGGGCCTGGTCGCGGTGCTCGCCCCGCTGCTGCTCGTCGGCCTGATGGCGCTCGCCGTGGACCCGGACTACTCCGCCCTGTTCACGATCCTCGCCGTGCTGGTGCTCATCACCTCGCTGGGCGGGCTGATGGTGGTCCGGGCCGCCGGCTGGGTGCTCTGGCCCGGCGTCCTGCTGGGGGTCCTGCTGCTGGCCCTGCCACCCACCACCATCCGGGCGGAGGTGCTCGCGCACCGCGGGGAGCGGACCGAGGTCGTCGTCACCGAGGCCCACAGCTCGAAGGACCGCAGCGGCCGGACCAGTTGGTCCTGCGCGATCCGCCGCGCGGACGGGAAGCCGCTGCCGCACCCCGAGTTCCAGGGCTCGGGCTGCTCCGGGTCGTCCTCCGCCGGCACCACCACCACCGTCCTCGTCGACCCCGACGGCTGGGCCCCGCCGGCCGGCACCGACCTGGACCTCGCCTTCCTGCACGGCGGCGTCTACGCCCTGGGCGCCCTCAGCCTGCTCTGGGTCCTGCTCGTCACCGCCGCCGCCCGCCGCAGCCTCCGGGACTCCCGCGCCGCAGCGCCCGCCTGACGGTTCGGGTTCAGGAAGGCGGGCGGTCAGGCCGTGCCGGCCTTCGGCACGGTGTAGAGGCACTCCTCGATCCGGTCGATCAGGCCGCCCTCGAACCGGAAGTAGACGACGGTCGGGACCTCCTGGACGACCCCCTCGGCCGACAGCAGGTGGATGACGTGCTGCTGGAGCACCTCGTCCGGCTTCTCGAACTGGCGGAGGACCTCGAACCGCAGCGACTCGACACCGGCGGCGAAGGCCTTGAAGTGCACGAGCCGCTCGTCGATCGCCTGCTCGTCCTTGCCGTCGTTCTGCCACACGGTGGCCTTCTCGGTGCACAGCGCCCGGAAGCCGGCGAAGTCGTTCGCCTCCAGCAGCCGCAGACCCGAGATGACCGTCTCGCCGATGCTCTGTGCCATGCCGAACTCCTGTGTCCGTCGGGTCGAATGCGGGGATGGTGGTGCGGTGCTGCGGTCAGTGGGGAAGCAGGCCGAGGTGGCGCAGGTCGGTGACGTACTTGCGGACGAGGGCCGCCGACAGGTGCGGGATGTCCTGGTCGGCGCCGACCTTGGCGGCCCGCACGGCGGACCGGAACCCGGCGGCGGGGATCGCCGACCCGGGGACGCCTTCCCCGGGCCGCGCGAAGGCGCGCAGCAGGGGCAGCAGCGAGTGCTGGCGCTGCTTCTCCGGGAGGGCACGCAGCGCGGTGGTGATCCGGGCGAGCCAGTCGTCGTAGTCGTCGATCCGCCGGATCGGGTGGCCGGCCTCGATGAGCCAGTCGACGAAGGTGTCCAGGCAGACGCCGTCGTCGTGCGGGTTCAGCGCGTTGAAGGTCCGGTAGCCCTCGGTAGCCCGCGCGCCCAGCGCGGTGACGGCCTCGGCGGTGAAGTCGACCGGCAGGCCGTCGTAGTGGGCGCGCCCGCCGCCCCGGTAGAAGGAGCCCGGAGCGATGCCGGTGGCGAGCAGGCTGAGCAGCAGGCGGGTGAACACGTCGGGCACGTTCAGCTGCCCCCGGTACCTGCCGTGCGCGAGGATCATGTCCGAGCGCAGGGTGACGACCGGCAGTCCGCACAGGTCGTGGGCCTCGCGGAGCAGCACCTCGCCGGCCCATTTGCTGGTCGCGTACCCGTGCGCGTAGTCGCCGTACCCGTGCGCGTCGTCGTGCCCGTCCTCGTGCTCGGATCCATGCGCGCCTCCGTTGCCGGTGCCCCGGGCGAGGTGGCGCACCGGGCTGGTGACGCGGATGTCCCCGTCCTCGTCGAGGGCCGCGGCGCCGGCCACCACGGCGACGGTGGACACGTAGGTGACGGGCTTGAGCCGGGTGGTGAGCGCCAGCCGGATCAGTTCGGCCGTGCCGACGACGTTGGGCCCGAACAGCTGGTCGTAGGGCAGCACGTGGTTGACCAGGGCGGCCGGGTGGACGATCAGGTCCACGGTGTCGGCCAGCCGCTGCCAGGTGTCCTCGGCCAGGCCCAGCCGCTGCTCGCCGATGTCGCCCGCCAGCACCTCCAACGTTCCGTCGGCCAACTCCCGGTACCGCCGGAGCAGTTCGGCGTCACCGCTGTCGAAGGCGGCCTCCAGCCGCTTCGCCGCGACGGCCGCGTCGGCGCCACGGACCACGCAGACCAGCCTGCCGCCCGCGGGCGCCAGCCGTTCCAGCCACTCCAGGCACAGGAAGCGGCCGAGGAAGCCGGTGGCCCCGGTGAGCAGCACGGTGCGGACGGCGCCGTCGGGGCGGGGCAGCGTCGGGGCGGCGGCGAGCGTCGCCGCGTCGAGGAACCTGTCCAGGGTGAGGTCGCCGGCGCGGGCCTCGACGGCGTGCTCGCCGTGGACGGAGGCGACGGTGGGCCGCGCGGCGCCGGTGCGGCGCCGCTCCTCGATGTAACCCGCCACCCGCGCAAGGTCGTTGGCCGGGCTGATCACCACCCCGACCGGGACCTCGACCCGGAAGATCTCCGTCATGAGGGCGGCGAAGGACAGCGCGGACAGCGAGTCCCCGCCCAGGTCGGTGAAGTGCGCGTCGGCGCTCAGCTCGGCGCCCGCGCAGCCCAGCAGCGCCTGGGCGGCCCGGCCGACCGTCTCCAGCACCGGCCGGTCCGGCCCGGCCCGGCGCAGGTCGCGCAGCCGGCGCTCCTGCCCGTCGGCGAGTTCGGCGTAGAGCCGTTCCAGGGCCTCGCCGTAGCGCTCCCGGAGCCGGGGGCGCAGCGGTTTGTGGCTGTCGGCGAGCAGGCCGTTCGCGGCGCTGAAGGGTTCGGTCTCGATCAGGACGTCGCGCGGGATCTCGTAGGAGTTGAGCTCGGCCTCCTTGGCGATCCGCTGGAGCGACTCGATGAGCAGCGGTTTGAGCGACTCGGCGTCCCCGTCGGCCCTGGCCAGCGCGTCCGGGGCGGGGACGACCACGGCGAGCGGGTAGGCGCGCTCGCTGTTGCCGTACACGAAGATCTGCCGGATCAGCGGGCTGGCGACGAAGGCGGTCTCCAGGCGGGAGACGGCCACGAACTCGCCCTGGGAGAGCTTCAGGACGTCCTTGGTGCGGTCGACGTAGACGAGCCGGTCCGGCCCGATCTCGGCCATGATGTCGCCGGTCCGGTAGTAGCCGTCCGCGTCGAAGATCTCGGCGGTGAGTTCGGGCCGCTTGTAGTAGCCGGGGATGGCGGTGGCGGTCTTGAGCAGCAGTTCCCCGCGCGGGTGCGGCGAGTCGGTCCGGAAGTAGCCGAGTTCCGGGACGTCGACCAGCTTGTAGTCGATGACCGGCGGGCGCTGCACCACCGAGTCGAGCAGCACCCCGCCGGCCTCGGTGGAGCCGTAGCCGGTGTACAGGTGGAAGCCCAGGCAGGACTCGACGAAGGCCGCCACCTCGGCGGAGAGCGGGGCGGTGCCGCAGAAGGCCTTGGTGACGCGCCCGCCCAGGACGTTCTCCCGCAGGTCGGTCTTGACCGCCGTGTCGACGTCGCCGGGTTCGCCGGAGCGCCGGTCCAGTTCGCTGCGGTACCGCTGGAAGAGCAGGTCGCAGATGCGCGGGACCATGGTCAGCTCGGTGGGGCGGACCAGCGCGATGTCGTCGAGCAGGGTGGAAAGGTCGCTCCTGGCGGTGAAGTGGCCGACGCCGCCCCGGGAGAGCGAGCCCATCAGCGCCCAGTGGCCGGCGAGGTGACTCTGCGGCATGTAGTGGACGCTGACCGGGGGTGCGTCCTCCGCGCCGTAGCTGAAGCCGTTCCACGCGGTGCGGACCAGCCGCTGGGGGTAGACGGCCCCCTTCGGGGTGCCGGTGCTGCCGGAGGTGTAGATGAGCAGCGCCAACGGGTCGTCACCCGGGTCTGCGACGAACAGGGGCGCGGGCGGCAGTCCGGCTCCGGCCTCGACCACGGCGGCCAGCGGGTCGACGGCCACCGGGCGGCCGGCCCCGGCCAGGCGCCGCCGGGCGGATTCGAAGGCGTCGCGCTGCTCGGCGATGTCGGGGCGGTAGTCGAACACGATCACGCGCCGGATCGAGGGCACCCCGAGGACGGCTTCGACGGCGGTGTCCAGCCGCTCGATGCTCGCCGCGAGGGCGCGCGGCTCGGTCTCCGCGACGATCGGCGCCAGCTGGGACAGCGGCGCGCTGGACTGCAACGGCACGACCACCACGCCCGCGTGGAGGCAGGCGAGATCGAGCGTGGCGTAGTCGGTGCTGGTGAAGCCCAGGATGCAGAGCCGGTCGCCGGCGCTCAGCGGGTGGTCCGGGTGGTGGTGCCACTCGGTGGCGACGGCGCGTACCCGGGCCCACAGTTCGCGGTAGCTGACGGTCTCGAAGCCGGGCAGCAGGCGCCCGGTCACGGGCTCCCGCGCGCGTTCGCCGAGGGCGGGCCGGTCGGCGTAGCCCTCCATGATGGCCGCCATGACCTCGGCGAGTCCCTTGCCCGGATCACGCACGGCCGCGGTGATCGCCTCCGGTGGTTCGGCCATGCTGAGTCCTCCCGTAGTGTCCGGGTGATGTCGAAGTGCGGGCTGGGGCCCGGCCGGAGCAACCGCCGACTCCCTGACGTCAGGCGGTCGCTCCGGCCGGCGGCGTCTCACCAGGCGACCGGCAGCGCGTCCGCTCCGCGGATGAGCCGTTCCGTCCGCCAGGTCACCTGGTCGGCCGGCACGGCGAGGTGCAGGCCGGGCAGGCGGCGCACCAGGGTGTCCAGCACGACGCGCAGTTCCATCCTGGCCAGGGCCGCGCCGAGGCAGTGGTGGATGCCGTGTCCGAAGGTGACGTGCGGGATGTTCTTCCGGCGGAAGTCGATCTCCTCGGGGCGGTCGAACACCTCCGGGTCCCGGTTGGCCAGGGAGAACTCGGTGACCACCGCGTCGCCGGCCCGGACGGTCTGCCCGCCCAGTTCGACGTCCTCGGTGGCGATCCGGGTGAAGCCGGCGGTGGCGCTGATCGGGATGATCCGGGAGAGTTCCTCGACCGCGTCGGGGATCAGGCCGGGATCGGCGACGAGCTCGTGCCACAGCTCGGGCCTGGTCAGCAGCGTGTAGACGAAGTTGCCGATCTGGTTGGCGGTGGCCTCCTGGCCGGCGGACAACAGGCTGACCCCGAGGCTGACCAACTCCTCCTCGGTGAGCCGGTTCTCCTCGTCCTCCACGGCGACCAGTTCGCCGAGCAGGTCGCTGGTGGGCTCGACGCGGCGCTCGGCGACCAGGCCGGCGAGGTACTCGTTGAGGTGCCCGCGGTCCCGTGCGGAGCGGGCCGGGTCGGAGAGCATCAGCAGGCCGTCCACCCAGGCGTTGAACCGGTCGCGGTCCTCGACGGGCACGCCGAGCAGTTCGCAGATCATCGTGATCGGCAGCGGCCAGGTGAGCATCTGGGTCAGGTCGGCGGGCGAGCCCGTGGCGATCATGGTGTCGAGCAGGCCGTCAACGATCTGCTGGGCGCGCGGGCGCATCGCCTCGACCCGGCGCACGGTGAAGGGGTTGGCGACCCTGCGCCGCAGCCGGCTGTGCTCCGGCGGGTCCATGCTCAGCATCGAGGTGCGGGGCAGGCCGGCCGAGACGATGCGGGGCACGTCCTCGCCCGCGGCGGCGGCCCGGCTGAACCGGGGGTCGGCCAGCACCGTCCTGACGTCGGCGTGGCGGGTGACCAGCCAGGCGTCGCCGCCGTAGGGCAGGCTCACCCGCAGCACCGGCTGCTCGCCGCAGGCCTCGGCCAGCTTCGGGTCCACGTCGAGCTGCTCGGCCGGACCGAACGGATAGGCCCGCGGCCCTTCTTCTGTCGCGGTCATCGTGTCAGTCCTTCCAGTCCTGGCGGGCGGTCACAGGGACGCGCTCTTGCCGCCGTCGATGACGAGGTTGCTGCCGGTGATCCACGAGGCGCGCCGGGAGACCAGGAAGCCGACCGCCTCGGCGATGTCCTCGGTCTGGCCGATCCGCCCGAGCGGGACCTCGTCGGCCCAGTCCCCCTCCGATTCCATGCCGAGATAGTCGACGATCTTCTCGCGCGCCTCATCCGCCCCGGGAGTCATCACGTTTCCCGGGGAGATCGCGACGACCCGGATTCCGTCCGGCGCCAACTCGACCGCGAGGCCCTTGCTGTACACCTCCAGCGCGGATTTCGCGGCGGCGTAGTGCAGGATCATCGGGTAGGAGGAAATGGTCGCGATGGAGGAGAGGTGCACGATCACCCCGCCGCCGGCCGCGCGCATGGCCGGCACGAGTGCGGCATTGAGCCGGACGGCGGCCAGGAAATTGATGTCGACCGTGTACTGCCAGTCTTTCTCGATTTCCAGCGCGGTCTGGAAGGCCCGGCAGCCGCCCGCGTTGTTGACCACGATGTCCACCCCGCCGAGGGAGTCCAGCGCGGCGTCGGCGAACGCCCGCACCCCGGCCGGCGAGCTGAGGTCGGCCTGGATGAACTTGGCCGCGGACGGGGTGTGTTCGGTGGGGTTGCGGGCGGAGGTGACGACGGTGGCGCCGGCGTCGAGCAGGTGCTGCACGATCGCGGCGCCGATGCCCCGGCTGCCGCCGGTGACCACGGCCCGTTTGCCGTCCAAGTCGTGGGAAATCTGCGCGGTAAGGCGACTCTCGCTCACCCTGGGTTCCGCCACCTTTCGTTCCTGGGAAATTCCTTTCCGCGGCACTGGTCGGCAAGGGAATCAATTCTCCAGTTGCGACCCAGAAGGCGACGCGGAACCACCTGCACCACTATCCGTGATCTCCCGGACACGGTCAACATGATTGTGTCGATGCCGTGGATCGCCTGAGGCAATGCAGCACGGACAAGAGCACCCGCTGGACGCCGCGATCAACAGGGCCGATAATCGTGTGTTACCTATGTGCGGCCGACCACACCATTTTCCGCACGGCCCGGCGGCGATTCGCCGGAGCGGCGGAGAAGGCGCACACGGAATGTTCACACCATGAGTGCCGAGAACTCGGGAGAAAGCATGTCCAGCTTGGACGAGCCGTTCGTCGTGGGTGATCTGACGGTCCCCAACCGCATCGTGATGGCCCCGATGACCAGGATGCAGTCCCCCGGCGGCGTGCCGGGCGAGGAGGTGGCCGAGTACTACGCCCGCCGGGCGGCCCACCAGGTCGGACTGATCATCACCGAGGGCACCTACGTCGACCGCGCCGCCGCCCGCGCGTACGACCACGTGCCCCACTTCCACGGCGAACAGGCGCTGGCCGGCTGGGCGCGCGTGGTGCGGCGGGTGCACGAGGCCGGCGGCCGGATCATCCCGCAGCTGTGGCACACCGGGGTCGTGCGCACCGGGACGGAGCCGCCCGCCGAAGGCCCGTCCGGGATCGGCCTGGACGGCGCCCCGGCCGGGCGGGCCATGACCCAGCGGGACGTCGACGACACGGTGGCCGCCTTCGCCGAGGCCGCGGCGACCGCCGAGCGGCTCGGGTTCGACGGCGTCGAACTGCACGGCGCGCACGGCTACCTGATCGACGACTTCCTGTGGAGCGGCACCAACCGGCGCACCGACCGCTACGGCGGCGACCCGGCCTCCCGCGCCCGCTTCGGCGCCGAGATCGTGCGGGCCGTCCGCGCGGTCGTCAGCCCGGGCTTCCCGGTCTTCTTCCGGTTCTCCCAGTGGAAGGTCGGCAACTACGGGGCCCGCATCGCGCAGAGCCCGGCCGAGCTGGAGCAGCTGCTGACCCCGCTGGCCGACGCCGGGGTCGACGCGTTCCACGGCTCCACCCGGCGCTACTGGCAGCCCGAGTTCGACGGCAGCGACCTCAACCTGGCCGGCTGGGCGCGCAAGCTCACCGGCAAGGCCGCCGTGACGGTCGGCTCGGTCGGCCTGGACCAGCAGTACGGCGAGGGCGAGTTCGCCCAGGGCTACACCAGCCGGGCCGGCGTGACCGGCATCGACGAACTGCTGGCCCGCCTCAAGCGCGACGAGTTCGACCTCGTCGCCGTCGGCCGCACCCTGCTCGCCAATCCGGACTGGGCCGCCAGGGCGCTGCGCGGCGACCTCTCCCGGACCGTCCCGTACGACCCGGCGGTGCTCACCAGCCTGGCCTGACAGCGCCGTTCGACGAACGGGCGCCCGGAAGCCGGGGGGGGCGCCCGGGGGGGGGCCCCCCGGCCCGGGGGGGGGGGGGGGGGCGGGGCCGGCCCCCCCCCCCCCCCCCCCCAGGCGGCCCCCCCCCCCCCCCCCCCCCCCCA
>NZ_JBIVJF010000035.1:0-71916 GCF_044750105.1 Kitasatospora sp. NPDC088861
TGGCACGCTGTTGAGTTCTCAAGGAACGGACACTTCCTTCGGACCGCCTTCCAGCGGGCCCTCCGGGCGCTTCGTTCTTTCGTGTTTCCAGCTTATCAGATGTTTTCCGCTCCGTTTTCCGGAGTTTCATTTACCTGATCGGCTTTCGCCTTTCGGCGCTCCCGAACTCTACCAGAGTTTCTCGGGCCGTTTTCCGCGGTCATTCTCGAATTCGCATTCGAGAGACTTCCTGCGGGGCCGTCCCGTGGGGCAACCCGGAGAACATTACGCACCGGGCTGCCCCACGTCAAACCAGCCGCCGGAGGCTCAGACCTCGACGACGACCGGCAGGATCATCGGCCGGCGGCGGTAGTTGTCCGCCACCCACTTGCCGACGGTCCGGCGGACCAGCTGCTGGACCAGGCGGGGCTCCAGCACGCCGTCGCTCGCCGAGCGGTCCAGGGCCTCCTGGAGCTTGGCGGCGACCGGCACGAACGCGTTGTCGTCGATGCCGGAGCCGCGGGCCTGGAAGGTCGGGCCGCCCACGATCTTGCCGTTGGTCGAGTCAACCGCGACGAAGACCGAGATGAAGCCCTCCTCGCCGAGGATCCTGCGGTCCTTGAGCGAGGCCTCGGTGATGTCGCCGACCGAGGCGCCGTCCACGTAGACGTACCCGGCCTGCACCTTGCCGACGATCCGGGCGACGCCCTTCTCCAGGTCGACGCAGACGCCGTCCTCGGCGATGACCACGCGGTTGCGCGGAATGCCGGTGGCGATGCCCAGGTCGGCGGCGGCCCGCAGGTGGCGCCACTCGCCGTGGACCGGCATCAGGTTGCGCGGCTTGCAGATGTTGAAGAAGTACAGCAGCTCGCCGGCCGAGGCGTGGCCGGAGACGTGCACCTTGGCGTTGCCCTTGTGCACGACCTTGGCGCCCCAGCGGGTGAGGCCGTTGATCACCCGGTAGACGGCGTTCTCGTTGCCCGGGATGAGCGACGAGGCCAGGACGACGGTGTCGCCCTCGACGATGCGGATCTGGTGGTCGCGGTTGGCCATCCGGGACAGCGCCGCCATCGGCTCGCCCTGGGAGCCGGTGCAGATCAGCACGACATCCTTGTCCGGCAGGTCGTCGAGCTGCTTGACGTCGACGACCATGTTGCCGGGGACCTTCAGGTAGCCGAGGTCGCGGGCGATGCCCATGTTGCGGACCATCGAGCGGCCGACGAAGGCGACCTTGCGCTTGTACTCGTGCGCGGCGTCCAGCACCTGCTGGATGCGGTGCACGTGGCTGGCGAAGGAGGCGACGATGATGCGCTTGTCGGCGTTCGCGAAGACGTTCCGCAGCGCGGCCGAGATGTCCCGCTCGGGCGGGATGAAGCCGGGGACCTCAGCGTTGGTGGAGTCCACCAGCAGCAGGTCCATGCCCTCTTCGGCCAGCTTGGCGAAGGTCGGCAGGTCGGTCAGGCGGCCGTCGAGCGGCAGCTGGTCCATCTTGAAGTCGCCGGTGGCCACGACCATGCCCGCAGGGGTGCGGACGGCGACCGCCAGGGCGTCCGGGATGGAGTGGTTGACCGCGATGAACTCGCAGTCGAAGGGACCGATGCGCTCGCGCTCGCCCTCCTTGACCTCCAGCACGTACGGCCGGATGCGGTGCTCGGCGAGCTTGGCCTCGATCAGGGCGAGGGTCAGCTTGGAGCCGATCAGCGGGATGTCCGGGTTCTCCCGCAGGAGGAACGGGACGGCGCCGATGTGGTCCTCGTGCCCGTGGGTGAGGACGATGCCGTCGATCTTGTCGAGGCGGTCCCGGATGTAGGTGAAGTCCGGGAGGATCAGGTCCACGCCGGGCTGCTCGTCCTCGGGGAAGAGGACGCCGCAGTCGACGATCAGGATGCGGCCCCCGTATTCGAAGACCGTCATGTTGCGGCCGATCTCGCCGAGACCGCCGAGCGGGGTGATGCGGAGGGCGCCCTCCTTCAGGGCCGGGGGTGCGCCGAGTTCGGGGTGCGGGTGACTCAAAAGACTCTCCTCACGACGCACGCCATATGCCCGGGGTCCTCCCCCTGAAGACATATGGCGTGCGTACTCAGTGTCGTTTTCCTACTGGGTCGGTGCTCTCGCGCCGTCGGTCCGGTCCAGCGGCGGGCCCGTGAGGGTCCGGCGAGCCGGGGCGCGCACGTCTTCGTCTGTTACAGGTGTACCCCGCCGGCGGCGAGATCCTTCGTCAATCGTGCGATCTCCTCGGGAGTCGCGCCGACCAGCGGCAGCCTCAGCGGGCCGGCCGGCAGTCCCTGGAGCTCCAGCGCGGCTTTGGCGAGGATGACACCCTGCGTGCGGAACATACCGCTGAACACCGGGAGCAGGCCCTGGTGGATCGCCGTGGCCTTGGCCACATCGCCGGCCAGGTACGCCTCGATCATCGCACGCAGTTCACCGGCCACGACGTGTCCGACGACGCTGACCACTCCGGCGGCTCCGACCGACAGCAGCGGCAGGTTGAGGATGTCGTCGCCGGAGTACCAGGCGAGGTCGGAGCGGGCGATGGCCCAGGCGGCCGCGCCGAGGTCGCCCTTGGCGTCCTTGTTGGCGACGATCCGCGGGTGCTCGCCGAGGCGGACCAGCGTCTCGTGGCTCAGCGCGACGCCGCTGCGGCCCGGGATGTCGTAGAGCATGACCGGCAGCCCGGTGGTGTCCGCGATGTGCACGGTGTGCCGGTACAGGCCCTCCTGCGGGGGCTTGCTGTAGTACGGCGTGACGACCAGCAGGCCGTGGGCTCCGGCGGCCTCCGCCTGTCGCGCCAGCTCGGCACTGTGGTGGGTGTCGTTGGTGCCGACGCCGGCCACCACGTGGGCGCGATCCCCGACCGCCTCCACCACGGCGCGGACGAGCTGGGCCTTCTCGGCGTCGCTGGTGGTCGGGGACTCACCGGTGGTGCCGTTGACGACGAGGCCGTCGTTGCCGGAGTCCACGAGGTGCGTGGCGAGGCGCTGGGCGCCGTCGAGGTCGAGTCCGCCGTCGGCGGTGAACGGGGTGACCATCGCGGTCAGGACCCGGCCGAACGGCGTCTGGGGGGTGGAGGTCGGAGCCATGCGTCCAAAGCTACTCGTAGGCGGTGGGGCGGTACCCACACCGGTCCAGTGTTCGGACAGGGGCATACCACGCGAAGCGGCGGAAACAGGCGGTGACATGGGATTCCGGTGCTGCCCGCTCGGGGGTTCGGGCAGCACCGGAATCCGTGTTCATGAATGTAGGGAGCGGCTAGAAAAGCCGCAATCCAGACATGCGTGACACTCCGCCCATATGCCTATCGTCCCAGGTCAGGGAGCGACCCGGCCGTGCTTCTCGAAGGCCGCATGGGTGAGCGGCATGAGCCGCGCCCACTCCTGCTCCATCTGCTCGGCGACCATCTCGATCTCGCGCTGCGGGAAGGACGGCACCGCCGAGTGCTCCCGCTTGGTCCGCAGCGACAGGAAGTGCATCAGCGAACGGGAGTTGCAGGTCGCGTACATCGAGGAGAACAGGCCGACCGGCAGCACCGCCCGGGCCACCTCGCGGGCCACGCCGGCCGCCAGCATCTCCTGGTAGCGCGCGTAGGACTCGCGGTACGCGGCCTCCATCGCCTCGGTGGTGGTCCTGTGCTGCTCGGGGGTGCCGTCGACGAACTCGTAGCGGCCCGGGCGGCCCTGCTGGACGAGCTTGCGCTCCTCCGCCGGGACGTAGAAGACCGGCTGCAGCTCGCGGTAGCGGCCGGACTCCTCGTTGTAGGACCAGCCGCTGCGGTGCCGGTGGAACTCCCGGAACACGAAGATCGGCGCGCTGATGAAGAAGGTCATCGAGTTGTGCTCGAAGGGGGTGCCGTGCCGGTCCCGCATCAGGAAGTTGATCAGGCCCTTGGACTTCTCCGGGTCCTGCTGGACCGCCTCCAGGGACTGCTCCCCCGCGGTCGAGACGCGGGCCGCCCAGATGACGTCCGAGTCGGCGGCCGCGCTGCGGACCAGCTCGACCGTGACGTCGCTGCGGAAGCTGGGGGCCGTCGGTTGGTCGCTCACGCGTTGCTCCTTGCGGGTTCGGTGCTGTGCAGCTTGATGGCGTGCTGCATGGTCTTGCGGGCGCGCGGGGTGTCGCCGGCGTCGGCGTACGCCACCGCGAGGCGGAACCAGACCCGCCAGTCGGCCGGCGCGGCCTCCGCCTCGGTCTGTCGGCGGGCGAACACCGCGTCGGCCGAGGCCCGGTCGATCCGCCCGCCGGTGGTGCGCTGGAGCTCGTCCACCGGCAGGCCGCCCTCGGCCTCCAGCTCCCGGGCGAGCTGCTCGCTGGCCCGGCCGAACCGGACGGTCTGGCGCAGGAACCAGACGCCGATCACCGGGATGACGAAGGCGCACAGGCCGATGCCGATGCCGAGCGGCTTACCGGTGGCGACCAGTTGGACGCCCTCCCCGACGCAGAGGAGGGCGACCAGCAGCAGCACGCCGGACAGGACGAGGAATCCGGTACGGGACGTCATGCCGGGCTCACAGGTCCAGGAAGTGTTCGAGGCCCAGGGTGAGCCCCGGCGTCTCCACGACCTTGCGCACACCGAGCAGGATGCCCGGCATGAAGCTGCTGTGGTGCAGCGAGTCGTGCCGGATGGTGAGCGTCTCACCGGTGTCGCCGAACATCACCTGCTGGTGGGCGAGCAGCCCGCGCAGCCGGACGGCGTGCACCGGCACCCCGTCCACGTCGGCGCCGCGGGCACCGGGCAGGCTGTGGGTGGTCGGGTCCTGCTGCTGCGGGCGGCCGGCCTCGGCGCGGGCCGCCGCGATCAGCTGCGCAGTACGGGTGGCGGTGCCGCTGGGGGCGTCGGCCTTGCGGTCGTGGTGCAGCTCGACCACCTCGACCGACTCGAAGTACTTCGCCGCGGTCTGGGCGAACTTCATGCCGAGCACCGCGCCGATGGAGAAGTTCGGCGCGATCAGCAGGCCCAGCTCGGGGGCCTGGTCGAGCCAGCCGCGGACGGTGGCCAGCCGCTCGTCCGTCCAGCCGGTGGTCCCGGTGACCACGTGGATGCCGTGGTGCAGGCAGTAGTCGAGGTTGCCCATCACCGAGTCCGGGTGGGTGAGCTCGACGGCGACCTGGACGCCGGCCTCGGTCAGCTCCGCCGGCTCGGACCCGCGGCCCAGGGTGGCCACCAGTTCGAGGTCCGGCGCGGCCTCGACGGCCTTGACCGCCTCGGAGCCGATCCGACCGTTGGCACCGATCACGGCGACACGCAGCGTCATAGCGAAATGTCCTCTCACACCAGCAGATCGGCGAGCTTGGCGGCCCGCTTGTCGTTGACCGGTCCGATCAGCGCCAGCGACGGCCGGTACGCGCCCAGCACATCACGGGCCACCGCGTGGACGTCGTCCAGGGTCACGGCCGCGATCCGCGCCAGCATCTCGTCCACCGACAGGTGGTGTCCGTAGCTCAACTCGGCCTTGCCGATCCGGTTCATCAGCGAGCCGGTGTCCTCCATGCCCAGCACGGTGGAGCCGGAGATCTGGCCGATCGCGCGCCGCAGCTCCTCCTCGGTGATGCCCTCGGCGACCACCTTGGCCAGCTCCGCGCGGCAGATCCGCAGCACCTCCTCGACCCGCTTGGGCTGGCAGCCGGCGTAGATGCCGAACAGGCCGCTGTCCGCGTAGGACGAGGAGTACGAGTACACCGAGTACGCCAGGCCCCGCTTCTCCCGCACCTCCTGGAACAGCCGGGAGCTCATCCCGCCGCCGAGGGCCGCGTTGAGCACGCCCATCGCCCAGCGGCGCTCGTCGTGCCGAGGCACCCCGGGCACGCCCAGCACCAGGTGGGCCTGCTCGGTGGAGCGGTTGAGCACCTCGACCCGGCCGGCCGTGCGCAGCGCCTTGACGCCGCGGCGGGCCTCGGCGGGGGCCGCGTCGGAGCGGGCCAGTACCGCCGCGAAGGCCTGCTCGACCTGCTTGACCACCGTGTGGTGGTCGAGGTTGCCGGCGGCCGAGACGACCAGGTTCTCGGGCCGGTAGCGGCGGCGGTAGAAGCCGGCGATCTGCTCCCGGGTGAGCACCTTGATGGTCTCCTGGGTGCCCAGGATGGGGCGGCCGAGCGGGCCGCTGCCGAAGATCACCTTGGCGAACAGGTCGTGCACCACGTCGCCCGGGTCGTCCTCGGCCATCGCCATCTCCTCGAGGATGACGCCGCGCTCGGCGTCGACGTCCTCGGAGCGGATCAGCGAGCCGGTGACCATGTCGCAGACCACGTCGATGGCCAGCGGCAGGTCGGTGTCCAGGACCCGGGCGTAGTAGCAGGTGTTCTCCTTCGCGGTGAAGGCGTTCATCTCACCGCCGACCGCGTCCAGGGCAGCCGAGATGTCCAGCGCGCTGCGCCGCGCGGTGCCCTTGAAGAGCAGGTGCTCCAGGTAGTGGGTGGCGCCGTTGAGCTGCGGGGTCTCGTCCCGCGAGCCGACGCCGACCCAGATGCCGAAGGTGGCTGAGCGCACCGTCGGCAGGGTCTCGGTGACGACCCGAAGGCCGCCGGGGAGGACGGTGCGGCGCACCGTGCCGGCGCCGTCGGCGCCCTTGAGCAGGGTCCGGGTGGAGCCGGGGCGCTGCTTCGCCGCCGGGGCCTGAGCCACGGGGGGTACCTCCAGAGGAAACACGCGTGGGAACGCATGGACGAACGCGGGGGCAACAGGGTGCGGCCCGCACGCCGGGAGGCGTACGGGCCGCAAGGGTCAGCTAGCGGCGCTTCACTCGGAAGCGGTCTCGCCGGCTTCCTCGCCCTCGACGACGGGGATGAGGGAGAGCTTGCCGCGCGGGTCGATCTCGGCGATCTCGACCTGCACCTTGGCGCCGACACCGAGGACGTCCTCGACGTTCTCGACGCGCTTGCCGCCGGCCAGCTTGCGGATCTGCGAGATGTGCAGCAGGCCGTCCTTGCCCGGCATGAGCGAGACGAACGCGCCGAACGTCGTGGTCTTCACCACGGTGCCCAGGTAGCGCTCGCCGACCTCCGGCATGGTCGGGTTGGCGATCTGGTTGATCGTGGTGCGGGCGGCCTCGGCGGCCGGTCCGTCGGCGGCACCGATGTAGATGGTGCCGTCGTCCTCGATCGTGATCTCGGCGCCGGTGTCCTCCTGGATCTGGTTGATCATCTTGCCCTTGGGGCCGATGACCTCACCGATCTTGTCCACCGGGATCTTGATGGTGATGATCCGCGGGGCGTTCGGGGACATCTCGTCCGGCGTGTCGATGGCCTCGTTCATCACGTCGAGGATGTGCAGACGCGCGTCCTTGGCCTGCTTCAGCGCGGCGGCCAGCACCGACGCCGGGATGCCGTTGAGCTTGGTGTCCAGCTGCAGGGCGGTGATGAAGTTGCGGGTACCGGCGACCTTGAAGTCCATGTCGCCGTACGCGTCCTCGGCACCGAGGATGTCGGTCAGCGCGACGTAGTGGGTCTCGCCGTCGATCTCCTGGGAGATCAGGCCCATGGCGATACCGGCGACGGCGGCCTTCAGCGGCACACCGGCGTTCAGCAGCGACATGGTGGAGGCGCAGACCGAGCCCATCGAGGTGGAGCCGTTGGAGCTCAGCGCCTCGGAGACCTGGCGGATGGCGTACGGGAACTCCTCGCGCGAGGGCAGCACGGGGATGATCGCCCGCTCCGCCAGCGCGCCGTGGCCGATCTCGCGGCGCTTGGGCGCACCCACGCGGCCGGTCTCGCCGACCGAGTACGGCGGGAAGTTGTAGTTGTGCATGTAGCGGCGGCGCGTCTCCGGGGAGAGCGTGTCCAACTGCTGCTCCATGCGCAGCATGTTGAGGGTGGTGACGCCCAGGATCTGGGTCTCGCCACGCTCGAACAGGGCCGAGCCGTGCACGCGCGGGATGGCCTCGACCTCGGCGGCCAGGGTGCGGATGTCGGTGACACCGCGGCCGTCGATGCGGACCTTGTCCTTGATGACGCGCTCGCGGACGACCTTCTTGGTCAGCGCGTTGTAGGCGGCGCTGATCTCCTTCTCGCGGCCCTCGAACTCGGGGAGCAGCTTCTCGGCGGCCAGCGCCTTGACGCGGTCCAGCTCGTTGTTGCGCTCCTGCTTGCCCGGGATGGTGAGGGCCTGGGCGAGCTCGTCCTTGACGGCGGCGGTCAGCGCGGCGAGGACGTCGTCCTGGTAGTCCAGGAAGACCGGGAACACGCCGGTCGGCTTGGCGGCCTGGGCGGCGAGCTGCGACTGGGCGGCGCACAGCACCTTGATGAACGGCTTGGCGGCGTCCAGACCGGCGGCGACGACGTCCTCGGTCGGCGCCTCGGCGCCGCCCTCGACCAGCTTGATGGTCTTGTCGGTGGCCTCGGCCTCGACCATCATGATCGCGACGTCGCCGTCCGGCAGGACGCGACCGGCGACGACCATGTCGAAGACGGCCGACTCCAGCTCGCTGTGGGTCGGGAAGGCCACCCACTGGCCGTTGATCAGCGCGACGCGGACGCCGCCGATCGGGCCGGAGAACGGCAGGCCCGCCAGCTGGGTGGAGGCGGAGGCGGCGTTGATGGCCACCACGTCGTACAGGTGGTCGGGGTTGAGCGCCATGACGGTGCAGACGACCTGGACCTCGTTGCGCAGGCCCTTGACGAAGGACGGGCGCAGCGGGCGGTCGATCAGGCGGCAGGTGAGGATCGCGTCCTCGGAGGGCCGGCCCTCACGACGGAAGAACGAGCCGGGGATGCGGCCCGCGGCGTACATGCGCTCCTCGACGTCCACGGTCAGCGGGAAGAAGTCGAAGTGCTCCTTCGGCTGCTTGGACGCGCTGGTGGCCGACAGCACCATGGTGTCGTCGTCCAGGTAGGCCACGGCGGAGCCGGCGGCCTGACGGGCCAGACGGCCGGTCTCGAAGCGGATGGTACGGGTGCCGAAGGAACCGTTGTCGATCACGGCCTCGGCGTAGAACACGTTCTCTTCCACCTGGAAGATCTCCTCTTTCGTACGTCTCCGGGAGAGCGTCCCCGCGCTGCCTGCCGGCTGGCCCTGGCCCTCCTGGCAAGGAGGACGGCAGTCGGGCCGGTCTTCGATCGAAGCCTCCGGGGTGCTCCGCTCGGTCTGCGGGGCTTCCGGGGGCCACTACCGAGGACCGGCGCCTCACGGCTGCCGGGCCGGGACGGGCGGTCCGCGTCTGGACGCTCTCTCGGATGCGGGCGGCTTCCGTTTGAAGCCTTCGGCCCGCGGGGGGTTCGGGTTCGTCTGCCCGGGTGGCGCGCTGGTGCGCCATCACCGGGCATGCCCACAACCCTACGGTGCAATCCTCGGCCACCTGGGGAGGTACGCGCGAGTTGTTATGTCCGGGCGCCGCGGCTCGGGGTGTCCGCGGCATACGCGCGAGGGGCGGCTCCCCGGTGTGGGGAGCCGCCCCGAGCGGCGGTCTTAGCGGGCGCCACCGGCGGCACCGCGGCGGATGCCCAGGCGGTCGACGAGCGTACGGAAGCGCTCGATGTCCTTCTTGGCCAGGTACTGCAGCAGGCGGCGGCGCTGGCCGACCAGGATCAGCAGGCCACGACGCGAGTGGTGGTCGTGCTTGTGGATCTTGAGGTGCTCGGTCAGGTCCGCGATGCGGCGGGAGAGCATGGCCACCTGGACCTCGGGGGAACCGGTGTCGCCCTCCTTCTGGCCGAACTCGGCGAAGATCTGCTTCTTGACGTCAGAGGCGAGAGCCACTGCAACTCCTTCAGGGTGTACCGAGCGGTCCTGGTCGACAACACAGGACTCATGAGGACTCGGTGTCGTGACGGAGCGCGGCCGGCGGTCTGCGACCCACCGGAGGCGGACACACGGCTGCGCTCGAAGGCCAAGGGTACCAGTGCCGCCCACCCGGCCGGTCGGCGGGCCGGACGGGCCGAACGGGGCGGGCGGCACGGGCCGGCCGGTCAGCTGGTGGCGCCGCGGACCAGCCGGTAGACGTCCAGGACGGCGAGCGCCAGCGGGACGAGGGAGATCAGGGTCAGGCTGTCGACCAGGTCCAGGATGCGCCCCCAGAACGGGGAGACGCCGAGCCGGGGCACCACCAGCGCGATCGCGGCGAGCAGCGCCGCGCCGAACGCGATGGAGGCGGCCAGCCAGACGGTGCGCAGGTCGACCTCGGCGGAACTGGCAGCGCGCAGGATGAACTGCGGGGTGTGCAGGGACAGGCCGATGATCAGCAGGGCCAGACCGAGCAGCCCGGCGATGGTGAGGCTGAAGACCTGCGCGGTGTAGCGGAACAGCCGGGCGCGCAGCATCGTGGCCAGGCCCAGGGCGAGCGCGAGCAGCTCGGGGAACGTCCGGTCGGTGAAGCCGAGGACGGCGCAGGAGCCGACCACGACCGCGGCGCAGCCGCCGACCAGGCCGACCAGGACCTCGTGGCCGCGGCGGGCCTGGTGGGCGATCCGCTCGTACTGGACGGCCTCGGCGCGCTCGGCCTCCTCGTCGTAGTCGCGGCTGCGGGTGCGGGTCTGGCCCGGGGCGCTGAAGCCGACGGGCAGCCGGGCGAAGCGGGCGGAGAGGCCGGGCAGGAAGCCGACGGCCGCGACGGCGGTGATGCCGGTGACGGCGGCGATGTGCCCGGCGGGGGTGTCCGGCAGCAGGACGGCGGCGAAGGTGGCGAGCGCGCCGGCGGCGGCGACCAGGGCGGCGGCGACGAACACCGCGTCCTTCTCGGGGAGCAGTCCCACCAGCAGCACGGCGACCACCAGCACGGCGACGCAGCCGGCCAGGAACTGGAGCCGGCCGGGGCCGTCCCACGGGTGGGCGACGGCGAGGACGCCGCTGCCGCCGATCATGGCGTGCGGCAGGGCGCCGAGGCCGAGCGCGAGGGCGGCGTGGGCGTCCTGGTAGACCCGGGCGCGGACGCCGGCCAGCGCGGTGAGGACGACGGCGGTGACGCCGGCCAGGACGCCGGGCAGGCCGTGCATGTCGTGGCGCAGGTCGGCGAACCAGAGCGCGAAGCCGAGCAGGACGAGCAGCAGCGCGGCGCCGATCAGGCCGAAGGCCCGCATGAGTTCGGCGCTCCAGAGTCGGCGGTCGGTCTCGACGGCGCTGGCGATCGCGTCGGCGACGTCGTCGTAGACGGCCGGCGGGAGGGACTCGGCGAAGGGGCGCAGCGCGAGCAGGTCGCCGTCGCGGACCTGCTGGGCGGCGAGCGGCAGGCCGCTGTCGAGGACGGTGCCGTCGCGGCGCACCAGGTGGAAACCGGTGGGCGCGCCGTCGGGCTGGCTCTGGTTGGCCAGGCGCAGCACCTCGGGGTAGACGTCCGCGAGCGGGACGTCCTCGGGCAGGGCGACGTCGATCCGGCGGTCCGGGGCGACGACGGTGACCCGGCAGTAGCCGGTCGCGGTGGTGTCGCTCATCGCCGCACCTCGGTCCTTCGACGCACTGGGCGCTCCCCCTTGTTGACGGTGCCGCGGCACGGCGGCGCTCGGTGTGGCAGTGGAACCGGCCCGACCGGGCCGCGAGTTGGCGCGGCGTTACCCTACCCGCTCGGTTCGTGCCCGGCCCCGGTGCGGGCCGGGCCCCCGGCGGGGGGTGCGGACGCGGGCCTGGCGGGCGGTGCGGGGGCGACCGTTAGGATCGGCCCCTGCGCGCGGTACGGGGGGCGGCGCCGTGTGGTGCGTCCTCGCCCTGGTGAAACCCGTACGAGCCGTACGAGTCGTACGAGTCCAGTTGCGTGAGGGCTGATGCCGAAGTGATCGATCGACGCCGCGGGGTGGATGACACATGGGTGTGATCACGGTCAAGCGCCCGGGCCGGGCCTATCCGCCGGCGGTGCCGGACGAGCCGGTGGAGCTGGTGACCCCGCCCGAACTGCCCCGGCAGGGCGGCGAGGACTGGCTGATGAGCATCCTCCCGATGCTCGGCATGGGCGGCTCGGCGGTGTTCTTCTTCGCGCCGGGCGCGGCGGCCCCGATGAAGATCATGGGCGGTCTGATGGTCGCCTCGACGGTCGGCATGGTGCTGGCGCAGATCGTGCGGGCCCGCAAGGGCGGTTCGACCGCGATGGCGGACGAGCGGCGCGACTACCTCAAGTACCTGCAGCAGATGCGCCGCCAGGTGCGCCGCACGGCGGAGCGCCAGCGCGGCGCGCTGCTGTTCCTGAACCCGGCGCCGGACCAGCTGTGGTCGATCGTGGCGGACGGCCGGCGGCTGTGGGAGCGCCGCACCGGGGACAGCGACTTCGCGCAGATCCGGGTGGGCCTGGGCCCGGTTCAGCTGTCGACGCCGCTGGTGGCGCCGCAGACCGCGCCGATGGACGAGCTGGAGCCGCTGTCGGCGGCCGCGATGCACTCCTTCCTGAAGGCCCACGGCACCTTGCAGGACCTGCCGCTGGCGGTGTCGCTGCGCGCCTTCTACCACGTCACGGTGTGCGGGGACGCGGACTCGGTGTACGGCAACGTGCGCGCGATGATCGCCCAGTTGACCACCCTGCACTCGCCGGACGACCTGCTGGTCGCGGTGGCCGCGGCGCCGGGCGCGGCGGAGGAGTGGGAGTGGACCAAGTGGCTCCCGCACAACCAGCACCGCAAGGAGGCCGACGGCGCGGGCTCGCGCCGGCTGATCGCCACCGACCTGGGCGAGCTGGAGTTCCTGTTGCAGGACGAGCTGGCCGGCCGCCAGCGGTTCGTGCGGGACGCGGCGCCCGCGCCGGACCAGCCGCACCTGGTGGTGGTGATGGACGGCGCCGGGGTGCCGCCGAACTCGCTGCTGGCGAGCCCCGAGGGCGTGCAGGGGGTGACCGTCATCGAGGTGGTGCCGGGCGACCTGGACGAGCCGAGCGGGCACCTGATGGTGACGGTGAGCCCGCAGGAGCTGGTGCTGCGCTCGGCCTCCGGGGCGACGTACACCGGCACGCCGGACCTGCTCTCGGTCTGGCAGTCCGAGGCGCTGGCGCGGCAGTTGGCGCCGTACCGGCTCTCGGCCGGCGGGGACGACGAGCCGCTGCTGTCGAACCTGGACTTCACCGACCTGATGAACTCGGGCGACCCGGGCTCCTTCGACGTGACGCGCAGCTGGCGCCCGCGCGCCCAGCACGAGCGGATGCGGGTGCCGATCGGGGTCGGCGCGAACGGCGAGCACGTCTACCTGGACATCAAGGAGGCCGCGCTGGAGGGCATGGGCCCGCACGGCCTGTGCGTGGGCGCGACCGGCTCCGGCAAGTCGGAGCTGCTGCGCACCCTGGTGCTGGCGCTGGCGATGACGCACTCCTCGGAGATCCTGAACTTCGTCCTCGCCGACTTCAAGGGCGGCGCGACCTTCTCCGGCATGGCGGACATGCCGCACACCTCCGCGGTGATCACCAACCTGGAGGGCGAACTCACCCTGGTCGACCGCATGCGGGACGCGATCGAGGGCGAACTGCACCGCCGCCAGGAGCTGCTGCGCTCGGCGGGCAACTACGCCAACATCCACGAGTACGAGCGGGCCCGGGCGGCCGGCGCGGCGCTGGACCCGCTGCCCTCGCTGGTGCTGATCATCGACGAGTTCTCCGAACTCCTCACCGCCAAGCCGGACTTCATCGAGATGTTCATCCAGATCGGCCGGATCGGCCGGTCGCTGGGGGTGCACCTGCTGCTGGCCTCGCAACGCCTGGAGGAGGGCAAGCTGCGCGGCCTGGACACCTACCTCTCCTACCGGATCGGTCTGCGCACCTTCTCGGCGGCCGAGTCGCGGGCGGCGATCGGGGTGCCGGACGCCTACCACCTGCCGCCGGTGCCGGGCGTCGGGTACCTCAAGTTCGGCGAGGACGTGATGGACCGGTTCAAGGCCGCGTACGTCTCGGGGCCCTACCGGGCGCCGGGGCAGCAGCGGTCGACCGGCGGGCGGCGGGTGAACGCCCGCCCGGTGCTGTTCACCGCGGCCCGGGTGGAGCCGCCGGAGCCGGCGGTGGAGGAGGAGGCGCCGCTCGCCCCGGAGCAGGACGACGCGCTGGTCGACACCGTGCTGGACGTGTTCGTGCAGCGGATGACGGGCCAGGGCCCGGCCGCGCACCAGGTGTGGCTGCCGCCGCTGGAGGAGGCGCCGAGCATGGACCACCTGCTGCCGCCGCTCCAGGTGGTGCCGGAGCGCGGGCTGACCGCGCCCGGCTTCCCGGCGGGCCGGCTGCGGGTGCCGATCGGCATCGTGGACAAGCCGCGCGAGCAGAAGACCGACGTCCTGGAGGTCGACTACGCGGGGGCGGCCGGCCACGGCCTGGTCGTGGGCGGCCCGCGCTCGGGCAAGTCGACGGTGGTGCGCACCACGGTGGCCTCGTTCGCGCTCACCCACACCCCGCGGGAGGTGCAGTTCTACCTGCTGGACTTCGGCGCGGGCAGCTTCCAGTCGCTGGCCGGGCTGCCGCACGTCGGCGGGGTGGCCGGGCGCCTGGACGTCGACAAGGTGCGCCGGATGGTCTCCGAGGTGCACGGGGTGCTGAACCGGCGCGAGGAGCTGTTCCGGGCCGCCGGGATCGACACCATCGGCACCTACCGGGCCCGCCGGGCGGCCGGGCAGCTGCCGGACGAGGCGTTCGGCGACGTGTTCCTGGTGATCGACGGCTGGAACACCTTCAAGCAGGAGTTCGAGGTGCTGGAGCCGGTGATCGGCGACATCGCCCAGCGCGGCCTCGGCTACGGCGTCCACCTGGTCATCACCGCGGCCCGGTACGCGGAGGTGCGCCCGGCGCTGAAGGACCTGCTGCAGAACCGGACCGAGCTGAAGCTCGGCGACCCGATGGAGTCCGAGGTGGACCGCCGGGTGGCGCAGAACGTCCCGCCGCTGGCCGGGCGCGGCATCACCCCGGAGCGGCTGCACTTCCTGTCCGGCCTGCCGCGGCTGGACGGCTCCTGCGCGGTGGACGACCTCCAGCACGGGGTGGCCGGCCTGGTCGCCGCCGTCGACGGGGCCTGGACCGGGCCGCGCGCGCCGCAGGTGCGGATGCTGCCGGCCGTCCTGGACGGGAACTCGCTGCCGAAGGGCTTCGAGCGCCCGGAGCGCGGGATCGCCTTCGGCGTGGACGAGGCCGAGCTGGCACCGGCCTTCGTGAACTTCGAGACCGACCCGCTGTTCATCGTCTTCGGCGACACCGAGTCGGGGAAGTCGGCGCTGCTGCGGATGCTGGTCAAGCAGATCACCGAGCGGTACACCCCGGACCAGGCGGGCATCGTGGTCGGCGACTACCGGCGCGCGCTGCTGGGCGCCGTGCCGCCGGAGTACCTGGTGGAGTACGCGGCCGCGCAGCCGGCCATGGCGGCCATCGTGGACATGCTGCGCGGGGCCTGCGCGCGCCGCCTGCCCGGCCCGGACGTCACCGCCGAGCAGCTGCGCAACCGCAGCTGGTACAGCGGCAAGGACATGTTCGTGATCGTGGACGACTACGAGCTGGTCGCGACGAGTTCGGGCAACCCGCTGGCGCCGCTGGCGGAGTTCCTGCCGTTCGCCCGGGACATCGGCCTGCGGGTGATCGTGGCCCGCAGCGCGGGCGGCGCCGGCCGCTCGCTGTACGAGCCGGTGCTGCAGCGGATGCGCGAGCTGGGCGGGCAGGGCGTGATCCTCTCCGGCAACCGGGACGAGGGCGCGCTGCTGGGGACGGTCAAGCCGATGCCGCTGCCGCCGGGGCGCGGGGTGTACGTGTCGCGCCGGGCGACCGGCGGGCAGATGGTCCAGACGGGCTGGCTGCCGCTGGTGTGACGGCACCGGCGCACCGCGCCGGCGGCTACGGACGGTGATCGAGGGGTCGGGCTCGCGGGAGCCCGGCCCCTTTCGCGTCCCAGGTGTCGAAACGTTACCTAGATCTTTCCGGCGCGGGGCTGCGGTTCCCGCACCCCGCCCGGGGGTTGCGGCCGCACAGGGGGGGCGCCTGGGCGTATCGCCGTCCGACTCCACGGACACCTTTGAAAGGTGGCTTGCAACACTCTGTTCACCTTGGATTCAGTTGCAATGTGGCAGAGGTAACAAGTCGGGCAAAGCTCGCAATGACCGTACGTGATCATCGGATCGCATGTCTATGCCCTTCCGCGCAACGGATTCCGAAGCATTTCGGCCATTGACGCAATCAATACGCCCAGGTTCCATTGCGACCCAGGAGCGACCCCACCAGAACCCCGAGCAGACAGCCAGCGGAGGCGATACCGCTCCCACCCACAGGACCGCACAGAGCCGATCGGAAGCCACATGACCGACACGCTTCGCCCGCCACGCGCCGCGACCCCCGCGACGGCCGACACCGCCGCCGCCGCCGCGCCCCAGCAACTCAAGCGCTCGATCGGCGTGGTGGGCGGCACCCTGCTCACACTGTCCTGCGTCACCCCGGCCTCCACGCTCTTCGTGATCGTCCCGGAGCTGTTCTCCAGCATCGGCAGCGCCACCGCCCTGGCCATCGCCATCGGCACCGTGCTGTGCGTCGCCGTCGCGTTCTGCTACTCCGAGCTCGGCACCCTGATCCCCAGCGCCGGCGGCGAGTACGCGATGGTCGGCACCCTCGCCGGGCGGCTGGCCGGCTGGCTGGTCTTCGTGCTCTCGCTGATCGTCGTGATGATCGTCCCCTCGGTCATCGCCCTCGGCACCGCCGACTACCTCGCCCCCGTGCTGCACCTCGACAAGGCCATGACCGGCGCCGCCGTGATGCTCGCCGCCACCCTGGCCGGCCTGCTCGACCTGCGCGCCAACGCCTGGATCACCGGCGTCTTCCTGGTGCTGGAGGTCATCGCGGCCGGCGTCGTCTCGGTGCTCGGGTTCTCCCACGCCAACGGCGACGCCCCCAGCCTGCTGCACGGCGTGGTCACCGGGGACGGCGGCGCCACCACCACGGTGAGCATCGGCGCCATCGTCGGCGCGCTCGGCATCGCCCTGTTCATCACCCAGGGCTTCTCCACCGCCGTCTACCTCTCCGAGGAGCTGGAGAACCCCCGCCGCAACGTCTCGCGCACCGTGCTGTGGACGCTCGGCATCTCCTCCGCCGTCATCCTGGTCCCGGTCGTCGCCATCACCATGGGCGCCCCCGACCTCCAGACCCTGAGCTCCGGCGACATCTCCGGCATGGTCACCGCCTGGAGCAACTCCGCGGTCGGCACCTTCATCAGCCTCTGCGTCGCGCTGGCGATCATCAACGCCGGCATCGTCATGGTCATCCAGAACTCCCGGGTCCTGTTCGCCTCCGCCCGTGACAAGGCCTGGCCCGAGCCGGTCAACAAGGCCTTCGGCACCCTCGGCCGGTTCGGCTCCCCGTGGGTCGCCACCCTGGCCGTCGGCCTGCCCGGCGCCGCGCTCTGCTTCGTCAAGGGCGCACTGCTCAGCAACATCACCGGCGTCGCCGTCACCGGGATGTACCTGCTGGTCGCGATCGCCGCGCTGCTCTCCCGCCGCGCCCACCACAAGCACGCCGCCGCCTGGCGGATGCCGCTGTGGCCGGCCGTCCCGGTGGTGCTGATCGCCGTCCTCGTCTACGTGATGACCCAGCTGGACACCGAGCCCCTGCTGTGGACCGGCGGCATCACCGCCGCCGCCACCCTCTACTGGCTGTTCTACCTGCGCCCCCGCCAGGACACCCGCTGGGTGATCAGCCTCCCCGAGGACCAGCAGCCCTGACCCCCACCCCTCCCCCACACGGCAGTGCCCCGGGCTCCCCCTCGCCCGGGGCACTGCCACGTCCGCACCGCTACTTCTTCAGCTTCCACACCGGCGCGGTGGCGATCGCCTTCAGCTGGTCGTTGCTCAGCGCCGGGGTGCCGCGGGTCGCCGGGGTCTGCTGGGTGCCGCTGTTGAACGCGCTGATCACCACCCGCAGGCCGTCCGCGTGCAGGGTGTCGACGGTCCACATGCCCGGGTTGGAGCCCCGCTTGCCGACCACCACCCTGGTGCCGTCCGGCTGTGCCCGGGCACTGCCGAACAGCTCCTCCTTGGTCTTGTCGTCGCGGGACCAGTCCTGCACGTTGATCTCCACCATGGACTTGCCCTTGCCGTCGTCGACCACGAAGTCCGCGTAGCCAGGCTGTCCCCCGGTCTCCGTCTCGGTCAGCCCGGACGGCAGCAGCTTGGCGACAATCGCCAGGATCTCGTCCTTGCCGTACTCCTTGCCGTTGTCCGGCCCCGGCTCCGGCCGCGGCTCGGGGAACTTGGCGATGATCCCGTCCCAGGCCTTGTCGGTGACGACCGCCCTCAGCTGCTCCGGCGACAGCGGCGGCGTCCGACGGCTGTCCGGTGCGCCCTTCTCCGCCTCGGCGTTCCACTCCGTCAGCTCGATCACGCGGCCGTCGGCGCCGCCCAGCCAGGCGGACCACCTCTTGGTGCCGGCCTGCTTGTTCGGGTACTCGTAGCCCTGGAACAGGGTCAGCTTGCCGCCGCCCGGCAGGCCCGCGCTGGTGCAGGCGTCGTACGGGACGAGCTTCCGGTCCGGGCAGCCGTTCTCCGTCAGGACCGGGCTACCGGCCCCGACCCGGTTGACCGAGACCGCCATCGCGGCCCTGCCCCGACCGTCGTCGAAGACCAGCGTGCCGCCCTGGCGTTGGCCGGCGTTCTCGTCGCTGGTCCGGCCGCCCGGCAGCAGGCCCCGCAGGGTGGCCAGCACCTCCTCGCCGGTGACCTCGCCCGGCTCCGCGGAGGAGGCCGCCGCGACCGGGGCCGCCGAGCCGCCCCCGCTGCCGCCGGCGGTGCTCGGGGCGGCCGCGGGCACCGCACTCGGGCGCGGCGAGGAGCCGGTGAGGTACACCGCGCCGGTCCCCACCAGGGCCAGCGCGGCCGCGCCGCCCACCACCGCGGCGGTCGAGCGGCGGCGCCAGCGTCGGCGTCCGCGCTGGTACCCGCCCGCGAGCAGGTCGGACGGCTCGGTGCGGAAGCCCTCGCCCGTACGGGTGAGGGCGTAGAGAAGATCGTCATCGAACTTGTCCGGTTCGGACATGGGTGGTCACCGTCTCCTTGCATCACGAAATTGCGTCACGGGTTGCGTCACGGGTTCCGTCACGGGTTCCGTCACGGACTACGAGCAGTGGTCAGCGGGCGGCGAGCTCGGCCAGCGAGTCGCCGAGCAGGCCGCGCAGCCGGGCCAGCGCCCGGGTGGTGCGGGTACGGACCGCCCCCGGGGAGGAGCGCAGCACCTCGGCGGTCTCCGCGACGCTGCGGTCCTCCCAGTAGCGCAGCACCAGGACGGCGCGGTCCTTGGGCGGCATCCGGCCGAGGGCGTCGAGCAGGGTCATCCGCAGCGCGCCGTCCGCCTCCCGCGCCTCCGACTCGGGCACGGCCCCGATGGGGCGCTCGGTGCTGGAGCGGCGGCGCTGCTGGGCGAGGAAGGTGCGCACCATCACCGTGTGGGTGTAGGCGGCCGGGTTGTCGATCCGGTTCCGGCCGCCGGTCCAGGCGCTGCGCCGCCAGAGCACGTACATCCGGCTGAGTGCCTCCTGGACGAGGTCCTCGGCGTAGTGGGTGTCGCCGCTGGTCAGCAGGCAGGCCGAGCGGTACAGGTGGCCGGTGCGGCCGGACACCAGCTCCAGGAACTCTGCGTCCTCGGCCTCCCGGCCCGCCCCGATCCACCCCATGCCCGCCGCTCCCCCGTGTCCGCGCTCCCCGACACTTCTTGGATGCGGTGAGCGGCCCACGACGTTACAGCCGTTCCGGAGGATTCTTCCGCGCACTCCCCGGGCACCGGGCGGGTGCTGCGCACACGGATCAGTCGGCGGACCTGCGGCGGAGGTCGCGCAGGACGACGCCGCCGCCGATGAGCAGCGCGACCAGCAGCGCCCCGATGCCGAGGACGTACGTCGCGGTGCGGCCGTCGCGGTCGGCCTGGGTCTCGCCGAGGCCGACCGGCCGGGGCACGATCGGGGCGGCGGCCAGCTGGACGGGGGCGTCCGGGGTGGCGGTGAACGGCGCGCTCTCGGGGGCCTTGGTGACGGCCCTGACCGGGTCGACCACGCCCCAGCCGATGAACCGGTCCGGATCGCGCTGGGTGCGCTGTGCGGTCTGCTCGATCCAGGCCCGCACCTGGGCCGGCTTCCAGTTCGGGTGGGCGCCGACCAGCAGCGCGACGAGCCCGGACACGTACGGGGCGGAGAAGCTGGTGCCGTTGTCGACGCACTGGCCGCCCCTGGGGACGGTGGAGAGCATGTCGACGCCGGGTGCGGCGACCTTCACGAAGGAGCCGTACTGGGAGAACGGGGCGCGCTCGTTGTTGCGGTCGGAGGCGCCGACGGCGAGCACGGTCGGGAACGCGCCGGGGTAGGTGTCGCCCTCCTTGCCGTCGTTGCCGGTGGAGGCGACCACCACGACGCCGCTGTCCTCGGCGGCCTGGACGGCGGCCTTCAGCTCCTGGTACCCGCCGAAGCCGGCGGCGCCGGCGCCGCGGACGTCCTGGGAGATGTTGATGACCTTGGCCTTGGCCCTGACCGCCTCGTTGACGGCCTGGACCAGGGTGGAGACGTCGCCGTTGCCGTCGCTGTCGTTCTGGCGGATCGACAGGACGGTGGCGTCGGGGGCGAGCCCGACGAAGCCCGTCCGGTCGTAACGGCGGGCGGCGATGATGCCGGCCACCTTGGTGCCGTGGCCGACCGGGTCCTCCTTGGAGCTGCCCGGGACCTTCTCCTTGGTCTCCCGGTTCACCACCAGGTTGGAGCCCTCCAGGACCTTGCCCGCCAGCTGCGGGTTCTGGTCGTCCACGCCGGTGTCGATGACCGCGACGGTCACCCCCGCGCCGGTGGTCCGACCGCCCTGCCACAGCTCGTCCAGCAGCAGGCGCTGCAGCGACCACGGCACGGTCGGCACGTCGGGCGCGTTCTTCGGGCAGTCGCCCGCGGCGGCCAGCCCTGGTCCGCTGTCCGCGTGCGCCGGGGCGGCGAGCGGGCCGCCCAGCACGGCGAGCGCGGCCAGTGCCGCGGCCGCCTTCCGGTACCCGCGTCCGGACACCCTGCCACCCCTCATGTCGTCCACCCGTGCCGCGCGCCGAAGGGCGGGTACCCGGAGTCCGAGCACCCGCCCCCTCACGTTCCCGCTGGGGAACGCGTGGTCAGCTGTTCCCCCACAGCTTGGCGTTGTTGTTCTCGGTCGTCCGGTAACTCTGCGCGGCGCCGTCCAGCGAGGAGGCGATCTGCGTGCAGACCTTCTGCAGGTCGGCGGCGCGCGCGTCCCACTGGGTCTGGTGGGCCTGGTAGCCCTGCTGGGCCGCGCCCTGCCAGCTGGACGCGATGCGGTTGACGTCGCCCTTGAGGTCGTTCAGCAGGTGGTCGATGCGACCGGCCGAGGCGCGCACTTCCTCGGCCGCGTGGTGGACGGTCTCGAAGTTGACGAGGATGTGGTCGGACACGATGTCTCCCTTGACGAGGATGCGGAGCACCCCGCGCTCAGCCGCGGGCGCCCCACCGAGCGGAAGGTCGGAACAGAACGGTGATCAGCGCGGTGCGGCTGATCAGCCCTGGGCGTTGGAGAACAGCGCCTTCTGCTCTTCCTCGGTGCTCGCGTAGTGCTTGGTGGTCAGCTCGATCGCGTGCTGGATCGCGGTGAGCGACTCCTTCAGCTTCGCGATGTCGGTGTTGACCTGGTCCTGCAAGGCCTTGTAGGCGTTCGCCGCCTGGCCCTGCCAGCCGCCGGTGATGCCATCGACCGTGCTGATGAGCTTCTGCCGCTCAGCCTCGATCTTCCCGATCGCGTCCTCGATCCGCTTGGCGAAAGCCAGCATCTCCTGAGCCGTCATCGTGAACTGACCCTGAGCCATGCTCCACCATCCCCCATGAGACAGACATTGCGTGTACGGAGGGCATCGCGGCCCGACCGTCCCATCACCCTAGTGATGTCCAGGAGCACTGTAGTCGGCACACGCAGCTCACCCAACACCGAACTCGGCGCAGTTACCAGACCATGACACTGAGGCCAATTCCGTTGCCGGGCTTGGTCGATCAGGCGTTCTGCGGCTGGGCGGCGCTCTTCGCCGTCAGCGGCGGGCCGGCCGGAACGAGGTCCGACCACTCGTGCGGCACCGGGAGCGGCTGGAGCTCCTTGTAGCCCAACCGGGCCTGGTTGGCGCCCGATTCGTCCTGCGGCGGCTGCTGGTCCGGCGTGGTGGCGCCCGGCTGCGGGGTGGGCGTCTTCGGGGCGCCGCCCTGGCCCGGCTGCGCGCCCTGGCCCGGCTGTCCGCCCGCACCCGGCTGCGCACTCTGGCCCGGCTGCGCGCCGGGCGGGGTGGTGGCGCCGCGACCACCGTCGCCGTTGGCCGGCACCGAGTAGCGCAGACCGGTCTCGGTGATCAGGAAGTCGGTGCCGGAACCGCCCGCCGCGTTGTCCAGCGCGCGGTAGAAGAGGCCGTGCCCGGGCGTCACGTACGCGGCGCCCGCGCCGTTGTTGTACGGCGCCGGGTAGGACGTCCCGGCCCAGACGCTGCGCCGGGGCGTGCGGCCGTCCTCGGCGACGCCGTCGAAGGTGCTGCACACGACCAGGCGCGCGTCCTGCCGGTCCTGCCAGTTGTTGGCCGGCGCACCGGACTTCAGCGGCCAGTCGTCCCCGGTGCTCGGCAGCCGGACGTCGTTGCCGAGCTTGGCGTGGTCGGCCGGGGTCATCTCGTCGCTGCGCGGCCGCTTGTCGCCGTCGTACTTGTAGAGGTCCTGGTAGTCCGGGTTCTGCCGGATCAGCTCCGCCTGGAACGGCGTCACCAGGTAGAGCCGGTCCTTGCCGACCACGTAGTGCCGGTCCTGGTAGTGCACCAGCCGGCCGATCCGGCGGTCGGCCTGGTTGCCCAGCTCCACCGAGGAGTTGGGGTTCGGGCTGTCCGCCACCCCGTCGACCTTCGGGAAGGTGATCGGGCTGCCGGTCACCAGGGTGTCCAGCCACTCGCGCTTGACGCGCTGCGGCACCGCGTTGGGCCCGAAGACCGCGGTGATCAGCGACTTGCGCTCCTTGTCGTCCGCCTGCGGCGAGCCGATGCCGTGCTTGCGGCCCTGCGCGTCGACCAGGAACACCTTCGCGTCACCCGGCCTGGCCGCGGGCTGGCCCGGCGCCGGCTGCGCGGATACCTGCTGCTCGTCCGCCTGCTGCACCAGCAGCAGCTGGTCCTGGCCGAGCATCCGGTCCTTGCCCGCCAGCGCCGCCGCGTCCGGGCCGGCCGCCACGAACACCGCCTGGTTGACGGTCTCCTGCTTGTCGTCCGAGCCCGGGCGGTCGCAGACCGACCACTTCATCGGCTTGTCCGCGTTGTCCCTCGTCGGCAGCTTGTCCGGCGCGTACGGGATGCCGATCGTCGGGCCGTGGTTGGGGTAGCTGTCGAGCACCCCGTCGTCGACCACCACCACCTTGGCGTCGGCCGGCAGCACCAGCCGCGCCGAGGACATGTTGAGCACCTGGTGCAGCCGCCTGGTCCGGCCGTCCGGGTCGGTCAGCACCACGTACCGGGTGGTCGACTTCTTGCCCTGGACGACGTTCTTGCCGTCGTCCCAGTGCAGCGGCGCGCTCGGCTTGAACACCCCCCACAGCCCGAACCCGGCGACGATCACCGCCCCCGCCAGCACGCTCGGCAGCACCGCCTTCACCGGGCGCGGCGCGTCCTCGTCGCTGCCGCCGCCACCGGGCAGCAGGAACGCCCCCACCGTGCGCTTGCGGGCGAAGGTGTACGCGTTCAGCTCGTCCCGGCGCGATGCCATCCTCGTCGTCCCCCTCGTCAGACACTGTCGGACCGGCCTGCACCGCCCCCCGCACCCGCCGGGCGGGAACCCGTACGAACCCTCTACGATGCGGCAGCAGACGGTGAGTACGGTACGGGTACGGTCCGCGCACCGGCCAGCCGGGCCGCGGCAACTGATCAGAGAGGGTCACCCGGGGGATGCCAAGCCAGACCGCTCCAGGACGCCGCGGACCGGCAACGGGCGGGAGGTCGCGCCGCTCCGGCCGGGCGCAGCGCGGCGGCCCCGCGCCCGGGACCGCGCCCGGGCAGCCACTGCCGCCCGTCGGCGAGAGCAGCAGCCGCGGTGACGAAGGCGGTCGCGGGCCCGTCCTGCTCCGGATCAACCCCCGGCCCGGGCTGCTCGGCGGGCGGCTGAGACTCCAACAGCTCGTCCTGGTCGAGGTCGCGGCCGCGCTGGTCGCGGTGGGCTGGACGATCAGCCGGCCGGTCGCCGCCGGCTTCGGCGCGGTCGCGCTGGTCCTGGTGGTGCTCGCCGTGATCCCGCTGCGCGGCCGGACCATCCCCGAAGTGCTACGAGTGCGCGCCGCCCTCAAGTCCCGCCGCCGGCAGGCCCGCGGCACGCTGCCGCCGGCCGGCACCGACCCGGCACTGGCCCCCGCCCTGGAACTCGAACCGGCGCTGCGCACCTGCACCCACGCCACCGAGGCCGACCTGGGCGGCCGCCCGGTCCGCCGGGAGACCGGCATGGTCGGCGACGGCACCTTCCTCAGCTCGGTGCTGCTCGTCCAGGCCAAGGACCAGCCGCTGCGCCCGGTGCGCACCGCGCTGCCGCTGCCCCTGGACGTGATCTGCTCGGCGCTCCAGGTCGACGACATCACCCTGGAGTCGGTGCAGCTCGTCCAGCACACCCAGCCGGCCCCGGCCCCGCACCTGCCCGAGCAGTCGCTGGCCGCCCGCGCCTACCGCGAGCTGCCGGACGGCACCGCCACCCCCGGGCTGCGGCTGACCTGGGTGGCGCTCAAGCTCGACCCGGAGCGCGCCGCGGCCGCCGTCCGGGCCCGCGGCGGCGGCGAGGAGGGCGCCCGCAAGGCGCTGCAACGGGTGACCGACCAGCTGGCCGGGCGGCTCAACAGCGCCGGGTTCAACGCGACCGTGCTGGACGAGCGCGAGCTGATCGCCGCGCTGGCCATCTCCACCTGCGCCAACCCGCTCGCGGTGGCCGGGCGCCAGGGCACCGGCAGCGGCGGCGGCACCACCCGCCGCACCCAGGAGGGCAGCCGGTTCTGGCGGATCGACGACCGCTGGCACAGCACCTACTGGATCTCCCGCTGGCCGCAGCTCAGCCGCCCCGGCGGCTCGCCCGGCCGGATCGCCGCACCCGACCTGGTCAACCTGGTCACCGGCTCCCCCGCGCTGGCCAGCACCTTCAGCCTGACCGCCGGGCGCGGCACCGGCGGCTCGGTGACCGTCAGCGGGCACCTGCGGGTGACCGGGCGCAGCGAGAGCGAGGTGACGCAGGTCGGCCGCCAGGTGGAGGCGCGGGCGCAGGGCGCCGGACTCGGCCTGGTCCGGCTCGACCTGGAGCAGGCCCCCGGGGTGCTCGCCACCCTGCCGCTGGGAGGAGCGTCCTGATGGCGTACCAGACCTATCCGGCCCCCGGCCCGCAGCACGGCGCCGAACGGCCCCGGGCGCGGTCCCGGATCCTGCCCGGCTTCGGGCTGCGCGGCCCGCGCCGGGAGAAGCACGTGCTCGACGCCGCGGACCTCGGGGCGCTGGCCTTCCCGGTCGGCGACGACGGCGTGGTGATCGGCGTCGACCCGCAGGGGCTGCCCGCAGTGCTCGGCCTGTTCCGGCCCAGCGCGTACGACCTGGTGCTGGTCGGCGGCGTGTGGACGGCGCAGGTCATCGCGCTGCGGGCGGCCGCGATCGGCGCCCGGGTCGCGGTGGAGACCGCGCGCGGGCAGCTGTGGGGCCCGCTGGCGCAGGCCGCGGGCGGCGGGCAGCCGTGCGTGACGGTCCACCAGGTCGGCCGACTCGGCCCGCAGGGCGCCTCGGTGGCCTCACCGGTCCTGGTCGTGCGCGACCTCGGCGCCCGCCCGCCGCGCAGCCGGCTCTCCGCCGCGCCCTGGCAGACCACCCTGACCCTGCTGCCGTACCTGGGCCCGAACGCGGCCCGGGTGCTCAACGCGGCCGACCTGGTGGGCGTGCAGCGGGTCTCCCCACAGGAGGCGGAGCTGACCGGCCGGGTGCTGTCGCTCCCGCCGGAGGACGTCGCCGCGCTGCCCACCCTCGGCGACGACCTCACGCTGTGGGCCACCCGGATGCGGCGCCAGTACGTGCGGGCCGTGGCCGGGCAGGCCGAGCAGCAGGTTCTCGGCGGTCCGCGCCGGATGGACTGAGCGGCGGCGCCGGGCCCGGGGGGCCGCTCCGGATCCGACGCCGCCTTCAACGGGGGTTGCCGCACGGCCTAGTCTTTGATGCGGCAACGGCACCGCTGAACAAGCGGCGGCGAACACGAGGGAGCCCTAGTGAGCAGCGATCGGGACGGCGTCTACGTCGGCGACAACGCGGCAGAGGACGACGACGACTGGTCCGACGCGCCCGACTACACTCCCCCGTCCTGGTACGTGCAGACGGACGCCTCGGCGGCCCCGGCGGTGCAGGCTCCGACGGCCCCGGCCCCGGTCCTGCAGGCTCCGACGGCGGCGCAGGCTCCGCAGGCCGCCGCTCCGGCGCCGGTGCCCGCCCAGGCCCCGACGCCGGCTCAGGCGCCCGTGCCCGCGCAGCCCGTACCCGTGCCGCCCGTGCCGCCCGCACAGCCCGTCCAGGCCGAGGCGCAGCACGTCCCGTTCCCGGCGTCCGCCCCTGCCCAGGCCCCCGCCCCCGCGTTCGAACAGCCACCGGCCGTCGCCCCGGGCTGGCCGGCGGAGGTCCCGGCGCAGCCGCAGCCCGCCCCGGCCCCGCAGCCGCCGCACCCGGCCCCGGTCTCGGCCGCGCCGCCGGCGCAGCCCGCCCAGCCGGTCCCGCCGCAGACGTACCCGCAGCCGCCCGCGCAGCACCTGCCCCCGCAGCAGCCGCTGCCGCCGCAGGACGCGCAGTCCGCCGCCGCGTGGGCCGCCCAGCAGGCCGCCGCCCAGCCGCAGCCCGCACAGCCGCAGCAGCCGGCCCCGCTGTCCGCGCCGGTGGATCCGCGCCAGGGCGGCTGGCCGCAGCCCCCCGCCTACCCGCAGTCGGCCCAGCCCCAGCCGCACGAGTACCAGCCGTTGCTGCCGGGCTCGCCGCACGAGCAGTCCGGCGGGGTGCAGCCGTGGCCGCCGCAGAGCGCCGTCGCACCGCCGCCGGTCGCGTTCCCGCATTCCGCCGCCCCGCAGCCGCCCGTGGCGCACGGTGCGCCACTCGGCTACACCGCCGCGGTCGAGCTGTCCTCGGACCGGCTGCTGCGCAGCCAGCCCAAGCAGCAGCGCCAGCAGCCGCGGTTCCAGTTCGGCGGCAAGGCGGCGGCCGCCGAGAAGTCGCGCAAGCTGGAGATCATCCGCACCCCGGTGCTGAGCTGCTACCGGATCGCCGTGATCAGCCTCAAGGGCGGGGTCGGCAAGACCACGACCACCACCGCGCTCGGCGCGACCCTGGCCAGCGAGCGCCAGGACAAGGTGATCGCGATCGACGCCAACCCGGACGCCGGCACCCTGGGCCGCCGGGTCAAGCGCCAGACCGGCGCGACCATCCGCGACCTGGTGACGGCCATCCCGCACCTGCGCAGCTACATGGACATCCGTCAGTTCACCTCGCAGGACCTCAACTCGGGCCTGGAGATCCTGGCGAACGACGTCGACCCGGCGGTCTCGACCACGTTCAACGACTCGGACTACCGCCAGGTCATCGACGTGCTGGGCCGCCAGTACCCGATCGTCCTGACCGACTCCGGCACCGGCCTGCTGTACAGCGCGATGCGCGGGGTGCTGGACCTCGCCGACCAGCTGATCATCGTCTCCACCCCCAGCGTGGACGGCGCCTCCAGTGCCTCGACCACCCTGGACTGGCTCTCCGCGCACGGCTACGCGGACCTGGTGCAACGCAGCATCACGGTGGTCTCCGGGGTGCGCGAGACCAGCAAGCTGATCAAGGTCGAGGACATCGTCGCGCACTTCCAGACCCGCTGCCGCGGGGTGATCGTGGTGCCGTTCGACGAGAGCCTGGCGGCCGGCGCCGAGGTCAACCTCGACATGATGCGGCCCAAGGTCCGCGAGGCCTACTTCGAGCTGGCCACCCTGGTCGGCGAGGACATCGTCCGGGCCCAGCAGGCCGCCGCCCAGCAGTCCGGGTGGCAGCAGCAGGCGCAGGCCACGCCGTACCCGCCGCAGCCACAACCGCAGCCACAGCCGTATCCGGGTCAGGCCGGTCAGGCCGCTCAGCCCGCCCCCGGGGCGCCGTGGGCGCCGCAGCCCGGCCAGGCCCCGCCGCCGCCCCCCGGCTACGGCTACCCGCAGCAGCAGCCCGCCCCCACGGCCTGGCCGCAGCCGGGCGCCCAGCAGCAGCCGGCCCCGCAGCCGGGCCCGGGCTACGGCTACCCGCCCGCCCAGGGCCAGCCGCCGCAGCCCGCCCCGCCGTCCCAGCCCACCTCGCCGTCCCCGCCGGACGGCTACCAGCCGCCGCCCGGCTACGGCCACCCGCCGCAGCCCCCGCAGTGACGCCGAAGGGCCCGCCGACCAGGTCGGCGGGCCCTTCCCCGTGCTGCGGCAGTGCTCAGACGCCGTCGGTCAGCTCGCGGGCCTGCTTGACGTCGTCGGCCATCCGGTCGAGCAGCGCGTCGATGGAGTCGAACTTCTCCATCCCGCGCAGGTAGGCCAGGAAGTCCACGGCCACGTGCAGCCCGTACAGGTCCAGGCCGACCCGGTCGATGGCGTACGCCTCGACGGTGCGGGCGGTGCCGTCGAAGGTCGGGTTGGTGCCGACCGAGATGGCGGCGGGCATGCGCTCGCCGTCGGCGGTCAGCCAGCCCGCGTACACGCCGTCGGCCGGGATCGCGCTGTGCGGCACGGTCTCGACGTTGGCGGTGGGGTAGCCGAGCTCGCGGCCGCGCTGCGCGCCGCGCACCACCACGCCCTCGACCCGGTGCGGGCGGCCCAGCACCTCGCCGGCGCCGGCCATGTCGCCGGTCTCGACCAGCCGCCGGGTCAGGGTGGAGGAGAACGGCTCGCCGGCCCCGGCGGCGCCGCTCACCTGGAGGTCGACCACCTCGACGTCGAAGCCGGCCGAGCGGCCCAGCTCGGTGAGCAGCGCGACGTCCCCAGCGGCCCGGTGCCCGAAGCGGAAGTTGGGGCCCTCGATGACGGCCCGGGCGTGCAGGGCGTCGACCAGGACCTGCTGGACGAAGGTCTCCGGCGACTCCTGGGACAGCTCCGGGGTGAACGGCAGCACCAGCACCGCGTCCACGCCGAGGCCCGCGATCAGCTCGGCGCGGCGCGCCTGCGGGGCGAGCAGCGGCGGGTGGCTGCCCGGGCGGATGACCTCGCGCGGGTGCGGGTCGAAGGTCACCACCACTGCGGGGAGGCCGAGTTCGCGGGCCCGCTCGACCGCCCGACCGATGATCAGCTGATGCCCGCGGTGCACCCCGTCGAACGAGCCGATGGTGACGACGCTGCGTCCCCAGTCAGCGGGGATCTCCTCCAGGCCACGCCAGCGCTGCACCCTGACCGCTCCTTGTTCCGTACGGCGCGTACCCTCTGTACGCTCAAACGCTCAAACCCGAACCCCTATAGCGTGCCATGCGCCTGCTCCTGCTCCGGCACCGGAATACGGGTTGGGCGCACCGGCGGGTGCGCGGCGCGCCCGGGCACGGTCCGCTCCGCCTCGGCGGCCGCGTACTGCGGGTCGCGGCCGGCCGCCGCCAGGGCCCGCATCCGGGCCAGCCGGGGACCGTCCGGCGCGGTCGGGGCGGCGTCCCGCGGCCACTGGGCGAGCAGCTGCGCGAACGCCGCCGAGCGGCCGGCCCAGCGCACCAGCAGTTCGTCCGCGCCCGGCAGGCCGGGGGTCGCCCGGGCCAGCACCGCGCGGGCCCGGGCCGGGTTCTCGGCCGCGCAGTGCTCGGCCAGCCGCTCCACGGCCGCGGTCAGCACCGCCGGGTCGGTCTCGATGGCGAGCAGGGTGTCCAGCAGTTCGCAGCGCAGCGCGTCCGCCGCCGGGTCGGCCACCGGGACGGACAGCACCTGGGCGAACGGCCTCCGCACGCCCGCCGTCCGGGCGGCCAGCGCGCCGCCGAGCAGCACCCGCAGCTCCAGCCGGGCGGCCGGGCCGCCGGTCGCGGCGCGCTCCAGGCGGCGGCCCAGGTAGTCGACGGCGACCGGGCCGGCCAGGGCCGGGTGCTCGCGCAGCAGCCGGGCGGCCAGTTCGGCGCCCCGCCGGGTGGCCACCGGGGTGCGGGCGTCGGCGAGCACCCGCAGGGTCTCGGCGGCGGCTGCGCCGGGGGCCGCCAGCCGGTCGGCGAGCGCGGCCAGGACGGGTTCCGGGTCGCTCTCCAGGGCGGGGGCCAGCGCCCTGGGGGTGAGGAAGGCGTCGCCGCCCGCCCGGTGCAGGGACAGCGCGGCGGGGAGGTGCTCGGCCCTGGTCGCCGGGTCGCCGACCAGCAGGGCGAGGGCGGCGCCGTGCAGGCCCGGTTCGTCCTCGCGGGCGAGCAGGGTCAGCGCGGTGAAACGCAGCAGTCCGGCGGCGGCGCCGACGGCGTGCGGGGCGGCGTGCAGGGCGTGCACGGCGGCGGCGACGTGCCGCTCGGGCCGCCCGTCGTGGCTCCAGCGGTCCACCGCCCGGCAGAGCGCGGAAGGCTCCTCGGTGGCGAGCACGGTGAGCAGTGCGTCCGCCCTCGGGTGCGCGGCGTCGGCCAGGGCGTCGGCCAACTCGTCCAGGGCGAGCCGGCGGTGGGCGTGCAGCAGGTCGTGGGCGAGGTCGGCGACGGTGTGTCCGGGGCGGCCGGGCAGGCCGCGCGGATCGTCGAACCAGGCGCAGAGCAGCGGGAACACCGCGACGGGGTCGGCGCGCAGCCGTTCGGCCACCGCGCCGAGGAACGGCTGCTCGGGCCCGTCGGCGGCCACCAGGCGGCGCAGCAGCGCGAGTTCGGTCTCGACGGGCAGGCCGAGGCCGGTCCAGAACGCCGGGCCGAACGAGCCGAGCCCGTCCGCCGGGAGCGCGTCCAACCCGCCCTCGGCGACCGCCCGTTCGGCGATCCGACCGGCCAACTGGTCGAGCAGCGCCCGGTGTTCGGCCGGATCGGGACTGGCGGCCAGCCCGGCGGTGAGCAGCCGGCCCGCCCACCAGGCCGGTTCGCTGCCGGGCGGGCGCAGGTCCAGGGCGCGCCAGAGCCGGTGCAGCCAGGGGTCCAGGGCGGGTGCGCCCCAGGTCTCGGCCAGTCGGCGCAGCGCGGCGGCGACCGGGCCGATCCGGTGCCGGGGGACGCCGCGCGGGGAGCCCTCCGCTGGCGCGCCCTCCAGCCCGTTCGCGGGTGAGGAGGGCGTGTCCGCGGCCTCGCCGAGCAGCAGCCCCAGCGCGGCGTCCAGGTCCAGGTGCAGGCCCTGCAGCCAGTCCGCGAACTCCCCGTGCGCGAACCGGAATCCGGGCCCGGCCGGGACGAACAGGCCCTCGGCGAGGACGGCCGTGGCCCAGCCGCCGGCCGCCGGGAACAGTTCCTCGAAGGTGGCCCGGCCCAGGCCGCCCGGCCCGGCGCCGAGCATCCGCCGGGCCGCCTCGTGCACCCGTCCGGCCACCGCGGCCGCCAGCCGCCGCACCCGCCCGTGGGAGGGCCCGGCCGGGCGAGCGGAGCTCCGGCGGTGGGCGCCCGGGCGGCGCTGCCGGCCGTCCTCGACCAGCCGCCCGGCCACCCGCAGGCAACGCAGGTCCAGGTAGGCGGCGAACAGTTCGCCCCGGCGGGCCGGCTCCCCGCGCAGGCCCTCCGCCCACAGCTCGCCGGCCAGCCGGACGGCCAGCGGGTGCCGCGCGTCGGCGTCGGCCGGCCAGCCCGGCGGCAGCCCGTAGCGGCGGCGTACCCGCTCGGCCGCCTCGGCGGGGAGCGGGCCGAGCCGGTGCCCGGCGAGGCTGGGGGCGCCCGGGCCGCCGCCGTCCATCCGGACGGTGGGGGCGCTGGCCAGGTCGCCGCCCGGCTCCGGCGGGTCCGGGTACCGGGCGTGGCCGGTGCCGCTGCCCCACTTCTCGGCCGCCAGCCGCACCCAGGCCTCCTCGCCGCAGGCGGTCAGCAGCCGCGCCCCGCAGCCGGTCAGCCAGTCCCCCGCGCCGCGCAGCCAGCGCGGGTCCAGCGGCGCCGGGGCCTCCTCGGGACCGTCCAGGACCACCAGCAGCGGCCGCCCGGCCGCCGCGCACAGCGCCGCCACCGGTTCCGGCGCGGGCGCCGGGATGCCCAGCTCGGCCGCGACGGCGGCCAGGGCCCGTTCCACCGGGGCGGCGAGCGAGCGGTCCTCGGCGCGCAGGTCGGCGCCGCGCAGCCAGAGGGTGGGCAGAGGCCGGGCGCCGCCGGCGCGGCGGGCGGCGAGGGCGGCGAGTTCGGTGGAGCGCCCGCTGCCGGGGGCGCCGACCAGGGCGGTGACGGTGGCCTGCGGCTCGTCCCCGGCCAGTCCGTCGGGCCGGTCGACCCGGTCGGCGGCGAGCCCGGCCACCCGGCCCGGGCCGGCCCCGGCGGCGGCCAGCTGGGCCGCGGTCAGCCGCAGCACGCCGGCCAGGTTGAGCGCGGGCCCGTAGCCGGGCACGGCCGCGCCGTTGCGCGCCAGCAGTTCGGCCAGCGCCGGGACGACCGCGACCGCGCCGCCGCCGGCCGGCACCGCCGGGAGCGCGCCGCCGTGCTGCGGCCCGCGCAGCGCGGGCACGGCCAGGGCCACCACGGCGCCGCTGCGGGCGTCCAGCACCGGCGAACCGGCCGGCACCACGACGCCGGCGACCACCGGCGGGTCGAGCAGCAGCACCCCGCCGACCCCGCCGCACCCGGCACCGGCGGCACCGAGCAGACCGCAGCGCAGCGCCACCACCCGCCCGTCCTCGCCGGCCAGCGCGGGCAGCAGCACCGCGCGCCCGGCCCCGAGGGCCGCGACGGGCAGCGGCGGCACGGGCAGCCCGCCGACCGCGTCGGTGCGCAGCAGGGCGAGCCCGTGCTCGGGCAGCGGCAGGACGGCGTCCGGGCCGAGCACCCTGGTCTGCCCGCCGGGGGTGTACAGGACGATCCGGTCCAGGCCGGTGACGCTCTCGTGGGCGGTGAGGACGGTGCCCTGCGGGTCGGCGACGAACCCTAAGCCGTGCAGTCGCCCGTTGAGGTCGCGGATCCGCAGCAGGTACCGCCCCGGATCTCCCGCCACGCCGTCGCCGTCCAGGAATCCCGGCATTCGCACTGCCCTCCCCGCAGGCCGGACGGCCCGGGGGCGGGCTCGTCACGGCGACCTGCTCGCCGCCGGGGAGCCTGCCCGCCCGGGAGGCGGCCCCACCGCGCCTGCGCCGCTCACCACGGGCGTTCACCTCGCGCGCTCCCCCGGGCGGGTGACCCCTCCCTCGCCGGAACGAACCCCCGGACCTCGCCGGAACACCCCCTGAACGAGCGAAGCCCCTCCCGGGACGCCCCCCGAACGAGCGAAACCCCCGCCGGAAGACTCCCGACGGGGGTGACGCGTGCGCTGCGGGGCGTCAGCCGACGAAGACCGCGACCGGCTTCGCCTGCCCGTCCGTCTCCTCGACCAGCGCGAGGAAGCGCCCGTCCGGCCCGAACACCGCGATCGGCCCGTCCACGCCCAGCCCGGGCGCCTTGAGCCGGGCACCGTGCGACAGCTTCTCCGCCGCCGACTCGTCCAGGTCCCAGCGTGGGAAGGCGGCGGCCGCGGCCTCCCCGATCGGCAGCACCTGCAGCCCCGTCGGGGACTCGCCGGTGACCGCGGCCTCCAACTGCTCCAGGGTGCGCGCCGACTCCACCGAGTACGGCCCGACCCTGGTGCGCCGCAGCGCGGTGAGGTGACCGCCGACGCCGAGCCCGGCGCCCAGGTCACGGGCCAGCGCCCGGATGTAGGTGCCGGAGGAGCACTCGACGGTCACGTCCAGGTCGATCACCGGCGTGCCGTCCTCGGCGAGCGCCGCGCGCTGCCCGTGCACGGTGAAGGAGTGGATCGTGGTGGGCCGGGCCGCGAGCTCGAAGTCCTCGCCCTCGCGCACCCGCGCGTACGACCGCTTGCCGTCGATCTTGATCGCGCTGACCTTGGAGGGCACCTGCATGATCTCGCCGGTGAGCGCGGCGATCCCGGCGTCGATCGCCTCCCTGGTCACCCCGTCGGCCGGGGCGGACGCGGTGACCTCGCCCTCCCGGTCGTCGGTGACGGTGGTCTGGCCGAGCCGGACGGTCGCCTCGTACGTCTTGGCGGTGAGCATCAGGTGGCCGAGCAGCCGGGTGGCCCGCTCGACGCCGATCACCAGTACGCCGGTGGCCATCGGGTCGAGCGTGCCGGCGTGCCCGACCTTCCGCGTCCCGGCCAGCCATCGCAGCTTGGCGACGACCCCGTGGGAGGTGATGCCCTCGGGCTTGTCGACGATCACCAGGCCGTCCGGGCCGGTGCCTTTGCGCTTCATCAAGTTCTTTCTCTAAAAAGCGGTCAAGAGATGATCAACGTACCGGTCGCAGCGCGCTCCGGAACCGTTCGACCACCGCGGCCACGTCCTCCCGGGCGCTGAACCCGGCCGCGAAGACGTGCCCGCCGCCACCCAGCTCCGCGCAGGCGGCGGCGACGTCCACCGCGCCCTTGGAACGCGAGGAGCCCCGCAGCGTGCCGTCCGGGTCCTGCTTGAGCACCAGCGCCACCTCGGCCTCGGCCGGGCGGCGCAGGATGTCGATCAGCCCCTCGATCTCCTCGACCGTGACGCTGAACAGCACCAGGTCCTGGTACGGCACCCAGGTCCACACCAGGCCCAGCCCGCCGGCCGCGTCCGGCTCGTAGACGGCCCGGTCGAGCGCGCCCGCGAGCACCTTGAGGTAGCCGAAGGAGGAGGTGTCCCACAGCTGCCGGGAGATCAGGTCGTGCCGGATGCCGGTGGCCAGCAGCCGCCCGGCGAGTTCGTGGGTGGCGGGCGTGGTGGCCCGGTACTTGAACGAACCGGTGTCGGTGGCGACGCCGGTGTACAGGCAGGTGGCCAGGTCCTGGTCGAGTTCGACGCCGAGCCGGCGCAGCAGTTCGTCGACCAGGACGGCGGTGGCCGGCGCGGTCGGGTCGATCAGCTGGTGGGTGCCGAAGCCCGGATTGGAGGCGTGGTGGTCGATCACCACCAGCACCGGCGCGGCGAAGGCCTTGCCGTGCAGCAGGCCGAGCCGGCTCTCCGCGGCCACGTCGAAGCAGAGCACCAGCTCGGGGACGTCCGGCACCTCGACGGCCGGCACGATCAGCTCCTGGCCGGGCAGGAAGGCCAACGACTCGGGCACGATCTGCGGGTCGTCGCCGAAGGAGACCCGCACCCGCTTGCCGAGCCCGCGCAGCGCCAGCGCAGCCGCCAGCGAGGAGCCCAAGGCGTCGCCGTCCGGGCAGATGTGGCAGATCAGATCGATCGAACGGGCCCGCCCGATCTCCGCCACCACCTGCTGCCAGAGCAGCTCGAAACCGCTCTCCTCGGTGCGCGGCCCCGGGAGCGCCACGAGGGCGTCCTCCACCGTGCTGGTGGAAGACGCCCCCGTGGTCGAACCGGCTCGCGAGGCGGCCTTCGCCGGCTCACCCGCCATGACTACTCGTCCTCGTCGTCACGCTCGGCCGCCGGAACCTTGTACGGGTCCGCCTCGCCGGCGTAGGTCGCGCCCGCGGCGGTGGTGCGCACCGCCGCGTCGATGGCCTTGGCCCGGTCGAGCAGGTCGTCGATGTTCCGGGCGTTGTCCGGCAGCGCGTCCGCGACGAAGGTCAGCGTCGGGGTGAAGCGCACCCCGATCTTGCCGACCTCGGAGCGGATCACGCCCTTGGCGCTCTCCAGCGCGGCGGCCGTGGCCTCGCGCTCGGTCTCGTCGCCGAAGACGGTGTAGAAGACGGTGGCCTCGCGCAGGTCCCCGGTCACCCGGGTGTCGGTGATGGTCACGAACCCCAGTCGCGGGTCCTTGATCCGCCGCTCCAGGGTCTGGGCGACGACCACCTGGATGCGGTCGGCGAGCTTGCGCGCCCTTGCGGTGTCGGTCACGTTGCCTCCTCGTGCAGTGGGTCCGGCATTCGGGTGAGCTACGCACCCTTCGGGGCCCACGCCCCAAAGTACCGGCCCGCGCCCGGCCTTGCGGGCGCTCTGGGTCCTGATCCGTGTGAGAACGGCGACTTCCGCCGATCGTCTCCACGGCTCTCATTCGTCGTCGTCGTTGTGGTACCTCCTCCTCGCGGAGAGGAGCTGCACCTCGGGGCGGCCGGCGACCAACCGCTCACAGCTGTCCAGGATCTCGGTGACGTACCCGGCATCGCCGGCCACCACCGCGAGGCCGATCTCGGCCCTGCGGTGCAGATCCTGGTTCCCGGTCTCGGCAGCGCACACGCTGTACTTGCGCTGCAGTTCGGCCACGATGGGCCGCACGATCGAACGCTTCTCCTTGAGCGAGTGGACGTCGCCCAACAGCAGGTCGAAGGTGAGTGTTCCCACGAACATGTATGACAGGTCTCGCCGACCTGGAAGGCCTCGGGGGGGCAGCCCGGAACCGGGCTGCCGGTGCTACGTCTGAACGCTGCTGCATCTCGACTACCCCGGACCCTACACAGCGAGACCGGGGCCGGTCGACGGAAATACCACCCGTCGACCGGCCCCGGCTTTCACCGACTACGAACGCGGCTTCTCGCGCATCTCGTAGGTCTCGATGATGTCCTCGACCTTGATGTCGTTGAACGACCCCAGGGTGACACCGGCCTCGAAGCCCTCGCGGACCTCGGTCGCGTCGTCCTTGAAGCGGCGCAGACCCTCGATGGTGAGGCTCTCCGCCACGACCTTGCCGTCGCGGATGAGGCGGGCCTTGGCGTTGCGGCGCAGCAGGCCCTCGCGGACGATGACACCCGCGATGTTGCCGAACTTGGAGGAGCGGAACACCTCGCGGATCTCCGCGGAGCCGAGGCGCACCTCCTCGTACTCGGGCTTGAGCATGCCCTTGAGGGCGTTCTCGATCTCCTCGATCGCCTGGTAGATGACCGAGTAGTACCGGACGTCCACGCCTTCCTTGTCGGCCGCGGTACGCGCACGGCCTTCGGCGCGCACGTTGAAGCCGATGATGATGGCGTCCGAACCCATCGCCAGGTTGACGTCGGACTCGGTGATCGCACCCACACCGCGGTGCAGGATGCGGAGCTCGACCTCCTCGCCCACGTCCAGCTTGACGAGGGCGTCCTCGAGGGCCTCGACCGAACCGGAGACGTCACCCTTGATGATGAGGTTGAGCTGCTCGATCTCGCCGGCGGCGATGGCCTTGTCCAGGTCCTCCAGGGACACCCGGACCCGACGCTGCGCGAAGGCGGCGTTGCGGTCGCGGGCCGAGCGCTTCTCGGCGATCTGACGGGCGGTGCGGTCCTCGTCGACGACGATGAAGCTGTCGCCGGCGCGGGGCACCGAGGTCAGACCGAGCAGCAGCACCGGGCGGGACGGGCCGGCCTCGGCGAGGCTGTTGCCGTTCTCGTCCAGCATCGCGCGGACGCGGCCGTAGGCGTCGCCGACCACGATCGAGTCGCCGACGCGGAGGGTACCGCGCTGCACGAGCACGGTCGCCATGGCGCCGCGGCCCTTGTCGAGGTGGGCCTCGATGGCGATACCCTGCGCGTCCTGCTCGGGGTTGGCCCGCAGGTCGAGCGAGGCGTCCGCGGTGAGGACCACGGCCTCCAGCAGCTGCTCGATGTTGAGGCCCTGGCGCGCGGAGATGTCGACGAACATGGTGTCGCCGCCGTACTCCTCCGCCACCAGACCGAACTCGGTCAGCTGACCGCGGACCTTGGTCGGGTCGGCGCCCTCGACGTCGATCTTGTTGACGGCGACCACGATCGGCACACCCGCGGCCTTGGCGTGGTTCAACGCCTCGACCGTCTGCGGCATGACACCGTCGTTGGCCGCGACCACCAGGATCGCGATGTCGGTGGACTTGGCACCACGGGCACGCATGGCGGAGAACGCCTCGTGACCCGGGGTGTCGAGGAAGGTGATCGGGCGCTGCTCGCCGTTCACCTCGGTGACGACCTGGTAGGCACCGATGTGCTGGGTGATGCCACCGGCCTCGCCGGCCACCACGTTGGACTTGCGGATGGCGTCCAGCAGGCGGGTCTTACCGTGGTCGACGTGACCCATGACGGTGACGACCGGCGGGCGCGGGGCCAGCTGGTCCTCGTCGCCCTCGTTCGCACCGAAGTCGATGTCGAACGACTCCAGCAGCTCGCGGTCCTCGTCGTCGCGGCTGACGATCTCCAGGATGAAGCCCATCTCGCCGGCCAGCAGCTCGAGGGTCGCGTCGGAGACCGACTGCGTCGCGGTGACCATCTCACCGAGGTTGAACATGACGGAGACGAGCGCGGCCGGGTTGGCGTTGATCTTCTCCGCGAAGTCCATCAGCGAGGCGCCGCTCGACAGGCGAACGGTCTGGCCGTTGCCGCGAGGCAGCATCACACCGCCGACGGACGGGGCCTGCATGGCCTCGTACTCCTGGCGCTTCGCCCGCTTCGACTTGCGGCCACGCGCCGGGCGACCGCCCGGGCCACGACCGAAGGCGCCCTGCGTGCCACCACGGGCACCCGGGCCGCCGGGACGACCACCGAAACCACCGGGACGCGGGCCGAAGCCGCCGCCACCACCGGGGGCACCGCCACCGGGACGCGGACCGCCGAAGCCGCCGCCACCGGCCGGACGCGAGCCCGGACCGGCCGGACGACCCTGGAAGCCCGGACGGGCGCCACCGGCACCCGGACCACCCGGACGGCCACCGGGGCCACCGGGGCCACGGCCGCCGGGGCCCGGACGCGGGCCCGGAGCCGGACGCTGCGGCATCATGCCCGGGTTCGGGCGCGGCATGCCGGACGGGGACGGGGCGCCGGGGCGCGGACCGGCCGGACGCGGCATGCCGTCGGGACGCGGACGGTCGCCACCGGGACGCGGGGCGCCACGGTCGGCACCGGGAGCACCGGCGGGACGCGGACGGTCGCCACCGGGACGCGGGGCGCCACGGTCAGCGCCGGGAGCACCGGCGGGACGCGGACGGTCGCCACCGGGACGCGGGGCGCCACGGTCAGCGCCGGGAGCACCGGCGGGACGCGGACGGTCGCCGCCCGGACGCGGACGGTCGCCGCCCGGGGCGCCCTGACCGGCCGGACGCGCACCCGGCGCGCCCTGACGGCGGTCGCCGGGGCGGGCCATACCGGTCGCGCTGCCCGAGGTGAACGGGTTGTTGCCCGGACGCGGGCCGGCCGGACGCGGACCCGGACGGGCACCGCCGGCGGCGGGACCGGCCGGACGCGAGGCCTGCGGGGCCTGCGGAGCCTGCGAGGCCTGCGGAGCCTGACGCGGGGTGTCACCGGCCGGAGCCGGCGAGGAGAACTCGGCCGCGGGCGCGGCCGGGGCCGCCGGAGCGGCGGGACGCGCCGCCGGGCGCGGACCCGGGGTCGGGCCACCCGCCGGCTTCGCGGCGGCGGGGGCCGCCGGGGCGGCGGGCGCGGCCTGGGCCGCAGGGGCCGCGGCCGGGGTGGGACGGGGACCAGGGGTCGCGCTGGGGCGCGGACCCGGGGTCGGAGCACCCGGCTTGGGTGCACCCGCGGCGGCGGAGCCACCCGCGGGCTGGGGCGCCGCGCTCTTGCGCGGGCCCGGCTTGGCAGCGGAACCACCACCGGTGGGGGCCACACCAAGCGCGTCAGTCAGCTTACGTACGACCGGCGCCTCAATCGTCGAGGACGCCGAACGGACGAACTCACCGAGCTCGGTGAGCTTGGCCATGACGGCCTTGCTCTCCAAGCCAAGTTCCTTGGCGAGTTCATAAACCCGGACCTTAGCCACTTCACTCCTGTCTATGAGTCCGGGGTGTCTCGTCCGCCGGACCGTCGCTACTTCATGGGCGTACCCATCGCGTACTCATCGCGTACTCATCGAGAGCTCATCGCAATCTCGACCTACTTCCACATCGCGAGGTACCTGACTGGTGGCACGGCACGCGGCTGCCCGCGAACCGTGCTTGTTGCGGTGGTTCTCCCGCCGCACTGAGCGGCGGCCGTTGCGGGCGTCGCCCCACCGGGCGGCCTGAGGGACTCAGGGCGCCGGGGTGTCGACGGTCCGCTCCCCGATGAACTCGCGGAGCCGCTCCGTGTCGAGCGTCCCCTGGAGGCGGAAGGCCCGGGGAAACGCCCGACGGCGAACCGCGAGGTCGAGGCAGGCCGGATCGGGGTGCAGGTGAGCGCCCCGGCCCGGCAGTGCGCCACGGGGGTCGGGGACGCAGACGCCCTCGACCGCCGTGACACGCAACAGCTGGTGCTTGGCCGCTCGCTTGCGGCAGCCCACGCAGGTGCGTTCCGGGCGTGCTCGGACGTGCGTCCGGCCAGACGAAGGCAAGTCTACCCCTCCGAAGGGACATGGCGCCGCCCCGCCGATCCCGGGCGGAACGGCGGGGGGCTTTGACGGGGCGAACGGCCGGTCAGCGCCGCGCTCAGCGGTCGGTGTCCCGACCGCCGTCCTCGGGCTGGCCCTCGGTGTCCGGCCGGATGTCGATCCGCCAGCCGGTGAGGCGGGCGGCGAGGCGGGCGTTCTGCCCCTCCTTGCCGATCGCCAGCGACAGCTGGTAGTCCGGCACGATCACCCGGGCGGAACGCTGGGCCAGGTCGACGATCTCCACGCTGGTCACCCGTGCGGGGGACAGCGCCGCGGCGACCATCTCCCGGGGGTCCTCCGACCAGTCGACGATGTCGATCTTCTCGCCGTGCAGCTCGCCCATCACCGCACGCACCCGGCTGCCCATCGGGCCGATGCAGGCGCCCTTGGCGTTCAGCCCGGCCCGGCGCGACCAGACCGCGATCTTGGTGCGGTGGCCGGCCTCACGGGCGATCGCCGCGATCTCCACGCTGCCGTCCGCGATCTCCGGGACCTCCAGCGCGAACAGCTTCTTCACCAGGCTCGGGTGCGTCCGCGACAGCGTCACCGAGGCCCCGCGCACACCGCGGCGCACCGCCACGACGTAGCACTTCAGCCGGGTGCCGTGCCGGTAGTCCTCGCCCGGGACCTGCTCCTGCGGCGGCAGGATGGCCTCCAGCTTGCCGATGTCGACCAGCACGTTCTTCGGGTCGTTGCCCTGCTGGACGACACCGGTGACGATGTCGCCCTCCTTGCCCGCGTACTCGCCGAAGGTCTGGTCGTCGGCGGCGTCGCGCAGGCGCTGCATCATCACCTGGATGCCGATGCTGGACGCGATCCGGCCGAAGCCGTTCGGGGTGTCGTCGAACTCCTTGGGCTCGACGCCCTCGTCCAGCTCGGCCGGGTCCTCCGTCGCCCACACGGTGACGTGGCCGGACTTGCGGTCCAGGTGCACCCGGGCGCGGCGGCGCGAGCCCTCGGTGCGGTGGTACGCGGTGAGGAGGGCGGACTCGATGGACTCGACCAGCAGGTCGAAGGGGATGTTCTTCTCGTTGACCAGCGTGCGCAGGGCACTCATGTCGATGTCCACGGCTACGCCTCCTCGTCTTTTTTCGTCACGTTCGTCATGGTCCGGGCGGCGCGCAGGTCACAGCGCACCGTCGTCCCCCTCCTCGGAGGCGTCGTCGTCCGCGTAGTCCGCGGCCTCGTCGAGGAGCTTGTCGTCCTTGCGGTTGAACTCGACCTGCACGCGCGCCCGATCCACCTCGGCGTACGCCAGCCGGCGCTCCTTCGGACGGCCACGGCCCTTCACCGGCTGCACCTCGACCAGCGCGCCGTCCTCGTCCGCCTCCAGCACCCGGGCGACGATCTCCCCGCCGTCGACCAGGTGGATCTTGGCCAGTCGGCCCTCCGCGCGACGCCAGTGCCGGGGCAGGTCCAGCGAACGCTCAGCGCCCGGCGAACCGACCTCCAGCAGGTAGGGCTCGTCGCCCATCAGGTCCGACTCGTCCAGAGCCTCACCGACCACCCGGCTGAACTCGGCGATGGCGTCCATGTCCACGCCGCCGTCGGTGTCGACGTCGATCTGCACCTGGCGGCGGCTGCCAGCCTTGGTGACCTTGACGTCCTCCAGGTCCAGACCGGCCTGCACGGCCAGCGGCTCCAGCAACGCGCGCAGCCGGTCGGTGTGGGTGGTGCTCATCCGGGTGGACTCCTCGGCCGCGTCTGCTGTTGTCAGAAGGTCGCTCCGCCCCCTCCGGCGCCGGTCCGGCGCACACCGGGTCACGGCAGCTCGGCCCAAAGCCTAGCCGGTGAAGCCGCGAACCACCGATTCCGGACCACCCCCGACCGGGCGCACGCCACCCACTGCGAGCAAGCTCACACCCGCTCCCGGGGCGTCCCTGGATCCGAATCCCCGCCCGGAATCGTGGGGATTCTGTAATCATTCACGCCTACGAAGGGCAGGCGGGGAGGCCGCCCTCCCGCACACGCCCCGGAGTGACACCCATGCAGCCGCCCAGCCGACGGACGTTCCTGGCTCTCGGGCTGCTCGCCCTCACCGCCCTCACCGCCTGCACCGGCTCCCACGGCGGCAACGACGCCACTCCCGGCAACCGCGGCCCGCTGCCGAACCCGGACGAACCGGTCATCCTGCGCTCGATCGCCGCCACCGACACCCTGCTGGCCGGCTACGACGCGCTGCTCGCCGGCCCGGGCGGTGCCCAGGCCGCCGTGCTGCAGCCGCTCCGGGCCGAGGTGGCCCAGCACCGCGCCGCCCTGGCCTACGGGCTGCCGGCCGCCTCCATCCCCCCGGCGTCCCCGGCCACGCCCTCGGCCGGCCCGGGCGGGACACCGAGCGCGCCGCCGAGCGGGACGGCGAGCGGGGCAGCGAGCGGAACGCCGGTCGGCACCCCCGCCGCGCTCGCCGCACTCGAACGGCAGACCGCCCAGGCCCGCCTCACCGACCTGGCCGCAGCCCGGCCGCCGCTGGCCCGGCTGCTCGCCTCGGTCGCCGCCTCCGACGTGCTGCACGCCGTCGCCCTCGGCGACACCACCCCGCCGGTCGCCCCGCCCCCTGCCGCCACCACCCCCACCGAGGCGCCGACCGCGCCCCCGAGCGACCAGCCCACCGCTCCCCCCTCCGCCGGGCCGTCGGCCGACCCCGCCGCCGCAGCGGTGACCGCCCTCCAGGGCGCCCTCGGCGCCGAACACGCCGCCATCTACGGCTACGGCGTGGTCGGCGCCCGGCTCCCCGAGGACCAGCAGCGCACCGACGCCCGCACCGCCTACGCCGCCCACGAGGCCCGGCGGGACGCCTGGCAGCGGCTGATCGGCTCCCTCGGCGCCACCCCGGCCGCCGCCGCCGGCGGCTACCAGCTCCCGTTCGCCGTCACCGACGCGGCCGGCGCCACCAAGCTCGCCGCCCACCTCGAAACCCGGCTCACCACCGTCTACGCCGACCTGGTCGCCGCCGTCCCCGGCCCCCAACGGGGCACCGCCGCCGACGCCCTGCGCGACAGCGCCCTGCGCGCCCACCGCTGGGGCGCGGCCGACCCCGCCTTCCCCGGCATCCCCGAGCCCCTCCCCACCCCCACGGCCACCACTCCCTAGGGCCCGCAGCGCTGACCTGCGGTTTCCCGTTCATGGCCGACAATGGACGGGTAACACCAACGGGGGAGCGTCAACCGGAAGGCCGGCATGTCGGGAGCAGCACCGCAGATCACCGTCCCCGCCTGGCTGGCGCGCGGCGTCGCGGCGAGCGAGGGCGAACCGGGCCGGCAGTGGCTGGCCGGGCTGCCCGCGCGGGTGGCCGCCCACCTGGCGCGCTGGGACCTCACCCTGGAGCGGGTGCTCGACCCCGGCGGCAGCCTGAGCCTGGTCGCCTACGTCCACCGCGACGACCTCTCCCCCGCCGTCCTCAAGACCGGCCTGCGGACCCCCGAGACCGCGCTGGAGCACGCGGCGCTCGCCCACTGGGCCGGGCGCGGGGCCGTCCTGCTGCTGGACGCCGACCCCGCCGAGGGCGTCCAACTGCTGGAGCGGCTGCACGGGGACATCCCGCTGCGCTCGCTCGCCGAGGCGAAGGCGATGCTGGAGGCGACCAGCCTGCTGCACCGGCTCTGGAGCACCCTGCCCGAGGACCACCCGTTCCCGACCCTCGCGGCCCGGACCGCCGACACCGCGGAACGGCTGCGCGGACACCGCGCCCTGCCCGGCGCCGCCGAGGCCGAGCCGCTGATCGCCGAGGCGCTGGACACCGCCGACGGCCTGGCCGGCTCCGCCGCCGAGACCTTCCTGCTCCACGGGGACTTCCACCACGGCAACGTGCTCGCCGCCGACCGAGCGCCCTGGCTGGCGATCGACCCGCGCCCGCTGGCCGGCGAGCGCGCCTTCGACCTGGCCCGGCTGGCGCTGGACCGGGCGGACACCCTGGTCGGCTCCCCCGGCGTGGCCGCGGCCGTCCGCCGCCGGCTGCACCAGCTCGCGGACGCGCTGGAGGTGGACCGGGAACGGCTGCGCGGCTGGACGCTGTTCCGGGCCGTCGACCTCGCCCTGCGGGCCCTGGCGGCCGGCCGCCGGGAGGACGCCGAGCTCTACCTGGAGTTCGCCGGGGCGCTGTAGGGCGAGCCCTACGCCTCGCCCGGCCCGCGCAGCGGAAGCCGGGCCCCCATCACCGCGTACAGCCGGTCCGTGGCGGGAAAGCGCACCGCACGGGCGAGGTCCTGGTAGCCGAGCGCCCGGTAGAGCCGCCGGGCGGGGGTCTCCGCGTCGATCGCGGAGAGGATGCTGCGCTCCAGCCCGGAGCGCTCGCAGAGGGTGCGGATCAGCCGGGAGCCGACGCCCTGGCCCTGGTACTCGGGCAGCACGTGCAGCTCGGTGACGGCGAACACGTCGTCCAGCCAGGCGTCGTGGCCGCGTGCGTCCAGGTAGGGCTCGATCACCGTGCTCCACCAGTGGTCGCGCTGGTTGGGCATCCCGTAGCCGAAGCCGACCAGCCGGCCGCCGCTCATCGCGCCGAGCGCGATCACCCCGGGCTGGTGGGCGTGCCGGCCGACGATGTGCAGCCGGACGGCGACCTCCTCGGCCGTCAGGCCGAACGCCACCGCCTGGACCTCCAGCGCCTGCGGCGCCCAGGCCGCAAGGTCGATGGCCTCGATCGTCACCCCGGTCAGCTGATCCATGCCTCGGACGTTACTACCCGTGGGCCGCCGGCGCGGGCGAAGATCGGAACCGAACTCCCGGGGAGCGGACTCAGAACAGCACGCTCATGAACGCGCCGACCTCACGGAAGCCGACCCGCCGGTAGGCGGCCCGGGCCCGCAGGTTGAAGTCGTTGACGTAGAGCGAGACCACCGGGGCGATCTCGCGCAGCGCGAGGTCGAGGACGGCGGCCATGCCGGTCTCGGAGAGGCCCCGGCCCCGGTACCCGGGGGCGACCCAGACGCCCTGGACCTGACAGGCGCCCTCGGTGACGGCGCCGATCTCGGCCTTGAAGACGACCTCGCCGTCCTCGGTGAAACGCGCGAACGACCGCCCGGCGGAGACGAGTTCGGCGACCCGGGCCTGGTAGAGCAGGCCGCCGTCACCGGCCAGCGGGGAGACCCCGACCTCCTCGGTGAACATCGCCACGCAGGCGGGCATCAGCGCGTCGATCTCCTCCCGCCGCACCCGCCGCACCAGCGGGTCCGGCGCGATCTCGGCGGAGGGCACGGCGGTGGCCAACAGCGGCTGGTGGGCGCGGACTTCGCGGGCCGGGCCCCAACTGCGTTCCAGCAGCGCCCAGAAGGCGGCGGTGGCCCCGGCCGGGCCGACGATCGAGGAGCAGCGGCGGCCCTGCCGGCGGGCCCGCTCGGCGAAGGCGGCGACGGCCTCCGGCCCGGCGTCGACCAGGACGAGGTTGGCCCCGGCGTAGCAGAGCGCGGCGAGGGCGCCGTCCCCGTCGTACCAGCCCCACATCTCGCCGCCGAGCCGCCAGGGGTCCAGACCGACGGCCTCGACCCGGGTGGCGACGAAGGAGTTGGCGACCGGGTCGCGGTGGAGGATCTCCAAGGCGTCCGCGAGGTCGGGGGGCTCCAACACGCGGGTGGTGGCCAGGGCGCGGGCGGCCTGGAACGAGCCGGGGAGCATCACACCTCGATCGAGCATCGAGACAGCACCTCACTGAGACGAATCTGGCCGCACCCTACTCCGTGGCCCCACCCGGCTACGGCCGCGGGGCCGTCCGCGAACGGACGGCCCCGCTTCCGGAAGACTGCGCGCGGCGCACCGCGCGGACCCTGTGTGGTCAGTCGGCCGCGACGACGGTCGGCGTACCGGCCTCGACGCCCGCCTCCTGCATCTGCTCGGCGAGCTTGAGCGCCTCCTCGATCAGGGTCTCGACGATCTTCGACTCGGGGACGGTCTTGATGACCTCGCCCTTGACGAAGATCTGGCCCTTGCCGTTGCCGGAGGCGACGCCGAGGTCGGCCTCGCGGGCCTCGCCCGGGCCGTTCACGACGCAGCCCATGACGGCGACGCGCAGCGGCACCTCCATGCCCTCCAGGCCGGCGGTGACCTCCTCGGCCAGCTTGTAGACGTCGACCTGGGCGCGGCCGCAGGACGGGCAGGAGACGATCTCCAGGCCGCGCTGGCGCAGGCCGAGCGACTCCAGGATCTGGTTGCCGACCTTGATCTCCTCGGCCGGCGGGGCGGAGAGGGAGACCCGGATGGTGTCGCCGATGCCCTCGGCGAGCAGCGCGCCGAAGGCGACCGCGGACTTGATGGTGCCCTGGAAGGCGGGGCCGGCCTCGGTGACGCCGAGGTGCAGCGGGTAGTCGCAGGCGGCGGCCAGCTGGCGGTAGGCGTTGATCATCACGACCGGGTCGTTGTGCTTGACCGAGATCTTGATGTCGCGGAAGTCGTGCTCCTCGAACAGCGAGCACTCCCAGAGCGCGGACTCGACCAGGGCCTCGGGGGTGGCGCGGCCGTACTTCTCCAGCAGGCGCTTGTCGAGCGAGCCGGCGTTGACGCCGATCCGGATCGGCACGCCGGCGTCCCTGGCGGCCTTGGCGATCTCGCCGACCTTGTCGTCGAAGGCCTTGATGTTGCCCGGGTTGACGCGGACCGCGGCGCAGCCGGCGTCGATCGCGGCGAAGACGTACTTCGGCTGGAAGTGGATGTCGGCGATCACCGGGATCTGGGACTTCTTGGCGATGATCGGCAGCGCGTCGGCGTCGTCCTGGGTGGGGACGGCGACCCGGACGATCTGGCACCCGGATGCGGTGAGCTCAGCGATCTGCTGCAGCGTGGCGTTGATGTCCGAGGTCACGGTGGTGGTCATCGACTGCACCGAGACGGGAGCGTCACCGCCGACCGGTACGTTGCCGACCATGATCTGCCGGGATACACGGCGCTTGGCGAGCGGCTTGAGCGGCAGGGACGGAATACCGAGCGAGATCGCGGTCATGTGCGCAGGGTTCCCCGGGGTTGAGGTGTGGTCGACCGCCCGGCCAGTGGGACGGCCGAGGCCGGGCGCGCCTCGATCGCGCACCCGGCCTCCACGGTACGGCACGGCGCCGGACCCCAGCACACCCGCCGTACCCGAACGCTCTAGCTGATCTTCACCGGGTTCACCAGGTCGGCGACCATCACCAGCAGGGTGAAGCCGATGAAGACGCTGGCCACGACGTACGCCACCGGCATCAGCTTGGCGACGTCGAAGGGCCCGGGATCGGGCCGCTTGAACAGCTGAGCGAATCGGCGGCGGACCGATTCCCACACCGCGCCCGCGATGTGGCCGCCGTCCAGCGGGAGCAGCGGCAGCATGTTGAACAGGAAGAGCGAGAGGTTGATCCCGGCCAGCAGGTTGACGAACATCGCCACCCGCTGGCTGGCGGGCAGGTCCATGCTCACCAGTTCACCGCTGACCCGGGCGGCGCCGACCATGCCGATCGGCGAGTCCGGGTCACGCGGGGAGTCCCCGACCACGGCGTTCCACAGACCGGGGATCTTGCCCGGCAGCGCGGCCAGCGACTTCACCCCGTTCTCGGCCATGCCGACCATCCGGTCCAGCGACTGCCCGAAGCTCTGCTGGACGACCCCCTGCTTGGGGGTGAAGCCGAGGAAGCCGGCCTGCACGGTCTGGCCCTTGAGCGGCACGCCGTTGCCGTCGTACTTCTGCACGTCGTTGACGGCGATGACGGGCTTGAGGACGAGTTGCTGCCCGCCCCGGTCGACCAGGATCTCGACCTGCTGGCCGGCCGACTTCCGGATGTCCGCCTGGAGCTGGTCGTAGTCGCGGATCCGGTCCCCGCCGAAGGAGAGGACCTTGTCCCCCTGCCGCAGCCCCACCTCGTTGGCGGGGGTCTTGGGCGCGTCCGCGGGGCACACGTCGGTCGGCGAACCGGCCTTGACCACGCACTGGGCGACCGAGCCGATGGTCGGCACCGCCGTCGAGACGCCGAAGCCCATCAGGACCGTCAGGAACAGGCCGAAGGCCAGGACCAGGTTCATGAACGGCCCGGCGAACATGACGATGACGCGCTTCCACGGCTTGCGGGTGTAGAACAGCCGGTGCTCGTCGCCCTCCTGGAGCTCCTCGTAGGAGGCCTCCCGGGCGTCCTCGATCATGGTGCGCCAGGGGGAACTGCTGCGCTTGGTGATCCGGCCGTCCGCACCCGGCGGGAACATCCCGATCATCCGGATGTAGCCGCCCAGCGGGATCGCCTTGAAGCCGTACTCGGTCTCGCCCTTCTTCCGCGACCAGACGGTCGGGCCGAAGCCGACCATGTACTGCGGCACCCGGATGCCGAACAGCTTGGCCGTCGAGAGGTGGCCGAGCTCGTGCCAGGCGATCGAGACGAGCAACCCGACCGCGAAGACCAGGATGCCGACCACCGTCAAAACCATTGCCACCGCTGGCCCTCCGTCATGCCGCTCCGCTCGTCGTCTTGTCTTACCGCAGTCACGCCCGGCCGGACACCCGGTACGGGTACACCCGGCCGGAAACGGCCCACGCCGTCAACCCGCCGCCGTCAGCCCGCCGCCAGCTCGCGGGCCCGGGCGCGGGCCCAGTCCTCCGCGTGCAGGACGTCCTCGACCGTCAGGGAAGTTCCCGGCACGGGCGTGCCGTGCTCGGCGACGACCTTGGCAACAGTGTCCACGATTCCCGTGAAAGCGAGGCGCCCCTTCAGGAACGCCTCCACGCACTCCTCGTTGGCCGCGTTGAAGACCGCCGGCGCGGTACCGCCCAGGGTGCCCACCTCGCGGGCCAGCTCCACCGCCGGGAAGGCCTCGTCGTCCAGCGGGAAGAACTCCCAGGTCGCGGCCTTGGTCCAGTCGCAGCCGGGGGCGGCGTCCGGCACCCGCTCCGGCCAGCCCAGACCCAGCGCGATCGGCATCCGCATGTCCGGCGGGCTGGCCTGCGCCAGCGTCGAACCGTCGGTGAACTCCACCATCGAGTGCACCACCGACTGCGGATGGACCACGACCTCGATCCGGTCGAAGGGCACGTCGTACAGCAGGTGCGCCTCGATCACCTCCAGGCCCTTGTTCACCAGGGTCGCCGAGTTGATCGTGACCACCGGGCCCATCGCCCAGGTCGGGTGCGCCAGCGCGTCCTGCGGCGTCACCCCGGCCAACTGCTCACGCGTCCGGTTGCGGAACGGACCGCCGCTGGCCGTCACCACCAGCTTGCGGACCTCGGCCCGGGTGCCGCCCGCCAGCGCCTGGAACAGCGCCGCGTGCTCGGAGTCCACCGGCACGATCTGCCCCGGCCGCGCCACCGCCCTCACCAGCGGGCCGCCGACGATCAGCGACTCCTTGTTGGCCAGCACCAGCACCCGGCCCGCCCTCAGCGCGGCCAGCGTCGGCCGCAACCCGATCGACCCGGTGATGCCGTTCAGCACCGAGTGGCACTCCATCGCGGCCAGCTCGGTCGCCGCGTCCGGCCCCGCCAGCACCGCCGGCAGCGCAGCGCCCGCCGCCTTCGCCGCCAGCGCCGCGCGCAGCGCCGGCTCGGCCGCCGGGTCCGCCACCGCCACCGTGTGCACGCCCAGCCGCAGCGCCTGCTCGGCGAGCAGCTCCACCCGGCCGCCGGCCGCCGACAGGGCGACCACCCGGAACCGGTCCGGGTTGCGGAGCACCACGTCGATGGCCTGGGTGCCGATCGACCCGGTCGAACCGAGGATCACCAGCTCCCGGGGGCCGGAAGGGTCCTGCACGGTGGGCGTGAACCGCAGCTGCGGGTGGGCGAGCGAAGTCATGCGCCCATTGTGTCCTGCCCGGGGCCCCGCGCAGGACGCCTCCCGACAGGACGCCGGTCCGCGCCCCGGGCTACCGTCGGAGCCATGCGTACCGTCATCGCCGGGGGCCACGGACAGATCGCGCTGAAACTCGAACGGCTGCTCGCCGCGCGCGGCGAGCGGCCCGCCGGGATCATCCGCCGCCCCGAACAGGCCCGGGACCTCACCGACGCCGGCGCGGAACCGCTGCTGCTCGACCTGGAGTCCGCCACCGCCCCGCGACTCGCCGAACTGCTCGCCGGCGCCGACGCGGTGGTCTTCGCCGCCGGCGCCGGACCGGGCAGCGGCGCCGCCCGCAAGAACACCGTCGACCGCGACGCCGCCGTGCTGCTCGCCGACGCCGCCGAACTCGCGGGCGTCCGGCGCTACCTGATGGTCTCCTCGATGGGCGCCGACGCCCACGCCCAGCACCCCGCCGACGAGGTCTTCGAGACCTATCTGCGGGCCAAGGGCGCCGCCGACGACGCCGTCCGGGCCCGCACGGCCCTGGACTGGACGGTGCTGCGCCCCGGCCGCCTCACCGACGGCCCCGGCACCGGCCTGGTCCGGCTCGCCGCCTCGGTCGCGCGCGGCGCCGTGGACCGGGCCGACGTCGCCGCCGTCCTCGCCGCGCTGCTGCGCGCACCGGGCACGGCCGGGCAGACGCTGGAGCTGGTCGCCGGCGACACCCCGGTCGAGGAGGCCGTCTCCGTCGCGGGCGGACACAACGGCTGACACGGGCGGACACGACGGCTGGGCCGACCGGGCCCCGGAACGGGCGAAGGGCCCGGTCACCGGACCGGGCCCCTCACTCACGGGTTCGCTCAGAGGTCGAGGCCGCTGAGGACCAGGACCTTCTCGACCGTGTAGTCGTCCATCGCGTACCGGACGCCCTCACGGCCGACGCCGGAGTCCTTGACGCCGCCGTACGGCATCTGGTCGGCGCGGTAGGACGGCGCGTCGCCGATGATCACACCGCCGACCTCCAGCTCCCGGTGGGCGCGGAAGGCGGTCTGCAGGTCGTGCGTGAACACGCCCGCCTGAAGGCCGAACGCCGAGTCGTTGACGGCCGCGAAGGCCTCGTCCACACCGTCCACCCGGTGCAGCGACAGGACCGGGCCGAACACCTCGGCCTTGGCCAGGATCGCGTCCGCGGGCAGCTCGGCCAGCACGGTCGGCGCGTAGGTCGCACCCTCGCGGCCCCCGCCGGCGAGCACCTTGGCGCCCTTGGCGACCGCGTCGTCCACCCAGGACTCCACCCGCTTCGCGGCGTTCTCGTCCACCAGCGGGCCGACGTCCGTCGCGTCGTCGTTCGGGTCACCGGTGACCTGGGCCTTGACCTTGGCCACGACCTTCTCCACCAGCGCGTCGTACACCGACGCGTCGGCGATCACGCGCTGCACCGAGATGCAGGACTGGCCGCCCTGGTAGTTGGCGAACATCGCGATCCGGGTGGCCGCCCAGTCCAGGTCGGCCTCCGAGGACCAGTCGGCGAGCACCACGGCCGCGGCGTTGCCGCCCAGCTCCAGGGTGCAGTGCTTGCGCGGCACCGAGTCCATGATCTGGTAGCCGACCTTGTCCGAACCGGTGAACGAGATCACCGGCAGGCGCTCGTCCTGCACCAGCGCCGGCATCCGGTCGTTCGGCACCGTCAGGATGCTCCACGAACCGGCCGGCAGGTCGGTCTCGGCCAGGATCTCGCCCAGCACCATCGCCGACAGCGGCGTCGCCGGGGCCGGCTTCAGGATGATCGGGGCACCGACCGCGATCGCCGGGGCGACCTTGTGGGCGACCAGGTTCAGCGGGAAGTTGAACGGGGCGATCCCCAGCACCACACCGCGCGGGAAGCGGCGCACCACCGCGAAACGGCCCACGCCGCCCGGGTCGGTGTCCAGCCGCATCGTCTCGCCGTTGGTCCGGCGGGCCTCCTCGGCCGCCCAGCGGAAGACCGACACCGCGCGGCCGACCTCACCACGGGCCCACTTGATCGGCTTGCCGTTCTCCGCGGTGATCAGCTGGGCGAGCTCCTCGGTGCGCTCGGCCAGGCGCTTGGCCACGTGGTCCAGCGCGGCCGAACGGACGTGCGCCGGGGTGGCGGCGAACACCGGCAGCGCGGCGACGGCGGCATCCAGCGCCTCCTCGACCTGGGCCTCGGTCGGGATGCTCACCTTGCCGACCAGACGGCCGTCCCAGCTGTTGTGCACCTCGAAGTCGGCGTCGCCGCTCGCCCGTCGGCCGGCCAGCCAGAAATCGTACGTGGTGGTCACCGTGGTACCGGCCCTCTCCTCGTCGTCATCGGGCCCACGGGTGTGGGACCCGAACCCGAGGGTAGGTGGGCCGGCGCACCGACCGGATTGGCCGACTCGGAGCGTTCGCCCCCGACGCTGCTCCATCCCGTCCAGGGCCTCCCGGGCTGAGCCCGGACGGGGCCCGGTCCGGTGCGGCTCGGTGCGGCCCGGTCCGGTGCGGCTCGGTGCGGCCCGGTCCGGTGCGGCCCGGTGCGGCCCGGTGCGGCTCTGTGCGGCTCGGGTGCGACCTACTCCTCGCCGGAGCGCAACGCCAGCCACAGCTCCATCCGCACGTCGGTGTCGTCCAGCGAACGCCCCAGCAGCTCTTCGACCCGCCGCATCCGGTAGCGCAGCGTGTGCCGGTGCACCCCGAGATCGGCCGCCGCCGCGTCCCACTGCCCGTGCCGGGACAGCCACGCCCGCAGCGAGGCCACCAGATCGCCGCGGGCCGTCCGGTCGTGCTCGCGCAGCGGCCGCAGCAGCCCCTCGGCGAACGCCGTCACCGCGTCCTCGCCGAGCAACGGCAGCAGCGACCCCGCACCGACCTCCTCGTGGTCCACCGACCGCCGGCCACCGCGCAGCGCCACCGCCAGCGCCCGCTCGGCCTGCGCGTGCGCCGTCCCCGCGTCCTCCAGCGCGGCCGGCGCCGACACGCCCAGCGACAGGCCCTCGTGCTCCTCCACCGCACCCAGACAGGCCCGGTGCACCGCCCCGTTGTCCAGCGCCAGCACCATCAGCCGCGCCCCGTGCGCGCTGTCCTCCCGCGCCACCAGCAGCTTCTCGCCCACCCGGGCACCCGCCTGCTCGGCCCGGTCCCCCAGCTCCCCGAGCGCCTCCGCGGCCTCCGCGTTCGGCCCGGCCCCGGCCACCAGAACCCGTATCGTCCCCTCCGGCATACCGCCGAACAGCCCCACCGCCACCTGGCGGGCCGTCGCCACCTCGCCCGCCAGCACCATCCGCAGCAGCGCCGCGCCCATCCGCTCCTCGGCCTGGCGCAGCTCGCGCGAGCGCTCCAGCGTCAGGGTCAGCAGCGCCACCGCCGCGTTCAGCACGTACCGCTCGGTCGGGGTGATCCGGTCCTCGGTGCCCACCGCCAGGAAGCCCCGGGCCCGCCGGTCCGCCCCCAGCGACTGGACCACCACGTAGTCCTCGTCCGCCGTGTCGATCCCCGGCGCCCGCCCCTGCAACGCGGCGCTCGACGGCGCCGGACGCCGGCGCAGCCGGTCCACCTCCGCCGCCAGCCGCCCCGCCCGGCGCGCCGCCCAGTCCGGCGCCACCACCGACAGCGCCCCCGACCCGTCGTACAGCGCCGCCCAGCCGCCCAGCCGGGCCGCCAGCCGGCGCACCACCGCCGTCGTACCGTCCTTGCCCAGCGCGGCCCGGGTCAGCTCCTCCTGCGCCTCGAAGGAGGTCGTCACCGCCTCGTACTGCTCCGCGGCCAGCGCCGCGGACACCACCTTGCTGATCGCGATGAACGGCGTCGGCTCCGGCACCCGCAGCAGCGGCAGCCCCCGCTGCGCGGCCGCGTCCACCAGCGGCTGCGGCACCTCCGTATGCGACAGCCCCACCCCCAGGCCCAGCCCCACCACCCCGGCATCGGCCAGCCGGTGCACGTACGCCTGCAACTGGGCCGCCGTACGGCCCAGCTTGATCCCGGTGGTGAGCAGCAGCTCGCCACCCTCCAGGAACGGCGTCGGGTCGTCCAGCTCGCTGGTGTGCACCCAGCGGACCGGCCGCTCCAGGTGGTCCGCGCCGGCGAGGACCGTCAGATGGAGCGAACTGTTGCGGACAACGGAGGCGAGTGTGGGGGGCATGGCACCTTCGGGGGATCGACCTGACCGCGCCGTTGCGGCCGGGCGAGGAGAGGGCAATGGGACAAGTGAGAGTCTCTCCCCCTCATTATGGACGCTCCGGACAACCGGCACTGCCGAATCCACCGTGACGGCGAGCTTCCGCCCCTCGCCCCGTCAGCCCCGAAGATCCACCAGCAACGGCGACACCTGCTCCCCCGACACCGCGGTCAACGACACCACCGCGTGCCCCGCCGGCAGCGCGTGCGCCAGATCCGACGGCGACCAGCGCAAGCGCTCCACGTCCCGCGTCGTCACCGACTCCGTCTGCGCCGCCGTCCCCGACAACGCCCGCCGCCCCAACCGCCCGGCCCGCCGCACCACGCCGCCCGAGGTGTCGGGCGTGTGGGTCACCGCGGTCTCCTGCACCAGGTGCGTCCCCCAGGCCTCCGAGAACAGCCGGCCGTCCCACGGCGCGATCCCCGGGAACGCCATCCGGCAGCCGACCGCGCCGAACAACGGCGCCCGCAGCGCCTCCGGCAGATCCACCAGCGTGCGCAGCAGCAGCACCGCGCCCGCGTTCGCCCCCCGCATCCGCTGCACCCCGCGCACGGCGGTCGCGTCCAGCGCCGCCGAGGCGTCGTCCACCACCAGGCCGGCGAACAGCGAACGGTCCGTACGGGCCCCCGCCGCCTGCACGAACTGCCCCACCACCAACCGGGACAGCATCCGCGCGGCCTCCGGATGGCTGCGCTCCGGCAGCTTCACCCGCACCCGCAACGGATGGTCCAGCACCCGCATCGCGAACGGGGGCCGCCCGGTGCCGTCCGTCGCGAAGGCGCCCTCGAAGGCCGGCCGGTCCAGCAGCGCCAGCCGGTCCGCCAGCAGCGCCCCGGGATCGTCCGCCCGGCCGCGCTGACGCTCCCGGTGCTCCAGGTCCCGCTCGTACACGGCCAGCCGGCCCGCCACCCCGAGCGCCTTCACCAGGGCCGCCAGCACGTCCGGCTCACCGGCCAGCAGCGCCCGCAGCTCCCGCACCCCCGGATAGCGGGCGTACGCGGCGTGGAACGGGCCCACCACCTGCTGCAGCGCCGTCCGGGCGTTCTCCGCGCGCGCCGTCAACTCGTCCGGCAGCAGCGCCTCGGCCAACCGGGCGGCCGCCTCGTCCGGATCCTGCGCCGCACCGTAGAGGTCCAGCCCGTACACCGACGCCGGATCACCGGGCGCGATCACCACGTCGTACCAGGCGTCCGGGCCGAGATCCGCGTCCGCCGCCCCCACCACCACCACGCACGCGGTGCCGGCCAGCGCCTGCAGACACAGCGCCTCCGCCACCGGCCGCGCCAGCCGCGCCGTCTTCCCCGTCCCCGCCGGACCCACCGCCAGCAGCGACGTGCCCAGCAGCGCCGGATCCAGCGCGAAACCGGCCGCCCGATGACTCAGCGGGTTCTTCGGCACGTCCTGGGCGGTCCCGAGGCAGACCTGGCCCAGCAGCAGATCGTGCCGCTCACCCCGGTCCGCCAGCTCCCGCGACTCCGAAGGGTGCGCGAAGGCCGCCCCACCGCGCGCCACCACCTGCTCGACGAAGGCCGGCACGAACGCCGGATCCGCCTGCGCTGACTCCCACGCCCGCTGGATCCGCACGTAGTCGACGTCCCCGACCGCCTCCCGCTCCAGCCGCCCCGCCGCCTCGGCCGCCCCGCCCTGCCGCAGCCCGCCCCACGGGTCCAGCCGCCGCACCACCTGGGCCACCGCCACGCCCTCCTCCGCGGGCTGCTCCTGCGTCACCGCCCGCGACAGCAACGGCGACACGTACCGCCGCCACACCTCGGGCCAACGGCCCATCCGGCCGAAGAGCTTGATGACGACGCCGATCACCAGGACGTTCAGGGTGAGCACGACCGACGTCGCCACCAGCGCCGATTTCGACGGGAGGACGCCGATCATCGTCGTCCCGGCCTCCGCGAGTTCGACACCGTAGACATAGACCAACCACCCCACCACCGCGTTGAGTCCCGCCCGCAGGAGCAGCGGCCAGGCCGCGACCTGGGCCGCCTCCGCCCGCTCCGGGTCGATGGGGCGGTAGCCCAGCCGGTAGACGCCGGGCTCGGCTTCCGGGCGCGGGGCCGCGGCCCAGGTGGGGAGGTCGAAGGCGGGGGCCCCGTCGGTGCGGGTGCCGGGCCGCTGGTGCGGCATGGGGGCCGGGGGTCTGGTGGTGGTCCGATCGGTGTGGTGGTGTGCCCCGTCGTGCGCCATGTACGGCCCCGCTCCCTCGCCCGCCCGGCCCGATCGCCGTCGGTGCCGCCATACCCATGCCGCCGTACCGGCGACACGCCCGCGCTCAATGTAGTGGAGCGGGGCCTGCTGGTAGTCGCACCACCCGCGCTGGCCGTGCCGGACAAGTCGGACGGCTCAGTGCTACCGAGTGGCGCATGCCCGGCCGGGGAGGGCGGCCGTAGCCTGCGAAGCACCGAGCCGAGAAGTCTGGAGAACACCATGAGCGCCGCAACGCCGCTCCCGCAGGAGCGCCGCCTGGTCACCGCGATCCCCGGTCCGAAGTCGCAGGAGCTGCAGGCCCGCAAGCTGGGTGCGGTGGCGGCCGGTGTCGGCACCACCCTGCCGGTGTACGTGTCCCGTGCCAACGGCGGCGTGCTGGAGGACGTGGACGGCAACTCGCTGATCGACTTCGGCTCCGGCATCGCCGTGACGAACGTCGGCAACAGCGCCGAGGCCGTGGTGGCGAAGGCGAGCGAGCAGCTGGCCGCCTTCACCCACACCTGTTTCATGGTGACCCCGTACGAGGGTTACGTGGCGGTCGCCGAGCAGCTGAACGAGCTGACCCCGGGTGACCACGACAAGCGCACCGCGCTGTTCAACTCGGGCGCCGAGGCGGTCGAGAACGCGGTGAAGGTGGCCCGCGCCTACACCAAGCGCACCGCCGTCGTGGTGTTCGACCACGGCTACCACGGCCGTACGAACCTGACCATGGGCCTGACGGCGAAGAACATGCCGTACAAGCAGGGCTTCGGCCCGTTCGCCCCGGAGATCTACCGAGTGCCGGTGGCCTACCCGTACCGCTGGCTGACGGGTGCGGAGAACTGCGCCGCCGAGGCCGCCGCGCAGGCGATCGAGGTCATCAACAAGCAGATCGGCGCCGAGAACGTCGCCGCGATCATCATCGAGCCGATCCAGGGCGAGGGCGGCTTCATCGAGCCGGCCAAGGGCTTCCTGCCGGCGATCGTGGAGTACGCGAAGGCGAACGGCATCGTGTTCGTCGCGGACGAGATCCAGACCGGTTTCTGCCGTACCGGCCAGTGGTTCGCCTGTGAGGACGAGGGCATCGTCCCGGACCTGATCACCACCGCGAAGGGCATCGCCGGCGGTCTGCCGCTGGCGGCGGTGACCGGTCGCGCCGAGATCATGGACGCCGCGCACGCGGGCGGTCTGGGCGGCACCTACGGCGGCAACCCGGTGGCCTGTGCGGCCGCGCTGGGCGCCATCGAGACGATGAAGGAGCAGGACCTCAACGGCAAGGCGCAGCGGATCGGCGAGATCATGCTGGGCCGCCTGCGGGCGATGCAGGAGAAGTTCGACATCATCGGCGAGGTCCGCGGCCGCGGCGCGATGATCGCCGTCGAGCTGGTGAAGCCGGGCGGCAAGGAGCCGAACGCGGAGGCCACCGCGGCCATCGCGAAGGCCTGCCACGTCGAGGGCCTGGTGGTGCTGACCGCCGGCACCTACGGCAACGTGCTGCGCTTCCTGCCGCCGCTGGTCATCGCGGAGCACCTCCTGGCCGAGGGCCTGGACATCCTGGAGGGCGCTTTCGCCGCCGTCTGAGCGGTGTCGCCCGTCAGGTCGTGAACCCCCTCCGGAGGGTTGTCCGGACAGCGCTGAACGGCCCGTGGGGACCTCTGGTCCTCGCGGGCCGTTCGGTTGTCACCGGCCGGTCGGACGGGCCCGCCGCCCGGTCGGGCCAGGTCGTCGGGGCTCCCGGAGGGCCGCCCGGGGCGGGGTGAAGATGATGTGGGGAATCGCTGAAGGCGCTCGGCACGGAAAGGCTGTTGACGTAGTGTCATCGCAGATGGACAGCGAGCCGCAGCCATGGGCGGAGCCGCCTGCGGGGTCGCCCCCGACGACGGGTCCGCATGCGTGCCGCGAGGACGACCAGGCCGCCCCGGGAGGGGTGGCACCCACCGAAGACCGATCGACCGACCGTCCGACCCACACCCCCCGGGGCGCACGGAACGGCGATCATCAGAGCCGCCCCGGAGCTCTCCCCCCTGCTCCGGGGCGGCTGTCCGGCGTTCCGGGCCGGGTGGCCCGCTCGGTGGCCGTGCCGCTGACGGCGGCGGTCGTCCTGCTGCTGGTGTCGTGGCAGGTGGCGGTGGACGGCCCGCTGCTCGGATGGGACCGCGCGGTCCGCGGAGCCGTCCGGACCGCCCACCGGGACCACCCCAGCGCGCTGCTGGACCAGCTGGGCCAGATCCTGTCCGACCTGGGCGACAGCGTGCCCGCGATCCCGGCGCTGCTGGCGGCCGGCGTGCTGGCCGCGTGGCGGTGGCGCCGGACGGGGGCGGCGGGGCGCTGGTGGCTGCCGCTGCCGGTGGCGGCGCTGACCGCCGGACTGATCCCGCTGCTGGTGGTGCCGGCCAAGGCCGCGTTCGCCCGGCCGGGCCCGCTCGGTGATCCGCTGACGCCGGAACAGTGGGGCTGGTACCCGTCCGGGCACACCGCCACCGCGTCGCTCTCGTACGGGGTGGCGGCGCTGCTGCTGGTGCGGGTGGCGGGACCGTGGGCGGCACGCCTGCTGACGGCGGCCGCGGTGCTGCTGGCGGTGGGCGTCGGCGCGGGGCTGGTGTGGAGCGACTTCCACTGGCTGCTGGACGTGGTGGCCAGCTGGTGCCTGGCCGCCCTGGTGCTGTGGGGGCTGGCCCGGCGACTGCCCCGGCCGGGCGGCGGGGGCAGCGGTCAGGCCTCGGGGTCGTCGTTGCGGTGAACGAGGCCGGTCTCGCCGTTGTCGCGGTGCCATTCGATGACGAGTTCGTCGCGGGCGCCGAAGCGGACGAGGTGGCGGCCGACGACGTCCTCCAGGCCGGGCAGGTTCTCCCGCTCGCCCTCGACGGTGAGCAGCAGCGCGTCGGGCCGGGCTTCCAGGGTGGCGGTGCCGGCGCCGAAGACCAGGGTGCCGCGGCCGGTCTCCTCGGAGAAGGTGGCCTCGATCTTGCGGCCCATGTGGGCGGCGAGCTGCTTGGCGTAGCGGACGGGGCGGTCGGTGGTGACGCGGGCTTCGGAGCGGGGCACGGGCCCTCCAGGATCCGGGGAGGGAACTTAGGGTCCCCTCAGTTGGGGCTACGCTAACCCAGATACTGAGCCAAGCTCAACATTTTTCTCCGGGCGCCGTCCGCTGTCGGCCACCGGCCCCGGACCGGCCGATACCCTGGGGCGGACGCCTGCCGAGGAGACCGCCGATGACCACCACACCGACCGACCCGGCGGACCCCTCCCCCGGCCCGCCCGGCGCCCCTACCGAGGCGGCCGCCTCGGACACCGCAGGCTCGGGCACCACGGCTTCGGACACCACCGCCTCAGACGCCACCGCCTCGGACACCGCCGCCGAGCTGGCCGACACGATGACCAGGGCGATCAAGCGGATCCGTCGGCAGACCGGGCGGCAGTTGGAGCCGTACGGCATCACCCCCGGCCAGGCCCGGGCGCTGAACACCCTGGCCCACGCGCCCGGCTGCGAGCTGCCGGACCACCCGATGCGGCTGAGCGACCTGGCCGAGCGGCTGCACATCGCCCCGCGCTCGGCGACCACCGTGGTCGACGCGCTGGAGGAGGCCGGCCTGGTCGAGCGCAGGCCCGACCCGGCCGACCGGCGGGCGGTCCGGATCCTGCTGACCGAGGCGGGCCGCGCAGCGGTCGAACGGATCGGGCAGGTCCGGCACGAGGTGGCCCAGGAGTACTTCGGCGAGGTCAGTCCCGACGAGCAGGAAGTGCTGCTACGAGTGCTGCGCGCCGCCGAGGCCCGCTTCCTCTCAGCCGGTCCACCACCGCGGACGGCGCCCCCGGGCGCGGCGCGGTGATGCGGGAGCGGTCGGCGGCGCCGGGCGGTCCGCCGCGTCAGGCCCCGTCCCGTCCTGCCCTGGCCCTGCCGAGCCAGGCCTAGTTGGCGAGGCCGATCACCAGCCACATGAACCCCACCCCGGCGACGGTGCAGAGCAGGGTGCTGCGGGAGGGGTGCGGGCTGTGTGCCTCCGGGAGGATGTCGGAGGTGGCCAGGTAGAGCAGGAACCCGGAGAAGAAGCCGAGGTAGAGGCCGAGCAGGTGCTCGGGGATGGTGAAGGCCAGGGTGATCGCGGCGCCGGACACCGGGGCCAGCGCGTCCGCCGCGAGCAGCGCCAGCGCCCGCCGCCGGTTGTTCCCGTAGAGCCGGGTGATCGTGTACGTGTTGAAGCCGTCGGCGAAGTCGTGGGCGACGACGGCGATGGCGACGACCGTTCCGACCGTGGTGCCGGCCTGGAAGGCGGCGCCGATCGCGAAGCCGTCCATCACGCTGTGCCCGACCAGGGCCAGCGCGGCGGTCAGGCCGACGCCCTGGCGCCCGGCGTGGTGGGCGTGCGCGTGCTGGTGGCCGTGGGTGTGCTCGGCGTACTCGCTCTCGTGGCCGCGGTGGATGGCGACCGCGCGTTCGACCACGTGGATGGTGAGGAAGCCGACCGCGAACATCAGCAGCGCCTGCGGCACGCCGTGTACCTCGTCCGGTGCCTGGCGCATGGCCTCGGGCAGCAGGTCGAAGGCGACCACGCCGAGCATGAGGCCGGCGGCGAAGCCGAGCACGAGGTGGCGGCGGTCACCGGTTCGCTGGGCGACGAAGCCGCCGATCAGGGTCATCAGGAACGCCCCGGCGGCGACCAGGACGGCGGTCACCGGGCCGCCTCCGGGTGGGTCGATCCGCCGTGCGGGCGCCGGCGGGTGCCGCCGTGTGGTCTGCCGGGCGCTCTGCCCATTCCTCTCCCCCTGGGGTCCGCCCGTGGCCGGGCCGACCGCCGACCGTATCGGACGACCGTTCGACGGTGATCGCCCGGGGTGCCGCTGCTCCGCCGGTGCCCGTTCCCCAGCCTCGGGTCGGGTGCGGGGGCGCGCCCGCCGGGCGGTCCGTCGGGGTGAGCTGCGAAGACGGGGACGGGGACGAGGACGAGGGTGGGGGCGGGGACCGGAGGTGGGGTCAGCGGCCGGCGGCGAGGGGCAGGCCGAGGTGGGTGCGGGCGAGTTCGCTCACGCCGTCGCCGTCGACCAGGTGGATGTGCCGGTGGCTCTCCTCGCCGGTGAGGTCGAGGGCCTCGTCGGCGAAGCGGCCGGTGGTCAGCCGCAGGCCGCGCTCGGCGGACTCCTCCTGAACGGCCTCGGCCAGGGTGGCGATCTCCTCCGCGCTGACCGGCGTGGCGCCCCGGGAGGCCCAGACCACCCAGCGGCCGGGCAGAGCGCTGCCCGGGGCCCCCTCGCCGGTGGCGACCAGTCCGGCCGGGCCGCGCAGCCGCACGCTCCACTCGGCGAGCCCGCCGCGGGTGAGCAGGTCGCGCACCAGCTGGGCGAACTCGTTCGCGGACAGATCGGGTGCGGCCGGTACGGCGGCACCCGCCTGCGCGGCGGGCTGCACGCCCACGCGGCCGTACGGGTCCGGGGTGACGGCGGCGCCGAGCTGGCGCAGCCGGACGAGCGCCTCGTCCTGCTCGGCGTCGGCGTAGACGCCTTCGTCGTCGCGCTCCTCGTACGGGGTGGCGGGCGGCAGCAGCCGGGTGCGGGCCAGTGCGTCGCGGTCGGCGTCCACGCTGACCAGGCAGAGCGGCTCGGCGGCGCCGGGCTCGCGCAGCCAGCCGTTGAGCACGACGCCCGCGAGTATCTCGTCGGTGTCGACGGCGTCGGCGGCCTGGAGGGCGCGCAGGGCGAGCCGGGCGACCAGGCGCAGATAGTCGGTGGCCCGGTCCGCCGGCGGGCGCGGGACCGGGACGATGTCGCCGTCCGGGGCGAGCCGGTAGCCGGTGAGCGAGGGCACCAGGTCGAGCGGCGGCAGGTCGATGTCCAGCACGGCGGTGCGGGTGAGCGGGCGGAAGACCGCCCGGCAGGGGGCGGGCAGGTCCTGGGTGGCGGTCTCGGCGGCGGCGAGCGCCCGCTCCAGCAGAGACTCCACGGCGGCCGGCTCGGACAGCCGGTAGGCCCGCCGGCACTCCTCCAGGCTCTCGTTGTATTCCCGCACGGCGCGGGCCCGGGCCTCCTCGGCCGCCTCGTGGACGCGCCGGGACTCGTCGGCGGCTGGGTTGCCGGCCTCGGCCCGGCGGGTGCGCCACTCGCGCAGGGAACGCTGGTGGGCCAGCCGGGCCTGGGCGAGTTCGCGCTGGTAGCCGGAGTCGAGCAGGCGGCGGGCCGGGGCGCCGTCGGGGTCGGCGGTGGCCGGCCCGGCGGGCGCGAAGTCCGCCCAGCGGGGCTCGGCCTCACTGCCGGTCTCCGGCCCGTCGGCCGGGTAGGGGCGGGGCTCGTAGTGGCGCAGCTGGCTCTCGAAGTCCATGGCCGAGACGGGCAGTGCGGCCCGCCGGAGCAGGTCGGCCAGCCGGTCGTGCTCGGCCTGGACGGTGAGCGTGCGGTGGTGGGTCAGGGCGGCGGCCCGGCCGTGGGCGGCGATGGACTCCTCGGGCTCGGCCGGGCCGTCGCCGGACGCCGCACCACCGGACGTGCCGTCATCGGACACGTCACCACCGGACGCACCGTCATCGGGCATGACGTCACCGGACGTACCGGGGGCGGCCGGGCCGGGGCCAGCGGCGTCCGGGTCCAGGCCCTGCCCCTGGTCGGTGTTGAGCTCTCTGAAGACCGAGGCGAGGAAGCCCGGCCGGGGGAACTGGACGGTGGCGGTGCCGTCGGGCTGGCCGTCTGCTGAGTGCTGCATCGGTCGTCGTTCCCCCATGCTCGTCCGGCGCCTGCCCGGGGCGGCCGGCGACCCTGCGGCCCGCCCCTGCCGGACATTGTCCACCGAACGGGCGGCAGTGGTCAGCCCAGCCTCTCAGTTGGTCCGGGTGTTGGTCAGGTGCAGGCCGATGTAGCCGACATAGATCCGGCCACTGCCCGAGCAGTCGTCGAGGTAGTGCAGCCGGGGCGCGGTACGGCCGCCGCCGATCCGCAGGTGTGCGCCCATGAAGGCGCGCCGGGAGGCGTCCACGCTCTCCGGGACGGGCAGCATCCGTTCGCGCTTCCACTTGGTGTGACTGAACACCGTCCGGGACTCCCCGCGCACCGCCTTGCGGGGCGGGAAGTGGTGGCAGCCCTCCGGGGTGTGCTCGCACCACTGTTTGAAGTCGCCGCCGGCCGCGCCGCGGACCGCCGCCTCGGCGTACTCCTGAAGGGCGGTCAGCCCGTCCCAGGCGAGCCGGGCCCAGCCTGCGCCGGAGCACCGGAGCCCGTCCAGGGCGAGCGCGTTCTTCTGGTCACCGGTGAAGGTCAGCAGCGGGAACTCGTCGATCCTGGCCATGAGTTCGGTGAAGGTCTCCGGCTTCGCGGGCCGGGCGGACGGCTTGGCGGCGAAGTGCCCGGCGGCGCCCTGGAGGATGCAGTGGCGCCCGGTGAGGGCGCGGGAGCCGGCCCGTACGTGGCCGTCCCGGCTGTCCCGACCGTCGTGGCGCTCGCGGAGCTCCGGACGGTCGCGGCCCTCATGACCCTCGCGGCCGTCCTGCTTGTCCCGGTTCTCCCGACCCACGCGGTTGTCCCGGCGCTCGTGGCGCAGGGTGCGCCGGACCCGCTCCAGCTCGTCGGCCCTGGCCTGCTGCTCGGCCCGGTCCTGCTGCTCCTCCCGGACCAGCGCGGCCAGCTCGGCGCGGGCGGCGGCCGGGTCCCCAGCCGGGCTGACGGCCGCGCGGGGAGGCGCCGGGGCGACCCGCAGCACCGGGACGGCCGCCAGCGGGGGCGGCAGCGGCAGGTCGGCGGCGAGCCGGCGCGGCTCGCGGGCGAGCAGCCCGGCCGCACGGCGGATGTCCTGCTCTATTCGCCCCCGGGCGAGCACCGGGTGCCGGGCGCCGTCGCACCGGGAGGCGGGGTCGACCTCGGGCAGGTAGGTGCGCACCGCTCCGCCGTAGACGCTGTGGTACTCCAGCGCGACGTTGAACCCCGTCCGGGCGCCCGGGTCCAGGACGTAGGCGGTGGCCAGGCCGGGCAGCTGGTGGCAGAGCGGGCGGACGACGTCCTCGACCCAGCGGTCGAGCGGGAGGTTCACCGGGACGCTGGCGACCACGACGGGCAGCCGGCGCTCCGGGTCGCAGAGCTCGTCGATCAGGCCGTCGACCTCGCCGGCGGTGATCACCCGGGGAGCCGGATGGACGGCAGCCGGGCCATCGGTGGCGTCGAGCAGCGGCAGGAGGGTGCGGGCGAGTTCGGGCACCGGCACCCGGCAGGGGGTCCGCACGCCGTTGCCGGTGCTGTGCGTCTCGGCCTCCAGCCGGACCCAGGTGGGGCCGTCGGCCCCGGTGGCCACGGTCAGGGTGAGCTGCTGGGTGCCGTGCGGGGTCGGGGTGCGCAGGCGTCGGCGGTCGTAGCGGCCGGCGGCCGGGCCGCCGCGCAGCGGGCCCCGGTCTCGGTCGAGCAGGACGCGGTCGCCCAGGCGCAGTCGCTCGGCGGCGGGGGCCGATCGGGACTGCGCCGGTCCGGACGTCGTCAGTCCAGGGGGCGTCAGTTCGGGCGGTTCCGGTCGGCTTGGAGCCGTCCCCGTCGAGGCCGATCCGGCCGGGGGCGGCCCGGTGAGGGCGCGGGGAGCCGGCGGGGGCTCCTCGCAGCCTTCCTGTTTCAGCCAGGCGGCGAGCTGCTCGTCGGCCAGGGCGACGGCCTCGCGGTGCGGGAGGGTGGTGGTGACGGTCATCCGGTAGGGCGTCGCGGGGCCGGTCAGGTCGGCGCCGGCGGGCGACGAAAAGCGGTCTGAGGTCATGCGCATACCTCCGTGGTGCGGGGTGGGGTCTGGTGTCCTCCATCGATGGGTTATTCGTCCGGTTCGGCCGGATCCTTGCCCAGGAAACGCCACGGCCCGGAGCGGAAGTTCCAACTCCGGGCCACGTCAATACGTTCGGGTGAATCTGCTCAAGCCGCGCACCGCGTGGCGCGGCTCCCGGTCCGACCCGCCCTCATCGCCGGGCGACGAGCGACAGCACCGGAGCGGCCCTGCTCGGACATCGGCGGGTCAGGCCTCGGCGGGCCGGGCACCGCTGCGACTCCACTCGGGCTCCGCGACCGGCACCGCCAACGCGCAACCGGCCGGGGCGGCGTAGCTCGCGATCAGCACCACGGGCTCGTCCCCGAGGTTGCGCCCCACGTGGACGTGGACCGGTCCGGCCTCCTCGACCAGCGAGTCCCCGGCCCGGCTGACCTCGACCCGGCCGTCATGCAGGGTCCGGGTCAGCGTCCCGGACAGCACCACCACGTCCACCCGGCCCGGGTGGTAGTGCCAGCCGGTGCTGGCCCCCGGCGGCAGGGTGACGGTCTGGACGACGGGCATCTCGGGGCGGCTTCCTGCTCGACGACCGGACCAGGCTAGGCACGCCCCGCAAGGCTCCGAAACGGATCGGCCGCGATCTGGCCGAATAGGTGGCCGAAAGCGCCGCCGCCCGTCTGCTCCGGCATCAGACCGGCACCTCGACGTACGTCCGGCCGGCCGGGACCGCGACGGCGGTACCGCCGGTCGCCTCGGCCAGCCAGGCGTGGAAGGCCGACACCTCCGGCTGCGGTACGCCCACCTCGATCCGCACCCCGGCCGGTTCGTAGGCCAGGTCGCTGACCGTGTACCCGGCCGCCCGCAGGTCGTTCTCCACCCGCCCCGCGCGCACGTGGTCGGCCGTCACCGCGAGCAGCGCCACCGGCCGCCGCTCCAGCAGACCGACCTCGTCCACCGCCTCGGACACCGCGTTCCCGTACGCCCGCACCAGGCCGCCCGCGCCGAGCTTGATGCCGCCGAAGTACCTGGTCACCACGGCGGCGGTGTCGGTCAGGCCGCGTCGACGCAGCACCTCCAGCATCGGCACCCCGGCGGTGCCGCCGGGCTCGCCGTCGTCGCTGGAACGCTCGCGGCGCTGCTCGTCGCCGACCACGAAGGCGGTGCAGTTGTGCCGCGCGTCCCAGTACTGCTTGCGGATGCCGGCGATGAAGGCCTGCGCCTCCTCCTCGTCGGCGACCCGGGCGAGGTGGCAGATGAACCGGGACTTCTTGATCTCGGTCTCGTGACTGCCGGCCCGCCGGATGGTGAGGTACGGCCTGGCGGTCGGTTCCGGCGTGGCGGACATGACGCGGTGGTTCTCCCGGAAACGGCGACGGCTGGCGGCGCACACCCCGGGCGTCCCGGGGCGGCACCGCCAGCTTAGGGCGTGTCTTGTGGGTCAGGTCGGTCCCGGCCTGACCCACAAGACACGCCACAGGCCCTGGCCGGGCTTCGTCGGCCGGTCGCGGGGTCAGCGCCCGGCCAGGGCGTCCAACCGGGCGCGGTCCAGGCCGGTCAGCGCGGTGACCTCGGCCGGGTCGACGGCGCCGCAGTCCAGGCCGCGCAGCAGGTAGCCGCTGAGCGCCCGGGCGGTGGCCGGCTCGTCCATCACGTCGCCACCCGCCTTGGCGACGTACGCGGCCAGCCGGGCGGCGGCGGCCGCCAGGCCCTCGCGGTAGAAGGAGTACACCGCGACGTAGCGGGTCGGCAGGTGCGCCGGGTGCATGTCCCAGCCCTGGTGGTAGGCGCGGGCCAGCGAGCGGCGGACCAGGTCGTGGTGGAGCTTCCAGGCGGCGTGCACCTGTTCGGTGGAGCCGGTCGGGATGACGTTGGTCGAGCCGTCGGAGAGCCGGACGCCGGTGCCGGACGCGGCCACCTGCATGACCGCCTTCGCGTGGTCGGCGACCGGGTGGTCCATGCTCTGGTGGGCCGCGCTGACGCCGCAGGAGGCGCTGTAGTCGAAGGTGCCGTAGTGCAGCCCGGTGGCGCGGCCCTCGGCCGCCTCGATCATCCGGGCCACGGTGGCCCGGCCGTCCGGGCCGAGGATGGCCTGGGTGGTCTCGATCTGGATCTCGAAGCCGATCCGGCCGGCGGGCAGCCCGGCACGGCGCTCGAAGTCCTCCAGCAGCCGGACCAGCGCGGTGACCTGCTCGGCGTAGGTCACCTTGGGCAGGGTGAGGACCAGGCCGTCCGGCAGGCCGCCGCCGCCGGCCAGCAGGGTGGCCAGGAACAGTTCCAGGGTGCGGATGCCGCGGTCGCGGACGGCCGCCTCCATGCACTTGATCCGGATGCCGAGGTACGGCGGTGCGGTGCCCTCGGCCACGGCGGCGGCGACCAGTTCGGCGGCGCGAACGGCGGCGGCGTCCTCCTCGGCGTCCGGGCGGGGTCCGTAGCCGTCCTCGAAGTCGATCCGCAGGTCCTCGACCGGCTCGCGCTCCAGCTTGGCGCGGACCCGGGCGTGCACGTCGGCGAGCAGTTCGTCGTCGGCCACGCCGAGGGCACGGGCCAGCTCGGCGGGGGTGCCGGCGTGGGTGTCGAAGGCCTCCAGGGCCTGGCGGCCCCACTCCCTTACGGTGTCGGCGGCGAAGGCGTCGGCCGGGACGTAGACGGTGTGCACCGGCTGCCTGGTCCCGGTGTCGCCGGGGTAGCGGCGCGCCAGGTCGGCGTCGACCGGGGCGAGCAGCGCCTCCACGGCGGCGCGGGCGGCGGCGGAGAAGGAGGCCCCGCCCGTCGGTCCGTTACCGTCGACCTCGACCTGCGACATCCGCACTCCTCCACGCCGGACCAGCACTTCAACAGTTTGTTGAGGCGAAGGTAGCTCCGGTCGGACCGGGCGTCAATGGCCGACCGAGCGGTGGGCGGAGGAGCATTCGACGGAGCGTCCGGCCGAGGCGGCCCGGGTCAGTCCCTCCCGGCGGCGGCGTAGCGGTCGCGCAGCTGCGGGTAGAGCTCGGCGACGTCCTTGGGGTGGACCGAGCCGTCCGGGCGGTTGCCGGTGACGCCGTACTGCTTGGTCAGCCACTCGGCGAGGCGCTGTGGGTCGGGCTGGTGCTCGTGGTTGTCCATGTAGCTGACCAGGGCGTCATAGGCCAGGTCCGGATCCAGCCGGGACGGAGCCGAGCGGGGCGCGGACTCCTCGTCGTGGACGGGGAACTGCTCGGCCGCGACGAACTCCTCGCCGTGGACGGGCTGCTCGGCCTGAGCGGGCTGCCCGGCCGGGACGGGCTGCCCGGGGTGGCGGGGCTGCGGCTCGGCGGCGAGCCCCGCCGCCTGAGCGACCTGGGCCTGGGGCTGCTGCGGGAGGACCGGCTCCTCGGCGACCGGGCGCGGGGGCTTGAACCACGGCGAGGCCTGGCCGGGCACCCGCCCGCCGGGGGCGGCGTCGGACGGGTGGCCCGTGGTGCGCACCGGGCGCTCGGTCCACACGTTCAGCTCCTCGCGGTGCGGCTGCGGGGCCTCCTGCGCCACTCCGTCCGGCTCCTGCGCGGCGCGCAGCCGGACGGCCGCCAGCTTCGCCAGCATCGGCGCGGCCACCTCGGCGGACATCGGCGCGACGGCGACCGGAGCCGGGGCCGGGGCCGGGGCCGGTTCGGGCTGGGGTTGGGTCTGGGCCTGGGGTTGGACCTGCTGTATCTGCTGCGGCTGCTGGACCGGCTCCGGGCGGGCCGAAGCGGGAGCCGGGGCGGCGGCGACGGGAGCCGCGGGCGCGGCGGCCTCGGCCTGGGCGATGGCCGTGGCGGCGCGGCCGTCCTGCCGCTGGAGCTCCAGCGCCTCCTTCTCCGCCAGAACCTCCCGAGCCTCGCGCTCGCGCGCCTCCTCGTCCAGACGGTCGAACAGCGTCGGGTCCAGCGGCACCCCGTACTTGGCCAGCTTGAGCGGCAGCAGGGCCTGGATCGGCGCCGAGCGGCGCCAGCCGCGGCCGTACCGGAAGCGCAGCTGCGCCCGGTAGACCAGGCGGTTCTGCTCCAGCCGGACGACCTCGTCGTAGGAGCGCAGCTCCCAGAGCTTCATCCGGCGCCAGAGCTTGAAGGTCGGCACCGGGGAGAGCAGCCAGCGCATCACCCGGACCGAGTCCATGTGCCGGTCGGCCGTGATCGCCGCGATTCGGCCGACCGCGTGCCGGGAGGCCTCGACCACGACCACGAAGAGCACCGGGATGACGGCGTGCATCCCCATGCCAAGTGGATCGCCCCAGGAGGCGGCCGCGTTGAAGGCGATGGTGGCGACGGTCAGCACCCAGGCGGTCTGCCGCAGCATCGGGAAGGGAATCCGCAGCCAGGTCAGTACCAGGTCGAGCGAGAGGAGCACGACGATGCCGGCGTCGACGCCGATCGGAAAGGCGTAGGAGAAGGCCCCGAAGCCCTTCTCCTGGGCCAGTTCGCGCACCGCGTTGTACGAGCCCGCGAAGCCGATGCCCGAAATGATGCAGGCGCCGGCCGCGACCAGGCCGAGCAGGCCCCGATGGGCCTTGGTGAGCGTTGGGCGTGCCATTACGTCTATCAACCCCTGGATGTCGGCTGCTGCCGTACGCTGCCTCGGCTGCCGGTTCCCGCTTGTCGGGGCGCCGGACGGCTGAGCGACCTCCGGGCTCGGCCCACCGGAGTTTACTCGTACACCTGTTTCAGCGTTTCCGCAGCCTGGCGTGTCACCGTCCGGGGCTGACGACCGGCCCGCCGTGGACCGGGCGGATCGTCAGCCCTTCGGCCCGGCCGTTCCGTTGAGGTAGGTCAGCACCGCGAGCACCCGGCGGTTGGCGTCCTCGGCCGGGGCCAGTTCGAGCTTGGTGAAGATGTTGGCGATGTGCTTGGCCACCGCGCCGTCGCTGACCGCCAGGCGGGCGGCGATCGCCGAGTTGGAGCAGCCCTCGGCCATCAGCTCCAGTACCTCGCGCTCGCGCGGGGACAGCCGCAGCAACGGGCCGGGCCGACGCGAGGTGATCTGCATCAGCTTCGCGATCACGTCCGGGTCCATCGCCGTTCCGCCGGCCGCCACCCGGCGGACCGCGTCGATGAACTGGTCGGCGTTGAACACCCGGTCCTTCAGCAGGTATCCGATCCCGCCGGTGCCGTCGGCCAGCAGTTCCCGCGCGTACAGCTGCTGGACGTGCTGCGACAGCACCAGCACCGGCAGGCCCTGGATCTCCTTGCGGGCCTTCAGCGCCGCCTGCAGCCCCTCGTCGGTGAGCGTCGGGGGCAGCCGGACGTCGACCACGGCCACGTCCGGCCGGTGGGTCAGCAACGCCTCCAGCAGTTCGGGGCCCGTCTCCACGGCCGCGGCGATGGTGAAACCGTGCGCTTCCAGCAGTCGGATCAGGCCTTCGCGAAGGAGGTAGAGGTCCTCGGCGAGGACAACTCGCACGGCAGCTCCAAGGTGATGGTGGTCGGACCGCCCGACGTGCTGTCGATGGCGAGGACACCGTCGAAGGTACCCAATCGCCGCTCGATCCCGCGCAGGCCGGTGCCCCGCGACGGATCCGCCACGCCCACCCCGTCGTCCGTCACCGTGATCCGCAGGAGCCCGGCCCGGTACAGGATGTCCACCCACACCTGCTCCGCCCCGGAGTGCTTGGCCGCATTGGCCAGCAGCTCGCAGATGCTGAAGTAGGCCGCCGCCTCCACCGGCGCCGGCGGACGGTCCGGCAGGCTCACGCACACCTCGGTCGGCAGGGCGCTGTCCAGCGCCAAGGCGCGCACGGCGTCGCCCAGTCCACGCTCGGCGAGCACCGGTGGGTGAATGCCGCGAACGAGGTCCCGCAGTTCCTGGAGCGCCCGGGCCGAGGACTGCCGCGCCTCGGAGAGCAACTCCCGAGCTGCTGCCTGATCGGTGTCCATCAGGTGCTCGATCGTGCCCAGCGTCATCCCTATCGCGACCAGTCGCGCCTGCGCGCCGTCGTGCAGGTCCCGCTCGATCCGCCGCAGCTCCGCCGCCTGGTCGCCGACCGCGTCCGCCCTGGTCTCGGTCAGCTCGGCCACCCGCCTGGTCAGCTGGGCGTGCGTCGCCCGGCCGTCCTGGTCCAGTACCCGGCGGGCCACCTCGGCGTACCCGCGCACCGCGTACGGTGCCACGAGCACCCCGACCGCAACCATGCCGAGCCCGAGCGCGGCGCTCAGCAGGACCGACACCAGGCGCGCGGGCACCGGCCCGAACCCGTCCACAGGCAGCGGCGTCAGGATGCAGGCCACGCCCAGCACCATCAGAATGGCCACCGGACCCGCCAGCGCCACCACCAGGACGGGGCTGATGGCCAGCCAGGCCACCTCCGACCGGGTGGTCCGGTCCCGGGCGCCCCAGTGCAGCAGTTGCGCGTACTTCGCGACCGTCCGGGAACGGTGGTACGAGTAGCCCGTCCACCAATGCCCACGTTCGTCCAGCTCCAACGCGGGCCGGGGCTGGTACACGGCCGGCAGGCGGATGCCGTACCAGCGCTCCAGCTGCTGGCGCGTCCGGCTCGCCGTCCGGCGCACGAACAGGACCGCCACCAGGGCGCCGGCGACGGCCGCCACCGCGAGGCCGAACAGGACCACCGGGTAGTAGGAATCCTGGAAGACCGAGGCCGTGACCCCACCTGCCGCCACCGCCGCTCCCACCGGCAGCACCAGCCCCGGCACCGCGCCCACCACCAGGAGGGCCAGCCGCACCAGCCCCTGGCCGCCCGACGCGACGGCCGCCTCGGCCTGCGCGCGCACGGTCACGCCGCTCGTTCGACTCGCTGTTGCCACGGAAACTCCTGATGCCGGTCTCGATCGTCCTCCACAAGTGTTCACGAACGACCCGCTCCAGGCACTGGCCATGCCACCCCAATTGCGAGGTGGTCCTAGCACCACCTGCGGGTGGACATAGCCCGAGCGGATTGTTGAGATTATCCGGAAATGCAAAGAACCCCCATCCGGTTTCCCGGATGGGGGTTCTCTGTGAATGATTGTTCGGCGGCGTCCTACTCTCCCACAGGGTCCCCCCTGCAGTACC
>NZ_JBIVJF010000036.1:0-71153 GCF_044750105.1 Kitasatospora sp. NPDC088861
GTCGCCCTGATCACCGACGCGATGGGCGCGGCCGGCATGGGCGACGGCCTCTACCCGCTCGGCCCGCTCCAGGTCGAGGTCAAGGACGGCGTCGCCCGGCTGGTCGAGGGCGGCGCCATCGCGGGCTCCACGCTCACCCTGGACGTCGCGTTCAAGCGCTCGCTCACCGTCGACGGCCTGACGCTGAACCAGACCGTCGAGTCGCTGTCCGCCACCCCGGCCCGCCTGCTGGGCCTCGCCGACTCGATCGGCTCGCTGGAGGCCGGCAAGCAGGCCGACCTGGTGGTGCTCGACTCCGAGGGCTACGACCTGGTCGCCGTCATGCGCCGCGGCCGCTGGGTCCTCGGCGGCGAGCGCTTCGACGTGGTGAAGCCCTCCTGACGGCCCGCCGGAACGCCGACGGCCGCCCTTCCCCCACGGGGTCGGGCGGCCGTCTCGCGTTCCGGCTCAGCCGGTCAGCCGGTCAGCCGCTCTGCCGATCAACCGGTCGCATTCGGTTCGAGGGTGATCTGGTCGATCAGGATCGAACCGGAGGGCACGGTGAAGGTGATGGTGTTCGCCCCGGCCTGGAGCTGCGGGAGTATCCAGGTGTTGAACCAGGAGGACGCCGGGTCCTTGCCGGACGCGTAGTTCTTGAAGAGCAGCCCGCTCGGCCAGTCCTTGCCGTTCACCGAGGCGGCGCCCTTCAGGTCCCCGCCGGTGTTGTTGTAGTGCACGTTCAGCTTGTAGGTGCCGGCCGCGGCGACCTCGCCGCTCCAGGTCACCGAGCCGCCCGGCTGGAGCGTCAGGTAGCTGCCGTCGGCGGACTTGGCGCCCTTGACGCCGTTGCCGGACGGCGCGTTCTGGGCCTGGAGCTGGCCCGCGTCCACGGTCAACGGGCCGGCCGGGGCGGTGGTGCTCGCCGAGGCCGAGGCGGTCGGGGACGAACTGCCGGTCGCCGGGGTGCTGGGAGGAGCCGCGGCGGTGGTCTGGGCGCCGCCCTTGGCGGTCTTGTCGCCGTCCGGGTCGCCCGTGGAGAGCGCGATCCCCGCGCCGATCGCTATGGCCGCGACCACCGCGACCGCGCCGATCACCGCGCCCTTGCTCCGGCCGCTGCTCGACCGGTCCTCCCCCGGCTGCGGCCGGGAGTGCTCGGCGTAACGGGTCTGCTGGGTGGGCGCGGTGCCGTACTCGGGCTGCTGTTGCTGCGGCGGGTACGGCTGCTGGCCGCCGGGGTAGCCCTGCTGCGGCCCCGCCTGCTGGCCGTACTGGGGCTGCTGCGGCCGCGGCTGGTAGGGCTGTTGCCCGTACTGGGCCCGGCCGACCTCCATCGGACGGCTGTACGGCGTCCGGGGCACGCCCTGCTGTGGCTCGGCCGGCTGCCCGGAGGCACCCTCCGCCGGGCGGTAGAGGTAGCCGAACGGGTCGTCGTCCTGCGGGGCACCGCCCTCGGGCGCTCCGTTGTTGCCGGCGGTCGTCACGGTGGTCAACTCCCCCATCCGGTTCGCGCCGCCGGGATGCGGGGCCGCCGGCGCAGATCATGGACGCTGTCGTACCCGGGAACCCTACCTGTCCTTTGTGACAGCCGGAAAAGAGCCCTTGACAACCCGTGGGTAACCAGGACCGGCGGGGTTCAGCCCGCCCGTCGGTGCGAACGCTCGCCCCGCGCGCCGCGCACCGCGCCGCCCCGGGCCCGCTTCTCGTCGTACATCCGCTCGTCCGCGGTGTGCAGCACCTCCTCGATACTCATCCCGCAGCCCGCCCAGCCGACCCCGAGGCTCACCCCCACCCGCATCGCCCGGCCGTCGATCCGCATCGGCGGGATGATGGCGCCCCGCAGCCGGTGGGCCAGGTCCTTGGCCTCCTCGCGGCCGATCCCGTCGGCCAGCACGACGAACTCGTCGCCGCCGAGCCGGGCCACCGTGTCGCCGTCCCGGACGGCCTGGCTCAGCCGCCGGGCGACCTCGACCAGCACCGCGTCGCCCGCGTTGTGGCCGAACCGGTCGTTGATCGACTTGAAGCCGTCCAGGTCGCAGAAGAGCACCGCGAGCCCCTTGTCCAGCGACGCCGCGACGCCGGAGCGGAACGGTGCGGACCACGCCTCGCCGCCCGGGCCCTGGTCGGCCGGGACCACCGCGTGCACGTGCTCCCCGTAGCCCGGGGCGAGGCCGTACGGCGGGCCGCCCTCGGGCATCCCGTAGCCGTGCACCGGCCCGCCGTACGGGTCCGCGCCCTCCAACCGGTCGTACGCGGCGTGCGCGCTGTAGGAGTCGGCCGGGTAGCCGTACGGCGCCGGGTAGGCCGGCTCGCCCGGCCCGGCGGGGGCCCCGACGGTCTGCGGCTCGGCACAGAGCCGGCGGCCCAGCCGGGCCTTCAGTTCGGCGCCGTTCGGCAGGCCGGTGAGCGCGTCGTGGCTGGCCCGGTGGGCGAGCTGGAACTCGTGCCGCTTGCGGTCCTCGATGTCCTCGACGTGGGTGAGCAGGAAGCTCGGGCCCTCGGCCGCGTCCGCCACGATCGAGTTGCGCAGGCACACCCACTGGTAGCCGCCGTCCCGCCGGGACAACCGCAGTTCCGCCCGGCCGCTCTCGGCGCTGGTGCGCTCCAGCAGCGCCCGGTCCTCCGGGTGCACGAGGTCGGCGAAGCTCTGCTGGCGCAGCACCGCGCGGGGTCGGCCGAGCAGGCGACAGAGCGCGTCGTTGACCCTGGTCAGCTGGCCGCGCCCGGCGCCGTGCAGTTCGGTGATGGCCATCCCGCTGGGCGCGTACTCGAAGGCCTGGCGGAAGCTCTCCTCGCTGGCCCGCAGGGCCTGCTGCTCCTTCTCCAGGCGGGCCAGCGCGCGCTGCATCTCGGCCCGCAGCCGGGCGTTGCCGATCGCGATGGAGGCCTGCAGCGAGAACATCTCCAGCGCCTCGCGGGTCCACGCCCCGGGCCGCTTGCCGCTGCGCGGGCGGTCCACCGAGAGGACGCCGAGCAGGTCGCCGCCGGCGCTGTACATCGGGGCGAGCAGCCCGTCGGCGGGGTGCCAGTCGTTGGCGTAGACGGGCAGCGGGCCGTCCCCGATCCAGCGCGGGATGTCGCTGGCGACGGCCCAGCCGCGGTCGTACGGCAGGAAGCGCAGGGTGCCCCAGTGGTCGCTGACGCCGAGCAGTCGGTCCCAGGACTCCCGGGAGCCGACCTGACCGAGCAGGACGGAGGGGCCGCCCATGGTGCTCTCCTCCAGCTCCCAGACGGCCGCCACCACGAGGTCCCCGTCCGGGCGGACCAGGCTGACCGCGGCGGCGTCGAAGCCGAGCCCGTGCACCGCACCCTCGACGACGGCCTGCAGCGTGCCCGCCAGGCTGCGGGCAGCGTTGAGGTCCGCCACGACCCGGTGCAAGGTGCGGAGGGTCGCGAGACGGACGTACGGCTCCGACTCGGCTTCCATGCGGGGGCTCCCCGGCTGCTTCGGATAGTTCTTGATTGGTTATCGTCCGATTGCCAGAAGAACTGAATCACAGGGAGCACAGCGTTCGGCACGCTCGGTCAGCAATAGGCCATCACTTGTGACTTAAATCACACGACACTAATGCACCCTTAATCAGCTCATCCGCCCCATAGCGGGACATAAAGCGCTATCGGAATATTTCCCTTGGTCGACCGCATCGGCCTCGCGCTGAAGCCCGCTGCCGCCCGGCAGGCCCCTTGCTTCACTCCTGAGGGTGAGTCCCGAACCCGGCCGCAACCCCGCCCCGTGCGCCGCTGGTCCTACGACCTCGGCCCGATGCCGATTCCGGCGGACGCCGACTACCGTGCGGTACGTGTACTCGTCCCCGCAGCCCGAAGCTGCCTCCCACGCCACGCCCGACGAGTTCCGGGCGGCACTCTCCCAGCTCGCCTCCGGCGTGAGCCTGGTGACCGTCCACGATCCGGAGGACGGCGAGGACGTCGGCATGACCGCCACGTCCTTCCTGTCCGTGTCGCTGGAGCCGCCGCTGGTCCTGATCTCGGTCCGCGAGGACTCCCGGATGGACGAGGTGCTCTCCCGCACCGACACCTGGGCGGTCTCGCTGCTCACCGAGGGGCAGAAGGCGCTCGGCTCCCGCTTCGCCATGAAGGGCCGGCTCAGCGACCGGCTGCTGTTCGCGGACACCCCGCACCACCGCGGCCCCCGCTCCGGCGCCCCGCTGATCGACGGCGCGCTCGCCACCGTCGAGTGCCGCACCGAACAGCGGATACCGGCGGGCGACCACACCCTGCTGCTCGGCCGCGTCCTGGAGGCCGCGGTACCCAGCCCGGCCGGCCGGCCGCTGCTCTACTTCCGCGGCGGCTACCGCGCCCTCGGCTGAGCCGCCCCGGCTACTCGCCGCCCCGCGGCGACTGCCGCCCCTGCTTCAGCTCGGAGCGGCGCCGCTTGTTGGACAACCGGCGCTCGACCATCCCCCGGCTCGGCCTGGTCGCCCGGCGGGACTTCGGCGGCGGCGCGCACGCCTCGGTCAGCACCGCCGACAGCCGGGCCGCGGCCGCCTCCCGGTTGCGCCACTGCGAGCGGAACTCCGAGGCCTGGATCACCAGCACCCGGCCGTCCACCAGCCGCCCGGCCAGCCGCTCCAGCGCGCGCTCGCGCCACACCTCGGGCAGCGCCTTGGACGCCGCCAGGTCGTAGCGCAGCTCGGCCTTGCTGTCGGAGGTGTTGACGTGCTGGCCACCGGGGCCGGAGGAACGCGAGAAGCGCCAGACGAGCTCGGTGTCGGGGACGACCACCGACCCCCGTACGCGGATGGGCTCGGGCATGCGTCCATCATCCCGCGCCCGCACCGCCCGGTCACCCGGTTATCCGCGACGGCCGGCGGCCCGGTTCCGCTCCACCGCCCGCAGCCCGGACAATGGCGTACGTGATCGAGCTCGGCTACTCCCTCTCCAACCGCTTCCCCGACCCCCCGCAGACGGACTACCGCTCCGCCCCGGTGCGGTCCCTGCGGTACGACCTGTTCTGCGGCGACGTCTACCTGGACGCCGAGGGCGCCGAGCTGTCCACCGGCTGGGGGTGGGTGCCGGTGCTCGACTTCGCCTGGGCGCTGTGCGACATCGCCGAGGAGCTGGACCGCGACCCGGACGGCGGCCGGGCCGCCCGGGTGCAGACCGCGGACCTCGACTTCACCCAGAACACCGAGCTGCTGCGGTTCGCCCGCCGCTTCAACTGGGTCGAGATCACCGCGACCTGGCTGCCGGACGAGCCGCCCGCCGTGGTCCGCCACGGCGAGCTGCGGCGCGAGGCCCGGGACTTCCTCCAGGACACCCTCGCCGACCTCTTCGATATGCACCCCGAGCTGGCCGACAATCCGAACATCTGGTCGCTGCAGGGCCGGTTCCCCCGGATCTGACCAGGGCATTGTCAGGCCTTTGCCAGTGGATTGGCGTCCACGAAGAATTCACGGACTTCGCGGAACCAACCCACCGGGGTATTGCGTTGTCCCGGAAAAAGCGAACGAAGGGACTGCAATCGCCATGCCAGTGAGCCTTTCCAAGGGTGGCAACGTCTCGCTGACCAAGGAGGCCCCGGGCCTGTCCGCGGTCAGTGTCGGCCTGGGCTGGGACGTCCGGACCACGACCGGCACCGAGTTCGACCTCGACGCCAGCGCGATCGTCCTGAACGCGGACGGCAAGGTGCTCTCCAACGGGCACTTCGTCTTCTTCAACAACACCAGCAGCCCGGACAACACCGTCGTGCACACCGGCGACAACCGCACCGGTGAGGGCGCCGGCGACGACGAGTCGATCAACGTCAACCTGGCCGGCCTGCCGGCCGAGGCCGTCAAGATCACCTTCCCCGTCACCATCTACGACGGGGTCGCCCGAGGCCAGAGCTTCGGCCAGGTCCGCAACGCGTACATCCGCGTGGTGAACGCCGCCGGCGGCGCCGAGATCGCCCGCTACGACCTCTCCGAGGACGCCGCCACCGAGACCGCCATGATCTTCGGCGAGCTCTACCGCAACGGCGGCGAGTGGAAGTTCCGCGCCGTCGGCCAGGGCTACGCCTCCGGCCTGGCGGGCATCGCCCAGGACTTCGGCGTCCAGCTCTGACGCCCCGCCGGGCCCCTCCCGGCCCGGCACACCGCCGGAACGAGAGCGGCGCGGGACATCGGTCACACCGACGTCCCGCGCCGCTTTCGCGCACCCGGCCCGGGCTCAGGCCCTAGGGGCTCTCTTTCGGATCACGTCGCGCGCCCGGCGTGATCCGAAAGAGGGCCCTTAGCGCGAGGCACGCAGCTCCGGCAGCTGGATCAGCTCGGTCTCGTCCTCCGGGGTCAGGTCCACCACCGCGGGCGCACCCGGCGCCGGCTCGGCCGCCGGCTGCGACGCCTGCGAGCCGGCCACGGCCTCCTGCACCTCACGAGCCTCCTGGGCCTCCTGCGCCTCGGCCTTCGCCTGCGCGGCCACCGCCTCGTCGCCCACCACGTCGGCCAGGTCCGTGCGCTCGCCCAGTTCGGCGACGCTGCCCACCGCCGGCGCCGGGGCCGCCGCCCGCACGGCCGCGCCCGCACCCCGGCCGAAGAAGCTGAAGCCCGGCCCGCGCACCGCCCCGGACTGCGCCGACCGCGGCCGCTGCCGCTCCACCGGCGCGGGCGCCGCGACCGGAGCGGACGGCGTCCCGCCGAGCTGCCCGACCGTGGCGGTCAGCGCCGGGCGCACCGGCGCGGGCCGCACCGGCGCCTGTGCCTGGTCCTGTGCCTGTGCCTGGTCCTGTGCCTGTGCCTGTGCCTGTGCCTGTGCCTGTGCCTGTGCCTGTGCCTGTGCCACCGGAGCCTGCTCCGGAGTGGGCACCGCGGGGGCCACCGGCGCCGGCACCGAGGGCGCCACCACAGCGGGCGCGGGCGCCGGGGCCGCAGCGGCCGGCGCCGTACGCGCCCGCAGCGCGACCTCCGAGCCCGCCGTCCGCTCCCGCCGCGCCTCCTGCTCCGCCGCCCGCCGCTCCAGCAGCCGCAGCACGGACGCGGCACGGACGAACGCGGCCGGGCTGGCCGGATACTTGGGGCGGCTCGCGGCGAGCGCCCGCTGGGCCGCCTCGGCCTCCTTGAGCGCCTGTTCGGCCACCGCCACGGCCCGCTCCCGCAGCAGCCGGGCGATCTCGGTCTCGGCCTTCGCCAGCCGCGACTTCTCCGCCGTCAGCCGGCGCCCGAACCGGGTGGCCCGCTCCTCGGCGACCTCCGCCGCGTACTCGGCCTCCGCCAGCTGCTCCTCGAAGCGCTCCTCGGCCCGCAGCCGCTGCGCCGCGGCCATCTCGGCGGCCGCCCGGGCCGCCTTGTCCCGCTGCCGCAGCAGCAGCGCGAAGCCGAGCGTCGCGACCACCGCCGCGACACCCACCGAACGCACCAGGACGGCGTCCTGACTGAAGAGCAGAGCGGCCAGCGCGGCGACGAGCAGCACGCCGGCGGCGGTGGGGGGGAAGATCCGGCCGAGGACGGAGGAATGACGGTGGCGTCCGCGAGACATGCCAAGAAACTAGCGTGCGAATTGGGGCCGTGTCAGCCCAGGGTCCTCTTCCGCCCTTGACAGTGCGCAAGTTTTACCGCACGTGCCCGGCGTTTCACTCAAGATCACGAAAAAAGACCTGTTCAGCGGGGCGAGGGCGCCGGGCCGCCCGGATCGTCGTGGTTCTCCGGCAGCTTGCACACGTGCTGCAACCAGAGCGCCGCCGCGATCACCGCGGCCCCCGCCAGCACCGCGAGCCCGGCCGTGACGGCCTGGTCCTTGCGCGCCGACACGTCCAGCTCGCCCAGCAGGAAGATCCCCGCGCCCGCGTAGACGCCGGTGACCACCGCCGAGACCAGCGCGCTGGCCTGCCCCAGCACCACCGCCCGGGCCGCCAGCAGCGGGTCGACGCCCTTCGCGCCGGGCTGCCGCTCGCGCACCGCCTTCAGCCGGGACCGCAGCGAGAGGGCGGTCGCCAACAGGACCACCGCCACCGCCGCCAGCACCACCGGCGCCGCGACCGGCACGGCCGGCAGCGTGTCCAGGGAGGCCCAGAGCTTGGCACCGGCCCAGGACAGCGCCGTGGTAGCAGCGGTGATGCCGACCAGCAGGCGTAGGCGAAGCAGCTTCACTCGGAGGAGGTCCTTCCCGGGGTTACCAGAGCCGGCCGCCGCCCGGTGGCCCGGCACGGCGGCGCCAGGCCACCGTACCGGGCCCGACCGGGCGGACACCCGCGCGAACGGCGGACACCTACTCGTACGGCCGGGCCCCCCGGTCGAGTTCCCCGGCCGCCCTCACCGGGCCGCCGGGCCGGGGCCGGTCACTCCGGCAGCGTCAGCCGGATGTCGTCCCGCCGCCGGACGCCCTGCGCGCCCGGGCCGCCGAGCGCGTCCAGCAGTTCGCCGACCTGCCCGTGCCCGGGCACCTCGGCCTCCGGCTGGGCGTCCAGCCAGGGGGCGAGCACGAAGGCCCGCTCGTGCGAGCGCGGGTGCGGCAGCAGCAGCTGCGGGTCGTCGCTGAGCACGCCCTCGTAGGCCAGGATGTCGACGTCCAGGGTCCGCGGACCCCAGTGCACCGTCCGGACCCGCCCGAAGGCGTCCTCGATCGCGTTGCCGCGCTCCAGCAGGTCGCGCGGCGGCAGCGAGGTGCGCAGCACGACGACCGCGTTGTAGTAGTTGGGCTGCTCGTCCGGGCCGCCGACGGCCTCGGTCTCGTAGACCGCGGAGACGGCCTTGATCTTGAGCCCGGGGGTGTCGGCGAGCGCGTCGACGGCGCCCTGGAGGGTGTCCAGGCGGTTGCCCAGGTTGCTGCCGAGTGCGATCACCGCGCAGCGCTGGCTGTGCAGTGTGGTGTCGGCGGAGTCCACCCGGCTCTCCAGGTCGAACGTGGTCGGCGAGGCGGTCGGGTCGCTGGTGCTCATCGAGATCCCTCTGCAACTGGAACGGGGCGCACGGCGGCGGTCATGCGCGGCCCCGGTGAATGGTCACGGTCACGTCGTCGAACGGCACGGTGATCGGGGCGTCGGGCTTGTGCACGGTCACCTCGACCTCCTCGACCGCTTCGTGCTTCAGGCACTGGTCGGCGATGCGCTGGGCCAGGGTCTCGATCAGGTCGACCGGCTCCCCCGCGATGATCGCGGTGACCTCCTCGGCCACGAGGCCGTAGTGCGCCGTGCGGGTGAGGTCGTCGCCGGACGCGGCGGGGCGGGTGTCCAGGTACAGCACGAGGTCGACCACGAAGGTCTGGCCCTCGATGCGCTCGCGCTCGAAGACGCCGTGGTTGCCCCGGGCACGCAGCCCCCGCAGGGTGACGCGGTCCAGCAAACGAATCACTGCTCCCAGTCGGACGGGCCCCACCCGGAGAATGGCATGGACGAGCGGGGCGAAGGCGGGCAGCACACCCGCCACTCCGTTTCGAATCTACCCGCGGGCGCTGACAACGTCTGACCGTCCTACCCGGCACGAACCGTCGCCACGCGCACCGGAATGGCGATTGACGTGAACGTTCGGTGACCACTCGGGAATTCCCGGGCGACCTCCCGGCCGCGTTTTCCGAAGGCCGCCCGAATCAGTCCTCGTCCTCGTCGTCGCCGCTGGTCAGAACGGGTGAACCGTGGTGCGACCAGAGCTTCCACCCGCCCGGGGTACGGCGGAACAGATTCGTCGACACGACCTTTCCACCGACCAGCGGACCGAGTTCCCCCTCCTCCTCCGCCTCGCCGCCGGAGAGGATGTTCTCGGTGCACGTGACAAGGGCCACATCTCCGTGGACCTCGGCCTCGACATCCGTCAGGAAGAACTGGATGTACTCCGTGTTCATCATGATCAGCATGTACGAGCGGGTCACCTGCGCCCGCCCGCGCAGCACCGGCCAGCCGGGGTGCACGCACACCACGCCGCCCTTGTCGTCCGCGTCCGCGGCCCCCAGCCAGGCGTCCTCGACCGCCTCCAGGTCCCCCTCCTCCAGGGCCTGGTAGAGCGCCTGGTTCGCCGCGAGCACCGCCTCCAGGTCCGCCTCGCGGGCCTGGCCGGCCGTTCCGCCGCTCAGCCTGCCGTCACCTGTCACAGACCCTCCCTCACCCCTTGCCGGGCCGCGTGCTGCCAGGCCGCGACCACCCGGACGGCGTCCGCCGTGCCGGACACGTCGTGCACCCGCACCGCCCAGGCGCCGGCCTGGGCCGACAGCACCGACACCGCGGCGGTCGCGTCGTCGCGCTCCCGGGCCGGGCGCAGCGCCCCGGTTTGCGGGTCGGCCAGCAGCGTACCCAGGAACCGCTTGCGCGATGCGGCGACGAGGACGGGACGGCCGAGCGCGGTGAGCGCGTCCAGCCGACCGAGCAGCGCCCAGTTGTGCTCGGGGGTCTTGGCGAAGCCGAGGCCCGGGTCGAGGATCAGCTGGTCCTCCTTGACCCCGGCCGCCAGCAGCGCGTCCACCCGGACGGCCAGCTCGGCGACGACGTCCGTCACCACGTCCCGGTAGACCGCCAGCCGCTCCATGTCCGCGGACTGGCCGCGCCAGTGCATCACCACGAACGGCGCGCCGGTGTCGGCGACCACCCGGGCCATCGCCGGGTCGGCGAGCCCGCCGGAGACGTCGTTGACGAGCGCGGCACCGGCCGCCACGGCCTGCTCGGCGACGGAGGCCCGCATGGTGTCGACCGACACCACGACCCCGGCGGCGACGAGCTCGCGCACCACCGGCAGCACCCGGCGCAGCTCCTCCTCCTCGGGCACCCGCTGCGAGCCGGGCCGGGTGGACTCGCCCCCGACGTCCACCAGGTCCGCGCCGCGGGCGCGCAGGGCGAGCCCGTGCGCGATCGCCTTGGCGGGGTCGTGCCAGAGGCCGCCGTCCGAGAAGGAGTCGGGCGTGACGTTGACCACACCCATCACGGCGCAGCGGTCGAGCCGCGGCAGTCCGGCCGGCAGCGAGAAGGACGGCGAGTTGCTCATGCGCCCATTATCGAACGGGGCCCCCGCCGAGGATTCTCGGCGGGGGCCCCGTTGGTCGCGGCGGTGCCTCAGGCGGCCTCGGTGACGTCGCGGGCGCCCGGGGTGGGCATCAGGCCCTCCCGCTGGCGCCGGCGGCCGAAGCGCGGCATGCCGAGGGTGATGAAGGCCTCGGCCTGCATCGCGGCGAAGCCGATCCGCGGCAGGTCCCGGGTGTTCGGGAAGACCAGGAAGCGCGGTTCCCACTCGGGCTGGAACTTGGCGTTGAACTTGTACAGCGACTCGATCTGGAACCAGCGCGAGAGGAACACCAGCAGCCCGCGCCAGGCCCGCAGCACCGGGCCGGCGCCGATCCGCTCACCGCGGGCCAGCGCCGAGCGGAACATCGCGAAGTTGAGCGACACCCGGCGCACGCCCATCGCGGGCACGGCCTGGAGGGCGGCGACGATCAGCAGCTCGTTCAGGCCCGGGTCGGCCGCGCGGTCGCGGCGCATCAGCTCCAGCGAGATGCCGTCCGGCCCCCAGGGCACGAAGTGCAGCACGGCCTTCAGGTCGTCGCCGCTCTCCCCCTCCTCCGGGGCCTTGTGGGCGGTGACCACCACGCAGTCGTCGTCCAGCGGGTCGCCGAAGCGCCCGAGGGCCATCGAGAAGCCGCGCTCGGTGTCGGTGCCGCGCCAGCGGGCGGCGGCGTCGGCGATCCGGTGCTTCTCCTCCAGGGTGAGGTCGCTGACCCGGCGCACCTGGCAGGAGTAGCCGTTGCGCTCGATCCGCTTGACCATCTGGCGGACGTTGCGCATGGCCCGGCCGGCGAGCGAGAAGGTGGCGGTGTCGACGATCGCCTCGTCGCCCAGCTCCAGCGCGTCGAGGTCCGCCTCGCGGGTCCAGACCTCGCCGCCGACCTCGCTGCAGCCCATCACGGCCGGCACCCAGGCGTGCTCGCGGGCCTCGGCCATGAACACCTTGATCGCGCCCGGCCAGGCCTCGACGTCGCCGACCGGGTCGCCGGAGGCCAGCATCACGCCGGAGACCACCCGGTAGGAGATCGCGGCCTTGCCGGTGGGCGAGAACAGCACGCTCTTGTCGCGGCGCAGCGCGAAGTAGCCGAGCGAGTCGCGCTCGCCGTGCCGGGTGAGCAGCTCGCGGACCTTCTCCTCGTCCTCCGGGGTCAGCTCCGGCTTGGGCTTGCCGGGGCGCAGCGCCAGGTAGGCGGTGGTGAAGGCGGTCAGCAGGCCCAGCCCGCCGAGCAGGTAGGCGACCAGGTCGGACATCCGGACGTTGTTGTACCGGATCGGCCCCTCGAAGCCGAACAGCCCGTACACGACGTGCTGGAGGCGCTCGGGCAGGGCCGGGTAGCCGATCTCGTACTTGGTCCGGGTGCTCACGATCAGCAGGCCGAGCAGCACGCTGACGGCGCCCATCACGATCAGGTTGACCAGCGCCCGCCAGCGGGTGCGCGGGTCGGCCTTGGCGTAGAACTCGCGCTGGTGCACCAGCATCACCACGAAGACCGCCAGCGAGACCACCGCCGGGCCGACCTGGTGCCAGCGCACGATGTGCAGCGCGGCGCCGACCGGCAGCAGCACGCACACCGCCCGCCAGGCCCGCCGCTTGCGCCGGCGCAGCGCGTGCGCGAGCAGCACCAGCAGCAGGCCGACCATCATCGTCCCGACCGCGGCCAGCGAGGTGGTGCCGCCGGGCAGCTGCCCGGTGAAGGTGTGCATCTTGGAGTGCCGGAGCTTGGGGAACACCGCGCTGGCGATGTCGACCAGGCCGATCAGCAGACAGGCGTACCCGACCGCGCCGGGCAGCCAGGCCCTCGGAACAGCCGCCGCCTGGGTGCGAAGCGTCTGCAGGCCGCGTCGACGACGCGGCTGCTCGGGGCTCGGCTCAACGGACACGGGAACGCTCATGGAAGCTCAGCGTAGAGGCTGCGGGACGCCGTCCGGTCACTCCGGGGGAGCACGTGTGATGGACCTTCAATGCCTTTTCCTTCATCAGGCAATGCGCATACCAAGGACCCGGAAACGGTCGGTAAACCGGTGCCGTGGGCGCGCTGCGGTGGAGCCGGGGACGGAGCCGAGGGCCTGCCGCCGCGTGGCGCGGCAGGGTCCTCCGGTACGCCGTACGTACGGTGGACGCCGCATTCTAGGGCGCCGGTTGCCTGCGGCTCCCCCCGCCCTCCCAGCTCGCCCGGGCATCCGGACAGCCTAGCCGCGGTGGCCGGAGCTGACGGACCGCCAGACGATGAGGCGTGCACCGACAGTGTCCCACCGGAAGGCCGACGGCATGGAACTGACCAGCGAAGCGCTGGTGAACTCGCTGCTCGCACTCGGCGCTGCGGCTCTCGTCACCACCCTGTGGCTCTGGCCGCGACTGGCGCGCCAGCGCCCGCTGCCCGTCCTGGGCCGGATCGGCCTGCTGACCGTCACTCAAGTCGCGGTCGTGGCCGTGCTGGCGCTGGCGGTGAACAACTCCTTCGGGTTCTACACCTCGTGGGACGACCTGCTCAGCCCCGGCAGCGCCAAACTCGCGCTGACCAGCAACGAGAACCACAAGGGCGACGCCCCGGCCTCGGACACGCAGCTCCAGCCGACCGACGAGGGCGGTCTGGAGACCGTCGCCGACCTGCCCAAGGGCCCGCCCGAGGAGGTCGGCAAGGTCGAATCGGTCCGGGTCACCGGCAAGGAGACCGGACTGTCCGACCAGCTGTTCGTCTACCTGCCGCCCGAGTACTTCGACCCGAAGTTCGCCCTGGTCCGCTTCCCCGTCCTGGTCGCCATCTCCGGCTTCCCCGGCACCTCGCTCAACCTGATCAAGGAGCTGCCGCTCCTGCGCACCGCGGCCGAGCTGCGGAAGTCCGGCAAGATGCCGCCGACCGTCGTGGTCATGGCCCGCCCGACCGTCGCCCCGCCGCGCGACACCGAGTGCGTGGACGTCCCCGGCGGCCCGCGCGCCGAGACCTGGTTCACCAAGGACCTGCCGGACGCGCTCCGGACCAGCTACCGGACTGGCCGCTCGGCCGCCTCCTGGTCCGTCTTCGGCTACTCGACCGGGGGCAGCTGCGCGCTGCGGCTGGCGATGCGCTTCCCGAACGTCTACGGCATCGGGGTGGGCCTGCACGGCGAGTACAAGGTCAAGGCGGACCAGTTCACCGGCGGTGACCTGTTCGCCGGCGACGCCGCCCTGGCCCAGCAGAGCGACCTCGACTGGCGGCTGACGAACCTCCCGGCCCCCGCCCTCTCGCTGCTGGTGGTCTCCTCCCGCAAGGAGGGCGACTTCGCGCAGACCCTCCAGTTCGTCGACCACGCCCAGCAGGTCGCCGCGGCCAACCCGCAGTTCAAGGTCGACTCGCTCTACCTGGACGACGGCGGCCACAACTTCGACAGCTGGACCCGTGAGCTGCCGTCCTCGCTGGAGTGGATCGGCGAGCGGCTCGGCTGACGCGGGCAGGTGACGCAGCCGGGTGACGGCCGGCCGGTCCGAGGGGACCGGCCGGCCGTTCCGCTATCGGCCGATGATGAGGCTCATCGCCTCGGCCCGGGTGGCCGGGTCGCGCAGCTGGCCGCGGACGCACGAGGTGATGGTCTTGGCGCCGGGCTTGCGGATGCCGCGCATCGACATGCACATGTGCTCGCACTCGACCACGACGATCGCCCCGCGCGGCTCCAGGATCCGCATCAGCGCGTCGGCCACCTGGCTGGTCAGCCGCTCCTGCACCTGGGGGCGGCGGGCGTAGACGTCGACCAACCGGGCCAGCTTGGACAGGCCGGTGATCTTGCCGCTGGCGGACGGGATGTACCCGACGTGCGCCACACCGCGGAACGGCACCAGGTGGTGCTCGCAGACGGACGTCAGCTCGATGTCCTTCACGAGCACCATCTCGTCGTGCCCGAGGTCGAAGGTGGTGGTGAGGACGTCCTCGGGCTCCTGCCAGAGGCCCGCGAATATCTCCTTGTAGGCGCGCGCGACCCGGGCCGGGGTCTCCAGCAGCCCCTCGCGGTCCGGGTCCTCACCCACGGCGAGCAACAGCTCGCGGATGGCGTTCTCGGCCCGCTTCTGGTCGAAGGTCCCGACGGTGGGTGGACCGTCGAGCGTCACCGGGTCGATCATGCGGGCCTCGCTTACTTGGGACGACTTTGCTGAACAGCACGGATGCCGCGTCTCCAGGGTACAAACCCCGGTGACGCGGCATCCATTCCGTACGGTGCGCGGGATCAGCCCTCGGCGGGCGGCTCCGACGTCGGCAGCGGCGGGAGCTTCACGATGTCCACCGGGGCGGTGTCGATCGCGGCGGCGCCGTTGGTGAGCGCCAGCTCCTTCGGGGACTGCACCGGAGGCCGGGTGGACGGCGTGCGACGGGACGAGCCCGTCCAGGCCGGCCGGGCCGGGCGCTTCACGATCGTGGCGAAGATCTCCGCGATCTGCTCCTTGTTCAGGGTCTCCTTCTCCAGGAGCTCCAGAACCAGGTTGTCGAGCACGTCGCGGTTCTCGACCAGGATCTCCCAGGCCTCGTTGTGCGCGTTCTCGATGAGCTTCTTGACCTCTTCGTCCACCAGCCCGGCGACCTCTTCCGAGTAGTCGCGCTGGTGGCCCATCTCACGGCCCAGGAACGGCTCCGCGTTGTCCGAGCCGAACTTGATGGCACCGAGCCGCTCGGTCATGCCGTACTGGGTCACCATGGCCCGGGCGGTGGCGGTGGCCTTCTCGATGTCGTTCGACGCGCCGGTGGTCGGGTCGTGGAAGACCAGCTCCTCCGCCGCGCGCCCGCCCAGCATGTAGGCCAGCTGGTCGAGCATCTCGTTGCGGGTGGTGGAGTACTTGTCCTCGTCCGGCAGCACCATGGTGTAGCCGAGGGCCCGGCCGCGCGAGAGGATCGTGATCTTGTGCACCGGGTCGCTGTTGGGGCACGCCGCCGCCACCAGGGCGTGGCCGCCCTCGTGGTACGCGGTGATCTTCTTCTCCCTCTCGGACATGATCCGAGTGCGCTTCTGCGGACCGGCCACGACGCGGTCGATCGCCTCGTCCAGGATGCCGTTGTCGATCAGCTTCTTGTCCGAACGGGCCGTCAGCAGAGCGGCCTCGTTGAGGACGTTCGACAGGTCCGCGCCGGTGAAGCCGGGGGTGCGCTTGGCGACGGCCGAGAGGTCGACGTCGGGCGCGATCGGCTTGCCCTTCTGGTGCACCTTGAGGATGTCCAGCCGGCCCTGGAGGTCGGGGCGCTCGACCGCGATCTGGCGGTCGAAGCGGCCCGGGCGCAGCAGCGCCGGGTCCAGGATGTCGGGGCGGTTGGTGGCCGCGATCAGGATCACGCCACCCTTGACGTCGAAGCCGTCCATCTCGACCAGCAGCTGGTTGAGGGTCTGCTCGCGCTCGTCGTGACCGCCGCCCAGACCCGCACCGCGGTGCCGGCCGACGGCGTCGATCTCGTCGACGAAGACGATCGCCGGGGCGTTCGCCTTGGCCTGCTCGAAGAGGTCGCGGACGCGGCTGGCGCCGACACCCACGAACATCTCGACGAAGTCCGAGCCGGAGATCGAGTAGAACGGCACCCCGGCCTCGCCCGCGACGGCACGCGCCAGCAGGGTCTTGCCGGTACCGGGCGGGCCGTAGAGCAGCACACCCTTGGGGATCTTGGCGCCGACGGCCTGGAACTTGGCCGGCTCCTGGAGGAACTCCTTGATCTCGTGGAGCTCCTCGACCGCCTCGTCGGCGCCCGCGACGTCCGCGAAGGTCGTCTTCGGGGTGTCCTTGGTGAGCAGCTTGGCCTTGGACTTGCCGAACTGCATGACCCGGGAGCCGCCGCCCTGCATCTGATTCATCAGGAACAGGAAGACCAGGACGATGATGACGATCGGGAGCATCGACAGCAGCAGGCTGACGAAGGTGCTCTGCTTCTCGGGGCTGATGGTGTAGCCCTCGGCGAGCGTGCTCTGGTCGTTGTCGTTGATCTGGGCCTGGAGCTTGTCGGCGATCGCAACACCCTGGTCGCCGATGTACGAGGCCTGGAACTTGCTGCCGGACGGCGTCTTGCCGGTACCGGCGTTGGACAGCGTGGCGCCGTCCTTCAGCTGGATCTTGATCGTGTTCGAGTCACCAGTGGTGATCTGCGCCGACTTGACCTGCTTCGCGTCGATCGCCGCGACGACCTGACCGGTGTCCACCGTCTTGTAGCCGTTCGAATCCGAAACGACCTGCATCAAAACGATGACGGCGAGGACGGCCAGCACGATCCACATGATCGGCGCACGGAAGTATCGCTTGACGTCCATCCATGCGGGGCGTTGCCGCCCCGTCCCTCCTGCCACTCAGCGGCGCCGCGGGCTGGGTGCCGCCGGCGCATCCTGGTCGGTGCTCATGTGAAGAGCGGTTTTAATGGACCGTACCGCAGTCGCACCCGCCCATGGCGGGAGCGCAGCGACACGGCCGTCGTTCTTGGTCCCCCCGGTCCAACGGGCGGGAACCGGCTCCTGTTCCCACCCGTAGCCCGAACGGAGCCCTCAGCCCCCGTAGACGTGCGGGGCGAGCGTCCCGATGAAGGGCAGGTTACGCAGCTTCTCCGCGTAGTCCAGGCCGTAGCCGACCACGAACTCGTTCGGAATGTCGAAACCGACGTACTTCACGTCGATCTCGACCTTGGCCGCGTCCGGCTTGCGCAGCAGGGCACAGACCTCCAGCGAGGCCGGGCCGCGCGAGCTCAGGTTGCCCAGCAGCCAGGACAGGGTCAGACCGGAGTCGATGATGTCCTCGACGATCAGGACGTCCCGGCCGGCGATGTCGGTGTCCAGGTCCTTCAGGATGCGGACCACGCCGGAGGACTTGGTGCCCATGCCGTAGGAGGACACCGCCATCCAGTCCATGGTGACCTGCGAGTGCAGGGCCCGGGCGAGGTCGGCCATGACCATCACAGCCCCCTTGAGGACGCCGACGATCAGCAGATCCTTGCCTGCGTAGTCCCGGTCGATGCGCTCGGCCAGCTCCAGGAGCTTGGCGTCGATCTCGTCCTTGCTGATGAGCACCTTCGCGAGGTCAGCGCCCATGTCGTTCTGGTCCACCGGGGATACGTCCTCAAACGTTCGGGGTCTGTGTGGCCGGCGGCCGACTACCCCGGGACATGCCCGCCCGTCAGTCGCCCTGCCGCCGAAAGACCAGCGTGCCACACCTGCGGGTGGCCTCGACGCCCCCGGGTAGGTGCAGCGGCCCCTGGCCGCGCCATCCGGTGACCAGCAGGTCGATCGTCTCCAGGTGCCGCGCGAACAGGTCCCCGGCCGGGCAGCCCGCCCGCAGCGCGGCCCGGCGCAGCACCCGGCGGCGGACCGCGGGCGGGAGCTCGGCGAGTTTCACCGCGTCCAGGGCGCCCTCACCCGTCCGGAGGTCGCGTTCGGCCAGGGAGGCCCACTGGTCGAGGGCGTCCGCGTCGTCGCGGAACAGCCGGGCGGTGCGGGCCAGCGCCTCGACCACCCCGCCGCCCAGGTGCTTCTCCAGCACCGGCAGCACCTCGTGCCGGACCCGGGAGCGGGTGTAGGCGGGATCACAGTTGTGCGGGTCGTCCCAGACCGGGATCGCCTGGGCGGAGCAGGCCTGCCGGGTGGCCGCCCGGTCCAGCTCCAGCAGCGGGCGGCGGTAGCGGCCCTTCTGCGCCGGCATCCCGGCCAGCGAGCGGGAGCCCGAACCGCGCGCCAGGCCCAGCAGCACCGTCTCGGCCTGGTCGTCCCGGGTGTGGCCGAGCAGCACCGCGAGCGCGCCGAGCCGCTCGGCGGCCGCGTCCAGGGCCGCGTAGCGGGCGTCCCGGGCGGCGGCCTCAGGGCCGCCGGACCGGCCGACGCGCACCGGGATCGCCTCGACCGGGTCCAGGCCGAGCGAGCGCAGCCGTTCGGCCACCTGGGCGGCCCGGTCGGCGGAGCCGGGCTGCAGGCCGTGGTCCACGGTGACGGCGCCGACCCGCAGGCCGATCTTGGGGGCTTCGAAGGCGGCGGCGATGGCCAACGCCATCGAGTCGGCGCCGCCGCTGACGGCGACCAGCACCAGCGGCGAGCCGGGGGCGGCCGGGGTCCGGGGCAGTCCGGACGGGTGCCGGGCGGCGTTGCCGATCAGGGTGGTGCCGACGGCGGCGCCCACCAGGGGCGCCCCGGCCGGACGCTGGCGGGGCTCACGCACGGGCGCGGTGAAGGTGGTACCGGCCTCGGCGGCGAGGTCGGTGAGCGTGCGGCGGACGGCCAGGCGTATCGCTGCGACTGCGGGGTGTGGACCCACGGCGGACGACTCCTCGACGGAGGGGACAGGACGGCGGCTCGCGCGGCGGGGCCGCGCAGCTTCATGAGCGCCCTGTTACCGGGCGCTCACAGATGGTGGCAGAAAGGAGCACCCCGCTACGCCACCCGCGCCACCGGTACGACCACCGTCCCACGTTCGGGTGAATGGAGAAACGTATCTTCACCCTCCGTCTGCCCGATTGGACCACTCGTACGAGCGGGTTTGACCACCACCGACCACCGCCCGGCGCTTGGGGTCCGAGCCCCGTCCGAGCCCCGTCCGAGCCCCGTCCGTGCCCGCCTCAGCGGGCGACGCGGGCGACCCAGGCGGCCGGATCGTGGATCTCCTCCTTGGTCGGCAGCGTGTTCGGGGAGGTCCAGACCCGGTTGAAGCCCTCCATGCCGACCTGCTCCACCACCCCGCGCACGAACACCGCACCGTCCTGGTACTGGCGCAGCTTCGCGTCCATCCCGAGCAGCCGGCGCAACAGCAGGTCGAGCCGGTTCGCCCCGCGGTCCCGGCGCTGCTGGAACTTCTCCCGGATCTCCGCCACGGTCGGCACCACCGCCGGGCCGACCCCGTCCATCACCACGTCCGCGTGGCCCTCCAGCAGCGACATCACCGCCGTCAGCCGGCCCAGGATCTCGCGCTGCGCCGGCGACTGGACGACCTCCATCAGCCCCGCCGACGGCATGCCGTCCCGGCCCCCGGCACCCGGCAGCCCGCCGCCGAGCGAACCCGCCGCGTCCCGCAGCCGCTCCAGCAGGGCGCCGGGGTCCACGTCGGTCTCCGCCAGGAAGGACTGCACCTCGGACTGGATGTGGTCGCGCAGCCACGGCACCGCGGTGAACTGCGTCCGGTGCGTCTCCTCGTGCAGGCAGACCCAGAGCCGAAAGTCGGACGGGTCGACGTCCAGCTCCCGCTCGACGTGCACGATGTTCGGCGCCACCAGCAGCAGCCGGCCCGGCCCCGGGCCCTCCGGCCCCAGCCGGGGCTTGTCGAACAGCGCCGCCGGGCTGTCCGGGGCCTCCAGCGAAGGCTCCGCCGGGGCGAAGGTCTCGTACTGGCCGAGCACCTTCCCGGACAGGAACGCCAGCAGCGCGCCCACCTCGATCCCGGTGGCCTTCTCCCCCACCGCGCCGAACACCCCGGCCGTCGGGCTGCTCGCCCGGCGCGCCTGGAGCTTCTCCACCAGCGGCTGGACCACCGTGCGGAAGCCGGCCACGTTCGCCCGCACCCAGCCCGGGCGGTCCACCACCAGCACCGGCGTCGCGGTGGCCGCCGTCAGACTGCTCGACCGCATCCCCGTGAACGCCCGGACGTGCTCCTCGGCCTCCAGCGCGTGCCGGCGCAGTTCGGCGACCACGGCCGCCGCCTCCGCCCGACTCACCTCCGGCCCCGGCCGCACCAACCTGGTCGCGGTTGCGACCGCGAGATTCCAGTCGACCATGCCAGCACCGCCACTCGCGCTCGTCATGCCCTCACCGTACGTGCTCCCACCCACCAGCGGCAGCCACCCGCCACGAACACCCTCACCCCGCCCCCGGCGGGGCGGGGGCCGCGGGCGGGCGGGGGCGGGTCAGTGGCAGCCGCAGGCGGCGAGGCGGGCGGCGATGCGGTCCATGGCGGCGCGCGCGGTGTCGGCGGGGGCGGTGGTGCGGGTCATGACGGCGAAGGCGAGGAGGCGGCCGTCGGCGTCGACGACGGTGCCGGCGAGGGTGTTGACGCCGCTGAGGGTCCCGGTCTTGGCACGGATCAGGCCGGCCGCGTCGGCGGCGCCCGAGCCGGTGCCGTAGCGCTTGCCGAGGGTGCCGGTGAAGCCGGCGATGGGCAGGCCGGTGAGGACCGGGCGCAGGGTCGGGTGCTGGTCGGAGGCGGCCAGGGCGAGGAGTCGGACGAGGACGGCCGGCGGGACGGCGTTGCCCGGGTGCAGTCCGCTGCCGTCGTTCAGGGACACGCCCGCCATCGGCACGCCGAGCTTGGCGAGTTCCCGGGTGACGGCGGTGGCGGCGCCCTCGAAGCTGGCCGGTTGGCCCGCGGCGAGGGCCGCCTGACGGGCCATCGCCTCGCCGATCTGGTTGTCGGAGGTGGTGAGCATGCGCTCGACCAGCCGGGCGACGGTCGGCGAGTCCACCCGGCCGAGGACGGGGGCGGCGGAAGCGGCCGGGGCGGCGGCGGGCCTGGCCGTGCCGTCGACGGTGACGCCCTGGGCCTTGAGCAGAGCGGCGAAGATCTCGGCGGCCTTCCCGGCCGGGTCGGCGACCCGGGCCGGCGCATCGTCACGGCTCTTGGGGTCCACCTTGGCCTCGTCGACCATCAACGGGACGACCAGGGCGATGTTCTGCCCGTCGTGGTTCTTGTGCTGCGGGTTGCCCGCGTACATCGACAGGTCGTAGTCGAGCTTGACGGTGGTGGTGCCGGCGGCCTTGAGGGCGGCGGCGGTCTGCCGGGCCAGGGCGTCGAGCGAGGCGGGGGCGGTGTCGGCGTCGGCCGCCCGGCCGCCGATCTGGACCTGGTCGGCGGGCAGTGCGGTGAGCGTCGGGTCGCCGCCGCCGACCAGGGTGATCGTGCCGGGGTCCGCGCCCCGGACCACCCGGGTGGTCAGCCGGGTGTCGCCGGGGATCAGCGACAGGGCCGCGATCGCGGTGGCCAGCTTGGTGGTGGAGGCGGGGGTGGCCGGGGTGTTCTCGCCGGAGCCGTACAGGAGTTGGCCGTCGGCGGCGTCCGCGACGGCGAAGGTGACGGTGCCGAGGCTCTTGTCGGCGACGGCGGCGGCGAGCGCCTGCTGGAGGCCCTGGGCGGTGGGTGCGGCGGCGGGGCCGCCGGCCTCGACGGTGGCCAGGACGGCGCCGGGGGCGGGGGCCGGGCGGGCGCCGCCGCCCGGGGCGGGGGCCGAGCCGGTGGGGCCCGTGGAGCCGGTGCCGGTGGGCGTGGAGCCGCCGGTGGTGCCGGGGGCGGTGAGCTGTTCGCCCGGGCGGGTGGCCGGGGTGTCGCCCGGCCTGGGCTTGCCGTCGCCCCTCCCCCGGCCGCCCTTCCCGCCGTCGCGGCCGTCGCCCTCGCCGTGCTCGGTGCTGTGGCCGCCGGGGCCCGGGGAGGGCTGCGCGTACGCTCCGCCCGAGGTCAGGACCGTTCCGGCGACCAGCAGGGCCGCTCCGAACAGTCCCGCGGCCGTCCCCCTGCGGCGGCGCGCCGCCCCGACCCCTGTTCCCACCGACCGGCCCCTTTCCTGAGCACTCACTCCCGTAGGAGACACTTGGATTCTGTCAGTCCCTACCTTGGAGGAACCGTTGGAATTCGACGTCCTTATCGAAATCCCGAAGGGCTCTCGTAACAAGTACGAGGTCGACCACGAGAGCGGCCGGCTGCGGCTCGACCGGATGCTCTTCACCTCGACCCGCTACCCGGCCGACTACGGCTACGTGGAGGGCACGCTCGGCGAGGACGGCGACCCGCTGGACGCGCTGGTGATCCTGGACGAGCCGACCTTCCCGGGTTGCCTCATCAAGTGCCGTGCCATCGGCATGTTCCAGATGACCGACGAGGCCGGCGGCGACGACAAGCTGCTGTGCGTTCCGGCCACCGACCCGCGCTGGGAGCACCTGCGGGACATCCACCACGTGTCGGAGTTCGACCGCCTGGAGATCCAGCACTTCTTCGAGGTCTACAAGGACCTGGAGCCCGGCAAGTCCGTCGAGGGCGCCAACTGGGTCGGCCGCGCCGAGGCCGAGGCCGAGGTCACCGCTTCGATCAAGCGTCTGGCGGAGCAGGGCGGTCACTGAGCCGTCGTTCCGATCTCGTTCGATCAGATAGTTCTGAGCAGTTCGAGGTAGGTCGGGGCAGCCGGAGGCCGGGGTTCGCGGATTCGTCCGCGGGCCCCGGCCTTCGCCGTGTCCGGGGCCGGGCGCGGCCGTCTTGCCGACAGCCTGTCGGCAAGACGGCTTGTTAGGTTAGGCTAACCAAAACAGTCGGGGCCGAATCCGATCCTGGAGGCCGCATGCCCACGCCCGAGCCCGTCCCGTTCTCCACCGCGCTCCGCACCGCCAGCAGCGAGGAGCACGAGGCTGCGGAGCAGTCCTCGTTCATGAGCCACCTGCTGGGCGGACGGCTCGGGGTCGAGGCCTACGCCGACCTCACCGGCCAGCTCTGGTACGTCTACCGGGCCCTGGAGAACCGCGCCGGACACCTGGCCGAGCACCCGCTCGCCGGGCCCTTCATCGACCGGGCGCTGCTGCGCACCGCTGCCATCGAGCGCGACCTGGCGCACCTGCGCGGGCCGGACTGGCGGGACGGCCTGGCGCCGCTGCCCGCCACCGCCGCGTACGTCGCGCGGGTGGAGGAGCTGGCCGAGACGTGGCCGGCCGGGTACATCGCGCACCACTACACCCGCTACCTGGGCGACCTGTCCGGCGGTCAGATCATCCGCGGCATCGCCGAGAAGACCTGGGGCTTCGAGCGCAAGGGCGACGGCGTGCGGTTCTACGTCTTCGAGGAGGTCGACAATCCGGCCGCCTTCAAGCGCGAGTACCGGGCCCGGCTGGACGCCGCCGGGCTGGCGATGGACGAGGTGGAGCGGCGCCGGGTGGTCGAGGAGTGCAAGCGGGCCTTCGTGCTCAACGGCGCGGTCTTCCGGGACCTGGACGCGCGCTACCCCCTGAGCGCCTGAACGTTTCTCCTGAGGCGCACCCGCCCGGGTGCGCCAACGGATCGGCCCCGGCGAGCGGTTGCTCGCCGGGGCCGCCGCGCGTCCCGGGGGTGCGTCAGGAGCGCGCGCCGCGCCGGTTGCGCACCAGCACGGTGGCGCTGCCGCCGACCAGCAGCAGACCGGCCGCGGTGGCCAGCAGCGGGACCACCGGGGTCTCCGAACCGGTGGCGGCCAGCACGCCGCCCGCACCGCCCGCGCTGCCCGCACCGGTCAGGCCGCCGCCGGTGGTCAGCGAGGCGCCGCCGACCGTGCCGGTGCCCGAACCCTGGCCTCCGGCAGGCTGGTTGGCGCCACCGGCACCGGCACCGGACCCGGCGGTCGGCGGGGTGGCCGGCAGCTTGGCGTCCTTGTCGAACGCCAGGGTGGCGCTGACCGGGTCCAGGGCCGTGCCCGCCGGGTAGTTGGAGAACACCGGGACACCCTCGGCGGTGAGCGTGGCCGGGACGCCGGAGAGCGTCACCACGCCGTTGACCGGCTTCAGGGCGGAGGCGGGCACGTCCAGCTTGGCGATCCGCGCGCCGCTCAGCGACGTCGCCTTGCCGTCGGGGGACTTGCCGTTCACGTCGGCGGTCAGGAAGGCGCCGCCCTGGTCGATCGTCAGGCCCAGCTTGGAGAGCGTGGTGTCGAGCGCCCAGCCGTCCTTGCCGGGGTGGCCGAGGAAGCGGACCGAGCCGTCGAAGGCGGCGGTCAGCGAGTGGTCGGCGGTGTTGTAGCCGCCGGTGGCGCCGCCGAAGCGGTAGTCGGCCGCGCCGCCGCCGAACTCGACCTTGCCGCTCGCCATCGGGGTGGCCAGGTACGCGCGGAAGCTCTCCTTGACCGTCCAGTCGAGGGTCCCGTTCAGCACGGGCAGCCGACCGGGGGCGCCGGTGGGCGCCGGGGTCCCGGTCGCGGACGGGGTGGCGCTCGTGGACGGCGAGGCGGTGGCACTCGGCGACTGCGTCGCGGACGGCGTCGAGGTGGCCGACGGCGTGGCGGAGGGCGTGGCCGTCGGCGTGCCGGTGGCGGACGGCGAGGCGGTCGGCGTGCCCGTGGCGGACGGCGTCGACGTCGGGGTCGGGGCCGTCGGCGAAGCGGTGGCGGTCGCCGTGGCGGTCGGCGACGGCGTCGCCGGGCTCTGCTTCAGCAGCAGCGACAGCGGGTCCATGTCCGCCCCGGCCGCGTAGAAGCCCGCGAAGGCCTTGGCGCCCTGCTCGGTCAGCTTCGCCGCCGTCGGCACCCCGGTGGTGGTGTCCCGCCCGACGGTGAACGTCACCAGCGGCACGTCGTCCCGTCGGGTGACCTCGGTGGCGCCCATCGACTCCTTGGAGGCGGTGTCGGCGGTGAGCGTGCCGGTCGTCCCGGCGGTGGTGACCTTGAGGTCGCTGAGGGCGACGTCCAGCGCGCCGTGGTGGGCGGTGAAGCGGACCCCGCCGGTGAAGGAGGAGCTCAGCGCGTGGGTGGCGAGGTCGTACGTGGCGTTCGCCAGGCCGAAGTGGAAGGTGCCGTCGGCGTTGGTGGTGGCGCCGCCGGTCAGTTCGATGGCGCCGCCCTGGGAGGCCGGGCCGCTGACGTAGCTGCGGAAGCTGGCCTTCACGCCCCAGTCCAGCGAGCCGGTGTCGTACGTGACGCTGCCGGGACCACCCGCGCCGAAGGCCAGTGCGGGGGCGCCGAGGGCGGTCAGGCCGAGGCCGGCGGTGGCGGCCGCGAGGGCGGCCAGCCGGGTGCGGTTGCGGGACATGGTGGGTACTCCGTTCGGATGGGGCGGGGGGAGGGAGCGGGGGGACGCTCCGGGGTGTCAGGCCGCGTCGCCGGGGCCCGGCGCGGCACCGGGGCCGCCGTCGGCGCCCGCGCCCGACGCGGCGGCCGCGCGGCGGCGCCGGACGAGCAGGCCGCCGGTCACGGCGAGCGCGGCCACCAGCACGGCGCCGCCGGCCACGGCCGCCACCGGGAAGCCGCCCGGGGAGGAGGCGGCGGCGACGGGCGCGGCGGAGGGGCCGGTGGCGGGGGTCGCGGTGGCGCTCGGCGCGGTGGCCGGGGCGCTGCCGAGGTCGGGCAGCGGGGGCAGCGCGGCGGCCGGGTCGAGCGCGACGGCGAAGCTCAGCGGGTCCATCTCGGTGCCGGCCGGGTAGAGGCCGCCGAAGGCCTTGGCGCCGCCCTCGGTGAGCTTCAGCGGCACCTCGACGGCCTTCAGCAGGCCGCCCTCGGGCTTGAGGCCGGCCGGGTCGAAGGCGGCCAGCTCGACGCCGGTGAGCTGCTGGGTGGCGCCGTCCGGGGTCCGGCCGGAGACGTCCGCGACCAGTCGGCCCTGGCCTCCGGCCACGGTGACGCCCGGGTTGGCGAGGGTGAGGTCCAGGCCGTAGGTGTCGCCGCTGCGCAGGCCGGTGAAGCGCACGGTGCCGGTGAAGGCGGCGGTGAGGTCGCCGTTGGCGGGGTCGTAGCCGCCCTTGGCCGGGGTCCAGCGGAAGTAGGCGCCGCCGTCCGCCGCGCCGGCGCCGAGTTCCCAGCGGCCCTGGGCGATCGCGCCGGTGACGTAGTCGCGGAAGGTGCGGCGCACGCCCCAGTCGAGGGCGCCGTTCGCGAACTCGGTCCGGGCGGGGGCCTGGGCGACGGGCGGGGCGGTCGGGGTCTCGGCGGTCGCCGACGGCGTCGGCACGGCGGCCGCCGAGGGGGTGGCCGCGGCGGTCGGCGACGGGGTCGACGAAGTCGGCTGCGCGGCGGGCAGGTTGACCGAGAGGGTGAGCGGGTCCAGGGCCGTCCCGGCGGGGTAGAAGTTGCCGAAGGCCTTGGCCCCGGCGTCGGTGAGGGTGCCCGGCACGTTGCTGAGCGTCAGGGTGCCGGCCGCGCCGCGCAGGTCGACGCCGGCCAGTGAGAGCTCGGCCAGTTTGGCCTGGCTCGCGCTGCTGACCTGCCCGGTGTCCTTGGACTTGCTGCTGACGTCGGCGTACAGCCCGGCCGCGCCGCCCTGGACGGCCCGGACGGTGAGCCGGCCGAGGCTCAGGTCGAGCGCGTTGGCGCCGTTCTCCTGGTGCCCGGTGAACCGGACCCCGCCGGAGAAGGCGGCGGTCAGCGCACCGGTCGCCGGGTCGTAGCCGCCGGTCGCGGAGTGGAACCGGAAGGTGCTGCCGCCGACCGTGGCCGCGCCGCCGTTGAGCGTCCAACTCCCCTTGGCGATGGGCCCGGTGATGTATGTCAGGAAGGACTGCTTGATGCCCCAGTCCAGCCGTCCGCCGGCGACCTTGCCCTCCGCCGCGTGCGCCGGGCCAGGCGACAGGCCCACCGCCAGCAGGGCGGCGAGGGCGGCCACCAGGGTGGCGGCCAGACGGCGGAGCCGGCTGGACAGGGGCACGGCGGATCACTCCTCGGCGGGGTGCGGTCAGTGGCGGTGAAGGACGCGGCAAGGGAGGGGTCGGGCGTGGCGCCGACCCCCTTGCGGAACTCAGGTAAGGCTAACCTAATATATGAGTCAAGAGTCCCGCCGCAACCCCTCCACCAGGACCAGAGCGGCGACAACTCCCAGTGAAGGGAAGCGCGTTGAGCAGCAGTACGATCCGAACCGGGGCGGCCCGCGGGCCCGCCCTCCTGCTGCTCGCCCTCGGCCTGCTGCTCGCCCTCACCGCCTGCGGCCCGTCCGGCACCGCCGGCGGAGCGGCCGCGGCGAGCTCCTCCCGGGCCCCCGACGCGGTCGAACCGCTGCCCGTCGAACCCGTCCCGCAGCTCCCGGCCACCACCGCCTCCGTCGACGGCCGCCAGGTCACCGTCACCAGCGCCGAGCGGATCATCCCGCTCAACGGCAGCCTCTCCGAGCTGGTGTTCAGCCTCGGCCTCGGCCCCAAGGTGGTCGCCCGGGACGTCTCCACCACCTTCCAGCAGGCCGCCGCCCTGCCGGTGATCACCCAGGCCCACGACGTGTCCGCCGAGGGCGTGCTGTCGCTGCACCCCACCGTCGTCCTCGCCGACCGTTCCACCGGCCCGGCCGAGGCCATCGCGCAGATCCGCGCGGCCGGCGTCCCGCTGCTCGTCCTGGACGACGCCAAGCGGCTCGCCGACGTCGGCCCGCGCATCGACACCGTCGCCGCCGCCCTCGGAGTACCGGACGCCGGACGGCAATTGAAGGAACGCACCGAACAGCGGATCGACGAGGCCAGGGCCGCCGCCCCGGCCGCCGCCCGCCACCCCAAGGTCGCCTTCCTCTACCTGCGCGGCAGCGCCTCCGTCTACCTGCTCGGCGGGCCCGCCTCCGGCGCCGGCTCGCTGATCGAGGCGGTCGGCGGCCAGGACGCCGGCACCGCCGCCGGCCTCACCGGCGACTTCACCCCGCTCACCAGCGAGGCCCTGGTCAAGGCCGCGCCCGACGCCATCCTCGTGATGAGCAAGGGCCTGGACTCGGTCGGCGGCGTCGACGGCCTGCTCAAGCTGCCCGGCGTCGCCCAGACCCCGGCCGGCCTCGACCGCCGGATCGTCTCGATCGAGGACGGCCAACTGCTCAGCTACGGCCCGCGCACCCCCCAGGTGCTCCGCGAGATCGCCGCCCAGCTCTACCCGGCGGACGCCAAGTGACCACCGCCGTACGGGCGAAGACCGCGCCCGCCGTCAGCAGGACCACCCTGATCACCGCCGGGCTCGCCGCCGCCCTGGTGCTCTGCGCCCTGCTCGCCGCCGGCATCGGCGCCTACCGCATCCCGCTCGGCGACATCCTGGCCTCCGCCGCCCACCGGCTCGGCCTCGGCGGGCACGCCCTGGACCGGGTGCCCGAGTCGGTGCTGTGGAACGTCCGGCTCCCCCGGGTGGTGCTCGCCCTGCTCGTCGGCGGCTCGCTCGGCTGCGCCGGGGCGCTGATGCAGGGCGTGTTCGGCAACCCGCTGGCCGAGCCCGCCGTGATCGGCGTCTCCTCGGGCGGCGCGGTCGGCGCGGTGGCCTGCATCGTGCTCGGCCTGGACGCCCTCGGCAGCTGGACGATCACCGCCTTCGCCTTCGCCAGCGGCCTGCTGACCGTCTTCGCGGTGTACCTGATGGCCCGCTCCGGCGGCCGCACCGAGGTGGTCACGCTGATCCTCACCGGGGTCGCCGTGAACGCCTTCTGCGGCGCGCTGATCGGGATCTTCCTGTTCACCGCCGACTCCGCCGCGATCAGCCAGGTCACCTTCTGGCAACTCGGCTCGCTCTCCCAGGCCACCTGGGGCAAGGTGCTCGCCGTCCTGCCGTTCGCCGCCGTCGGCCTGGCCGTCGCCCCGCTGTACGCCCGCAAGCTGGACCTGCTGGCCCTCGGCGAACGCCCGGCCCGCCACCTCGGGGTGGACGTCGAGCGGATGCGGCTGGTGCTGATCACCGTCGTCGCGCTGCTCACCGCCGCGGCCGTCGCGGTCAGCGGCATCATCGGCTTCGTCGGGCTGGTCGTCCCGCACCTGCTGCGGATGCTGGCCGGGCCCGGCCACCGCTTCCTGCTGCCCGCCTCGGCGCTCGGCGGCGCGCTGGTCCTGGTGGCCGCCGACCTCGCCGCCCGCACCGTCGCCGAGCCGGCCGAGCTGCCGCTCGGGGTGCTCACCGCACTGATCGGCAGTCCGTTCTTCTTCTGGCTGCTGCGCCGGACCAGGAGCCGGCAGGGAGGCTGGGCATGAGATTGCGAACCCCCCGGCAGGTGCCCGAACGGCCCCTGCCCGGAACCGAGTTGCTGACCGCCGAGACCGTCCGGCTGACCATCGGCGGGCGCGCCCTGCTGGACGGCGCGTCGGTGCGGGTCGCCGCCGGAGAGGTGGTCGCGCTGCTCGGGCCGAACGGCGCCGGCAAGTCCACCCTGCTGTCCGTCCTGGCCGGCGACGTCCGGCCGGACGGCGGCGAGGTCCGGCTGCGCGGCCGCCCGCTGGCCGGCTACGGCGCCGCCGAGCTCGCCCTGCACCGCGCGCTGCTGCCGCAGTCCGCCGCGCTGTCCTTCCCGTTCCCCGCCGACGAGGTGGTCCGGATGGGCCGCGCCCCCTGGACCGGCACGGCGTCCGCCGCCGAGGACGAGGCCGTGGTCGCCGAGGCGATGGCCGCCACCGAGTCCGCCGCCTTCGCCGGGCGCCCGTTCACCGCGCTGTCCGGCGGCGAGCGGGCCCGGGTGGCACTGGCCCGGGTGCTGGCCCAGCGCGCGTCGCTGCTGCTCCTGGACGAGCCGACCGCCGCCCTGGACCTGCGCCACCAGGAGCTGGTGCTGCGGGTCGCCAGGGAGCGCGCCGCCGCCGGGGACGGCGTGGTCGTGGTGCTGCACGACCTGTCCCTGGCGGCGGCCTACGCGGACCGGGTGGTACTGCTGAACGCCGGGGCGACGGTCGCGGACGGGCCGGTCGCCGAGGTGCTGCGCGCCCCGCTGCTCAGCGAGGTGTACGGCCACCCGGTCGAGGTGCTGGCGCACCCGCGCACCGGGGTGCCGCTGGTGCTGCCCGAACGCTGACCGGGCGCGGGGCCGGCGCGGCGGGGCTGCGGACGGGCCTGGGCGGGCCGCGGAAGCGGGCTCAGTCCTCCAGCCGGAAGCCGAGCTTCAGCCCGACCTGGTAGTGCTTCACCCCGCCGTCCTCCAGGTGGCCCCGGACCTGCGTCACCTCGAACCAGTCGAGGTTGCGCAGCGTCCGGGAGGCCCGCTCCACCCCGTTGCGGATCGCGGCGTCGACGCTCTCGGTCGAGGATCCGACGATCTCGGTCACCCGGTACACGTGGTCAGTCATGGCGGACTCCCTCAGCTGTGCGACGGCCCCCGGTCCACCGTGCACCGCCGCCGCTCCGCCCGCACGCCGACGGCTGCCTCCGGCCTCCCCGCATCCCCTGGAAGGCCGCCGGCAGGCCCCTGGCAGGCCCCGGGGAGGCCGCCGGCGCACCCCGGGGCGGCCGAGGGAGGCCGCGGAGGCCGCTAGAAGGCCGCCCGCACCTGCCCGACCGGGGCACCGCCGCCCAGCAGCGGGGCCGCCCCGATCCGCTCGACGGTCTCGTCCGCGCCGGTCACCCCGAGCCGGCGCAGCGCGGCCGCCAGCACCGGGCCGCGGGCCCGCTCGCCGCCGTCGTCGATCTTGAAGGCGAGCGCCCGCCCGTCCGGCAGCGCCACCACCTGGACGGCCTCGGCGCCCATCTTGGACAGCGCGCCGGGGACGGCCCGCATCAGCCAGGTGTCGGCCCGGCGGGTGCCGGCCACGTACTCGGGGTGGGCGCGCATCGCGTCGGCCACCCGGCGGGGCGCCGTGCCCTCGGCGGCCAGCACCAGGCCGCGGTAGCCGCGTGCCAGGCCGGTCAGCGTGACGGCCAGCAGCGGCGCGCCGCAGCCGTCCACCCCGGCGTGCGTGGCGGTCTCGCCGGTGCCCTCCTCCAGGGCCTCGCGGGCCAGCCGCTGGATCGGGTGCCCGGGGTCGAGGTAGCTCGCGGTGTCCCAGCCGTTGGCGACGCAGGCGGCCAGCCAGCCGGCGTGCTTGCCGGAGCAGTCCATCAGGACGGGGGCGCGGCGGCCGCCGGAGCCGAGCAGCAGTTCCGCCTCGGTCTCGTCGAGCGGGAGGTCGGCAGGGGTGCGCAGGGCGGACTCGTCGAGCCCCGCGGAGCTCAGGATGGTCCGGACACCGTCGAGGTGAAACGATTCCGCGGAGTGGCTGGAGGCGGCCAGCGCCAGCAGCTCGCCCTCGATCGCCAGCCCGGCCCGCAGCGTGGCCACCGCCTGGAACGGCTTGGCGGTCGACCGGGGGAAGACCGGCGCGTCGGGGTCGCCGAGCGCGAACTCCACCGAGCCGTCGGCGGCGAGCAGCACCAGGGAGCCGTGGTGGCGGCCCTCGGTGAAGCCCGAGCGTATGACCTCGGCGAGGACGACGGGCGGGGTGGCGGACTGGGACATGGCGGGAGCCTTCCGGGGGTGAGGGTGGACCGGGGGGCGAGCCGGGCCCCGCCCGCCCGTGGTACCTCACCCGGTCAGAGCGGCCCCCCTGCGAGCAGGTCCTCGACCCGTGCTTCCCCATCACGGTACCTGCGGGTGATCTCCGCGCTGCAACCGTCGGCCGTCCGCAGCAGCCGCTGCCGCCGCCCGGACACCTCGCGCTCGTGCGCGCGCAGCCGCTCCAGCGCGGCCAGCAGCTCCTCCGCCGGGTGCGCGGCCAGGTCGGCGAGCTGGACGTCCCCCATCAGTTCGGCCGCCTCCAGCTGGGACTCGTGGCCGCGCGGCGGCCCGAGCGTGACGTGCCGGGCCGAGCGCCGCACGGTGGAGGGCGCGTCGGTCAGGATGGCCGGGAGGCGGTCCAGCAGGTCGCCGGGGGGCCCGTCGGCGCCGCCCGCCCCGGCCGGCCCGGCCGCCCGGACCGGACCGCCGGGCCGGCGGTCGAGTTCGGCGCGCAGGATGTCCATCCGCCCGTGCAGCAGCCGCCGCAGGTAGGAGAGGTCGGCCTCCTGCTCCAGGGTCTCCCGGCGCAGGATCCGCAGCTGGTCCAGGCCCAGCCGCTCCAGATCGGGCTCTATCGCCGTGCCCAGGGCCCCGGCGCCCCCGGCGACCTCCGCCACGTGCCCGGACCGGTCCCACGCCGCGCTGCTCGCGTCCATCAACCAACCCACCTGCCGTCGTCCGATCCCGCCCGCTCGCGGCACTGCGTCCCTGCCGCCGGTCCGGCCCGTCCCCCGACGGGCTCACGCGTCCCGTCCGTTGGCACGCCCGGCCGCCCCCGAAGGTTCCGGTTCCCGGCCGGAACCACCCACCGGGGCGATGCCGCCAGAACGCCTGACCTACGGGCTCGACCGCCCGGCCGAGCCCGGCCCGGTGCGGCGGACCATATGGCGCGCCGGGCCCTCCGTACGGTCCACCAGCGTGCCACCCCGCCCGGCGCGGGCGCACCGCCCGTGCACCCGAACGGCCCCCTGGCGAACGGGGGTGGCTGATATGACCGGACCTTTCCGCAGGAAGAGCGGCGCCCGACCCCGCGCAGGCGCGCACCACCCAGCGTGCACCACCTGTACACGCGCCCCTCCCTCACGCCCCGGGTGCCCGTCGGGCACGGCGCCGGGTGCCCGTCGGGCACGCCCCGGGCCTCCGGCACAATGGCGGCATGCGAGCAGTGGTGCAGCGAGTGACCGAGGCCAGGGTGACCGTGGCCGGAGAGACCGTCGGCGCGATCGAGGGGCCCGGACTCTGCGTCCTGGTCGGCGTCACCCACGAGGACACCCCGGCCAAGGCCGCCCAGCTGGCCCGCAAGCTGTGGACGCTGCGGCTGCTGCCCGCCGACGACGAGGGCGTCGAGCAGTCCTGCTCCGACCTCGGGGCCCCGCTGCTGGTGATCAGCCAGTTCACCCTCTACGGCGACGCCCGCAAGGGCCGCCGCCCGACCTGGAACGCCGCCGCCCCCGGCCCGGTCGCCGAGCCCCTGGTGGACGAGGTGGTCGCCCGACTGCGCGCGCTCGGCGCCAAGGTGGAGACGGGCCGGTTCGGCGCCGACATGCAGGTGGCGCTGGTGAACGACGGCCCGTTCACCGTCCTCGTGGAGGTCTGACCGCAGCCGGGCGCACGGGCTACTGCGGGACGATCACGTCCTGGGTGCCCGGCACCGTCCCGGCCAGCAGCACCGCGTCCACCGGGACGTTCCGCTTGACGATCGCCAGCGCGATCGGCCCCAGCTCGTGGTGGCGGGCCGAGGAGGTGACGAAGCCGAGCGGGCGCCCGTCCGGCTCCGCGGCCAGCCGCACCTGCGTCCCGTGCGGGGGCAGCGTCTCCTCGGTGCCGTCCAGGTGCAGGAAGACCAGGCGGCGCGGCGGCCGGCCCAGGTTGTGCACCCGGGCGACGGTCTCCTGTCCGCGGTAGCAGCCCTTCTGCAGGTGGACGGCGGTGCGCAGCCAGTCCACCTCGTGCGGGATGGTCCGGTGGTCGGTCTCGAAGCCCAGCCGCGGCCGGTGGCCCTCGATCCGCAGCGCCTCGTACGCCCAGACCCCCGCCGCCGGGCCGTACCCGGCGGTCAGCTTCGCCAGCTCGGCGCGCGGCACGAACAGGTCGCGCCCGTACGGGAGTTCGCGCACCGCCGCGGCGCCCTCGACGGAGGCGGTGGAGCCCGCCGGCAGGTGCACCACGGCGTACTCGGCGGTCGCGTCGGCGACCTCCACCCGGTAGAAGAACTTCATGCTCTCCAGGTAGCCCAGCAGCGCCTCCTGGGTGCCCGGCTCGACGTGCGCCCAGGTGGTGGTGCCGTCGTCGACCAGGTAGAGCGCGTGCTCGACGTGCCCGTTCGGGGAGAGCACCAGCGCCTCGGTGGCCTCCTGCGGCGCCAGCGCGCTGACGTGCTGGGTGAGCAGCAGGTGCAGCCAGGCCAGGCGGTCCTGGCCGGTGACGGTGAGCACGCCGCGGTGCGAGAGGTCCACGAAGCCCGTGCCCCGCGCGAGGTTGCGTTGCTCGCGGAAGATGTCGCCGTAGTGGGCGGCGACGCCCTCGTCGGCGCCTTCGGCGGGGACGGCTCCGGGCAGGCTCAGCAGCGGGCTCTTCATACCGGCCAGCTTACGACCGGCCGTCCGCGAGCTTGGCGGTGCAGTCGGCGCAGCGGCCGAAGATGGCGAAGTGCTTGAGGTCGGTGTCGAAGCCGTGCTGTTCGCGCAGGCTGCGGATCAGCGGCTCGGCGATCTCGGTGCCGGTCTCGGAGACCTTGTCGCAGTCCCGGCAGACCAGGTGCAGGTGGTGGTGGCGGCCGGCCAGGTGGTAGGTCGGGGCGCCGTGGCCGAGGTGGGCGTGCGAGACCAGGCCGAGTTCCTCCAGCAGCTCCAGGGTCCGGTAGACGGTGGAGATGTTGACGCCGCTGGCGGTCTGCCGGACGTGGCAGAGGATCTCGTCGGGGGTGGCGTGGTCGAGGCGGTCGACGGCTTCGAGTACGAGCTGCCGCTGCGGGGTCAGCCGGTAGCCGCGTTCGCGCAGGTCGGCCTTCCAGTCGCCGGAGAGCTGCCAGTCGGTGGTGCCGGTGTCCGCCACGGTGCTGTCCCTGCCAAGGTCGGGGGTCCTGAGGCAAGTGTAGGGACCGGCCGGCGGCCGGTCCCTACCTCACGCGAAAGCCGTACCGCTCAGCGGAGCGCCGGGCTCACTTGAAGAACGCGATGCCGTCGTCCGGCAGGTCGTTGATGTCCTTGATCAGCTGGGCCGGGCTGAGCACCTTCTTCAGCTGGGCCGACATGTACGGGCGCAGCGGCACGTTCGGGGCAGCCTTCTCGCCGACCCAGAGCAGCTCCTCGTTGACGAAGCCGTACAGCCGCTTGCCGCCCGAGTACTCCGGCGAGCCCTCGATCCGGGCGACCGCGTCCGTGGAGACGTCGATCTGCGGCTTGCCGTCGGCCAGCTCGCCGTACCAGATCTCCACGGTGCCGTCGTCGCGGACGGACGAGATCTCGATCCCGCGGACGCCGCTGGTGCCGTCGTGGTTGCTGGTGATGCGCCAGAACGCGTGCTCGTTCTCCAGCGGGCGGACCTTCTCGCCCTCGTTGTCCAGCACCCAGGTGCGGGAGCGGAACTCCAGGAAGGGCCGGCCGTCGTGCCGGATCACGATCTCCTGGCCGAAGTTGCACTTCTCGGCGCCAGGGCCCTCTTCATCTGGCAACGGGGCATAGACGCCCGCGCCCTCCCAGGTGCCGAGGAGGAAGGCGAGCGGGACGACGTCCTTGTGGAGGTCGGAGGGGATCTCGATCATGTTCCTGGTCGCTGTCGTCGTCGGTGTGGGCTGCCTCAACCGTACGGCAGGATCAGCGCTGGCCCTGGTAGAGCTTCATCACCGAGAAGATGGCGAACCAGGTGATCAGCACGGCCATGAGGGCCAGCAGACCGTCGAAGAAGATTTCCAGACCGGACACGGGTGGCTCCCAGGCGGCGACAGTGTGGTGGATTTTGCTGCCGCTCACTCTATCCGCCGGTCATCGACCGGTCGCGGTGAGCCCCACCACGTCATCGTTCGCGCCGATTCTCCTCCGCCGTCCAAGGTTTCCCCAAGGGATCCCGGGATGACGGCGAGCGGGGGCCGCGAGCCCTCTAAGGTGGCGCCATGTCGAAGAAACTCGTCATCAAGGTCACCGCCGGGGCCGATGCGCCGGAGCGGTGTTCGCAGGCGTTCACCGTCGCGGCGGTGGCCGTCGCCAGCGGGATCGAGGTCTCGCTCTGGCTGACCGGGGAGTCCTCCTGGTTCGCCCTGCCGGGGCGGGCGGCGGAGTTCGAACTGCCGCACGCGGCACCGCTTCCGGACCTGCTGGAGGCGATCCTCGCGAGCGGCTCGGTGACGCTGTGCACCCAGTGTGCGGCCCGCCGGGGGATCGTGCAGCAGGACACCGTCGAGGGCGTCCGGATCGCGGGCGCGCAGGTCTTCGTCAGCGAGATCATGGCGGACAACGTCCAGGCACTCGTCTACTGACGGCTACGGGTGCTCCTCGTGGTCGGGGCGGTCCCGGTCGTGGCCGGGCTCGTCCCACTTCGGGTCGTCCCAGCGCGGGTCGTTCCACCAGTCGTCGTCCGGGTCCCGCTTGTTGGCGAACACGGCGGCGGCCGGCGGGATCACCATCGCGACCACGCACATGCCGATGGCGGCGGGCACGGAGAAGAACCTCACCACGCCCCAGGCCAGCACGAACAGGCCCAGGCAGACGCCCATCAGGGCGAAGTAGTAATGCCGCCGCCGCCTTGTCTGCACGTCTCCACGGTACGACCGAGGGCCCTGCCGCGGCAGGGCCCTCGGTGCACTCCGCCCGTGGATCAGGCGGATCGGGTGGTTCGGGTGGCTCAGGTGGAACGGGCGGATCGGGTACCGATCAGACCGCGATCGCGACCTCGACGGCGGTGCCCTGGGAGGCCACCACCTGACGGTCCACGGTCTGGCCCGGCACCAGCGCGCGCAGGGTCCACTTGCCCGGGCGGGCGAAGAACCGGAACTGGCCGGTCGCCGAGGTGGGCACCTCGGCCGTGAACTCGCCCCCCTCGTCGAGCAGCCGGACGTAGCCGTTGACCGGCTCACCGTCGCGGGTCACCGAACCCTGGATGATCGTCTCGTTCGCCACGTCAACTCCTGCCAGGTCCGGGCCGCCGGCCTTCGCACCGCACATGTCTTGTCTTCCCTTCTGACGACGGTCGAGCCGCGGGCTCAGTTGCTGCCGAGCTCGATCGGCACGCCGACGAGGCTGCCGTACTCGGTCCACGAACCGTCGTAGTTCTTGACGTTCTCCTGGCCGAGCAGCTCGTGCAGGACGAACCAGGTGAGCGCCGAGCGCTCGCCGATGCGGCAGTAGGCGATGGTGTCCTTCGCCAGGTCGATGCCCTCGGCCTCGTACAGCGCCTTGAGCTCGTCGTCGCTCTTGAAGGTGCCGTCGTCGTTGGCGTTCTTGGCCCACGGGATGTTGCGGGCGCTCGGCACGTGGCCGGGGCGCTGCGACTGCTCCTGCGGGAGGTGCGCCGGGGCGAGCAGCTTGCCGGAGAACTCGTCGGGCGAACGGACGTCGACCAGGTTGAGCTGGCCGATGGCCGCGAGCACGTCGTCGCGGAAGGCGCGGATCGAGGAATCGGCGGCCTGCGCCCGGTACTCGGTGACCTCGCGGGCCGGCACCTCGGCGACCAGGTCGCGGGAGTCCAGCTCCCACTTCTTGCGGCCGCCGTCCAGCAGGCGGACGTCACCGTGGCCGTACAGCTTGAAGTACCAGTAGGCGTACGAGGCGAACCAGTTGTTGTTGCCGCCGTAGAGCACGACGGTGTCGTCGTTGGCGATGCCCTTGGCGCTGAGCAGCGCGTCGAAGCCGGCCTGGTCGATGAAGTCGCGGCGGACCGGGTCCTGGAGGTCCTGCTTCCAGTCGATCCGGACGGCGTTGCGGATGTGGTTCTTGTCGTACGCGGAGGTGTCCTCGTCGACCTCGACGATGACGACCTTCGGGTCGTCCAGGTGGGCCTGGACCCAGTCGGCGTCGACCAGGACGTCGCTGCGGCTCATGGTGGTGTTCTCCATCCGAGGGCGGTGTGCGGAAGGTTCTGCTCGGGAGGTGCTGCTGGGTGCCCGGGCGACTGCGGTCCGAATTCCTGTCCGAATACTGGGACGGGGGTGGCGGTCCGGGCCGACCGGCGGGGAGCTGCGGGGTGCGGCGGCGACGGCCGGCCGGGGTGGCCGGGCAAGGTCACCGGGAAAATCGGCGGCGGGCTTCAACTGCCCAGCCAAAACGCCGAGTTAGCGCATTCGACACAGACAGGCGGCCACGCGGCACAGGTCGACCGCCCGCCGCTTCGTGAGATCCGTCTGTCGCTTCATGTCGACGATGCTAGGGACACCGGAGGCCCGCTGTCATCAGCGTACCGAATGTCGAGACTGAATAGCCCGAATACCGAGATTTGACCCTTTCATGGCCTGCGGGGCCGCCGTCCCGCCCGAGGCCGGCGGCCCCGGGCGGCCCACAACGGGCGGAAACGACACCGCTCCGCGAGAGGCACCGGACGGCGCGTCTCGCGGAGCGGAACGCAGGAGACGGAAGAAATGGAAGGAACGGAGGGAGGGAGCGGGGGGGAGGGAACGGGGGGAGGGAACGGCACGGGAGCGGAAGTGACCGGCCGGTCAGCCCAGCAGGTTGACGCCCTTGCCCTCGAAGGTCAGCTGCAGGCCCTCCGGCAGCGGCGTCGCCCCGTCCTTGTCGGCCAGTTTCAGCCCGGCCGGGAGCGAGTCGAGGGTGAAGCTCATCGGCTTCAGCCGCTGGTCGGTGACCCCGGCGAACATCCCGGCCAGCGCGCTGAGCTGGAAGCCGTCCGCGGTGACGGTGCTCCCGCTGCTGTGCACCGAGCCCTCGCCGACCGCGACCGGCCCCAGCGCGGCCTTGATCTTGCCCGGCCCGCCGTACGACAGGGCCAGCCGGGTGTTGCCGCCCACCGGCAGCTTGCCCGCCCCCGACATCAGCTGGGAGGCCGGCGGCAGCAGCTGCGCGAGGTCCGCGTACGAGATCAGGCCGCTGCCGGTGCCGCTGTCCACCGTGGCACTCCTCAGGCTGTCGCTCACCGTGACGCCGGACAGCCGGGCCTTGAAGGAGCGCAGCGCCACCTGGCGGCCGCCGTCACCGACGGTCAGGCCGTCGGAGGAGATCCGGACGTCGTCCAGCTTCATCGACAGCGCCTGGGTGAGGAACGGGAAGCCCTCGATCGAGATGTCCGGCCGCTGGCTCATCCGGCCGCTGCTCACCATCCGGTCGGCGGCCTGGTCCTCGGCCACCCCGACCGCGATCCGGTCGGCACCGACCAGCAGGCCGGAGAGCACCACCAGGCCGATCGTCGCCTTCAGCCATCCGCGCATCGCACTCCCCGTCGTCGCCGGTCGCCGTCGTCGTTCGCTGTCCTCGTCCGGTGTTCCTCGCCCGGCGTTCCATGGCGGCCCCGGCCAAGGCCGTTCCCGCCCGACCGTACGACGTCCCGCCCCGGAGCATGGTTCCGGAGCGGGACTCGCCGTCGTCGGCCGGGTGTCAGCCGGCCAGCAGGTCCGTGGCGATCCAGATCAGCGGCGAGGCCACCGCCAGCGGCAGCGCCACGCCCGCCGTCATGTGCACGAACCGGGACGGGAAGTCGTACGCCGCGACCCGTCGGCCGACCAGCGCACCCAGCCCCGCCAGCACCCCCAGCGCCGGCGGCGCGCCCACCAGCAGACCCAGCAGCACCGCCGCCGCCAGGCCCAGCACCGGGCCCAGCAGCTTCGGGCCGGGCAACGGCGCCGCCGCCAGCACGGTGGCCAGCGCGACCGCGCCCACCCCGGCCGGCACCCAGTCGGCCACCAGCAGCGAGGTGCACAGCGCCGTCACCACCGTGGCCGAGCCGAGCACCGTCAGCGCGTAGAACCGCTCCTTCGGGTCCGAGGGACGGAACGTCTGCAGCACCAGGACCAGCAGGAAGAACCCGCCCAGCGTGCCGACCACCGCCGCCACGCTGCCCTCGGAGTCCGCCAGCAGCACCGCCGCGTCCGCGGTCAGCCCGGCCAGCGCGGCGAGCGCGATGCCCTGGCGGGCCGGCCACATCCCGTTCAGCCGGAACCAGCCGGCCGCCGTCAGCACCTGGAGCAGCGCCACCACCAGTGCCAGCGCCACCTGCCCGAGCGCGGCGCCGCCGGCCAGCAGCGCGGCCACGCCGGCGGTGATCAGCGCGGGCTGAAGGCCCGGATCGATGATCGGCGAACCGGTCCGGCCGCGCGGGCCGGCGGGCGGTGCCACCGGCGCGGGCCGCGCCGGGACGGCCGCGTACGGCGGCGCGGCCGGGGCGCCCGCCGGGCCGCCGGGGGCGACCGGGCGCTTGAGCGTCATGGTCGGCGAGTCGAGGGCGGGCGCTCCCTGCCCCTGCTGCGGGGGCGCCGTCGGCGGGGCCGCCTGCCGCGGGACCGGTGCCGGAGCGGCGTGCCGGGCCTGCGGCGGCGCGGCATGCCGTGCCGCCGGCGGCGGCGGGGCGGGCGTCCAGGCCGGCGGAGCGGTCGGCATCGCGCCGGACACGACCACCGGCGGCAGCAGCGTCGTCGCGGCCGCGTCGTCCATCGGGGGCACGGGCGGCAGCAGCGTGGTGGCCGCGTCGTCCATCGGCGGCACGGGCGGCAGCAGCGTGGTCGCCGTGGCGTCGTCCAGCGCGGGGACGGGCGGCAGCAGCGTGGTCGCCGCGTCATCCATCGGCGGCTGACCGTACCCCGGGTAGCCGTACGGCGGCTGCTGCCCCGGCTGCGGCGCCTGGGCCTGCGGGTACGGCGGCTGCGGGTACGGGGGGTGGGGCTGCTGCTGCGGATGCCGGTAGGGCGGCTGGGGCGGCGGGGACTGCTGCGGCCACTCGCCGTAGCCGCCCTGGTTCGCGTTGTTCATGTCCGTCACGCCGCTCAGCCTCCCGCGAACGGGGGCAGCACCTCGACCGTGCCGCCCTCGGTGAGGGGCACGGCCGTGTGGTCCCGGCCGCCGACCTGGGAGCCGTCGACCAGGTAGGAGCAGTGCCCGAGCAACTGGACGAGCTTCGGCCGGTCCGCGTGCCGCCGCCTGGCCTGTGCCAGCGCCTCCGCCAGGGTCACCGCCTCGTACGGCTCCTCGGCCAGCCCGGCCTCGGACTTCGCGGCCGCCCAGTAGCGGATCGTCCCGCGCACCCGGGCGCCGCTCGCGGGCTCCGTGGTCACACCCATCGGGCCACCCCTTCTCGTCGTCCTCGCCCGGCCCCGGTGCCCCGGTCCGGCTCGCCACCGGGCCGCCCGACCACCCGAAAGATGGACTCGCACGGCGCCGCCGATGTGCGTCCCATGATGGCGTGTCCGCCGCCACGAGGGGCAATCGCCCTGGCCGAGGGGGCCCGGAGGACGGCTCGAAGCTGTGTCCAGGCTCACCCGGCGCGCGCCCGGATTGGGCGAACCGCCGGATTCGAGCCCTCCCGGCGCGGAGGGCCGTCGGCTATTCTCGACGTCCAAGAGGGATCCGGGCAGAGTCGCCCCCGGGTCCTTTTGTGCTTTCAGGACGCCAGTACGGACATTCTTGCGATTCGTCGGCCCACCCCCGGCGCGTCGCGGGAACCGCCCCGCCCCACGCGGCACGACGACGTGCCCCGGCCGGCCGGGGTGTCCACCCGGCACCCGGGCCGCCGCCCGGGACCGGAACAAACCGGAGGGTTCGCGGGATGAACAGGGCAGAAACGGTGCGCCAGGGGTTGCGGGACCCTCGGCGCGTGCGCCGTCGCGTCCTGCGCACCGGCCGGTCCTCCGGCGCTCCTCGGGCGTCCGTCCTCCTCCCCCCGCCCTCAGCACGTGCGCCATCCGGCTGTGGCGGCAGCCGTAACGCGACCGCGACGACCCGGAAAGGGGACTACCGGGTATGAGTTCTCTCCTCCTCCTCACCAACGCTCTGCAACCCTCCGCGGAGGTGCTGCCGGCCCTCGGCCTGCTGCTGCACAACGTCCGGGTGGCCCCCGCCGAGGGATCCGCCCTGGTGGACACCCCCAGTGCGGACGTCATCCTGGTCGACGGCCGGCGCGACCTGCCGCAGATCCGTAGCCTCTGCCAGCTGCTGCGCTCCACCGGCATCGGCTGCCCGCTGATCCTGGTGGTGACCGAGGGCGGCCTCGCCGCCGTCACCGCCGAGTGGGGCATCGACGACGTCCTGCTGGACACCGCCGGCCCGGCCGAGGTCGAGGCCCGGCTGCGGCTCGCACTCGGCCGGCTCCACATCAGCACCGACGACAGCCCGATGGAGATCCGCAACGGCGACCTCTCGGTCGACGAGGCCACCTACTCCGCCAAGCTCAAGGGCCGGGCGCTCGACCTCACCTTCAAGGAGTTCGAGCTGATCAAGTACCTCGCCCAGCACCCCGGCCGGGTCTTCACCCGGGCCCAGCTGCTGCAGGAGGTCTGGGGCTACGACTACTTCGGCGGTACCCGGACGGTGGACGTGCACGTCCGACGGCTGCGCGCCAAGCTCGGCGTCGAGCACGAGCAGCTGATCGGCACCGTGCGCAACGTCGGCTACCGCTTCGTCGTCCCGGAGAAGCCGGAGAAGGGCGAGCGCCCGGAGCTCGCCCAGCGCCCCTCGGCGCCGCTGGAGGCCTGACCGGCGGCCGGGCGGGCCGACCCCGCCCGGCTTGTCCGGTTCGCTCCCCCGGCACCTGCCGAAAGCCCTGCCGGAAAGCCCCAGGTCCCACTGCCGACGCGCACGCCACACGCGTAGACTCCCCCCGTGGCCAAAGTGACGCGCGACGATGTAGCCCGGCTGGCTGGTACCTCGACCGCGGTCGTCAGCTACGTCATCAACAACGGGCCGCGCCCGGTCGCGCCCGCGACCCGGGAGAAGGTCCTCGCCGCGATCGAGCAGCTCGGCTACCGGCCGAACAGCGTCGCCCAGGCGATGGCCTCCCGCCGGACCAACCTGATCGGCATGGTCGTCCCGGACGCCCGCCAGCCCTTCTTCGCCGAGATGGCGCACGCCGTGGAACGGGCCGCCTCCGAGCGCGGCAAGCTCGTGCTGATCGGCAACTCCGACTACGTGGACGACCGCGAGGTGCACTACGTCCGGGCCTTCCTCGGCATGCGCGTCTCCGGCCTGATCCTGGTCAGCCAGGGCCCCTCGCAGCGCGCCGCCGAGGAGTTCGCCGCGATGGAGGGCGCCAAGGTCGTGCTGCTGCACCGCCGCCCCGAGGCGATCGACGACGTCGCGGTGGTCACCGACGACGTGGGCGGCGCCGAGGCCGTCGTCCGCCACCTGCTGGAGGTGCACGGGCACCCGTACGTGGCCTGCTTCGGCGGCCCGGTCGAGTCCCCCGCCCCCGGCGACCCGGTCATCGACCACGTCGAGGGCTGGCAGCGCGCCATGGACGCGCACGGCCTGCCCACCGAGCCCCACCTGATCGACGCGCCCTTCCACCGCTACGGCGCGTACGAGGTCGCGCTCGGGGTACTGCGCTCGCCGGACCGGCCGCGGGCGATCTTCTGCTCCACCGACGACCAGGCGATCGGCGTGCTGCGGGCCGCCCGCGAGGTCGGCCTGAAGGTCCCGGAGGACCTCGCGGTGGCCGGCTTCGACGACGTCCCCGAGGCCGCGCTCGCCGACCCGCCGCTGACCACCGTCGCCTCCGACCGCGACGCGATGGCCCGGGCCGCCGTGGACCTGGTGCTCGACGACTCGCTGATGGTGCCCGGATCGGACACCGAGCGGGTCCGCAAGTTCCCGTCCCGCCTGGTGATCCGGCGCTCCTGCGGCTGCGGCGGCGCCGCGGCGGTCCCGACCGGGGAAGCGGAGTAGCGCACTCCGCTCCACCCGCCGCCGCACACCGCCTGACCAGGCTTTATGAGAACCCAACGGGCTTCTCGGACCCTTCTGAGCCGGTTCTCATGCCATCCTCATCCACCAGGCGGACTTTGGTCTGCATGAGCGAACAGCAGCAGCACCACGACGAGCAGTACGGCCCGTACGAGCCCCGCGTGGTCGAGGGCACCGTCCTCGGCAGCAGCGCCGCCACGACCGCCTACGGGTACCGCGAGGACCACTCGGCCGGCGGCTTCGACTCCCCGCCCCCGCCCATGCCCCCCGAGCCGCCCACCGCCGGCCGGCCCGGCGGCCACGGCGGCCACGGCAACCGCACCCGGCGCGGCCTGCTGCGCGGGCGGCTCGCCCTGGTCACCGCCGTCGCCGCGGTCGCCGCCGTCATCGGCGGCGTCACCGGCGGGTTCGTCGCCGCCGAGCAGCACGGCTCCGCCACCCGCACCAGCACCGTCGCCAGCCCCGTCTCCGCCCGCTCCGACGGCGGAGCCGACGTGCCGGCCATCGCCGCCGCCGTCTCGCCGAGCGTCGTCCAGATCACCGTCAAGAACGGCAACGGCACCGCCACCGGCACCGGCGTCATCCTCGACACCAGCGGACGGATCCTCACCAACTACCACGTGATCGACACCGCCGCCGACGGCGGCCAGATCACCGTCACCTTCAAGGACGGCTCCACCGCCGCGGCCACCGTCACCGGCACCGACAAGTCCCTCGACGTCGCCGTGATCACCGCCGGCGGCGGCAAGAACCTCACCCCCGCCACCCTCGGCGACTCCTCCGGCGTGGCCGTCGGCGACCCCGTCGTCGCCATCGGCAACCCCGACGGCCTCACCGGCACCGTCACCTCCGGCATCATCAGCGCCGAGAACCGCGACGTCACCGTCCAGCTCGACGAGGGCACCACCAGCAGCAACGGCGGCTTCGGCTTCCCCAGCCTGCCCGGCCTGCCCAACCTGCCCGGAACGCGCGGCAACCTCCCGCAGCAGAACAGCGGCAGCACCACCACCTACAAGGCCTTCCAGACCGACGCCGCCCTCAACCCCGGCAACTCCGGCGGCCCGCTCATCAACGCCAACGGCCAGGTCATCGGCATCAACTCGGCGATGTACGCCCCCAGCGGCGCCAGCTCCACCGCCGGCGGCGGCGGCAGCAGCGCCGGCAGCGTCGGCCTCGGCTTCGCCATCCCGATCAACGACATCAAGCAGGTTCTGCCGAAACTGGAGGCCGGCCAGAACCTGTAAGACGGACAATTACCCCCGGTACTCCCAGCAGGCCCTCCACCCGACGAGAAAGGGCAGCAGCCCATGACCCCGTCCGCCGACGACCGCACCCCCGCCGAGGCCGGCCACCCCTCCGCCCGGCTCCTCGTGGTCGACGACGAACCCGCCCTCCGGGACGCCCTGGAGAGCAGCCTCGCCTTCGAGGGCTACGAGGTCGCCACCGCCACCGACGGCTACGAGGCCCTGGAATCCGTCGAACGCGACCGGCCCGACCTCGTCCTGCTGGACATCATGATGCCCCGGATGGACGGCCTCACCGCCGTCCGCCGGATGCGCTCCCGCGGCGACACCGTCCCCGTCCTGATGCTCACCGCCCGCGACGCCGTCGGCGACCGCGTCACCGGCCTGGACGTCGGCGCCGACGACTACCTCGCCAAGCCCTTCGAGCTCGACGAACTGCTCGCCCGCGTCCGCGCCCTGCTGCGCCGCAACGCCCTCGCCACCGAGGCCGCCGCCCGCGCCGCCGCCGAGGACGAGAGCGAGGTGCTGGCCTTCGGCGACCTGCGGATGAACACCGCCACCCGCGAGGTCACCCGCGCAGGCAAGCCCGTCGAACTCACCCGCACCGAGTTCATGCTGCTGGAGATGTTCCTCTCCCACCCCCGCCAGGTCCTCACCCGCGAACAGATCCTCAAGGCCGTCTGGGGCTTCGACTTCGAACCCTCCTCCAACTCCCTGGACGTCTACGTGATGTACCTGCGCCGCAAGACCGAGCAGGGCGGCATGCCCCGCCTCATCCAGACCGTACGCGGCGTCGGCTACGCCCTGCGCCCGGCCGCCGGCGCCACCACGTGACCTCCCCCACGCCCTACCCGCCCCCGCCACTGGCTCCACCCGGCGCCCCCCGCCGCCGGCGCCTCACCCACTGGCTCCGCTCCCGCTCCCTCCGCAGCCGCCTCACCTTCCTGAGCGCGGCCGCGGTCGCGGTGGCCATCGCCCTGTCGGCGCTGGCCTGCTGGTTCATCGTGGAGAAGCAGCTGTACGACCAGGTCCGGGCGGACCTGGCGGGTGCTCCCGCAGCACCGATCGGGAAGTACCCCCTGACCTGCTACGCCACCCCGGAAGCCGCGCTGGAGAACCAGCGCGGCGTCGGCATCCCGGACATCAGCGGGGCCGTCCCCCGGGACACCCAGTTCCTCCGGGCCGGGGGCGTCTGCCTGCCCCCCGGGGCGACCAAGGCCATCGCGACCACGTCGGAGGACGCCGCCGGATTCCGGCTCAAGCCGGGCCAGTCGATCATCCGGGACGGCAGGTACACCAACGGTGACCCCGCGATCGTCCGGCTGACCCTCAACCACAGCTTCCAGGTGCCCGTCGTCGTCATGGTCGCGACCCCCTCCCAGCCCATCGAGGACTCCCTCCAGCGGCTCGCCCTCCTCCTCGGCGGCGTGGCCCTCGGCGGGATCATCCTCGCCGCCATCGCCGGCCGCGTGGTCGCCCGGTCCGCGCTCAAGCCCGTCGACCAACTCACCGACGCCGTCGAGCACATCGCCCGCACCGAGGAGGTCGGCACCACCATCCCCGTCCAGGGGGACGACGAGATCGCCCGGCTCTCCACCTCCTTCAACTCGATGAGCACCGCCCTCGCCAACTCCCGCGAGCGGCAGACCCGGCTGATCGCCGACGCCGGGCACGAGCTGCGCACCCCGCTCACCTCGCTGCGCACCAACGTCGACCTGCTGATCCGCAGCAACGACACGGGCCGCCCGCTGCCCGCCGCGACCAAGACCAAGCTGCTGGGCAACATGAAGGCGCAGATGCAGGAGCTCACCGTCCTGATCGGGGACCTGCTCCAGCTGTCCCGCCCGGACTCCCCCAAGCCGGTCCACAACCCCACCGTGGTGGCCCTGCACGAGATCGCCGGACGGGCGGTCGAGCGGGCGAAGCTGCGCGGCCCGGGGCTGGTCTTCGAGACCGCGACCGACCCCTGGTTCGTGCACGGCGACGCCCCCGGGCTCGAACGCGCGGTGATCAACCTGCTGGACAACGCGGTCAAGTACAGCCCGCCCGGCGGCACCATCGAAGTCCGGCTCCAGCAGGGCGTGTTGACCGTCCGCGACCACGGCCCCGGCATTCCGCCGGAGGAACTGCAGTACGTGTTCGACCGGTTCTGGCGTTCGCCGTCCTCGCGGCAGCTGCCCGGCTCCGGCCTGGGCCTGTCGATCGTCGCGCAGAGCGTCCGGGAGGCGGGCGGCGAGGTGTCGCTGGGCCCGGCCGGGGACGGCGGACCGGGCGCGCTGGCGACCGTCCGGCTGCCCGGCGGCCCCACCCCCGAATAGGGCGGGACCCGCGGACAACGCAGGACGGGCGGGGCGCCCCGACAGCGCCCCGCCCGTCCCGTACCGGCTCACGGTCAGTCGATGTCGACGCCCGGGCCGATGACCTTGATCCGGTCCTGCGCCGGGGCCTTCAGCGGCGAGGCCGCCGAGCTGTGGGCACCCAGGTAGGCCGCGAAGACGTCCAGGTCGGAGGCGCCGACGAGCTTGTCGGTGCCGGCCGCGAAGGCCGGGAAGCCGTCGCCGCCGCCGGCCAGGAACTCGTTGGCCGCGACCCGGTACTTGGCGGCCGCCTCGATCGGAGCGCCGTTCAGCCGGATCGAGTCGACGACCACCCGGTCCGCGCCGGTCTTGCGCATGTCCAGGGTGTAGCGCAGGCCCGAGGACGCCTGGAGGATCTTCGGCGCGGCCTCGTTGGAGCCGCTGACCTGCTGCTGGAGCAGCTGCACCAGCTGGGCGCCGGTCAGTGTCTTGACCTGCATCATGTTGGTGAACGGCTGGACGGTGAACGCCTCGCCGTAGGTCACCACGCCGTCGCCCTCGGCGCCGGAGGCCTTGTAGACCAGGTCGGCGCGGATGCCGCCGGGGTTCATGAAGGCGATCTGCGCCCCGCCCTTGGCGGCCGGGGCGAGCCCCTCCACCTGCGCGTCGGCGATCAGGTCGCCGAGCGGCTTCTCCAGGTCGCTGTTGCCGCGGCCGTTGATGTCCGAGGCGATGTAGCCGATCGGCCGGTTGGCGATCGGGGCGGCCAGCTTGGAGTAGTGGTCGACCAGCGCCGTCATGTCGGGCGCCTTCTCGACGGTGCGGCGCACCACGTGGTTCTCGGCCTTGACCGTCGGGCGCACGATCTCGCCGGTGGTCTTGTCCAGCTTCATGTCGATCTCGGTGTACAGCCGGCCGAAGGAGGCGGCGCTGGTGACCGAGCGCGGGACGCCGTTGGGGTCGGGGATGGTGCAGGCGTACGCGTTGTGGGTGTGGCCGGTGACGATGGCGCCGATCGACGGGTCGAGCTTCTTGGAGATGTCGACGATCGGACCGGAGATGCCCTGGCCGGCCGGGCCGCAGTCGTAGTTGTAGACGCTGCTGGCCGGGTAGCCGCCCTCGTGGATCAGCGCGACGATCGAGTTGACGCCCTTGGCCTTGAGCTCGGCGGCGTACTTGTTGATCGTGGTGACCTCGTTGGCGAACTTCAGGCCCTTGACGCCCTCGGCGGTCACGATGTTCGGCGTGCCCTCCAGGGTGACGCCGATGAAGCCGACCTTCACGCCCTGGGACTTGGTCACCCAGTAGGGGGCCAGCAGCGGCTTGCCGGTCTTCTCGTCGGTGACGTTGGCCGACAGGTAGTTGAAGTTGGCGCCCTTGAACGTGCGGCCGGGCTCGTAGCAGCCGTCGACCGGGTGGCAGCCGCCGTCCTGCATGCGCCGCAGTTCCTGCGCGCCCTCGTCGAACTCGTGGTTTCCGACCGAGGTGACGTCCAGGCCGAGCTTGTCCATCGCCTCGATGGTCGGCTCGTCGTGGAAGAGCGCCGAGGTGAGCGGGCTGGCGCCGATGATGTCGCCGGCCGCGACGGTGATCGAGTCGTCGGCCGGGATCCGCGCCTTGCGCAGCTCGGTGGCCAGGTACTCGATGCCACCGGCCGGAGTCGAGACCTCCTTGCCGGTGGCCGGGTCGATCTCCCGGATGGTGCCGGACGAGCCGGCCGGGGGCTCCAGGTTGCCGTGGAAGTCGTTGATCGCCAGCAGTTGGAGGTTGACGGTCTTGTGACGCTTGGCGTTGGCGTCGGCGGCCTGCGCGGCCGTCGGCACGGCCACCGTGCCGAACAGACCTGCGGCGGCGACGACGGCGAGCGCCGCGCGTCGGGATCTGACGGTGAGCATGAGGGTCCCCTGCACCTTGGAGGAGCGCCCGCTGTGGACTGGACCGGGCGTCTGAGCGATGTGTTGCGCCTGTGAAGCCTAGAGTCAACGCGCGTAGCTGTCAGGATGTCGAACGTAACGAGAGGATTACCTCCTGACGAACCGTCGCCGTCCGACCAGGGCCGCTGCCCCCGTCCGAGCCTCCCGGCGCCGCCCTGCAGAGCCGCCCGGACCCCCGCCGGCCGCTCAGACTCCCGGCTCGGCCGCCAACTGCCGCTCGGCCCGGTCCCGTTCGGCCACCGCGTCCTCGGTCATCGCACGGTCGGTGTACACCAGCGGCCGCTCGGCCTCGGTGATGATGTGCTTGACCACCTGGACGTTGCCGTTGACGTCCCAGACCGCGATGCCCGGCGACAGGGTGGGGATGATCTCCACCGCCCAGCGCGGCAGGCCCAGCACCCGGCCGGTGGCCCGCGCCTCCTCCGCCTTCTGCATGTAGATCGTCCGGGTGGAGGCCATCTTCAGGATCGCCGACGCCTCCTTGGCCGCCGCGCCGTCCACCACGTCCGACAGGTGGTGCACCACCGCGACGAAGGAGAGCCCGAGCCGGCGGCCGAACTTCAGCAGCCGCTGGAACAGCTGTGCCACGAACGGGCTGTTGATGATGTGCCAGGCCTCCTCGACCAGGAAGATGCGCTTCTTCCGGTCCGGCCGGATCCAGGTGTGCTCCAGCCACACGCCGACGATCGCCATCAGGATCGGCATCGCGATCGAGTTCCGGTCGATGTGCGAGAGGTCGAAGACGATCAGCGGCGCGTCCAGGTCGATGCCGTCGGTAGTCGACCCGTCGAACATGCCGCGCAGGTCGCCGTCGACCAGCCGGTCCAGCACCAGCGCCACGTCCAGGCCCCAGGACTGCACCTCGTCCACCGCCACGCCCAGCGACTCCACCGAGGACAGCTCGGGGCTGCGCAGGGTGTCGATGATGTCGTCGAGCACCGGCTGGCGGTCCGTCACCGTCGCCACCACATGGGCGTGCGCGGCCTTCAGCGCGAACCCGGCCCGCTCCTCCAGGCCCCGCCCCATCGCCACCTCGACGATGGTGCGCAGCAGCGACAGCTGGCCGGTCTGGGTGATCGCCGGATCCAGCGGGTTGAGCTTCACCCCGCCGTCCCGGGCGGCCATCGGGTCGAGCCGGATCGACTTTATGCCCAGCGCGTTGGCGATCAGGTTCCACTCGCCGACGCCGTCCTCGCCCTGCGCGTCGAGCACCACGACCTGCCGGTCGCGGAACCTCAACTGCCGCAGCACGTACGTCTTCTCCAGCGCCGACTTGCCGTTGCCGGACTCGCCGAGCACCAGCCAGTGCGGGGCCGGCAGCTGCTGCCCGTACAGCTGGAAGGGGTCGTAGACGTACCCCTTGCCGCTGTACACCTCACGGCCGATGATCACGCCCGAGTCGCCCAGCCCCGGCGCGGCGGTGGGCAGGTAGACCGCCTGCGCCTGGCCGGTGGAGGTGCGCACCGGCAGCCGGGTGGTCTCCACCTTGCCGAACATCAGGCTGGTGAACGCCTCGGAGAGGTTGCCGAGCGCCATGTACGGCCTCCTGGTCTGGTCGACGGGCGGTGGTGGAGCGGTGCGGACCGGGTGTCAGCGGCGGATGCCGGTCGCGAACGGCAGGGTGTTGACGAAGGCCCGGTGGTGCTCGCGGTCGCACCACTCCAGCTTGAGGTAGCTCTTGCCGGCCGAGGCCCGGATGGTGCGCTTGTCCCGGGCCAGCGCGTCGGGGTTGCGCGAGGACACCGTGATGTAGCCGACCAGGTTCACGCCGGCCGCGCCGGAGGCCAGGTCGTCGCCGCGCTGGTCCACCCGGCCGGTGTGGGCCAGGTCGCGCGGGTCGACCGTCCGGTTCATCTTGGCCGCGCGGCTGGCCTCCGCCTCGTCGTTGGTCTTCTCGGTCAGCATCCGCTCGATCGCGACGTCGGTGGGCTCCAGGTCCATCGTCACCGCGACCGTCCGGATCACGTCCGGGGTGTGCACAAGCAGCGGCGCCAGGAAGTTGACCCCCACCGGGGTCAGCGGCCACTCCTTGATCCACGCGGTGGCGTGGCACCACGGCTCCCGGGTCGCCGACTCGCGGGTCTTCGCCTCCAGGTACTGCGGGTTGGTCGCGTCCAGTTCGGCCGGCCAGGCGTTGCGCCGGGACATCGCCTGGATGTGGTCGATCGGGTGGTCCGGGTCGTACATCGAGTGCAGCAGCGAGGAGAGCCGGGCCTGCCCCAACGGCTGGCGCACCCGGATGTCCGCCTCCGCCAGCCGGGCGCAGATGTCGGTGAGCTCGCGCGCCATCACGGCCGCCAGCCCCTCGTCGTCCCGGGCCCGCCGACCGGTCGCCGTACGGCCCATCGCGTGCGCCTCGGCCGCCAGGTCGCGGGTGTAGTGCATGCACGCGACCAGGTACGCCCGGTGCTGCTCCGAGGAGGTCGACACCATCGACTGCAACTGGTCGTACGAGTCCTGCAGCCAGCGCGGCGCGTCGTGGTCCCCGCGCCGCTCGACGTCCTTGGCGTGCGCGTCCGGGTCGGCCGGCAGCGTCCGGGCCAGGATCTGCAACCGGGTCACGAAGCCGTCCCCGTTGGCGACGTGCTTCAGCAGCGTGCCGAACCGGTCGACCAGCGCCTCCTGGTCCTCCGAGTCGCGCAGGCCTACACCCGGGCCCTCGATCTCGATCGCGGCCGTCACCGTCCGCCGCTCCAGGTGCATCAGCACCCCGACCTCGTCCGGCCCGAACGGCGCGGTCAGCCAGCGCAGCCGCCCCACCCCGGGCGGCGGGCCGACCTCCACCTCGCGGCCGTCCATCCGGGTCCCGGCGTCCATCACGTCCGAGCGCCACACCGACCGGCCGCTCCGCACCGTCCGGCGGTAGGTGCGGTTGATCTCCGCCCACTTGTAGAACGTCCGCCTGCGGTACGGCACGTACACCGCCGCGATGGCCACCATCGGCAGGCCGATCAGGCCGCCGATCCGCAGCGGCAGGATCGGCATCAGCAGGCCCCAGAGCATGCCGAGGAACGCCCCGAAGATGATCAGGACGATCTCGCCGGACTCCCGGTTGCGGCCGATCGGCGCGTTCGGGCGGGCCTTGCCGATCAGGTAGGTGCGGCGCTGGTGCACGTACGGCTGGGCGTACTGGGCTCCGTACTGGCCGAGCGGTTCACTGCTCACTTACCCGTCACCCTCCCTTCGCTGAGTTGCTGTCGCGGATCGGAACCGAGGTCTGCGGCGGCCCGGCCTGCGGTGGTGGCGCCGGCGTCCGCCCGGCGTGCGCGGCGATGCCCGGCGCGACGGAACCGCCGCCCGCACCCCCGCCGCCGCCACCCGCGCCGACCGGCCCGCGGTCACCGTGGGTGGTGATGCCCTGCTTCATCAGGTTCGCGGTGCCGTTGATCATCGCCGATCCGGCCGACACCGCGCTCGCCCGGGCATGGCGCATGTTCATGATCTCGTCGCCGAAGCCCGGCACGAAGCGGTACACCGCGGCACTCGCGAAGATCGACAGGAACAGGATCGCCAGCCCCGACAGCACCCGCGCGAAGTCGTCGCTGGCCCCGGCACCCGTCGCCACCGCACCCGCCAGGCCCAGGATGACCACGATGATCGGCTTCGCCAGGTCCACCGCCACCATCACCCCCGCCCACCGGCGCACGTGCTTCCACAGCTGCTTGTCCACCAACCCCGCGTACACCGCCGTACCCAGCAGCGCGCCCACGTACAGCATCGCCGCCCGGATCAACAGCTCGATCCAGAGCACCGCCGCCGCCAGCACCGCCACCAGCGACACGATGATCAGGATCAGCGGGCCGCCGCCCATGTCACCCTTCTCCAGGGTGTCGGCGAACGCGCCCAGGTACGACCCGGTGTCCGACTTCGTCCCCACCGCGATCGCCTTGGTCAGCCCGTCCGTCACGCTCACCACGGTGTAGAGGATCAGCGGCGTGAACGCGGACGCCACGACGGTCAGCCACAGGAAGCCGATCGCCTCCGTGAACGCCGTCGCCAACGGCGCCCCCCGCACCGCCCGCTTCGTCACCGCCAGCAGCCACAGCACCAGCGTGATCACCGTCGACACGGCGAACACCACCGCGTACTGCTGCAGGAACGACGCATTGGTGAAGTCCACCTGCGTCGTCCCGTCGATCGCGCTCGACAGCTTCCGCACCACCCAAGCCGCCGCCTGGGCACACCCCTTGGCCAACGACCCCAACGGATCGGTCACACTCCCGACGGTCCCACTGCCCGGGATGACGACCGCGCCATTCGGGGCGCAGCCCGCGTCGCTGCCCGGGATCGGCAGATCGACCTTCTGGCACGTGGGGGTGGCGGACGGCGTGGCCGTCGGTGACGGCTCGGCGAACACCCGCTGGGCCGCCAGCAGCGCCGCGACCTGCAAGGCGGCGAACGCCCCCGCCAGCGTGCCCGCTCGGCGTCCGGTGGAACGGTGTGAGGTCTGGTCAACGGGCATAGCGGAACCCCCCGAACTGCTGGACGGCGCCGGTGATCTCGTCGGCGGTGGCGGCCTGCTGGTCCCCCGGCATCGGCGCGGGACCCTGCTTGCTGGTGAAGTCGGTGAGCTTCCAGTCGCTGCCCGTCCAGTGGAGCGAGAGCGTGAGGGTGAACCAGTTCGTCGTCACGGGCTGGACCGAGTGTTCGCCTGCGAGGCCGGTGAGGCCGGTGCACCAGACCTCGACCTTGGCGTCGCCGTCGCTGTAGCCGGTCGACTTGGCCCCGACCGGGACGGTGCGGCTGACGAACGTGAGGCCCTTGGGCGCGCGGCCCTGGGCGTCGAGGCCGTAACGGGCGGCGGTGTCACCGCCGAACCCCTGGTCCAGGCGGCTCTGCAGGCCGGAAACCGCGCCCGGGTCGGCGATGGTGGCGACGATGGCGTGGCGGCTGTCGGCGCGGAACATGTCGGCGGAGCCGATCGCCACCGCGTAGTTGGCGGCGGCGGACTGGGCGCCCTGGTCGGTGTGCGGGTAGCCGGATCCGATGCCGTTGGTGGTGGTGCCGACGGGCTGGTCGCCGCTGGGGGCGGGGCCGGCGCCGGCGGGCGCGGTGGGGGCGGCGTGGTCGGCGGAGCGGCCGGTGCTGCCGGGGTCGGGTTTGTCGCGGTTGGCGATGGCGATGGCCACGACGAGCAGGGTGACGACGACGAGGACGGTCAGCAGGGTGCGGAGCGGTCGGGCCTGACGCGGGGTCGGCTGGGAGGAGGGCTGTTCGCCGACCGGCAGCCGCGTACGGGTGTGCGGCTGGTCGTCGGACAACGGCACGGCGGCCCTCCTGGTGCGGGGAGCCGGGGGGCTCCGGGGGCCCTCCGCCGGGGGCGGGCGCGGACGGAGGGTGGGAACGGGGGGTGGACTGCTGGCGGGTGGGCTCGGGGCGGTCCGGACGGGGACCTGGCCCCGGGGCGGGCGGGCGGGCCTGACTACTGCTGTCCGATCGTCAGATCGCCATGCCGTAGACAATGGTGAACAGCGTGCCGAGTGATCCAATGATGAACACGCCGGTCAGACCGGCGACGATCAGCCCCTTGCCCTGTTCGGCGCCGAAGCTGTCGCGCATCGCGGTCGCACCGATCCGCTGTTTGGCCGCCCCCCAGACGGCGATGCCGAGGCAGATGAGGATGGCGACGGCCATGATGACCTCGACCATCACCCTGGCCTCCGACCCGAGGGTCGCGAACGGGCCCCAGTCCGGGGCGATCCCGCCGATGATGGTGTCGATATTCGGCTTCTTTGGAGGGTCCTCGGCCAGGTGGCCGATCGCGTTCGTGTGCACGCTGCTCAGGTTCATTTCCATCTCACCGCCCGATCAGGCAAATTCAAGGGCCCTGACCCCGCCCGCGCGAAGGGTCGGTACCTATTCTTGGCCAGATCTGATGTCGACTTGGCTACTTCTCGCGGATTGGTCGTGAGGCACCGGGCACGTACGCGAGGATGTCCACCGTACGAAGGATAGCGCTCACTCTTTGTATCTCTGATGATTGCGGTGAGCAACGCCTTCCGGAACACTTCGACTGACGATTCGTCGGGATGGTGCTGATGGTACTCCGGAAGGCCGGTACGGCCGCCGCCGCTGCGGGAGTTGTGACGTTCGGGTTGCTCGGTTTGGTGACGGTGGGGACGTTCGCGGCGAGTGGGACGCCGCAGCAGTCGGCGAATCGCGCCGCACTCTCGCCGGGGACGGTCCCGGCGGCGTTCCAGGCGCCGATCCAGCAGTGGGGCGCGCTCTGCCCGGAGATCTCGCCGCCGATGCTCGCGGCACAGCTCTACCAGGAAAGCGGTTTCGATCCGAAGGCCCAATCGGGCGTCGGGGCACAGGGAATGGCGCAGTTCATGCCCGATACCTGGGCGGCGTACGGCACGGACGCCAATGGGGACGGCAAGAAGGACGTCTGGGACCCGCTGGACGCGATCGCCTCGGCGGCCACCTTCGACTGCGCGCTCGCGAAGGACGTCGCCAAGGTCCCGGGCGACCGGCAGGCCAACCTGCTGGCCGCCTACAACGCCGGCCCGTACGCGGTGACCAAGTACAACGGGGTGCCGCCGTACAAGGAGACCCAGGGCTATGTGAGGAACATTCAGGCGATGGCCCGCAGCTTCTCGGTGCCCACGGCGCCGGTGGAGGTGTCCGGGCAGTCGGCCGGGGCGATCTACTTCGCGCAGAGCAAGCTCGGGACGCCGTACCTGTGGGGCGGGGAGGGGCTGCCCTCGCAGAACGGGCGGTTCGACTGCTCGGGCCTGACCCAGGCGGCGTACGCCAGCGTGGGCATCACGCTGCCCCGGGTGGCGAACGACCAGTGGTACGCCGGGCCGCACCCGTCGCGCGACCAGCTGCGGCCGGGCGACCTGGTGTTCTGGGCGACGGACCTGAACGATCCTCGGAGCATCCACCACGTCGGGATCTACGTCGGCGGCGGTTACATGATCAACGCGCCGCACACCGGCGCGGTGATCCGCTACGACAAGATCGACACCAGGGAGTACATCGGCGCGACCCGGGTCACCTCGGACGGCGCCCAGGCGCTGCCGGCCCGCAACGCGGACGGCTCCGTGAGCGCCCCGAGCCGCCCGGGCTCGACGGCGCCGACCGGCCCGACCGGCCCGACCGCGGCGACCGCCCCTTCGGCCCCGGTGGCCCCGGTGGCCCCGGCAGCCCTGGTGAGCCCCAGCAGCGCCGCCACCCGGCCCGCCGCAGGACCGCCCGTGGCCGCCGCGCCGCCCGCCCCGACCGGCCCGGACCCCGCCGGGGCGGGGCGGCCGGCGGCGAAGAACTGAGCCGCCCGTGGCCCCGAGGTGTGAGTGCCCTGTGGACGCTGAGTCAAGTTTCCATAACCGCGCGTTTCCGTGGAACGCTGTGCCCCGGCGATGACGTTGGTCCCGATGGCCCACCGTCAGCTTCCCGCGCCGGGAAGGGCCCCGACCGGATCGAACAGCTGCAGCGGACCAGAAGGAGGTGCGGCGTGTCGACGCCGCTTGCCGACACGACCAACCCCGACCTCGGCCTGCTCTACGCCGTCAACGGACTGGCCAAGCGCTCCCCGCAGTGGCTGGACCACCTGGTCTCGTGGATCGGTGAGTACGGCATCCTGATCGGCCTGGCGATGCTGGGCCTGGTGGCCTGGCTGCAGGCGAGACGCCGCCCGGACGCGCCGGTGGCCGTCGCCGGGCTGCTCTGGGTGCCGCTCTCCGTCGCCATCGCCGAGCTGGCCAACCTGCCGATCGCCGCGATCGTGAACCGTCCGCGCCCGTTCGTCGACCACAGCGGGCTGCTGGTGCTGGTGGACGGCAAGGCAGGCACCCACTCCTTCGTCAGCGACCACTCGACCATGACGATGGGCGTGGCGGTGGCGCTGTCCCTGGTGAACCGGCGGCTCGGCTGGATCGCCGGGGGCCTGGCCCTGTTGCAGGGCTTCTGCCGGATGTTCATGGGCGTGCACTACCCGACCGACGTGATCGGCGGCTTCGCGCTCGCCGCCGCGGTGGTGCTGCTGCTGGCGCCGATCGCGATGGCGGTGCTCGTCCCGCTCTGCCACGCGCTGGGCCGGACCGCCCTCGCCCCACTGATCCGGGCGCCGGAGCGCGCCGGCGGCGGCCCGCGCGGCCGGCGGCGCGGGCGCGAGCGCGGGGCGGTGCGCTCCGAGGAGCAGCCGCCGGAGTCCGATCTGGCCGCGTGAGCCGCCCGGTCCGGCTACCCCGGTCCGCCGCCGCTCTCCGCGAGCGCGAGGTGGTCGTCCCCCTCGCGCCGGACCAGGTCGCGCGAGCGGCGGGCCGGTGAGAACCAGCCGCAGCTGCAGGTCGCGAAGGCGAAGGAACCGCGCTCGCTGACCGCGACGCGGTGTTCGGGCATCCGGGCGGTGCCGGGGGAGGCCGGCAGCTCACTGTGCACGTGGTTCACCGTAACGCGCCGGGCGCCGGGCGCGCGATGCCGTCCACAAGACCTCTTCCGCGTAACCCTTCGCGGCTCAACTCGTTTGCCCGGAAAGAGCTCTGTTCACCTGGTGGTGTCGGCAGGGCAGTCGGGCCCGAGGGGGTTGTCGCGAGGATGAAGATGACCGACCAGCAGCGTGGCGGACGGCCGGGGCGCCGTCCGCGGCCGCATCTGCGTTCGGCGGCCAGGGCCGCCCTGCTCGCCGCCGCCCTGGCCGGCCTGTCCGCCGGCTGCGCGGCCGGCTCCGGTGGCGGCTCCTCCGACCAGCAGTCGGGTGCCCCCGACCAGCTCGCCGCGGACCCGCTGACGGCGGTGCGCAACACCGCCGACATCACCGGCCGCACCGGCTCCGCGCACACCGCCACCGAGTTGGTCACCGAGTCGTCCGAGAAGAAGGCCGTCTTCACCGGGACGGGCGGCTACGACTACGTGAAGCGGATCGGCCGACTGGAGGTCCAGGTGCCGCCGGGCGCGGCGACCACCGGGAAGATCGTCGAGGTGGTCCTGCCGGGCACCGTCTACCTGCAGAACAGCGGCGCCAAGGTGCCCGAGGGCAAGTGGGTCAAGCTGGACGTGCGCCAGCTGCCGGACGGCAACCTGGTCAGCAGCGGCGCCACCGACCCGGCCTCGGCGGCGGGCGCCCTGCGCGGGGCGCAGAAGGCGGACGCGGTCGGCACCGAGACCGTCGACGGGGTGGCGCTGCACCACTACCGCGGCACCCTGGACCTGGCCAAGGCGGCCGACGCGACCGGCGGCCGCGGCGGGGACGGCCTGCGGATGGGGGCCCAGACCTTCACCGTGAAGGAGGTCCCGTACGACGCCTGGCTGGACGACCAGGGCCGGCTGCACAAGGTGGTCGAGGTGTTCACCTTCGCCGGGGTGGCCGGTTCGAAGGAGGCCAAGGACCAGGTGAAGGTGACGTCGACCACCTCGGTGACGGACTTCGGCAAGCCGGTGGAGGCGGCCGAGCCGCCGGCCTCGGACATCTACGCGATGAAGCCCTCGGAAAGTCCGAAGTAGGCCGCCGGGGCAGGGCTCCGGCGCCGGGGCGAACCGGGGCGCCGCCGGAGCGGGTGGCCGCCCGGGGAGCGGCGGTCACCCGTTTCGGCGGCGTCGAGATGGCCCGTCCGTGCCATGTGGACGGGCTCCGAAGTGCCTAGGCTGGACGTCGGGTGGCTGCCGCCCGGGCTGGCGAGGCACTGAAGGGGTGGTGCAGGTGGTGTCGTCCACGGGCGGCCGCAGCGGCGGCCACGACGACGCGGCCCTCGACGAGATCGATCTGGCCGGCGAGCTGATGATCGCCGCGACGGCCAGCACCGGCGACCGGCTGCCGACCGAGCGGATCGACGAGGTGCTGCTCGACCGGACCGAGCCGGGGCGGACCGACGGCGGGGCCTGGCGGCAGGCCGACGGGTAGGGCGTTCGCGGCTCGGGGGTGTCGGCGACCGGGGGCGTGCGCGGCCCGGACCTGCTCGCCCGGCCCGGCCTCAGCTGCGCAGCAGCCGGCCGATCGCGGCCGTGGCCTCCGCGACCTTGGCGTCGAGTTCGGCACCGCCCTCCTCGGCGGCGGCCGCGACGCAGTGCCGCAGGTGCTCCTCCAGCAGGGACAGCGCGAAGGACTGCAGCGCTTTGGTGCCGGCCGAGACCTGGGTGAGCACGTCGATGCAGTAGACGTCCTCGTCGACCATGCGCTGGAGGCCCCGGATCTGGCCCTCGATCCGGCGCAGCCGCTTGAGGTGGGCGTCCTTCTGCGCGCTGTAGCCGTGCGGACCGTGCCCGCCCTGATGTCCTGCGGCGGCCGCGGGGGCGGCGGGTGCGTCGGCCTGCGCGTCGGTGCCGTGCCCGTGGTCCGGCTCGGTGCGCGCTTGCGTCGTGGTCATCGGCCCGCCTTCGTCTGGATGCCTGGTGGCTGCGTCGGCCACCAGTGTCCAACACCGGGGCCGTCCGTGGTGTTCCGACGGCCGACGCGGCATGTGCCGAAGGGTTCCGGACGGTCTGCGGACGGTCTGCGAGCGGGCTGCGAACGGGCTGCGGGCGGGCCGCCGCGCGGTTCACCCGTCTGAGCGGCGCCCCCGTCTTCCGTACGTACCACGGGGACAATCCGGGCGAGGTTCCGTCAGACTGGGGGCTCACGTCCGCACCTGGGTGTGCGGTCCGGGTCAGCTGGTGCGGCAGCCGAACGGAAGAGGAGGTTCCGCCTCCACCATCACCACCCCGTTTGCGCGATTGCGCTTGGTTGCACCTAGCATCGTTCAGTCCCTACCCCGCACATCGGAGATTTCCGTGCGTTTTAGCCTGACCCCGAAGGAGACGAGCTTCTACGACATGTTCTCTGCCGCCGCGGAGAACCTCGTCGTCGGTTCGAAGCTCCTGCTGGAACTGCTGGGATCAGACGTGTCGGCCCGCGCGGAGATCGTCGAGCGCATGCGCGCCGCCGAGCACGCCGGGGACGACACCACCCATGCCGTGTTCCACCAGCTGAACTCGTCCTTCATCACGCCCTTCGACCGCGAGGACATCTACAACCTCGCCTCGTCGCTGGACGACATCATGGACTTCATGGAGGAGGCCGTCGACCTGGTCGTCCTCTACGACATCCAGACGCTGCCGAAGGGGATCGAGCAGCAGATCGAGGTGCTGGCCCGGGCCGCCGAGCTCACCGCCGAGGCGATGCCGAACCTGCGCAGCATGTCGAACCTCACCGAGTACTGGATCGAGGTCAACCGGCTGGAGAACCAGGCCGACCAGATCCACCGCAAGCTGCTCGCCCACCTGTTCTCCGGCCAGTACGACGCCATCGAGGTGCTCAAGCTCAAGCAGGTCGTGGACGTTCTTGAGGAGGCGGCGGACGCGTTCGAGCACGTCGCCAACACGGTGGAGACCATCGCCGTCAAGGAGTCCTGACCCTCGTGGACATGGCAGCACTCATCGCCGTCGTCGGCGTTGCGTTCTTCTTCACCTACACCAACGGCTTCCACGACTCCGCGAACGCGATCGCCACCTCGGTCTCCACCCGAGCGCTGACCCCCAGGGCCGCGCTGGCGATGGCCGCGGTGATGAACCTGGCCGGCGCCTTCCTCGGCAGCGGCGTGGCGCACACCGTCTCCCAGGGGATCATCGAGACCCCCACCGGCGACCGGGGCATGGTGATCCTGTTCGCCGCACTGGTCGGGGCGATCGCCTGGAACCTGGTCACCTGGTACTTCGGCCTGCCGTCCTCCTCCTCGCACGCGCTGTTCGGCGGCATGGTGGGCGCGGCCATGGCCGGCGGCATCGACGTGATCTGGGGCGGCGTCCTCGACAAGATCGTCATCCCGATGATCGTCTCGCCGGTGGTCGGCCTGGTCGGCGGCTTCCTGGTGATGCTGGCGATCCTGTGGATCTTCCGCCGGGCCAACCCGCACAAGGCCAAGCGCAACTTCCGGGTCGCCCAGACCGCCTCGGCCGCCGCGATGGCGCTGGCGCACGGTCTGCAGGACGCGCAGAAGACCATGGGCATCGTGGTGATGGCGCTCACCATCTCCGGCCACCACTCCGGCGAGGGCATCCCGGTGTGGGTGAAGATCTCCTGCGCCACGATGCTCTCGCTGGGCACCTACGCGGGCGGCTGGCGGATCATGCGGACGCTCGGCCGCAAGATCATCGAGCTGGATCCGCCGCAGGGCTTCGCCGCCGAGGCCACCGCCGCGACGGTCATGTACGTCACCTCGTTCGTCTTCAAGGCTCCGATCTCCACCACCCACGTGATCACCGCGGCGATCATGGGCGCGGGAGCCACCAAGCGGATCCGCGCGGTGCGCTGGGGCGTCGCCAAGAACATCGTGCTCGGCTGGTTCATCACGATGCCGGCGGCCGCCATCGTCGCAGCGCTGGTGTACTGGTTCGCCCACCTGTTCTGGGGCTGACCGGCCCCGCACGTGACAGGGCCCGCCCCCACATCTCGGGGGCGGGCCCTTCTTCATGCTCCACGGCGGCACCGCCATGCAGCACCGCGGAGCAGCCTGTGTGCTCGCCGTTCGCCTCCGGACACCGCGGTCCGTCGGCTCGTGGCGGGGGTACGGCCTAGCCGAAGCGGCCGGAGATGTAGTCCTCGGTCGCCTGGACCGACGGGTTGGAGAAGATCCGCTGGGTGTCGTCCAGCTCGACCAGCTTGCCCGGCTGGCCGACGCCGGCCAGGTTGAAGAAGGCGGTGCGGTCGCTGACGCGGGCCGCCTGCTGCATGTTGTGGGTCACGATGACGATGGTGAACTGCGACTTGAGCTCGCCGATCAGGTCCTCGATCGCGAGGGTGGAGATCGGGTCGAGCGCGGAGCAGGGCTCGTCCATCAGCAGGACCTGCGGCTCGACCGCGATGGCGCGGGCGATGCACAGCCGCTGCTGCTGGCCGCCGGAGAGGCCGGCCCCCGGCTTGTTCAGCCGGGTGTGAACCTCGTTCCAGAGGTTGGCGCCCTTCAGCGAGCGCTCGACCACCTCGTCCAGGACGGACTTCTTGCGCACGCCCGCGAGCTTGAGCCCGGCGATCACGTTGTCGTAGATCGACATGGTCGGGAACGGGTTCGGGCGCTGGAAGACCATCCCGACCGAACGGCGGACGGCGACCGGGTCGACGTTCGAGGCGTAGAGGTTCTCGTCGTCCAGGAGGACCTTGCCCTCGACCCGGGCGCCGGGGATCACCTCGTGCATCCGGTTGAGGGTGCGCAGGAAGGTGGACTTGCCGCAGCCGGAGGGGCCGATGAAGGCGGTCACCGAGCGGGGTTCGATGCTCATCGAGATGTCCTCGATGGCCTTGGTGGTGCCGTAGTAGGCGGACAGTCCGCTGACGTCGATGCGCTTGGCCATGATCGTTGCTTCTCTCGTCTGTCTTCGTACGTCAGTCGGTCGCTCAGTGTCCGCCCTTGGGCGAGCGCCAGCGTGCGATGCCCCGGGCGATGAGGTTGAGCCCCATCACGAAGGCGATCAGCACCAGCGCGGCGCCCCAGGCGCGGGCGTAGCCGAAGTCGTTGTTGACCACCGAGTACTGCTGCCAGATGTACATCGGCAGGGACTGCTGCGGTCCGTCGAACGGGTTGCTGTTGATGGCGTCGGCGCCGAAGACCAGCATCAGCACCGGGGCGGTCTCGCCCGTGATGCGGGCGACCGCCAGCATCACGCCGGTGGTGATGCCGCCGATCGCGGTGGGGAGGACGATCCGCAGGATGGTCTTCCACTTCGGCACGCCGAGCGCGTACGAGGCCTCGCGCAGCTCGTTCGGGACGAGCTTGAGCATCTCCTCGGTGGACCGGACCACGACCGGCATCATCAGGATCGCCAGTGCGAGGCTGCCCGAGAAGCCCGAGTAGCTGAAGCCCAGGGCGATGTTCCAGAGCGAGAGGACGAACAGACCGGCGACGATCGACGGGATGCCCGTCATGACATCGACGAAGAAGGTGACGGTCTTGGCGAGCGTGCCGCGGCCGTACTCGACCAGGTAGACGGCGGTCAGCAGACCCACCGGGGCGGCCATTGCGGTGGCCAGGGCGACCTGCTGCATGGTGCCGAGCAGCGCGTGGTAGATGCCGCCGCCGGGGCCGGAGGCGATCACGCCCTTCATCGAGTGGCTCAGGAAGTTCCCGTTCACCACGCCGATGCCCTGCTGGACCGTGTAGACCGTCAGGGAGATCAGCGGGACGACGGCCAGGATGAAGGCGACCCAGACCACCGAGGTGGCGAACCGGTCCTTGGCCTGGCGGCGGCCCTCGACCTGGGCCGAGACGCCGTAGCTGACCAGCAGGAACAGCAGGGCCGAGATCAGGCCCCACTGCAGGTGGCTCTCCAGCCCCGCGGCGGCGCCGATCCCGCAGCCGACCGCGATCGAGCCGACCGCGACGGCGGCCGGGGCCCACTTGGGCAGCCGGTTGGCGGTCAGGGACCGGCTGAGCGGCCGGGCGTCGGCCGTGACGGAAGTCGTTGCCGCGGTCATGCGTTGGCCCCCGAGTACTCCTTGCGGCGGGCGATGATCAGTCGCGCGGCACCGTTCACCAGCAGGGTGATGACGAACAGGACGAGGCCGGAGGCCATCAGGGCGTCGCGCCCGTTGTTGCCGGCCTCGGCGAACTTCAGCGCGATGTTCTGCGCGAAGGTGCCGCCGCCCGCGTCGAGGATGTGCAGCGAGAGCACGTTGCTCGCGGACAGCACCACAGCGACGGCGATGGTCTCGCCGAGCGCGCGCCCGAGGCCGAGCATCGAGGCCGAGATGATGCCGGGGCGGCCGAACGGCAGCACCGCGGTGCGGATCATCTCCCAGCGGGTCGCGCCGAGCGCGAGCGCCGCCTCCTCCTGCATCCGCGGCACCTGGCGGAACACCTCGCGGGAGACCGCCGTGATGATCGGCAGGACCATGATCGCCAGCAGGATGCCGACGGTGAACAGGTTGCGCGGGGTGCCGGTCTTGGTCTGGTCGAAGAGGTACGTCCAGCCGAGGTACTGGTTGAGCCAGCTGGTCAGGCCGTCCATGTGCGGGACCAGGAAGAGCGCGCCCCACAGGCCGTAGACGATGCTGGGGACGGCGGCGAGCAGGTCGACCAGGTAGGCGAACGGCTGGGCGATCTTCCGCGGCGCGTAGTGCGAGATGAACAGCGCGATCCCGATGGCCACCGGGACGGCGATCGTCATCGCGATGACGGCGCTGACGAGGGTGCCGAAGGCCAGGACGGCGATGCCGAAGACCGGCTTCGTGGCGTCCGGCGTCCACTCGAAGGTGGTGAGGAAGTTGCCCTCGTTGGTGCTGAGGGCCAGGCCCGCGCGCCAGGCCAGGAAGCCGGCGATCGCGGCCATGATGACCAGCAGCAGGATGCCCGAACCGCGGGCGAGGTTCATGAAGATCTTGTCGCCGAAGCGGCTGTCGCGCGGTCGGCGTTCCCTGCCTCGCGGGGCGGCAGGGGAGGATGAAGTCATTGTCTACTCCGGTCTGGTGGTGCCGCCCCGGAAGGGGGACGGCACCATGGCGGCGGTGCCCCGGACGTTGGTGCTGGGTCGGTGCGTTCCGGTGGGACGACCCCGGCCCCCCTCGCTCACGGGGCCGTCCCACCGGTGCTCCTGTCGGGTCAGGCCAGGGAGGAGACGGCGGCCTTGACCTTGTCGCTGATGGCGGCGGGGAGCGGGACGTAGCCCTTGTCGCCGATCGCCTTCTGCGCGGCGTCGCTGATGGCGTAGGTCAGGAAGGACTTCAGGTTCTCGAGGTTCTCCGGCTTGTTGCCCTTGTCGCAGGCGATCTCGTAGGTCACCAGGATGATCGGGTAGGCGTTGTCGGCCTTGGTCCCGTAGTCCAGGGAGAGGGCGAGGTCGCCGTCGGTGCCCACGACGGTGGAGGAGGCGAAGGTGAGGGCGGCGTTGGCCGCGGTCGCCTCGACGGGCTTGGCCGCACCGGTGGCGATCTTGGCGCTCTTGAGGTTGTTGCTCTGCGCGTAGGACAGCTCGGCGTAGCCGATGGAGTTCTTGACCTGCTTGATCTGCGCGGAGACGCCGGCGCTGCCCTGGGCGGACTGGCCGCCCTTGCCCTTCCACGCCTTGTCCGGCGCGGCGCTCCAGGCGCCACCGGAGGTCTTGGCGAAGTAGGAGGTGAGGTTGTACGAGGTCCCGGAGTCGTCCGAGCGGTGGACGGTCTGGATCTCGGCGTCCGGCAGCTGCACGCCCGGGTTCAGGGCGGCGATCGCGGGGTCGTTCCACTTGGTGATCTGCGAGTCGAAGATCTTGGCGGAGGTCGGGCCGTCCAGGACCAGGTTGTCGACGTTGTCGACGTTGTAGACCAGCGAGACGAGACCCGCGACCAGCGGCAGGTCGATCGCCTTGCCGCCGGTGCAGACCGTCTTGGAGGTGTCGACGTCGGCGGGCTTGAGCGCGAAGTCGGTGCCGGCGAAGGCGACCTTGCCCTGGTTGAACTGCTGCACACCGGCGCCGGAACCGCCACCGCTGTAGTTGACGGTGGTGCCGGAGCAGGACGCGCCGTAGGTGGTCTTCCACACGTCGATCGCGTTGGCCTGAGCCGTCGAGCCCGCAGCGAGCAGCGTCCCGCCCTTGCCACAGTTGACCGCGGCGGCCGAAGCGGAGCCGCTGGAGCCACCGGCGGCCTTGGCACCGTTGTCGTCCGAGCCGCAGGCAGCGAGCGACAGCGAGCTGACGAGCGCCATGGCACCGATGGCGAGGGCCTTGGAGCGGCCGTTCCGCTGGAGCTTCACAGGGGTGTCCCTTTCTGTGGCATTGCCCGTCGCGCGGGCCGTGCGAGGACGGCGGGCGCGGGTTCTGCTGTGGTCCGGGGCCCGTTCGGCCCTCCGGTAAACCCGAAGTTAGGCCGGGTAGGTGACACGACAGCCGGTCACAAGTGAACGGAGAGTGAACCTCGAAAGGATGACAGGAAACTACGCCAGGTAGTCACGGTTGCGTCACGGCGAGGGCGCGACGAGATCACTTCCACCGTCCCGTCACCGAGGGTGATCACTCGCCCGTACGGGCTTCGCACCCAGGATCGCCAGCAGGGCGTCGACCAGCAACCGGTCGCGGTCGTGCGTCAACCGGGCGCGGGCCTTTCCGGCGGGCAGCCACTCCAGCCGGTCCACCTCGCGGTTCGGCCGGAACGCCCCGCTCGACGGCACCGCCGCCCAGTAGCGCACCTCCTTCGGCCGGCCCTGCGCCAGGTAGTGCTGGGCCGGCAGCTCCGGACCGAGCAGGCAGGCGAACCCGGTCTCCTCGCGCACCTCGCGCAGCGCCGCCGCGACCACTCCCTCCCCCGGGTCGAGCTTGCCCTTCGGCAGGCTCCAGTCGTCGTACTTGGGCCGGTGGATCACCGCGATCCGCGGCCGCCCCAGCCGGCCGCTCTTCTTCGGCCGTCCCGGCAGCCACAGCACCGCACCCGCCGCCAGGATCACCCGGGCATGCCCCACCCCGGTCGCGGGTGCGTCCGCTGCCGGCCCGGTGCTCAGGCGATCGCGCAATTCAGGCCGTCCGTGGTGCGGGGGAATGCCCCCAGCCCTCGGCAGGGGGGAGGTCCGGCCAGCCGTCCAGGCCGGGCGGGAGGTCGGACCACCGGCGGCCGAAGGCGTACCGCGCCGCCTCCACCTCCAGTCGCTGATCAGCATGCACCACGCCCAGCACGTAGGCGGTCGCCGGGGTGATCCGCGGGGTCCGCGCGGCGGTGGCCGCGGTGACCGCAGCGTCCGCCGCCTCCTGGTGCCGGCCCAACACCCCGTCCAACTCGTCCAGTTCGGCGGACCCGCGACCGCACACCTCCAGCGCGTACCGGGCCCGCTTCACCAGGATGCGCGTCCGTGCCCACGGCGCGTCGTCGGCCGCCAGCGCCGTGTCCGCGTCCACCGCGCCGCGCGCCGCCGGGACGGCGCCCAGCCGGCGCAGCCCGTCACCTCCGTACGGCGTGGCCGCCCGGTGCAGCGGCAGCTGCTGGGCGCTCGCCGACAGCGCCGTGAACGCGGCGGCCGCCTGCGGCAGCAGCACCGCGGGCGCCCGGCCGCCCGCCGACTCCAGCAGCGGGGCATCGCCGACCAGCAGCGTCATCCGGTCCGCCAGCGCGTGCAGCCGGGCCGACCGGAGCTCCTGGAGCACCGAGGAGTGCGCCCTGGTCCGGGCCAGGGTCAGCTGCCGGTCCAGCAGCGCCCGCGCCTTGGGCGCCCCGACGTGCCCGGCCAGCATGCCCGTCCCGTCCGGATCGCTGCCGCTCAGCGAGTCCAGCGCGCCCAGCAGCCGGGCCGAGCGGCGGACGTAACCGGGCTCCAGCGCCAGCAGGTTGAGCAGCCAGCGCAGCTCGGTGCGCGATTCCTGGGCCCAGGCCTGCTCGAAGACGGAGCCGAAGGTGTGCAGCAGCCCGCCGATCCGCCGGACCGCCCGCAGCAGGTCGGCGGTGCCGGCCGCCGGGACGACCGCGGCCGTCCCCGGTCTGGCGCCGACCTCGCCCACCGTCAGCGGCAGGGCGCGCAGGAACGCGCCGGCCTGGGCGGTGAGGTGGCTGGAGAGGATGTCCCCGGCGGTCGTGGTGGCGGCCGCCTGGGCCGTCATCGGCGCATCGGTCATGGCGTGGTAGATCCCCGTTCCCCCGGGTTCGTCCCCCCGGGGCTGGTGGCCGACCGCCGGAACCGGTCCCCTGCGGTTCCAGCGGCTCGCATCAGTGGTCGCGTCAGCGCGAGGCGGCGGCCCGGCGGCGCAGGCGCGAGTCGATCAGCAGATCCTGGACGTGCCGCAGCGGCCGGCTCTCGGCGTCCTGCGAGTGGCGGGTCCACGCGCCGTCCTGCCCCAGGTGCCAGGACTCGGTCTCGTCCGACATCCCGAGGTCGATCAGGCCGGACAGCTCGGCCCGGTGGGCCGGGTCGGTGATCCGCATCAGTGCCTCGATCCGGCGGTCCAGGTTGCGGTGCATCATGTCGGCGCTGCCGATCCAGACCTCCGGATCGCCGTTGTTGCCGAACACGAAGACCCGGGAGTGCTCCAGGAAGCGACCCAGGATGCTGCGGACCCGGACGTTCTCGCTCAGCCCCGGCACGCCCGGCCGGATCGCGCAGATCCCGCGCACCCAGACGTCGACCGGCACGCCGGCCTGCGAGGCCCGGTACAGCGCGTCGATCACGGCCTCGTCGACGATCGAGTTGACCTTGATCTTCACGTACGCCGGCCGACCGGCCCGGTGGTGGGCTATCTCGTTGTGGATCCGGGAGACCAGCCCGTCGCGCAGGCCGCGCGGGGCGGTCAGCAGGCGGCGGTAGGACTCCCGGCGCGAGTAGCCGGACAGCCGGTTGAAGAGGTCCGAGAGGTCGGCGCCGACCTGCGGGTCCGAGGTCAGCAGCCCCAGGTCCTCGTACAGCCGGGCGGTCTTCGGGTGGTAGTTGCCGGTGCCGACGTGCGAGTAGCGGCGCAGGGTGTCACCCTCCTGCCGGACCACCAGCGACAGCTTGCAGTGCGTCTTCAGCCCGACCAGGCCGTAGACGACGTGGCAGCCGGCCTCCTCCAGCTTGCGGGCCCACTTGATGTTGGCCTGCTCGTCGAAGCGCGCCTTGATCTCGACCAGGACCAGCACCTGCTTGCCCGACTCCGCCGCGTCTATCAGCGCGTCCACGATCGGCGAGTCGCCGGAGGTGCGGTACAGCGTCTGCTTGATCGCCAGGACGTCCGGGTCGGCGGCGGCCTGCTCCAGGAAGGCCTGCACCGAGGTGGAGAAGCTGTCGTACGGGTGGTGCAGCAGGACGTCCCGCTCGCGCATCGCGGCGAAGATGTCCGGTTGGGACGCCGACTCGACGTCCGTCAGTCCGCGGGCGGTGCCCGCCACGAACTTCGGGTACTTCAGCTCCGGGCGGTCCAGTTCGGCGATCCCGAACAGACCGGTCAGGTCGAGCGGACCGGGCAGCGGGAAGACCTCCGCCTCGGTGATGTTCAGCTCCCGCACCAGCAGGTCCAGGATGTAGGGGTCGATCGACTCCTCGACCTCCAGCCGCACCGGCGGGCCGAAGCGCCGCCGCATCAGCTCCTTCTCCAGGGCCTTGAGGATGTTCTCGGTGTCGTCCTCCTCCACCTCCAGGTCCTCGTTGCGGGTCACCCGGAAGGCGTGGTGCGCGAGCACCTCCATGCCCGGGAACAGCTCCTCCAGGTGCGCGCCCATCACGTCCTCCAGCGGGACGTAACGCTGCGGCGAGGCCTCCAGGAAGCGGGCCAGCGACTGCGGCACCTTCACCCGGGCGAAGTGCTTGTGCCCCGAGACCGGATTGCGCACCACCACGGCCAGGTTGAGCGAGAGCCCCGATATGTACGGGAAGGGGTGCGCCGGGTCGACCGCCAGCGGGGTGAGGACCGGGAAGATCTTTTGCCGGAACAGGGTGTGCAGCCGGGCCTGCTCCTTCTCGGCCAGCTCCGGCCAGCGGACGACCTCGATGCCCTCGGTGGCGAGGTCCGGCAGCACCTCCTGCTGGAAGGCGGCGGCGTGCCGCGCCATCAGCTCGCGCGAGCGGGTCCAGATCAGGTCCAGCACCTCGCGCGGCTGGAGGCCGGACGCGCTGCGCTGGGCGACGCCCGTCGCGATCCGGCGCTTCAGCCCGGCCACCCTGACCATGAAGAACTCGTCCAGGTTGCTCGCGAAGATGGCGAGGAACTTGGCCCGCTCCAGCAGCGGGATCCCAGGATCCTCTGCCAGCTCCAGGACGCGCTCGTTGAACGCGAGCCAACTGCGCTCGCGGTCCAGGAAGCGGCCCTGCGGCAGTGCGTCGAACTCCTGCTCGTCCTCGGCCGGCAGCTCGGGCGGTATCCCCAGCGCACCGGACATCCTGGCCGGCGGGGACAGCGAGGCAGAGACGGGGCGGGGGATGCTCATGGGCTCCAGCTCCTCCAGCAGCAGGACGTCGTCCGGACGCGAATGGCTCTGCGGGCCGTCGTCCTCGCCCAGGGCCAACGCCCACCCGCCGGGCGCGGTCCGTACAGGGCCGGCCGGCGCGTGGCGGTCGACTCTGCACGAGCGAGACACTACGGACTTCATCCTGTGATCTTCGCGGCAGCAATTGAATCCACGGTAAACACCGCATGGCCAGGAGGAAAGCTGAGTCGGTCGGGGCAAGGGCCGGTGACGTCCGGCCCCTTGCCCCGGACCACCCGGAGCCGCTAGGTCCTGCCCGGTCCCGTAGGTCCTGTCCGGGTCCTAGGCCGCCTGGTCCTCGCGGTACTGGACGCGGTACATGAGGTCCACCTCGTGGATGGTGAACCCCAGTCGTTCATATACCCGCACCGCGGCCGGATTGTCGGCGTCGACGTAGAGCAGGACCGTCTCCAGTCCGCGCTCGCCGGCGTCCGAACCGGTCAGGTGACGCAGACCGGCAGCGGTCAGGGCACGGCCGAGACCGCTGCCCTGCTCCGCCGGGTCCACCCCGACCACGTAGACCTCGCCGAGCGCAGGCTCGGTGGCGGTGGCCGGGTGCACCTTGGTCCAGTGGAAGCCGACCACCTTGCCGCCCCGGGTGGCGAGGAAGAAGCCGGCCGGATCGAACCAGGGCTCGGCCAGCCGCTCGGCCAGGTCCCGCTCCGTCCAGGAGCCCTGCTCCGGGTGGTGGGCGAAGGCCAGCGCGTTCAACCGCAGCCACTCGGCGTCGTCCTCGCCGGGGCGGAAGGTCCGGAGCTCGACGCCCTCGGGGATGGCGACGGCCTCGGTCTGCGGCCCGCTGCGGCGCATCTGCCGCAGCTCGCGCACCAGCTCGGCCCCGTACCGGCCGGCCAGGTGCCGGGCCGCCGGGTGACCACCGTGCACCCAGAAGTCCACCGCGTCACGGCCGGCCCGGTGGGCCTGTGCCAGCACCGCGTCCACCAGCGGCCGGGCCAGGCCGCGGCCGCGGGCGGCCGGGTCGACCACCAGCTCGGCGGCGGGGTTGGCCCCGGGGCCCTCCGGGACTTCGAGCTGTCCGTAACCGACGGCGGCGCCGTGCTCGCTCTCGATGAAGTGGCTCACGCCGGGGCGCGGAGTGTCCGAGGAACGCAGCCGAAGCCGGCCCTGCTCGGACACGGCAGCCCGGCCGTCCACCGCCTGGGCGTCCGCCAGAACGCGCAGGGCGCCGTCGCGCTGCTCGGGGCGGAGCACACTGTTCGCAATGACCGCTGTCTGATCGTCCATGCCCCGACGATACGTCACCGGAAATGCAGAGAACCCCCATCCGGTTTCCCGGATGGGGGTTCTCTGTGAATGATTGTTCGGCGGCGTCCTACTCTCCCACAGGGTCCCCCCT
>NZ_JBIVJF010000037.1:0-70550 GCF_044750105.1 Kitasatospora sp. NPDC088861
ACACGGACCCGGCCGCCACGAGATCCTGAAAACGAGTCCGTGCCGCAAGAACCAAAGCCGGACAGTTGGGGGGAATCCCCTATCGAACACCCTCTAAGGGGTGCCCGATGCGGTCGTCGCGATGCCGCCGTCCACCGGGATGACGGTGCCCGTGAGGTAGGACCCGGCCCGGCTGGCGAGAAACACGGCGACACCCGCCATGTCGTCGTCGCGGCCGATCCGGCGCAGAGGGGCCGCCGCCGCGATCGTGTCGCCGACGGCATCGAGCGTGGACGCCGTCATCCGCGACGGGAACACTCCCGGTGCCACCGCGTTCACCGTGACGTGCTGCGGGCCCAGCTCCCTGGCAAGCACCCTGGTGAGTTGATGGAGTGCCGCTTTGCTGCTGGCGTACGAGTAGTTGGGCGACTGGGCGACGTGGATGGCGGCGATACTGCCGATGTTGATGATCCGCGCGGGATCATCGGCGGTGCCCGCCCTGCGAAGTGCGGGGAGCAGCGCCTGCACCAGCCAGAACGGCGACTTGAGGTTGAGGTCGATCACCGCGTCCCAGGCCTCGTCCGGGAACGTCGCCAGCGGCTCGCGCCACATCGCTCCCGCGTTGTTGACAAGGATGTCCAGGCGTTCCGAGCCGACCTGGACAAGATCGGCGAGGCGCTGACACTCGTCGTGCCTGGACAGGTCGGCGGGGATTGCTCGAACGTCGCCGAATTCGGACAGCAGATGCTGTGCCTCCGCGCACGCGTCTGCCTTGCGCGAGCTGATGACGACGCGGGCGCCCGCCTGGAGAAGGCCGCGCGCTATCATCAGCCCGATTCCCCTGGTGCCGCCGGTGACAAGGGCGTACTTCCCACTCAGATCGAAAAGTTCCGCGTGAGTGGTGAATTGGTTGTCCGCCATTGGTCTCCGTCTGTTCTGTCGTGGAAGAATTCGCCGACACGGTCGCACATTCGGGGCAGCTGAATTGAACCGATGGGGTTGAAGCTGCGGTGTGTGTCCATGGTGACAGGCGTTTTGAACGTCTGGGAGACCCTGGTGATACAGGTACTGTGAGAGCCCCCCTCGCCTGATGCGCTGACCCCGGCACCCGCTCCCACCGCCGAGTTCGGGGCCGTCGGGGGCGTCGAGCCACCGCAGGCCGTGCCCCGCCAGGCTCGCCCACCGTCTGGGCAGATGTGGCTCAGCGACGGCTCGTCATCCAGAGCGACACCGTCAGGCGCCGCCGCCCCGGCCCGGGTCGGCGACGCCATCGAGGGACTTCAGCTGGCGCCGAATTCGCCGGTGCGGACGGCGGTGACGAAGGTCTGCCAGGCGGCGGAGGGGAAGAGGAGGGCCGGGCCGTGGGGGTCCTTGGAGTCACGGACGGGCATGACGCTCGGGAAGCCGGGCGCGACCTCGACGCACTGACCCCCGTCGGAGCTGTGGGAGGACTTGACCCAGTGGGCAGAGGACAGATCGGGGCGGAAGCTCATGGTGCCAGTTCCTTCCGGATGCTCTGATCACGGCCAGGGACTCGGCCCTGGGCGGCGCGTCTACCTGAAGACGATCGTATCTCCTGCGCCACGTCACGACAGTGGCCCGATCGCGTTCGAGGAAACCCCGGTGCAGTGTCTCGGTGTACCCGAGTTGGGTGTTGTCCCCGACGGTCAGCAGCGTGACGGCCGAGCGGAACGACCGGTGGACCCCCATGGTGAAGGGGACGACCTGCACCAGGACGTTCGGCAGCCCTTCTGCCAGGTCTTCGAGCCGCTGGAGCTGTTCCGCCATGACGGCGGGGCCGCCGAGTCGCCATCGAAGAGCACTCTCGTCGAGGGCGACGAAGACCAGGGGCGAGGGTGTGCGTTCCAGGAACTTCTGCCGGGCCATGTCGGATTCGACACCCTGGAGTTGAGCGTCGCCGTCCCGCCCGTCACGCTTGCCGAGGCCCTTCCGCTGGCCGCCGAGCACACCGCCCTCTGCCCCGACCTCGTCTTCCAGGGCGCCGGCACTCTGGCCGCCTACGCCGAACGCCTCGTCGCCTCCCACCAGTGGTCGTTCTGGTGGGACTGACCCGGCACCCGTTCCCGCTGCCGAGTTCGGGGCCGACGAACCCCGTCGGCCTGCAAACGTCAGGCGACGTCAGCTGGTGCCGAATTCGCCGGTGCGGACGGCGGTGACGAACGCCTGCCAGGCGGCGGAGGGGAAGAGGAGGACCGGGCCGTCGGGGTCCTTGGAATCGCGGACGGGCTGCACATCGGTGAAGCCGTTGGCGACCTCCACGCACGTGCCGCCGCTACCGCTGTATGAGCTCTTCCTCCAGCCGGTGTCAGTCAGGTCGACATCCATTCAAAGTCCCTCCGTACCGCGCGGATCATGGCCACCGAGTCGGCCTGGCTCATGGCTTCGACTACGAGCCGATCGTAGTCGTCGGCCAGCGCAGCAATCGTCTCAGTATCTCGATCGATGTAGCCTCGCTGCTCGATCTCGCCGTAAGAGAGCATTTTGCGTCCTGGCATGGTAAGGAGGTGCACCAGGCGCGTGAACGGCCTGTCCTCGCCTAGCGAGTACGGGGCCACCTGGATGATGATGTTGGGCTGCTTGGCGAGATGTTCGAGGTGGAGCAGCTGCTCGATCATGGTGTCGCGGCCGCCAATGGGCCGCCTGAGGCAGCTCTCGTCCATCACCGCGTGCAGAAGTGGTGGCGAAGTGCGGGCGTGGATGTTTTGTCGGGCGAGCAGGAATTCGATTCGCTCCTGGGCCTGTTCTGGTGTGACGGTTCCTCGTCGGAGATTGCCCTGCTCCCAAGCGGTTGCGTATGCCCGGGTCTGTAGCAGTCCTGGAATCACGTTGATTTCGAAGAGCTTGATCTTCTCTGCGCGGGCCTCGTAGTTCGCGTACTCGGGGAAGCCCGGCACCAAAGCTGTGTGGCGGAGCTGCCAGTACATCAGCAGCAGGGTCCCGCCCGTCTGCAGGATCTCATCGGCCTTGGTAGCAAACTTCTCACTCGGCGGGCGCTGCGCAAGTTCGACGAACGAGACGTAGGACGGGTGGACACCGATCCTGCGCGCGAGCTGTTCCTGCTTGAGGCCCATCGCCATGCGTGACCTGCGAAGTTGGATCCCGAAGGCGGCCCACGGGGATGACTTCGGGTCAATTTCCTTGATGTTCACCATGGCTGCTCCAACTCTCAGTGCTACCGAGGTCAAGTCGTCTACCGCTTCCGATGCTAGGTGATGTCGGGCCACCATGTGTACGGAACGTGAAACGCTGATTGCGGAAGGTTATTTCCATGGCCGATACCCAGGTTCCCCGCCTCCATGGCTACGGCGTGCGCTGGGACACCGGGGCCCGCCTCTACCGGGTCCGCAACGAGGTCACCCGGGAGTGGCTGCGTCAACCGGACGGTGAGCTCGGCGGGTTCGGCTCCTTCTCCGAGGCCTGGAGTGCCTGGCGCGTCTTCGAGGTCCACAAGCGGCCGGGGGAGTGAGCGTGTCCTCGATGCTCTCCCGCGCGACCGCCGACCAGCGGCGCCAGGCGGCCGACGTCCTCGACGACCTGACCACCGTCCTCGCCCTGAGTGGCGTCACGTTGCCGTCCATCGAGGTGGATTGGGAGCACGGCCGCAGGACCGGCTGCTACCTGATCAGCCTGGGCTGCGCCCGCCCGTTCGAACTCCTGCGGGTCGTCGACCTGTTGCGCAAGGGCCTGCGCTACGAGCGCCTGACGCGTGACGGCTGAACTCCTGGTCCGCCTGCTGTGGTGGGCGGGCTTCTCCCTCGTACTCCTCGCCGCCCTCAGGAAGTGAACCGCCCGATGCAAGACCCCCGCCTGCTCGCCAAGCCGCCCGTGTGCCGGCTCGGCTGCCTCGTCCTCGTGCGCAACCCGCGCGGCGACGTCCTGCTCGTCGACCCGGACTACATGGACGGCCTCCTCCTCCCCGGCGGCGCCGCCCAGCCCAGCGAGCCCCCCAACCTCGCCGCCGCCCGCCACCTCCACGCCGAGACCGGCCTCAACCTGCGCCTCGCCGACGTCCTGGCCGTCGACTTCACCCCGGCCGACCGCCACCTGGAGCGCCTCAACCTGGTCTTCGACGGCGGCACCGTGCGCGACGACGTCCGCCTGACCGTCCCGCCGCAGCACCGCAGCGGCCTGTTCGGCGCCCGCTTCGTCCCCGTCCGCCGGCTCCCCGACGTCATGGCGCCCTCCCAAGCCGCCCGCGTCAGCGAGGCGTTGGCGGGCCGCGCGCTGCCCGTCCTCCTCCACGGACAGCGCGCGACCTGATCGGCACCGCCGGGTTGGGGTCGGCGCCCACATCGGCCCAGTCGGTGACGCGTTGGGCGCTTCGGCAGCGAGAAGGGGCGGGCGCCAGGCGCCCGCCCCTTCTCGTTCAGCTGCGGTCAGCTCCAGGGGTTGGCCGGCTGGTCGCTGATGGCGGTCCAGAAGCGGGTGCCGGCGGGCAGGGTGCCGTTGGCCCACAGGCCCCAGCCGTTGGCGTCGTGGAACTCGGCCATCCGGAAGCCGGTGCCGAAGTAGCCGGCGCAGAGCTGGTCGGCGGCGGCCCGGCTGGTGAGCTGGCTGCCGGAGGTGGGGATGGTGGCCTTCACCTCGCCGCCGGCCCAGCTGTGGTAGCCGCTGGTGGGCACGCCGGCGGGGGCGGGGCGGCCGTCCTGCTTGAGGCACAGCACGGGCAGCTGCGCGGTGGCGGGGGTGTCGCCGCTGTACGCGTTGCTGCTGTTGTCGTTGCCGACGTGCACGACGTTGTCGGCGCGCTGCTCAAGGGTGGCCCAGGTCATGCCGTTGTGGGTGGCGACGCCGCCGAACAGGGCCTCGTAGGTGTTGCGGGCGATGTCCCACTCCTGGTACCCGCCGTAGTTGCAGTCGAACATGTAGAGCCGCCAGCCGCCGCCGATCCTGTGCTCGGTGTTGTCCAGGCACTGGGAGGTGGAGATGTTCTGCAGCCGTATCCCGAGCAGGCCGTAGCGCGGCGTGCTGTCGGCCGCGGTCCACGGCGTGACCCGCCACATCTGCGAGGTGTCGTTGGCGTAGCACTGGACGCCGGAGGGGGTGCTGTCGGCGGTCAGGCAGGAGCGCTGGTCGGCGGCGTTGTTGACGGTGTAGACGCTCGGCAGGCCCGGGACGGGCTTGAACACCCACTGGCCCGGGTTGTCGGACGGCGCGCAGGGGTGCAGACCCTGTCCGCCCCATATCGCGCCGTTGGGACAGCGCTCGGACTTCTGGTTGAACAGGACCGTCGAGGGGGTGTCGGCCGAGGCCGAGCCGCCCGGGACCAGCACCAGGCCGGTCAGGGCGAGCGCGATGCCGAGGACGATACGCCGGACTAGCGAACGCACAGTGCTCTCCAAGGAGGGGAGACGACGAGGGGCGGCGGCCGGTCCGGAGGGCCCCCGGGCCACCCGGTCCGTCCGCCGCGGTCAGCTTGTCAGCGCGCGATCAATCGCCGGTATCCCAGTTTCCTGGGGGTCGTTCGACACCCGACTGGTCAGGGGCGCGGCCAGGGGCGCCCGTCGAGGTGCTCGATGTCGGTGTTGAAGCGGCGCAGGTAGGCGGCGAAGGTGGTGACGTCCTGGGCGGACCAGCCGGCCATCACCCGGTCCAGGGCCTCCACGTGGGCCTCGCGCTCCTCGTCGAGGCGGCGGTCGCCCTCGTCGGTGAGGCGGAACTTGCGGGCCATCCCGCCGTCGGGGTCGGCGATCCGCTCGACCAGGCCGGCCCGGGTCATGGCGGCGGTCTGCCGGTTGAGGGTGGAGGCGTCGAGGTTGAAGGCCTCGCTCAGCTCGCCGATGGACATCGGGCCCTGGATGCGGATGCGGCTGAGCAGGATGTACGCGCTGCGCTCCAGGGTGCTGCCGCGCGGGCGGGCGGCGGACTGGCTCAGGTAGTGGTGGCGGCCGAGCACCATGTACTCGAACTCGACCAGGTCCGTACGTTCGCCCATGCCGTCGTCCTTCGCCCTTCACCCTCATCGCCGCACCGCTGACCTGCGGGTTTCGCGGGCCTTGTCCAGTATGGCAAAGGGGTGTGACGGCGTGACCCGGCCATGTAGTGTGCTCGATGCACATAATATGCACGATACACATTCCGTTTCCGAGGAGCCCGCCATGGACGGCCCCCAGCCCGGCGGCACGACCGCCCCGACCGCCGGCACCGCCCCGACCGCCGGCACCGCCCCGACCGCCGGCACCACCCCCACCACCGGCATCGTCGCCACCCTCGCCTTCACCGGCACCGTGGCCGCGATCATGCAGACCCTGGTCACCCCGCTGATCGGCGAACTGCCCCGACTGCTGCACACCGCGCCGTCCAACGCCTCCTGGGCGATCACCGCGACCCTGCTCGCCGGCGCCGTCTTCGTCCCGATCAGCGGACGCCTGGGCGACCTGCTGGGCAAACGCCGCATGCTCCTGGCCTGCTGCGTACCGCTGTTCATCGGATCGGTCCTGTGCGCCCTCGCCTCCGCGGCCGTACCGATGATCATCGGCCGCGGCCTCCAGGGCATGGGCATGGGCGTCGTCCCGCTCGGCATCAGCCTGCTGCGCGAAGTCCTGCCGCCCGAACGCCTCGGCTCCGCCATCGCCCTGGTCAGCGCCTCGATGGGGATCGGCGGCGGCCTCGGCCTGCCGATCGCCGCCGCCGTCGCCCAGTACGCCAGCTGGCGGGCCCTGTTCTGGGGCGCCGCCGCCCTCACCCTCGTCGTCGCCGCGATGATCCGCTTCCTCGTCCCCGCCCCCGCCCGGCGCCCCGCCGGCGGCCGCTTCGACCCCGTCGGCGCGGCCGGCCTGGGCGCCGGACTGGTCTGCCTCCTGCTGCCCGTCTCCAAGGGCGCCGACTGGGGCTGGACCGACCCCCTCACCCTCGGCCTGTTCGCCGCCGCCGCCGTCCTGCTCCTCGCCTGGGGCCGGTGGGAACTGCGCTGCCCCGAACCGCTGGTGGACCTGCGGGTCACGGCCCGCCCCCGGGTCCTGCTGACCAACGCCGCATCCGTCCTGGTCGGCTTCGGCATGTACGCGCAGGCGCTGATCATCCCCCAGCTGCTCCAACTCCCCGAGGCCACCGGCTACGGCCTGGGCCGGTCGATGCTGGCCATGGGCCTGTGGATGGCGCCCTCCGGCCTGATGATGATGGCCGTCTCACCACTGGGCGCACGCCTGTCGGCCGCGCGCGGCCCCAAGTTCACCCTGGTCGCCGGCTCCCTCGCGATCGCCGCCGGATACGGACTCTCGATGGTGCTCATCGGCTCCACCTGGGGCGTCCTGGTCGTGACACTGGTGTGCAACAGCGGCGTCGGCCTGGCCTACGGCGCGATGCCCGCACTGATCATGAGCGCCGTGCCGCTGTCCGAGACGGCGTCCGCGAACAGCTTCAACACCTTGATGCGCTCGCTCGGCACCTCCGTCTCCGCCGCCGTGGTCGGCGTGGTCCTCGCCCAGCTGACCACCACCCTCGGCGGCCACACCCTGCCCTCGGAGAGCGGCTTCAGGGTCGGCCTGCTGATCGGCTGCGGCGTGGCCCTGGCCGCCGCCGCGGTCGCCGCCACCATCCCCGTCCCGCCCGCCGGGGCCGCACCCGCCACTACCCACCCGGCACCCGCCGCCAAGGACACCGCCACGACCTGACCACCCAACCCGCCACGACCTGACCACCCGCCACGACCTGACCACCCGCCAGCCCGCCCCCGGCACCCGCCGGGGGCAGCCGCGCTACGTACCCCCTACCGATCCGCGACGGATTCGCCCCCACCACCCCCACCCGTACCGTCGGAGACCACGGACACCGGACCAACCCCCAGGAGAACAGCGATGACCGCCTACGCGATGGCCCAGGTCCACTCGGTCGAGTTCGGCCCCGACATCGTCGAGTACCTCCAGCGCATCGACGCCACCCTGGACCCCTTCGACGGCCGCTTCCTCATCCACGGCGACCGGATCGAGACCGTCGAAGGCACCTGGGGACAGGACCTCATCCTCATCGAGTTCCCCGACCACCAACGCCTGCGCGCCTGGTACGACTCGCCCGCCTACCAGGAGATCCTCCCGCTGCGCACCCGCCACATGGCCGCCGACGTGGTCTTCGCCCGGGGCGTGCCCGCCGGCTACCGCGGCGCCGACGCCCTCAAGCACTGACCGGCCCGGGGGCTCAACGCCCCTGCGCCCGCTCGCGCCACCACCGCACCGTCGCCTCCACCTGCTCCTCCGGCGCGGTCGCGCGCACCGCGAAGGCGGCCTCGTAGGCGGAGGAGTCCACCACGAACGGGCGGTCGAACTGGTAACGGACCTCGCGCAGTTCACGCAGCAGCGGGGAGAACAGCCCCGCCGCGCCCAGCAGCGCCTGCGGGAGCCGGCGCACCGCGACCGGTCCGACGCCCGCCTGCGCGGCCAGCCGCTCCACCATCGCGCGCACCGGCAGCGCGGGGGCCGTCGGCACGTGCCAGGCCCGCCCCCAGGCCCGCTCCTCGCCCGCGACCTCGGCCAACGCCCGCGCCACGTCCGGCAGGTACGTCCAGCTGTGCGGCGCGTCCGGGTCGCCGAGCACCGCGATGTTCCGGCCCTTCAGCAGGCCCGGCATCACCCGCGAGGCCAGGTGCCCGCCGTCCGTCACCCCGGGGCCGAAGAAGTCCGAGGCCCGCACCTCGACCGCCCGGATCCGCCCGGCCCCGTGCAGCGCCCGCGCCTGCTCCCACGCCGCCGCCCGCACCCGCCCCTTGGGACCGGCCGCGGCCAGCGGCAGGTCCTCGGTCATCGGGCCGCGCACCGGCCCGTAGCCGTAGAGGTTGCCGAGCATGACCAGCACCGCCCCGGTGGCCTCGGCCGCCGCGCACAGCGAGGAGGCCAGCGCCGGCCACCGCGCCGCCCACTGCGGCAGCGGCGGCGCCGCGCAGCCGTAGATCGCCGCTGCGCCGCGTGCGGCCTCCGCCAGCCGCGCGCGATCGCCCGCGTCCAGCGCCACGTGCTCGATTCCGGGCACCGGGGCCCCGCCCCGCGCGGGGCTCCCCGACCTGGTGACGACCCGTACGGCGTGCCCCTGCCCGGCCAGCAGGCGGGCGGTGGCGGCCCCGGCGGGCCCGTATCCGACAACCACGTGGAAGCTCATCCGCCCCACCCTAGGGTCTGGGGCCGCGGGTGCCGCGGGTGCTGCGAGGGTGCGGTGCGGGCGACAGCAAATACTTGGTATGGCAACCGTAAAAGACGATCTATGCTGGCGGGCGTTCACAATCTCTCCGCACAACGCAAGGTACTGAATGAAGCTGCCCCGGGTGTCCGCCGTCGTCGCGGCCGCCGTCCTGGCCCCCACCGTCCTCTTCCCGTCGATGGCCTCCGCCGCCGACAACCCCCAGCCGGCCGGTGTCTCCGGACCTGACACCGCGTCCAAGGGTGCCGAGGACCAGGGGACGGGCCAGGAGGAGCACGACCGCGCCGAGGTGCGGCGCATCCTCGCCGACAAGGAGAGCGGCCCGGGCGTGCGCGAGGCGGCCCAGAAGGCGCTGAACGGCACCGCCGCCGACCTGCGGCACTTCCTGGACGTCGAGCTCCACGACCAGCGCGTGATCGACAACCGGGTGAGGGCCTACCAGGTCCTCGCCGTCGGCGGGCCGGCCGTCAAGAAGGCCGCCACGGCCGCCCTGCGGGGCGGCACCGCCGAGGACGTCGCGAAGTTCCTCAAGGAGGGCCAGTTCATCGCCCGTGCCGAGGACGAGGACCGCGCCAAGGTGCAGGGCATCCTCGACGACAAGGAGACCGGCCCGGCCGTGCGCGCGGCGGGGGAGAAGGCCCTCGCGGGTACCGCCGCCGACGTGCGGCACTTCCTGGACGTCGAACTCGAGGAGCGGCGTCAGACCGACAACCGGCTGAAGGTCGCCCGGATCTTCGACGGCGCCGGGCCGGCACTGAAGAAGGCCGCCGGGAAGGCGATATCCGGCAGCAACGAGGAAATCCTGGCCTTCCTCAAGGAGGGCCAGTTCATCGCCCGTGCCGAGGACGAGGACCGCGCCAAGGTGCAGGGCATCCTCGACGACAAGGAGACCGGCCCGGGCGTGCGCGAGGCGGGGGAGAAGGCCCTCGCGGGTACCGCCGCCGACGTGCGGCACTTCCTGGAGGTCGAGCTCCGCAAGCAGCGGGCCGACGACAACCGGGTGAAGCTCGCCCAGATCATGGCGGTCGGCGGGCGGGCCGTGTGCGAGGCCGCCAGCCGGGCGCTGGACGGCGGTACCGACGAGGACGTCGTGAAGTTCTTGAAGGAAGGCCAGTTCACGGCCCGTGCCGAGGACGAGGCCCGTGCGAAGGTGCAGGGCATCCTGGACGACAAGGAGACCGGCCCGGGCGTGCGCGAGGCGGGGGAGAAGGCCCTCGCGGGCACCGTCGCCGACGTGCGGCACTTCCTGGACGTCGAGCTTCCCAAGCAGCGGGCCGACGACAACCGGGTGAAGCTCGCCCAGATCATGGCGGCCGGTGGGCGGGCCGTGTGCGAGGCCGCCAGCCGGGCGCTGGACGGCGGCACCGACGAGGACGTCGTGAAGTTCCTGAAGGAGGGCCAGTTCACGGCCCGTGCCGAGGACGAGGCCGCCGCGAACAAGCCAGCCCCGCAGCCGGCCCGGCCCGCCGAGCAGCCGCAGACCGCCACCGGCGCCCAGTTGGCCGTCCAGCCCGCCGCCCTGACCACCACGACGGGCACGACCGCGGGCGCGATCGCGGCGGGCACCACCGCCGGGACGGCCACGGCCACCACGGGCACCACCCGCCCCGGCCAGCTCGCCGCCACCGGCACCGAGGGCCTCGGCTGGGAGGCCGGCGGCGCCGCCGCGGCCCTGGCCGCGGGTGCTGCGCTCGTCGTCGCCTCCCGCCGCCGCTCCACCGAGAGCTGACGCCCCCGAGCGTCCCCGGCCGCCCACGCGTCTGGGGACGCACGTTCAGCCGCGGGGGCGGCGCTCGGCGACCGCCCGGGCGAGGTCCGCGTGCCAGCGGGCCGCGTTGCTGCCGTCCAGCTGGCCCGCGAAGGCGCGCCGCGCGGCCTGCACCAGCTCGGCCGAAGCGTGCGGGTACGCCTCCCAGACCGCCCAGAGCGCGTTCTCGGTGTCCTCGTCCAGGCCCGTGCAGGTGAGCGGTCCGGTCCCGGACAGGGTCTTGGCCAGCACCGCCTCGAAGACCCGCCGCAGCCGCTCGTCGTCTTCGCGCCCGCGGGCGGGGCGCTCAGCCACCATCGCCGCTGCCACCGCTGCCACCGTTGCCACCGCTGCCACCACCGCCATCGCCACCGTCGCCGCTGTCACCGCCGCTCAGGCTCCGGTTCCGGCGCCGGCTGCGCGAGGAGCGGCGCAGCAGGGACCCCGAGGCGAGCGTCACGGACGCCACGGCGCGCACCCAGCGGGGGCCGCCGCGTTCGGCCCACACCACGCACACGCACCCGCCGACCACGATCACCAGGACACCGACCAGCACGGTACCGACCACGCCTCACCCCTCTCCCGTCCATCCCGTTTCCGGGCCGATCCTCTCAAGCCGAGCCCCCCGCCCGCGCCCCCGACCCACCCGAAACCGGGCCGATCCGCCATACAAGTGGACACCAGGCCTGTCCTACAGGGAAGTTGGCGCCGCGCGGGATCCGCTCGACCCGCGCCCCGACCCACCCCCCTGACCTGCGCCCCGCCCCTGCGCCGAGTGCGGTGGCGAGCCCGCCGTGTGCCAGGATGCCGACACCGATCCCCTCGACCGGAGACCTTTCTTGACGATTCACCGCACCACCGCCCTGGCCGCCGCCGCGACCGTGCTCTCCCTCACCGCGCTGACGGGCTGCAACGACGACGCCGCCCCCTCGGCGGCCCAGACCCCCGCCGCCCCGCCGTCCGCTCCGGCATCGGCCCCGGCGTCCGCACCTGCCTCGGCCCCGGCCGAGGCGCCCGCCGGCGGGGTGATCGACCCCGAGCAGGCCCTCGCCCAGGCCGCCCGCACGCCCTACGCGGCCTCCCAGGACTTCCGCACCGAGGGCGGCCCGCTGGTCGCGACCACCACCGGCCGGATCAACCTCAACGGCAAGGTACGCACCGGCCGCCTCACCGAGTCCCTCGGCGCCGGCGGCGATTCGGCGGGCGACCCGGTCGTCGTCACCGAGGACGCGGCGTACATCAAGTCCGGCAGCGGCTGGCGCAAGTCCCCCCTCGCCGACCGGATCGCCGACTACCACGGCTACGCGAAGGCCCTGCTGGCGCTCGGCCCCGCCGCCCGCAAGGGCATGGAGGAGCAGAACGGCGCGCCCGCCTTCCACCTGTCCGGCACGCTCGGCGTGGAGCAGATGCGCGCCGTGGACGCCGAGCGCTACCTCAACCTCAAGCGCATGGGGGTGGCGTCCTTCCAGCTCGACCAGTGGATCGACGCCCAGGGCCGCACCGTGCGCTTCGACCAGCGCGTCGAGATCAGGGGCACCCCGACGCGCACCTACGGCACCTTCCGCGACTTCGGCCCCGTCGAGCCGGTCCCCGCCCCCAACTGACCACCCGAGCAAAGGAGTCCGCCATGGCCAAGGGCCTGTTCGCGACCCTGCACACCACCCTGGGCCCGATCCGGCTGGAGCTGTTCCAGTTCCACGCGCCGAAGACGGTCCGCAACTTCGTCGAACTCGCCGAGGGCACCCGGGAGTACACCGACCCGCGCACCGGCGGGCCCGGCAGCGGCCCGTACTACGACGGCACGCTCTTCCACCGCGTGGTGGCCGGCTTCATGGTCCAGGGCGGCGACCCCACCGGCAGCGGCACCGGCGGCCCGGGCTACGCCTTCGCCGACGAGTTCCACCCCGAACTGCACTTCACCAGGCCCTACCTGCTCGCCATGGCCAATTCCGGCCCGGGCACCAACGGCTCGCAGTTCTTCATCACCGTCGGCACGCCCGCCCACCTGAACCGTCGGCACACCATCTTCGGCCAGGTCGCCGACGCCGACTCCCGGGCCGTCGTCGACGCCCTCGCGGCCGTCCCCACGGACGGCGAGCGCCCCGTGGAGGACGTCGTGATCACCGAGGTCACCGTCGAGCGGCTCTGACGCCTGCCCCGGCAGTCCGGCAGTCCGGCAGCCCTGCGCCCGTCGTCCGGCGGTGTCACAGCCAGCCGCGGTCGTCGGCGGTGCGCAGGGCCTCGGTGCGGTTGCGGCTGGCGGTCTTGGCGATGGCGGAGGAGAAGTAGTTGCGCACCGTGCCCTCCGAGAGGTAGAGCTTGCCGGCGATCTCGGCGACGCCGGCCCCGGAGCGGGAGGCGTTCAGCACGTCGCGTTCCCGGGCGGTGAGCGGGGAGGCGCCGGCCGCCAGGGTGGCCGCGGCCAGTTCCGGGTCCACCACGCGTTCGCCCGCCGCGACCCGGCGGATGGCGTCGGCGAGCACTTCGGCCGGCGCGTCCTTGACGACGAAGCCGACCGCGCCCGCTTCCATCGCCCGGCGCAGGTAGCCGGCGCGTCCGAAGGTGGTGAGGATGACGACCCGGCAGTCGGGCACCTGCTGGGCCAGGACGGCGGCGGCGGCCAGGCCGTCGAGGCCGGGCATCTCGATGTCCAGGAGGGCCACGTGGGGCCGGTGTTCGCGGGCCGCGTCGACGACCTGGTCGCCGCGTCCGACGGCGGCGACCACCTCGAAGTCGTCCTCCAGGTCGAGCAGGGCGCACAGCGCGGTGCGGACCAGTTCCTGGTCCTCGGCGAGCAGCAGGCGGATCGTCATGTCGTCCCTTTCCGGGCGGGGGCGCGCCCGTGGCGGGCGCTCGGCGGGACGGTGACCAGCAGCCGCCACCCGCGCGGGCTCAGCGGGCCGGCTTCGACGGTACCGCCGGCCGCCGCGACCCGTTCCCGCAGCCCTCTCAGGCCCTTCCCGACCCCGCTGCCCTTCCCGACCCCGCTGCCCTCGCCGGTCCCGCCGGTTCTGCCGTCCGCGCCCGTCCCGTCGTCGCGGATCTCCACGGAGGAGCCGGTGACGGTGACGGTGCAGCGGTCGGCCCGGGCGTGCCGGACCACGTTGGTCAGGCCCTCGCGCACCACCCAGCCGAACAGTTCCCCGTCCCGCGTGGCGACGGGGTCGGTGGACGTCGGCAGGTCGGCTACCACCCCGGCGGCGCGCAGCAGTTCGCGTCCGCGCGCGAGTTCGCCGGCCAGCGTGACGTCGCGGTAGCCGGTGACCGCGGCCCGGACGTCGGCCAGCGCCTGCCGGGACAGCGACTCCACCGCGGCCATCTCCGCCAGCGACTGGTCGGGGTCCTTGGCGGCGAGGCGCTGGGCCAGGCGGGACTTGACGGTGATCGCCGTGAGCGAGTGCCCGAGCAGGTCGTGCAGGTCGCGCGCGATCCGGTTGCGTTCGGCCTCCGAGGCCAGCCGCGCCACCTCGGCCCGGGCGGCCACCAGGGCCTGGTTGGTGGTGGCGATCTCCGCGAACGCCCCCGTGGTGAGCACGGTGAACAGCAGGGCCAGCGCCTGGAAGGTGCCGGGCCCGGCGTGCCAGGCGGGCACCGCCCACGGCACCAGCAGGGCGGCCAGGGTGGCGGTGACGGTCACCAGGGTGGCGTGGCGGCGCCGCAGCACGGCGACGAAGGAGACGACGACGATGGCGAGGTAGAACGCGTTCTCGTGGGCGAACGGCAGCGCGGCCAGGAACAGCGCGCTCATCACCGCCAGCAGCAGGAACACCTGTCGCCGCCGGCGGTGGATCATCGCGGTGGCGGTGAGGACGAAGCAGAGGCAGAACGCGCCGACGACCGCGTACCCGGCGACCAGGGCCGCCCCGGACACGTTGCCGCTCACGGCGACGGCGGTCAGGCACGGGTAGACCAGCATCCCGGCGCTCAGCATGATCCGCCGCCAGCCCTGCACCCACCGTTGCGGGGCGCGCTCCCCTGTGGCGCGCTCCGCGGCGGCGTGCCCGGGGAGGGTCGCCTGCGTGTCCTCGTCCACCCTCGCCCGCCTCACGTCGCATCGGATCGCGCGAACAGGGTACGCAGGTGGCGTCCGTTGATCACGGCGGCCACCCCCGCCAGCACCAGCCCGCACAGGGCCTGCTCGGCCTTCATCCAGAACGGGAAGGTCCCCGGTACGCAGATGATCACGACGATCGCGGCGATCATGACGGCCGAGATGATCCGCAGCCGCCGGTACGCCGCGTACGATCCGCGGGCGGCCCGGGTGGTGAACAGGTACGTGACCACGGCGCTGGCCACGACGAGGCTGCCGCGGATCCACACGGCCGGGTTCACCAGGTCGGGGTGGTTGCGCAGGACGTAGGCGGCCGCCAGGGTGACGACGCTCAGGCCCAGGTAGGCGAACACCAGCCGCCTGACGGTGCGGAAGGCCCGAACGGTGTCGGGGTGGTTCACGTCGGTGGAGGTCATGCCCCCATGCTGTCCGCGCCGCGCCCCCGCCCGGCAGTGTGCTGCCGCACCGGCCGACCGTGACAATTGTCAGCAGGTCAGGGCAGGTCAGGGCAGGTGAGGTTGGGGGGAGGGCCGGGGAAGAGCCGGGGGAAAACGGGGCCGCCGCCCGGCGGTGCCGGGCGGCGGCTGGCCTTCGGTCGTGCGGTGGGGCTCAGGTGCAGCTGGTGAAGGTGGGGCTGGTGTTGGCGATGTAGAGGGTGGCGCCGCCGCTGGGGTCGGAGGTGAGCGGGACGGTGACGGTGTCCTCGGCGGTCCACGGGAAGCCGCGGGCGTCGAACGTCCAGTTGCCGGTGACCTTGCGGGCGAGTTCGGCCAGCGTCACCCAGCCGTACTGCTGGGGCGGGACGTTGACGGTGACGGCGTTGTTGACGGTGGTCGAGCCCTGCCAGACGTTGCTGTAGTTGACGGCGGTCTTGACCGCGGTGGTGAAGACGCCGCCGGGCGCGCCGCCGGAGATCTCCGCCCCGATCTCCCCGCCGAGGGTGCTGGACCAGCCGGTCATGTTGGTGACCGCGAAGTTCTGCTGGGCGGCGCTGCTGGTGTTGTTGAACCAGATCGAGGAGACGCAGATCTTGGGCAGCGGCGCCGCGGGGGCCTCGCTCTTGACGGCCCAGGAGCAGGAGGAGACGTCCTTCTGGCACTGCTTGGCGGCGTGGTCGACGGCGAGGCTGCGGGCGGCCTGCGGGAAGCCGGTGGACCACTGCTGGTTGGCGGTGCCGTTGCAGGTGTACTGGTCGGTCCAGGCGTCGTCGTACTGGGCGCCGAGCAGCAGGTCCAGGCAGGTGTTGTCGCCCAGGTGGCGGATCATGAACGCGTCGGCGGCCCCGGCGACCGGCTGCAGGAACCACCGCTGGCTGGCCTGCCCGGCGCAGGTCTGCTGGCGCAGGGCCGGGGTGAAGAAGGCCAGGTCGATGCACTTGCCGGTGTCGTTGTTGACGATGGTGAAGGAGAAGTCGGAGGGGTCGACGCTCAGCCGCCAGGACTGGTGGTAGCCGGGCGCCGAGTTGGTGACGATGTAGGCGCCGTCGCCCATGGTGCCGTTCTGGACGTCGAGTTGGCGCCCGTTGCTGAGGGACTTGATGGTCAGGCACTGCTGCGGGGAGGCGCAGGCGGCGGCCGGCGCCGTGGCGGCGTGGGCCCGCGCGGTCGCGAGCGGGGAGGCGGTGAAGCCCAGGGCGGCGCAACAGGCCACCAGGACGGCCGCTATCAGGCGCAGCCAGGGAGCCGTTCGGCTCGGGGTCGTGGCGGAAAGCACGGGGGTCGGGTCCTTTCGTCGGGAACGGGGAGAGGGAGAGGGGGGAGAGGGGAGAGGAGGCGGAAGGAAGGAAGGAAGGAGGGCGGGCCGGTCAGGCGGCGGCGAAGGCCGCTTCCAGGCGCGGGACGTAGTCCACGAGGTCCTGCGCCCAGCAGCCCGCGCTGTGGCCGCCGTTGCAGGCGGTGCCCCAGCCGGCGCCGTTGCCGTAGTCGACGTAGTGGTAGCGGTAACCGAGGGCGTCCAGGCGGTCCTTGAGGCGCTTGGCGGTGCCCTCGGCCCAGAACTCCATGTCGGAGGCGCTGCCGTTGCCGTTGCCGGTGTAGACCGCGATGCCGGTGTCGGCGAGCGCGCCCACGCGGGAGACCGGGTCCGCGGCGTTCCAGCGCCAGTCGGCGTTGAACACCGGGTACGGCGAGCCGAAGATCGCGTCGCTGGAGACCGTGGGGCCGAAGTCGAGGCCGCAGGGCTTGCCGTCGCTGGGCCCGCACAGCACGGTGCCGGCGTTGGTCAGGGTGGCGACCACGGCCCCGCGGATGATCATCTCGTTCACGGAGAGGTCGTTCGCGCCGGACATGGTGAGGACCTGGCCGAACAGCTGGGGCCGGTCCTGCGCGTAGTGCAGCGCGCCGAAGCCGCCCATCGACAGGCCGCCGACGGCCCGGCTCCTGCGGCCCGTCAGGGTGCGCAGGTTGGCGTCGATGAACGGGACGACCTGGTCGAGGTGGAAGGTCTCCCAGTTCTGCGCCCCGGCGGCGGTGTTCTGGTCGAGCCAGTCGGTGTACCAGCCGCGCAGGCCGCCGTCCGGGATGACGGTGATCATCGACTGCGCGGCGGTGAGGGCGGGGTAGGCCAGGGCCGGGTCGCTCGGGTTGTCCGAGGCGCCGTGCAGGAAGTACAGGACCGGGTAGCGCTTGGCCGGGCTGGCCGCGTAGTCGGCGGGCAGCAGGATCCGGATGGTGTGCTCCCCGGCGACCTGGGGTGTGGTGACGGTGAGCACGAAGTTGGTGGCGCTGCCGGTGGGGGCGCCGACCTGGGTGAGCCCGAAGCCGTCCTTCATCGGCGGCGGGGCGGGGGCCTCGGCGGGCGCGGCGGGCGCGGCGGGCACGCCCAGCAGCAGGAGGCAGGCGGCCAGGGCGGCGACGGCCGTCCTGGCGTGCCGGAGCCGGGCGCGCGGGGGCCGTACGGGCGGGCGCCGGGCGGGCTGGGCTGGTGTCATGGGTCGTCCTTGGCCGTGAGGGTGCCGCTGTTCCCGGGGGGAACCGCTGGAACTGTCTGAGCACCGACAACTCTTGCGAGATCACCTCGCGGTCCGCCAGAGCGCCCTGCGGCGCACCTGGGCCACTGGCGCATGTGCGCCACCGGCGTGGGTAGCCTCCGACGGCCCGTCCGGGCGACACCGGCACAACGACAAGCCGACAAACCGACGAGCGGACGGGCCGACACAACGGCACAGCGCCGAGCCGACACACCGATACACCGATACACCGATACACCGACACGATGACGGGGGACGTCGTGCACGACGTGCTGGATCCAGACTCCGAACGCGGCCGGATCTACCGCTGCCTGGTCGGCCGTCCGCAGGCGCGGGCGGCGGAGCTGGCGGCCGGGGTCGGCCTCGGCGAGGGCGTCGTCCTGGCCGTGCTCAGGGAACTCGCCGACGAGGGAGTCGTCGTGGCCTGCAACGGTGAGGGCCCGCGCGGCGACGGCCCGCGCGACGACGGTCACCGCGACGACGGTCACCGCGACGACGGTCACCGCGACGACGGTCACCGCGACCGCGCCTGGGAGGCGCTGCCGCCCGGCCGGGTGGTCGAGGCGGTGCTGCAGAGCGACGCCGTCCGGCAGGCCGCGGCGCGCCGGGCCGGGGCGGAACTGGAACGCCTCTACCGCTTCGCCCGGCGCGACGCCGGCACCTACGGCGCCCTGGAGGTGGTCGAGGACGCCGCCCAGGTGCTGGCGGCCAGCCGGCGACTCCAGCTGGCCGCCCGCCACCAGGTGCGGGTCATCGACGTGCCGCCCTATTCCGGCAGTTCGGCCTACTACCTCGACCAGGAGGTGCTGCAGCGCCAGCGGATGGCCGCCGGGGTCGTCTACCGCTCGATCTACCACGGCTGCGCCTTCGACGACCCGGTCGCGGGCCCCAACATGGCGCGCATGATGGAGGCGGGGGAGCAGGCCCGCACGCTGGACGATCCGCCGCTCAAGCTGGCCCTGGGCGACGACGACCTGGCGATCGTCACGCTGGCGGCCGACGGGCGCCCGGGCGTCGTCTCGCTGCTGATCCGGCCCTCGGGCCTGCTGCGGGCGCTGGCCGCGGTGTTCGAGACGCTCTGGCGGCTGGCCGTCCCGGCGTCGGTGTCCGCCGCCGACCTGCAGATCGGCGAGCGGGACCGCCGCATCCTGACCCTGATGGCCAGCGGTGCCACGGACGACGCCATCGCCCGGCGGCTGGGGCTGGGGCGGCGCACGGTGGTGCGCCGGGTCTCGGCGCTGCTGGCCCAGCTGGGGGCCACCACGCGTTTCCAGGCGGGCGTGCAGGCGGCCCGGCGCGGTTGGCTGTGAGCCGTCCGTGCCGGGCCGGACCCCTGGGGGGTGGGGGTCAGGGAAAGGCGGTCAGCAGGTGCCCGCCGCGCGGTCGCGCACGACCAGGTCGGTGCGGCCGGGGGTGGAGTCCAGCCAGACCACCCGGGTGCCCTGGTCGGCGGCGGGCTGGTCCTGGCCGCCCCGGTCGCAGGAGAGGCGCTGCGGGGTGCCGCCGCCGGTCGGCAGCTGCCAGAGCTTGGGCAGTGCGGCGTTGGTCCAGCCGCCGGCGGGCTTGGTGCCCTCGACCTTGTAGGTGACGGCCTGGTCGGAGGCGGTGAGGCTGCCGCCGCGCGTCGGGGCGTTCGGCGAGTCGGCGGCCAGCACCTCGGTCACGCCGGAGCCGTCCAGGGCGCCGGAGCGGATGGAGGCGCGGGCGGTCGCGCCGTCGGGGGTGTCCAGCCACAGCAGCCGTCCGCCGGCGAGCCGGGCGGAGGAGGCGGTGCTCGCGGCGGCGCCGGGAGCGGCGTGCGCGGTGTACTGCGCGGTGACCTTGCCGGCGGCGATCGAGTAGACGGTCGGCGCGGTGACGTACTGCTGTCCGTCCTGCCAGGACTCGGTCCAGGCGAGGTAGCCGTCCTTGAGGGTGAGGTCGTCCGGGTGGTGCCCGTCGGCCAGCGGAAGTTCGACCGCGGGGGCCCCGTCGTGGGACAGCCGGATGCTGGTGCGGTGGGTGGTGAAGTCGTTCACGGTGAAGGCGATGTCGCCGCCGGAGACCTGGGGGCTGCCGGGCTCCGTCCCGTCGGCGAGGAACAGGCTGCGGACCGGGCCGGCGCCGGACAGCGGTGCGGCCAGCAGTTCGCGGCTGTGGTTCTGGGCGGTGGTGCCGATGGCCTTCCACACGGCGGTGGTGCCGTCGGTGGCGGGCCAGCTGTGGTAGCGGCCGTCGTCCGGGCTGAGCCGGACGGGGGCGCCGCGCCCGGTGGTGGAGCCGGTGTACAGCGCGGTGGTGTCGGGGCGGGTGCCGCCCGTGCCCTTGACCGGGTCGGGGGCGGGGGCCATCGCCACCCAGTGCCCGCCGCCGGCGGCCGGGGGCGCCATCGAGTAGGAGAGGTTGCGCGCCAGCGTGCGGCTGTCCATGCCGATCCGGCTCTCCCAGCCGGGCTTGATCCCGTGCGCGTCGAACGCGGCTGCCACGGTGCGCAGTTGGGCGTGGCTGAGGCCGAGGTCGCGGCCGGCCGCCAGGGCCGCGTTGCGCCCGGCCACGAAGTCGTCGAGCGGGGTGAGGTAGGCGGTGAGCGCCCGGTAGACCACCCGGTCGGCGGTGAGCGGGTCGAGGGTGCGCCGGACGTCCCACAGGGCGCCGCTGAAGATGGTGGCGTTGAGGTGCTGTCCGCCGTTGTCGACCGTGCCGCCGAGGTAGTCGTCCACGGTGGTGCGGTGGTCGTCCATCCGGCGGTCCGCGCAGGCCTGCGGGGTGCCGGTGCGGCACTTGCTCTCGCCGAGCAGCGCGGCCGCCGGGTCGTTCATGGACATGCCGCGGGCGGTGACCTCGATGGCGTTGCCGAAGTAGTCGGCGATGCCCTCGTTCATCGCGCCGGCCTGGCCCATGCCGGCCAGGTCGGCGGTGTTCGATATGACGCCGTGGGTCATCTCGTGCCCGGCGATGTCGAGGGCGGCGGAGAACGGGTAGTAGTTGGGGCCCCCGCTGCCGTAGACCATCTTCTTCCCGTCCCAGTACGCGTTGGCGTAGGGGGCGCCGTCCTGGGTCACGTTGACGACGGAGGTGATCGCGCCGCCCTTGCCGTCCAGGCCGTTGCGGCCGAACCGGTCGTGGTAGAAGTCGTACACGATACCGGCGTTGACGCTGGCGTCGGTGGCGCCGCTGGTGCCGGCGGAGGCCGGGAAGTCCGGGCCGGGGGAGTGGGCCGGGGGGAGGTCGGCGGGGATGCCGCCGCCGAAGTCCATCTCGTCCCGGCCGCCCGCGTCGTAGGTGGTGATGGCGGCGGGCCGGGTGAGGTCGGTGAGCTGGTAACTGCCGTCCGGCAGGCGGGCGATGTTCACCTTGGCGGAGTTGCCGTGGGCGTCCGGCGCGGTCCCGGTGGCGGGTTCGAGGCCGGCCGCGGCGCTCCCGTCGGCGGCGCTCCCGGCATTGCCGCCCGTCGGGAGCGGGGCGCGGGTGTCGTAGGCGAGGGCGACCACGCCGACGGTGGCGTCCACGAAGACCTCGCGGGCCGCCGGCGCCCCGGTCGCCGGGTCGGCGGCGTGCACGGTGAAGCGCTGGGCGAGCCGGCCGGCGCCGTCCGGCAGGACGACCAGGCCGTGGTCCTCGGCGGTGGCCGCGGCCCGGGCCTTCGGGTCCTGGACGGAGCCGAGCGCCAGATCCCGCAGGGCGGCGGCCGGGACGGTGGCGGTGGTCGGCACGGTCAGGCCGGTGAAGTACTTGCCGCCGACCGACTCGACGCGCTGCCCGGCGCCCTCGCCCGTCAGATGCACCAGGTACTGCGCGCCGAACACGGGCACGCCGTCGTGGCGCTGCTCGAACCTGACGGTGCGCCGGCCGTCGGCGGTGCTCTCGGATCCGACCTCGGCCAGCTCGCCGGGGTCGACGTGGTAGCGGTCGGCGTGGGCCGCGAGGTGGGCGCGGGCGGCGTCGGCGGGGCTGCCGACGGCCGGCTCGGCCAGGCCGGTGACCAGCTGTGGGGCGGCGGTGTCCTGACCGGCCACCAGGGAGGGCACCGGGTCGGGGGTGGCCGCGGGCCCGGCCAGGGCGGGCGGCGCGGCCAGGGCCAGCGCCACCACGGCGGTGGCGCCGATGCCGAGTGCTGTGGACGTGCGGGAACGACGGGGCACGGAGGTCCTCTCGCAGGGCCGAACGGTGGTCGCGGCGGGCCGGCCGCGCCGGACCACCGCGACGATCACGATAAGTCATCCAACGTCATATGTCGATAGACTTTCTATGTGCCCTCGGAGGGCCGGAACCCGACTCCCGCAACCGGCCCCGCAACCGGCCCGGAAACCCCAACCCGCCCCGCCCGGCGAGCGATTCGTTCAAGACGCCACCACACCCCCCGGCCGACACTGACCCGCATGACCGATCGCGCCTTCACCCCCGCCGCCGGCCGCCTCGGCCCCGTACGCCTCTACGACCCCATCGTCTCCCTCACCCGCGAACGCCTGTGGCGCAGCCTGCTCGCCATGCACGTGGCCCCCCGCCCCGACGACGTGATCCTCGACGTCGGCTGCGGCACCGGCTCACTGGCCGTCCTCCTCGGCCGCGTCGAACCCCGCGCCCGCGTCATCGGCGTCGACCCCGACCCCACCACCCTCGAAGTGGCCCGCCGCAAGGCCGCCGCCGCCGGAGTGACCCCCGAATGGCACATCGGCATGGGCGACGCCGTCGCCGACCTCGTGGGCGCCGAAACGGCCGACACCGTCGTCTCCAGCCTCGTCCTCCACCAGTGCCCCATCCCCATGAAACAGGCCGTCCTCGCCTCCATGCACACGGCGCTGCGCCCTGGCGGCAAGCTCGTCATCGCCGACTTCGGACGCCAGCGCACGGCCGCCATGCGCCTGGCGTTCCGCATCGTGCAACTGGCGGACGGCAAGGAGGACACCCAGCCCAACGCCGACGGCATCCTGCCCCGGCTGATCACCGAGGCCGGCTTCCACGGCGTGCGCGAGACCGAGACCGTCTCCACGCTCACCGGCTCGCTGTCGTTCTACGTCGCCCGCCGCGCGTAGGCCGCCCGTCGGGTTCCCCGTGCGACCGGTGACCACGGGTACGCCGGCGGGCTCGCGCCTCCTGCTCAGCCGGGCGTCGTGTACTTCACCCGCTCCTGGAGCGGGGTCAAACGCTCCGTCAGCCAGCGTGTCTCGATGCTCTCCACGCGGTCGGGCGGTTCGTCCTCGTCCCCGGCCCAGCACATGTAGATGTCGACCGTCCCGTGCGGGAGGGCCGCGGACACCAGCGCCGCCAGGAATTCCCGGGAGTGCTTCTGAGCGAGGAACTCCTCGCGCTCCTCGTCCCGCATCGCGTCGACGAGCGCCATCGCGTCGGCCGTGTCGGTGAACCCCTCCCACTCGAACCGGGAGCTGTTGAATCCGCAGCCGCAGCCCTCGTGCGAGCCGACGTAGGTCACGTGCGGTGAAGTGAAGCGGGCTCGAACGGGCGCGTCGGCGGCGATCTCGCGAACCCCGCAGTAGCAGGTCCCGAGCCGGGGACCGGCGGTGCAGGGGATTGGCAGCACGGGCTGTTCGGTTCCGATCCACACCATCAGACACATGCGGACGAGGCTACGCCGGGCCCGAGGCGCCCGCCCGGCCCGAGGCGCGCAGCACCGGGAGCACCGCGGACGGCGTCAGCCCCGTCATCTCCCGCATCTGCCGGCTGAAGTGCGCCTGGTCCGCGAAGCCGCCCGCCAGCGCCGCCTCGGCGAGCGTGCGCCCCTCGCCCAGCGCGTCGGCGGCGCGGGCCAGCCGCCGCCAGATCCGCCAGCGCGCCAGCGGCACCCCCAACTGCCGCCGCGCCAGCGCCCGCAGGCGCTGCGGCGACAGCCCCACCCGCGCCGCGAGCCCCGGCAGCGCGACCCGGTGGTCCGTCAGCGCCTCCATCGCCGCCCACAGCCGCACGTCCACCTCGGCCGACGGCAGCACCCCGGACGGACACAGGTCCTCCTCCACCAGGTCCCGCCACTGGGGTGCCACGGTGACACCGTCACCGCACCCCGCCCGCAGCCGGTCCGCGAACGCGCAGTGCGGATCGACGAAGAACGCCGACACCTCCCGGACCGGCGCCATCCGGTGCCACACCATCGGCGCCACCACCACCGCCGCACCCCGGTGGCGGACCCCGGCCCCGTCCACGATCGTCACCTCGCCGCCCGCCGCCGCGACGGCAACCTGGAACGCGGCGTGCCGATGTGACGTACTGTCCGCCAACGGCCCCCGGTACAGCGCGTACCCCGCGCCCACCACGAAGCGCCGCCCGATCCCCTCCCGCTGCCCCATCCGCCCGATGCTGCCAGAGCGCCGCACCCGCCACCCCGGATTCCGGCCACCCCCTAGCGCCGCAGGCCCACCTCGCGGGCCTTCCAGGCCAGGGCCATCGCGAACCGGACCGTGCCCACCAGCCCGGCCAGGGCGAGCGCGATCCACAGCGGGATCCCGAGCAGGCTCGGCCGGCCCGTGATCATCCGCTCGCCGGCGAGCCACACCCTGGTCTCGTGGCCGTCCGGATACAGCTTCCCGGTGGGCCGCTCCTCGCTGAACTCCCGGCCGCCGGCACTCCAGTGGTACGTGCAGCCGTAGATGTCGCGGCCCTGGTTCTGGTCGTCCAGCTCCCGGCCCGTCGTCCGGCAGCCCGTCACGGTGGCCGTGACGCCGGGCGGCTCGTGCAGCCTGGTCCGGACGGCGTAGGCGGCCTGCGCCGCCGCGAACACCGCGCCCAGGGCGAGCACCAGCAGCAGCACCAGCGCCACACAGGAGACGACGTAGTCGGTGGTGGAGACCCGACGCAGCAGCGGCAGCGAGGCACCGACGGCCGCCAGCAGCGCGACCCCGCACACCACCAGCCACCACCGCCGATCGCCCGGCAGATCCTGCGACCCCGCCCACACCACCGGCCCGGCCGCGCCCCCCAGCACCGCCACCCCCGCCACCACACCCACCGCACACCGCCGGTGCAGCGCCCCCCACTCCACGGAAGCCTCGCGCCCCACCCCGCCCCCTCTCCCCGCCGCCCACCCGCCCGACACCGCCACCCCCGAGGACGCCCCCACCCGATGTCACGGTTTCGGTCCGCGCCCGCATGCTCCCCACTCTGGACGGGCGCCGCGCCGTCGCGCTCACCCTGCGCCGCCGCTGACCGGCGTCTCCGCCCCAAGGCGCCAGTACGCTGCCCCTCAGCTCCCCACCAGCACGCGGAGGTAGAGGATGACCCGGGTCGCCGTACTGTCGGCCGGATCGTGGGGGACCGCCTTCGCGCTGGTCCTCGCCGACGCCGGATGCGATGTCGTCCTCCACGCGCGCCGCCCCGAAGTCGCCGACGGCATCAACACTCGGGGAGTCAACCCCGACTACCTGCCCGGCGTCACGTTGCCCGGGACGGTGAAGGCCACCATCGAAGCCGATGTCGCCCTGGCCGGAGCCGACGTCGCCGTCCTGTCCATCCCCTCCCAGGCCCTGCGGGCCAACCTGGCCGCGTGGGCGCCCCTGATCGAGCCGGACACCCTGGTCGTCAGCCTGATGAAGGGCATCGAGCTCGGCACCGGCCAGCGCATGAGCGAGGTCATCGCCCAGGCCGCCGCCCTCGACCCGCCCGCGTCGCCGTCCTGTCCGGCCCGAACCTGGCCCGCGAGATCGCGGTCCGCCAGCCCGCCGCCAGCGTCATCGCGTGCACCGACCACGACGCGGCCCGCCGATTCCAAGAGGCCTGCCGTACCCCGTACTTCCGCCCCTACACCCACACCGACGTCGTCGGCTGCGAACTCGGCGGCGCGGTCAAGAACGTCATCGCGCTCGCCGTCGGCCTGGCCGCCGGCCTCGGCCTCGGCGACAACGCCAAGGCCACCCTCCTGACCCGCGGACTCGCCGAAACCGCTCGCCTGGGCACAGCGCTCGGCGCCGACCCCGCCACCTTTGCCGGACTGGCCGGCCTCGGTGACCTCACCGCGACCTGCCTCTCCCCGCTCTCCCGCAACCGCACCTTCGGCGAACACCTCGCCCGCGGCCTGGCCATCGACCAGGCCGCCACCGCCACCGGCCAGACCGCCGAAGGAGCCAAGTCCGCCTACGCCATCCTCGACCTCGCCCGACGACACCAGGTCGAGATGCCCATCACCGCACTCGTCGTCGCCATCCTCGACGGCACCGTCACCATCGACCGCGCCGTCGACCTGCTCATGGCCCGCACGCCCAAGGCCGAACGCTAGGCAGGCGGCGGGCCGGAGAGCCTTTTCCGGCCGAACGGCTTCGCCACCACGGCCCGTCTCCGGCGATGTTCTCTACTTCCGAGGACGCCCCCGCCCGATGTCACGGTTTCGGTCCGCGCCCGGTCTTCATCGGTGAACAGGGCGCGGCAGACACCCGCGCCCCCCGCTGCAGGAGAGGGACGAGCCATGGAAACCGTGACCGTGCGACGGGTCATCGCGGCGCCGATCGCCGAGGTGTTCGACTGGTGCGCCACGAGCACCAACTACACCCGCTCCCCGTTCGTGCTCAGGGCGCGCCTGGCCCGGCCCGGCGAGGGCGCGCCCTACGGGGTGGGCGCCGTGCGGCTGCACACCTGGCTGATCGGCTGGTTCAACGAGCGGATCACCGCCTACAACGCCCCGCACGGCTTCGACTACACCGTCGACCGCAGCTTCCCGCCGGCCCGGCACGAGTTCGGCCGGATGACCTTCGAGGAGGTCCCCGAGGGCACCCTGGTCGTCTGGACGACCGGCTTCGCGCTCCCCATCCCCCTCGTCGGCGCGGCCTTCGCCCGCCGGGTCGGCAAGCCCGTCATCGCCCACGTCTTCGGCGCCATCCTGGCCGCCGCCGCCACCGACCTCGAAGCCGCCCCGAAGAAGCGCCCCTGACGCCGCGCCCCCACGGCAGGAGCGGGACGGCTCAGGCCGGCGGGTTCGGCCGGTTCAGGCCGCGGTCGTAGGCGAAGATCACGGCCTGCACCCGGTCCCGGGCGCCGATCTTCGACAGCACCCGGCTGACGTGCGTCTTGACGGTCGACTCCGCGAGCACCAGGCGCTGCGCGATCTCGCCGTTGGTCCAGCCCCGGCCGACCGCGACCAGGATCTCGCGCTCGCGCTCGGTCAGGGCGTTCAGCCGCGGATCGTCCTCGGCGGCCGCGCCGGGCGGGCGCACGGGCAGGTGGTGGGCGTAGGCGTCCAGGAGGCGCCGGGTGATGGCGGGGGCGACGACGGCGTCGCCCTCGGAGACGGCGCGGATCCCGGCCAGGAGGTCCTCCGGGCGGGCGTCCTTGAGGAGGAAGCCGCTGGCGCCGGCGCGCAGCGCGGCGTGGGCGTACTCGTCGAGGTCGAAGGTGGTCAGGACGAGGATGCGTGAGCGCCCGCCGGTGGCGACGATGCGCCGGGTGGCCTCGATGCCGTCCATGCCGGGCATCCGGATGTCCATCAGGACGACGTCGGGCCGCAGGTCGGCCGCCAGGCGCACGGCCTCGGCGCCGTGCGCGGCCTCGCCGACGACCTCCGTGCCGGGCTGGCTCTCCAGCAGCATCCGGAAGCCGTACCGCTGGAGCGGCTGGTCGTCGACGATGAGGACCGTGGTCACGTCAGGCCGCCTGTCGGGTCGGGGTCGGGGTCGGGGGTGAAGGCGCCGGGGCCGCCAGGGCCGCCGGGTCCGTCGGGTCCATCGGGGGTGAGGTCGAGGACGGCCTCCACGGTCCATCCTGCCCCGGGCCCGGGCCCGGCGGTGACGGTGCCCCCGTACAGGGCCGCGCGCTCGCGCATGCCCGTGAGCCCGTGCCCCTCCTCGCCCGCCGCACCGCCGTGCACCGCCCCGCCGGGCGGACCGCCGTCCCGCACCCGCACCCGCAGGCGGCCGCCCTCGGCGGCCAGCGTCACGTGCGCCCGGGTGTCGGGCCCGGCGTGCTTGAGGGTGTTGGTGAGCGCCTCCTGGACGATCCGGTACGCCATCAGCTGCACCCCGCGGTCCAGCCGCTCCACCTCGCCGCGCGCGGTGTACACGACCTGCGGCCCGGCGGCCCGGATGCGCGCGCACAGTCCGTCGAGGTCGGCGATGCCCGGCTGCGGCGTGAACTCGGGGCCCTGCTCGCCCTGGTCGCGCAGGACACCGAGCATGCGCCGCAGCTCGCCCAGCGCCTGGCGGCTGGTCTCCCCGATCAGCAGCAGCGCCTCCCGGCCCCGCTCGGGGGAGGCCTCGGTCGCGTACGCGCCGCCGTCCGCCAGGGTGATGATCACGGACAGGTTGTGGCCGATGATGTCGTGCATCTCCCGGGCCACCCGGGTGCGCTCGGTGGCGGTGGCCAGCCGACTGCGCTGGTCGCGCTCGACCTCCAGACGCGCCGCCCGCTCGCGCAGCCCGGCGAGCTGGGCCCGGCGGATGCGCACCGCGATGCCGACGGCCACCGCCGCCGTCGCCGCGCTGAACAGGAAGAACAGTGCGTCCCCGACCGGCAGCCCGCCGGACAGCTCCACCGCGACCAGGGCCGACGCGCCGGCCATCGCCGCGCACGCCCACGCCAGGTGCCGCAGGCTCCCGTGCAGGGCCAGGCTGTAGAGGGCGACGAGCAGCGCGACGTCCGCGCGCAGCGCCACCCCCAGGGACCACTGCAGGACGAACACGGCCGCGACCGCCGCGAACGCCGTCGCCGGTCGCCGTCGGCGCCACAGCAGCGGTAGCAGCAGCCCCGCCTGCAAGGCCAGCAGCGCCGCCAGCGGCGGGCGGGCGAAGACGATCCGGTGCTCGCGCGCCCGCTCCCCGCCGTCGTGGAAGGGCAGCAGGTCCGGCAGGCAGAACAGCAGGAAGACCGCGGCCACCACCGCGGTGTCCAGCACCCACGGGTGGTCGCGGTCCGCTTGCCGCGCCCGCTGCCCCAGCCGGGCCAGGCGCGCGAACACCGGGTACCCCGACAGCGGGTCGCCCCCCGCCCCCGCGGCGGTGTCGTGCTCGCTCACGGCGTCACCTTCGTCCAGCTCGTCCGGAACGGTCGTCACCTTCGTCCAGCCCATCCGCAAACGGTCGTCACCTTCGTCCAGCTCACCCCGGAACGGATACGGATACGAAACGGGCCCGGTGCGGCACCCGACTCGAACGGGCACCGCACCGGGACGTCCACGCAGTCTCCCAGCCCTCAGGCGTCGCTGCGCATCAGCCGCACGGCCGCGCCCGCCAGGGCGAGCACCGTCCACAGCAGGAAGACCGCCAGCCCCGCGGCGGGCGACAGCGTGGCCGCGTCGTGGTGCAGGGCGAACATCGCCTGGCCCGCGTTGCTGGGCAGGTACGGGCTGATGTGGTCCTGCCAGGACGAGGGCAGCAGCGAGATCAGGCCGGGGACCAGCATCAGCGAGGCCACCAGCACCGAGATGCCGCCCGCCACCGACCGCAGCAGCGCGCCCAGCGCGACACCGATCACGCCCGCCAGGGCGAGGTAGAGCCCGGCCCCCAGCAGGCCGCGCAGGACGCCGGCGTCGGAGAACGTCATCGCCGCGCGGGTACCGGAGAGGATGCCGCTGTCGGCCGCGAAGGCGACGAACACCCCGACGGTGCCCAGCAGCAGCACCACCACGCCGTACACCGCCGCCTTGGACCACAGCACCGGCAGCCGGCGCGGCACCGCGGCCAGGGTGGAGCGGATCATGCCGGTGGAGTACTCGCCCGCGGCGACCAGCACGCCCAGGACGCCGAACGCCAGCTGCGCGAAGTTGGTGCCGAACAGCGACAGGCTCAGGGCACTGGCGTCGGCGAAGTCCCCCCGGTCCATCGGGCGCCCCGAGGTGATCCTCGACTTGAACTGGAATGCGGCGATCAACCCGAACGCGACCAGGAACAGCAGGCCCAGGCCCAGCGTGATCCAGGTCGAGCGCAGCGACCACAGCTTGGCCCACTCCGAGCGCAGCACGCGCACGGGCGTCACCCGGTAGGCGGGGCGCGCGGGCCGCCGGTCGGCGGCCGCGGACGTCTGGCTCGGTGCGATGGTGCTCATGCCGCGCTCCTCGGGGACTCGGCGCCGGCACCCGCACTGGCGGCGGGCCCGGTCGCGGTGGTGGTGCCGTGGTACTCCACGGCGTCCCTGGTCAGCTCCATGAACGCCTCCTCCAGGGAGACCGTGCGGGTGGTGAGCTCGAACAGCGCGATGCCCTGCTCGGCGGCCCGCAGGCCGATCTCCCGCGCGGCCAGGCCGGTGACGAGGAGCTCCTCCGAACCGGAACGGCCGGTGACCTCCACCCCGGGCCCGGCCAGCGCCGTGCGCAGCCGGGCCGGATCGGCGCTGGCCACCTTCACCACGTCGCCGCCGGCCTGGCGGACCAGGTCCTGCACGGTGGTGTCGGCCAGCAGCCGGCCCCGCCCGACGATGATCAGGTGGTCGGCGACCAGCGCGACCTCACTCATCAGGTGCGAGGACACGAAGACGGTGCGGCCCTCGGCGGCCAGCGAGGTGAGGAGGTTGCGGATCCACAGCACGCCCTCCGGGTCGAGACCGTTGACCGGCTCGTCCAGCATCACCGTCGCCGGGTCGCCCAGCAGCGCCGCCGCGATCCCCAGCCGCTGGCCCATGCCCAGCGAGAACGCCCCGGCACGCTTCCTCGCCACCGACTGCAGCCCCGTCAGCTCGACGACCTCCTCCACCCGCGAGCGCGGGATGCCGTGGGTGTGCGCCTGGGCCATGAGGTGGTTGAACGCGGAGCGCCCCGGGTGGATCGACTTGGCCTCCAGCAGCGCCCCGACCTCCTGCAACGGCGCCGCGTGCGCGGCGTAACGGCGCCCGTTGACGCGCACCGAGCCGCTGGTGGGCGCGTCCAGCCCGACGATCATCCGCATGGTGGTGGACTTCCCGGCGCCGTTGGGCCCGAGGAAGCCGGTGACCGTGCCGGGCTTGACCATGAAGTCGAGCCGGTCGACGGCGGTCTTCTCCCCGTACCGCTTCGTCAGCTGGTGCGCCTCGATCATCGCTCACCCCTACGCTCCGGGGCCGGACCGTCCCGGCCTCCCTCACACTCCACGCTAGGCGCGGCGCCGGCGCGATCCGTGGTACCCCGGACCGATCATCGGAGGGGGCACGGTACCCCGGTACCACGCCAGGACCGCCTGTTGCGGTTACATCACGACGTGTCCGATTCATCGAGTATTGGACCGGAGTGCGGCGATTAACTTTGTTGGCAGTGATGCGAACGGTCTCTCATAATGCCTGCTGAGACGCGTGATGGACGGTCCGGAGAACCGCCGGGGGAGCGGTTTGCGAGGAAGTCCGTGCGCGAGATCCCACATTTTCCCGGGGGAGTTCCTTGTCCGCGCCCGAAAACGAAACAGCCGCCGTTCCGGAGCAGCCCGACGCCGCGCCGGAACCGGCCGCCGTACCGCAGCACCCCGCTGCGCCACAGCACCCCGCCGTACCGCAGCCCGACGCTGCGCCGCAGCACGCCGCCGCACCCGAACCGGCCGCGCGCCGGCTGCCGCGCGCCGTCGGCGTCGCGCTGGCCACCGCCGGCCTGCTCGCCGTCACGGCGACCAGCGCCGCGGTGACCGTCGCCGTCGGCAGGCCGGACACCCGCCCGGCCGCCGCCGCACCCGCGCCGGCCACCACCACCGCCTCCAGTCCGAGCCCGACGGCCTCCGCCACCCCGCTACCGGTGCCGACGCCCACCGCCGCCCCGACCACCCCCAAGCCGGCCAGCACCGTCAAGGGGACCGTCAACGGCGGCAAGCACGAGGGCGACCTGCGCTACTTCCTGCTCCCGATCCCGGACGGCGGCGAGTCGTACGGGCCCGCGGACGGGATGACCATGACCAACGACGACGTCGCCGACCTGTTCGGCAAGCAGGACGGCATCATGGACATCCTTGGCTCGTACGGCTACCAGTCGGGCGCCACCCGGATGTACCGGACGGCCGACGGCAAGGCCGAGGTCACCGTCACCCTGCTGCGCTTCGGCTCCACCTCGATGGCGCGCGAGTTCGTCCAGGGATACACCCTCAAGTCGCAGGACCCGATCGACATCGACGGCGACCCGAACGCCCACGGCTACCTGCACAAGCCCAAGCAGCAGGCGTACACCGGCTCGATGACCGGCATCTCCAGCCAGGGCGACGTCCAGTACACGATCGACGTCGAGGTGAAGGGGACACCGGACAAGGCGCTGCTGAGCGGGCTGATGAAGCGCCAGCGCGAGTGGCTCGCCTCCGGCGGCTGAACGCAGCTGAACGCGGTTGAACGCGGTTGAACCCGCGCCGCCGCCCGTCCCGACGCCGTCCTTCCCACCCTCCTCTGGAGCCACCCCGTGACCACCGAACCCGCGCTGCCCCCGCCCGGCACCGCGCCGGCGCCCGCCTCCCCGCCGCAGCCCCACACCGCGCCCACCGAATCGCCCGCCACCGAACCGCCTGTCGCTGAACTGCCTTTCTCCGCACCGCAGTTCACCACCGAACCGCCGTCCGCCGCCGAGGCGTTCCCGTCCGACGCGCCGGCTCCCGAGCTCCTGCCGCCCGCCCCCGAGCGAGCGCCCCGCGCCCCGCGCCGCCCGCGCCCGGTGCTGCTGGCGGTGTCCGGCCTGGTGCTGGGCACCCTGGCCGGCGGCGGCGTCGGCTACGCCGTCCAGGCCCAGCGCCCGCCGACGCCGCTGCCGCCGATCCAGGTCGCGCGCCCGTCCTACCCGGCCGCGGTGGTCGACCCGACCGCCTTCGCCGCCCAGCAGCCCAAACCGCTGGCCATCGACGGCGACCTGCTCAAACTGCTGATCGGTGCCCCGGACGGCAGCGCCGCCTGGGGAGAATTCCCGGACAAGCCGAGCTGGGTGTCGGTCGGCGAGTTCGCCGAGCACAGCGACAGCGCGGTCCGCGACTTCAAGGACCTGAACTCCCGGGGCTTCCGGCGCGCGGCCGAGGTGGACTGGAAGAAGGGCGACACCAGGTACCGCGTGTCGCTGGTCCAGTACGCGCCGGACCGCGCCAACGAAGCCGCCACGCACGCCGTCGGCACCACCCGCAACCTGAAGCCGTTCGCCGACGGCGCCAACGGCGGCTACCGGGTGGACGAGGCACCCAGGTACTGGGCCGACAGCGCCGATCGGTACTACTACGGCCAGGCCGTAGCCCAGCGCGGCACGGTGGCGATGGTGGTGGAGGTCTTCGACCCCAAGCCGGTGAACCCCGATGTCGTGAAGGACCTCGCCAAGCAGCAATGGGAGCGGCTGGTATGACCGACAACAGCATGACCGGGACCCCGGCCGCCACGCCGGCGCCGACCGCCCCCGAGGCGGCCCCGGCCGCCGTCGAACAGTCCGCCGCCGAGCAGCAGTTCGCCGCCGATCCCGCCGCGCCGACCGCCGCCGATCCCGCCGCCCCGCGCCCCGCCTCCCGCCGCCTGCTGCGCGCGGGCGCCGCGACGGCAGCGGCGGCGCTGGCCGGGGTGGCCATCGGCGTCGGCATCATCAAGACCCAGTACGACGACCCCGCCCCGGCCGTCGCCGCCGGGCCGTCCGCCGCGCCCGTCCCGACCGCGACCGCCACGCCGTTCGGCGCCAAGTCCAACGGCAACCACTTCGGTTCGCTGCGCGACCTGCTGCTGCCCGTCCCGGCCGGCTACGAACCCGGCCCGGACGAGGGCGGCTACGGCAACGACACCGAACTCGGCGCCGAGTTCCTGTCCGCCGAACTGGACGACGAACTCCAGCAGATCCCCAAGGACAAGCGCGACAAGCTCCGCTCCTACTGGGAGGGCCTGCACGTCAAGGCCACCGGCGTGCGGACGTACCGGACCAGCGAGGACGACCTGGTGGTCGGTCTGAAGCTGCGCCAGTTCAACCAGCAGGAAGTGCAGAAGCTCAACGAGTACACCGCGGTCTTCACCGGCGACACCGGCCTGTTCCGGATCGGCCCGGAGATCCCGGGCCACCCCGAGGCGCACTGCTACCTGATGCCGGCGCCGCCGTCCGCGCCGATCGACTACCTGGAGTGCTCGGCCGCCGAGGGCGACCTCCTGGTGGTCATGAACGTCGAGGGCGTGGCACCGCTGCCCAAGGACCGGATCGTCGCCCTCTTCACCCTGCAGCTCGACCGCCTCGCCCGCCCGGGAGCGTCCGCATGACCGACCACGCCACCCCGTACGAGCCCGCTGCCCTCGCCGAGACCTCTGCGGAGACCCCCGCCGACATCCCCGCTCCCGCCGCGGAGACCCCCGAGGAGCACGAGGCCCGCCTTGCCCGGCGCAGCGCCCGCCGCAGGGCGGCCGCGCGCTGGGCCACCGCCACCCTGGTGTTCGCCCTCGCGGGCACCGGTGCCGCGCTGGCCGTCACCGCCCCCGAGCGCACCGACCTGCCCGGCCTGGCCACCCCGGGCGACGGCCGCTACACCTTCCCGCCGCTGACGCTGCCGCCGCTGCCCTCCGGCAGCAGCACGCCGGACCGTACGGGCGGCAAGAACGCCCTGCACGCCGCGGACCTGCGCTACCTGCTGCTGCCCGCCCCCAAGGAGGCCGGCGGCAGCCTCACCCCGGCGCTCTACCCGGTTCCCACCGCCTCGGCCACCGGCACCCCGTCGGCGAGCGCGACCCCGAGCCCGACCGCCTCCGCCTCCGCCTCCGCCTCGGCGTCGGCGTCGGCGTCGGCGGGCGCGAGCCCGTCCACGGCCCCCGCCGGCCAGGCTCCGGCCGACTGGGTCACCTGCGACGCGATCCTCGCCGAGCAGCGCGACCCGGCCGAGCTCCGCGCGCTGCTCCTGCAGGACGCCTGCCGGGCGGCCACCGTCCGGGAGTGGACGGCCTCCGACGGCACCCGCACCCAGATCCGGCTGCTGCGCTTCGGCGCCTCCTTCGAGTCCTGGAACGTCTTCTCCTCCCTGCGCTCCGACGCCAAGCCCAATGCCCTGCCCGGCGCGAAGAGCACCTCCCACAGCGCCTGGGACACCGTCGAGGGCGTCCACCTGGACGCCCAGGAGAGCTCGGCGAAGGGCGCCAAGGGCACCCCGAACGCCCGCATCGCCTACCTCTGCGCCTCCGACCTCGTCGCCGTCGTCACCATGACCAACCCCGACGGCGTCCCGGACGCGGCCTTCCGCCAGGTGGTCACCCTCCAGTCCGACCTCCTCGCCTGACACCGGCCCCCGGGCCCGCCGCCCCCGGGCCCGCCGCCCGCACGCCCCTCACACCGTCAGCCGGGCGGCGGCGGGCAGGTGGTCGCTGGAGGTGGCGGGCAGGGTCCAGGCGGCGGTGGCGGGCAGGCCCCGGGTCATGACGTGATCGATCCGGGCCAGCGGGAAGACCGCCGGCCAGGTGAACCCGAAGCCGCCGCCCGCGCTGTCCTGCGCGGAGCTCAGCCGGCTGGTGACCGGGGTGAGCGCGTGGTCCCCGGCGGCGGTGTTGAGGTCGCCCAGCAGCAGCACCCGGTGCAGGGGCTCCTCGTCCAGCGCGGCGCCGAGCGCGGCGAGGTTGCGGTCGCGGTGAGCGGTGGCGAAGCCGGTGACGTTGAGCCGGACGGAGGCGAGATGGACCACGTACACGGCCAACGGCCCACCAGGGGCCTGGACTTCGGCCCGCAGTGAGCGGCTCCAGCCCGGGTCGATGGTCAGCCGCCGTGCGTCGGTCACCGGGTAGCGGCTCCACAGCGCGACGGTGCCGATCCGCGTGCGGTGCGGCAGTTCGGCGTCCAGCACGTGCTGGTAGACGGGCAGCGCGGCGTCGGTGACCTCCTCCAGGGCGACCAGGTCGGGGCGGGCGGCGAGCAGCGCCCGGGCCGTGCCGGCGGGGTCCGGGTTCTGCGCGCTCACGTTGTGGGTGACCACGGTCAGGCCCGCACCGCCGGCCGGGCCCGCACCGCCCCCCGGCGGCGGCGGGCCGCCGCCGGCGAGCACCGGCCCGAGCACGACGGCCCACACCGCGGCCAGCACCACCGCGGCGCACGCCGGCACCGGCGCTCGCCGCAGCGCGGCGGCGAGCAGGACGGCGGGCACCACGACACCGGCCCAGGGCAGGGCGCTCTCCCACAGGCTCCCCAGCTGGACGCCCAGGCTCGGCACCCGCCGGTGACCGGCCAGGGCGAGAGCGGTCAGCAGGGCCACGGCGGCGGCCACACGGCCGCGCCGCCAGCGCCCGACCGGCTCGCGCCGCTGCCGCCGCCGACGGCATCGACGGCCGCCCGGGCGGGAGACACCCGTCGAGGCGCCCCCCACCGTCCCCTGTCCCGCCCCCGCCACCGCTCCCGGCCTTGAGACCGCCCCCGCCCCCGGCGCGAGCCCCTCCTGCGATCGGATCATGAACGCCCCCTACCCGGCCGCGTCGGGCAACTGGGCCGGACAGGTCCCGCCAGGGCTGGTCAGCAGCTCGAAGTGCCAGATCTCGTTGGCGTACACCTGGCAGAGCCCGTACCGCGCGCCGTGCTGGATCAGCCAGTAGTCGGCATTGGTCGGACCGATGTCGATCGCCTTGCCCGAGACGTGCGCCGACTTCTCCGGCGTGTTCACGAACTGCCTGGCCCGCTCCAGACTCCCGTACCTGGCCACCCCCTTGTCGAGCAGCCGCTGCTGGTACTCCTTGCTGCGCCAGCCCGAGGTGACGGTCATCTCGATGCCCTGGGCGCGCGCGTCCCCGGCGGCCTGCTGGACGGCTGCCAGCAGCGGTCCGTCCAGGTTGCCCACCGCCGGCGCCCCGGTGTCGAACGGGGTCAGCGTCGTGCCGTCGGGAATGTCGCCGTCCGCCCCCGCCGAGGAACCGGACCCCGGAGCGAGGGAGGAGGAGAACGGCGCGACGGTGGCCGCCAGGGTCCGCAGCGCCGCCTCGGTCGCCGGCGGATCGGCGGCCGCGCAGGCGCCGGCCAGCGCCAGCACCACCACCGCCCCGGTGCCCACGGCCACCGCCCGCCGGCCGCCCCCCACCGGCCGCCACCGCGTCGCCTCCTGGCGCGTCGTCCCGTCCATCCCTGCCTCCCGGCGCTCGTCACTTCGCCGCGACGGGGAAACCCGGCGGCCACACCATGGGAGGAAAAGCGGTGTTACCAGGACGTCTGCACTAGCCGATACGTTTTCGATAGGCCCGTTCGTGTCCAATGGACGGCAACGGCAACGGCAACGGCAACGGCAACGACAGCAAGAGCGGGACGGGAGAACAGCGCGTGCGGGTCCTGGTGGTGGAGGACGAGATCTACCTCGCCGAGGCGGTCCAGGCGGGCCTGCGCCTGGAGGCGATCGCCTGCGACATCGTCACGGACGGCGACGCCGCCCTCGAACGCCTCGCCGTCCACACCTACGACGTCGTCGTCCTGGACCGCGACATCCCCGGCACCCACGGCGACGACGTCTGCCGCACCATCGTCGAGCACCGCCTGGGCTGCCGCGTCCTCATGCTCACCGCCGCCGCCCGCCTCAACGAGAAGGTCGCCGGCTTCGAACTCGGCGCCGACGACTACCTGACCAAACCCTTCGACCTCGCCGAACTCGTCGTCCGGCTGCGCTCCCTGGCCCGCCGCCCCGCCCAGGCCGCGCCCCCCGTCCTCGAATACGCCGGACTGCGCCTGGACCCCTTCCGCCGCGAGGTCTACCGCGACGGCCGCTACGTCGCCCTCTCCCGCAAGCAGTTCGCCGTCCTGGAGGTCCTGATGACCGCACGCGGCGGCGTCATCAGCGCCGAGAACCTCCTCGAACGCGCCTGGGACGAGAACGCCGACCCGTTCACCAACGCCGTCCGCATCACCATCTCCGGCCTGCGCAAACGACTCGGCGAACCCTGGGTGATCCAGACCGTGCCCGGCGTCGGCTACCGCCTCACCGACGGCACCCCCACGTGAGCGCCCCGCCCCGCACCCGCCCCGCGCCGCGACCGCGCCGCCTGACCGCCCGCCTGCGACTCACCCTCAGCTACACCCTCTTCGCCGTCATCACCGGCACCCTCTGCCTGGCCGTCGTCTACGTCGGCATGCGCTACATCCCCAACTACCCGCTCACCTCCTCCAACCCCCGCGACCGCCTCTCCGCCCCCTCCCGCCAGGAGATCCTCCGCTCCCTGCTCACCATCTCCGGCTACGCCCTGGCCCTGCTCACCGCCGTCGGCACGATCGGCGGCTGGTTCATCGCCGGCCGCGTCCTGCGGCCCCTCCAGGACATCACCAGGGCCGCCCACCGCGCCGCGAGCGGAGCACTCGAACACCGCATCGCCCTCGCCGGCCCCCGCGACGAGTTCACCGACCTCTCCGACGCCTTCGACGAGATGCTCGAACGCCTCCAGCGTTCCTTCGACGCCCAGCAGCGCTTCGCCGCCAACGCCTCCCACGAACTGCGCACCCCCCTGGCCATCACCCGCACCATGCTCCAGGTCGCCGCCGCCGACCCGGCCCGCCAGGACTGGACCACCCTCGTCGCCCGCCTCCAGGACACCAACCAGCGCGGCATCGAGATCAGCGAAGCCCTCCTCCAACTCGCCGACCTCGGCCACACCGCCCCCGAACTCGAACCCCTCGACCTGGCCCGCACCACCCGCGACGCCCTCGCCGCCGTACAGGAGGAGGCCGCCGCCCTGGGCGTCACCGTCACCACCGACTGCCGGCCCGCCCCCGCCACCGGCAACCCGGTCCTGCTGCGCCAGGCCGCCGTCAACCTGCTGCAGAACGCGCTGCGCCACAACCTGCCGACCGGGGGATCCGTCACCGTCACCACCGGGGCCGATCCGGACCGCCCCGGCCGGGTCCGGCTCGCCGTCACCAACACCGGCCCCCGCCTGGCCCCCGAGACCGTCCCCACCCTCACCGAGCCCTTCCTGCGGGGTCGCGGCCGCACCGCCCAGTCCGACCCCGCCCGCCGCGGTCACGGCCTCGGCTTGGCCATCGTCGTGGCCGTCACCGACGCCCACCACGGCGACCTCGGCCTCGCCCCCGCCCCCGGCGGCGGCCTGCACGCCACCCTCAGCCTCCCCGCCCGCTGAGCCCGGCCGCCGTCCCGCCGAGCCCCGGCCTCACCCCGTCGGCTGCCCGGGCCGGCCCGGCACCCACAGCGGCGCCGGGCCGCCGAGCGCCATGTACCGGGCCGCGTCCTCCTCCAGCCACCCGTCCACCCGGCCCGGATCGCCGCCGCACGAATCCACCAGCGCGGCGGCCGCGATCCGGGCACAGGCCAGCATCAGCGCCAGGGTGTCCCGGCGGCGGTGCCGCTCCCGGACGTACGCCTCGCCCCGCTCGTCGATACGCCGGCCGTGCGCCTCCCGGCCCTCAGCCTCCCGGCCGTGCGCCTCCCGGCCGTGCGCCTCCCGGCCGGCCGCCGAAGCGCCCCCGCCCCCGTCCCCCTCGCCGGCGGTGACCGCCTGGACGCCGTGCCACACCAGGGCGAGCGCGGCCGGTTCGGCCGGGTGCGTCACCTCCGCCCGGCCCGCCTGCTCACGGGCCTCCGCCGACCGCCGGCCCAGCCACTCCAGCACCGCCGGCACATCCCCCTCGCGGGCCTGGAGCACCAGCTCCGCCGCCCGGTACGCGAGCGCCCGCAGGACCTCCCCGGCCGGCACCCGCAGCCCCGGCACCGGCGGCTCGCCGAACGCCAGCCAGGCGTCCGCGAACGACGCCGCCCGCATCCGCCCCAGCCACGCCGGAGCCCCGGCCGCGTCGCCCACCCACTCCTGCGCACCCAGCCGGACCAGGCCCGCCGCGGCAAGCCGCGCCGCGTCCCCGTCCAGCCCGCACAGCCGTCCACCCCTCACCGCGCACCCCCGTCAGCGCCCTCAATCCCGTGACGGGCACATCCCACCACACCAGGACGCAAGCGAACTAGACAGGGACCCGACAAAAATTTCCGACGCCGCCCAGCCGCCGCCCAGCCGCCGCCCAGCCCAGGACCAGCGGCAACCGCCCCGCCAGAGCGCCCAGCGCGGCCCGCTGCGCACCGGTGGAGGCGCGCCGTCCCGTCCCGACCAGCAGTGCGTCCCGGTCGGAGAACGACGCGGGGAACGCGGCCCCGGCGATCCCCTCCAGCAGCGCGCGCGAGCGCCGCAGCCCCTGCGCCGGCGGCCCCGGCACCCCGGGCAGGAACGCGGCCAGGCCGAGATGGTGCAGCGTCCACTCCAGGACGTACGCGTCGAGGTGGTCGCCCGCCGTGAGCACCTGTCCGCGCGTACCGACCCGCGGCGCCGGACCGGCGAGCCCGGCGACCGCCGCCCGCAACGCCGTCCGACACCGCGCGAAGTCCTCCGTCCCCGCGAACTGCCCGCCCGCACCCCCGGGCCCGGCGGACCGGGGGTGTGATGCTGTCCCCGGCCGCCACCCAGGTCGTCGCACCGTTCGACAGTTCGGCCATGTGGCCGCCCCCCGCTGACGGTTCGCCCTGTGCCGCGGTCCCCGCCGCGGTGCCCGAAGAGCTGGTCACGGGTGTGCGGGGCCGGCGGGCCTCCACGGCGAACCGGGCCGCCGGAACCGCGGGGCCCCCGTCCGCCCGTACCGGGGCGCCGCTACGCGAGGTGGTACTGCACGGGGGTGGAGACCCGGGCGCCGAGTTCGGCGGCGGCGCGGCGCGCCCAGTACGGGTCGCGCAGCAGTTCGCGGCCGAGCAGGACGGCGTCGGCCCTGCCGGCGGCGAGGATGTCCTGGGCCTGGACGGGGTCGGTGATCAGGCCCACGGCCGCCACGGGCATGCCGGCCCCGCTGCGCACGGCCTCGGCGAAGGGCACCTGGTAGCCGGGTCCGGCGTGGATCGTGGCGTCGGGGACGAGGCCTCCGGTGGAGACGTCCATCAGGTCCACGCCGTGGGCCAGGAGTTCCTTGGCGAGGCGGACGGTGTCCTGCGAGGTCCACCCGGTGCGGCCGTCCCGCGGGTTCTCGGTGAGCCAGTCGGTCGCGGAGACGCGGAAGAGGACGGGCAGGTCCTCGGGCCACGCCGAGCGGACGGCGTCGACGACCTCCAGGGCGAAGCGGATGCGGCCCTCGAAGGAGCCGCCGTAGGCGTCGGTGCGGTGGTTGCTGTGGGGGGAGAGGAACTGGTGGATCAGGTAGCCGTGGGCGCCGTGGATCTCGACGGCCCGGAAGCCGGCGTCGAGCGCGCGCCGGGCGGCGTCGGCGAACTGCCGGACGATCCCGCGGATCTGCTCCTCGGTGAGTTCGTCGGGCCTGGTCCGGGTGGGGGCGAAGGGGAGGGCGCTGGGGGCGAGCGGCGTCCATCCGTGGGCTTCGTCCGGGGCGAGGGCGCGGCCGCGGTCGATCCAGGTGCGCTCGGTGGACGCCTTGCGGCCGGCGTGGGCGAGCTGGAGGGCCGGCACGGTGCCCTGTGCCGTCAGGAAGGAGGTGATCCGCCGGAAGGCCGCGACCTGGGTGTCGTTCCAGATCCCGAGGTCGTAGGGGGTGATGCGGCCTTCGGGGCTGACGGCGGTGGCCTCCATGATGATCATCCCCGTGCCGCCGGTGGCGCGTGCCGCGACGTGGGCGAAGTGCCAGTCCGTCGGGGCTCCGGCCGCGTCGCCGTCCGGAGCGGCGCTGTACTGGCACATCGCCGCCATCCAGACGCGGTTGGGGACGGTCAGGGTCCTCAGGGTGTAGGGGGTGAAGAGGGTGGTGCTCATGGGCGGACTCCTGTCGGCGGAGGCGGGGCCGGGGGAAACCTTCTCGAATGATTGCAAGTGCAATTTGTGTGACACAACAATAGTTGTGCACGCTGATTGCTTGCAAGCGCTGGCCATTTCATCCGGTGTCGCCACCTGCCGGCGGACCCGCTCCCGCGCGATCCTGGTCCCCACGGCCGTCGGCGCTGCGCCGCCCGTGTCCACCGTCCGGGCGGCGGATCCGACCATGCGTCACCAGGAGGTCCGATGAAGATCCCCGGTCCCGACCCCCGGCCGGACGGCGGGGTCGGCGCCATCGCGCAGGCCGGCGGGCTGCACGCCTACCAGCTGTGGCTGCACGCCGAGTACGGCCCCGTGGCGCGGTTCCAGCTGCCCGGCGCCGAGACGGCCGTGTCGGTCGCCGACCCGGTGCTGCTGGAGGCCACCGCACACCTGGACCGTCGCCCCGAGCGCCTGTTCTCCTTCCTGGACCCGCTGTTCGAGGCCGGCAACCTGCAAGTGCTCCCGGCGGACGAACACGCCCCGTGGCGCCGCACCCTGCTCTCGGTCCTGGCCGGCCGCCCCTCGCACGAGCAGGCCTTCGACCGCTTCACCGCGCTCGCCACCGGCCTCGCGGACCGCTGGGCCGCGCGGGGCGCGCGGGGCGAGGCCGTCGCGCTGCAGCAGGACCTGACCGCCCTGTCCCTGCGGATGATCTGCGCGTACGCCCTGGGCGGCGAGGTGGAGGGCCCGGACGTCGTCGCCGCCGCCTTCGAAGAGGTGCTCGCCGACTACCTGGAACGGCTCTACCAGGTGCCCCCCGCCGTCGACCCGCAGGAGCGCGCCGAGCGGACCGCGCGGGCGCTCGCCCTCCTGCGCGCGACGGTCGACCGGGTGATCGCGGCCCACCGCGACGGCGCCCGCGCCGACCGCAGCGACCTGGTCGGCGCACTGGTCGAGGCCGGCGAGCGCCCCGCCCGGATCCGCGACACCGTCCTCGCGGCGATGCTCGCCGCCCACCACACCACCGGCGTGGCCGTCTCCTGGACCCTGCACCTGCTGGGCCGCCACCCCGGGGCGGCCGAACGCGTCACCGGGGAACTGGACCGCGTGCTCGGCGACCGCCCGGCCCCCGGGTACGCCGACCTGCGGCGCCTGCCGTACCTGCGGACGGTCCTCCAGGAGTCGATGCGCCTCTACCCGCCCGGCCCGTACGGCGCGCGCCAGACCACCCAGGCGCTCACCCTCGGCGCGTACGAGGTCCCGGCCGGGGCGGTGGTCTTCTACCCGTTCTGGGCCGTCCACCTGAACCCCGACCACTGGCCCGAGCCCGAACGGTTCCGCCCCGAGCGCTTCACCCCGGAGCAGGCGGCCGGACGCGCGCGGCTGGCCTGGGTCCCCTTCGGGTTCGGCCCGCGCAGCTGCGAGGGCGCCGCCCTGGCCATGGTCGAGTGCGAACTGCTGCTGGCCGTCCTCCTCAAGCGCCTGCGCTTTCGGCCCGTGCCGGGCCACCGGGTGGTCCCGGCCGAACGGTTCGTCCTCTGGGCGGCCGACGACATCCGCATGCTCGTCAGCCCGCGCCGGGCCGGGTGAGCGCCGCGGGCCCGCCGGCGCGCCCCGCGCGGCCCGGCCCCGGGCGTGCGGGTGCCCCGGGACGAACCGCCCCGGGGCACCCGGCATGGGGGAGCGGCGGGGATCAGCCCCCGATGCCGATACCGGTCTCGGTGGCGTAGCCGGCGACGCCGTTGGGGCCCACCGCGACGGCGGCGTCGAGGAACGAGGCGCCGTCAGGACCGAACTGGACGTCGGTGATGTGCAGGGCACTGCCGTTCGGGCCGACGGAGAACGCCCCGTGGTCGTAGTTCAGGGAGGGGATGTTGTCGGGGGTGGCGGCGGAGGCGATGGTCGCCCCGCCGAGCACGAGCGGGAGGCAGAGGGCGGAGACGGTCAGGACACGGCGCGCAGTACGCATGGGGGAAGAGCCCTTCCAGATAAGGGTGGTGATGGTCGATCGGACCGCCACGAAATGGCGGCCTGTCACCATCCACACACATTCGTATGCGGAGCGCGACCGGGGATGGCTGTCCGGGGCTACCGGTTCACCCGGGCCCCCCATCGCCGCCCCGAGGACGTGACGGGCGGCCCGCCGGAGCCCGGGGAGCGCCCCGCCCGCGCGGCGCCGCAGCCCCGGTGACGGGCCGCCCGGCGACCGGCGAGGCCGCCGGCCCCGCCGGGACACCGCCCCGGACACCGCTCACGGCCGGGGCGGGCGCGTGGGCGCCGGCCGGCGACTTGACGATCAAACCGGTGGTGCTGCGATAGTGACCCGGTGCGCGTCGGCCTGCTCGGACCCCTGGTACTGGACGCCGGAGCGGGCCCGCTGCCGATCGGCGGCGCGCGGCTGCGGGCGCTGCTGGCCTACCTCGCGCTGGACGCCGGCCGCGCCGTCCGGCCGCAGGCCCTGGCGGACGCGCTGTGGGCCGAGGCACCACCGGCCGACCAGACGAACGCCCTGCAGTCACTGGTGTCCCGCCTGCGGGGCGTCCTGGGCGACCCCGCGCTGCTCACCTTCGGACCGGCCGGGTACCGGCTGGCCGTCGAGGCCGGCGCGGTGGACACCGACCGGTTCGAGCAACTGGCCCGCTCCGGAAGGCACTTGCACGCGCAGGGCCGGCCGGCCGAGGCCGCCGCCGCGCTGCGGGAGGCCCTGGCCCTGTGGCGCGGCCCCGCGCTGGCGGACGTGCGCGAGGCGCCGTTCGCCGACGCCGAGGCCCGGCGGCTGGAGCGGGCGCGGCTGGTCGCCCTGGAGGACCGGATCGAGGCCGACCTCGCGCTGGGCGCCGGACCGGAACTGATCGCCGAACTCGAATCGCTGACCGCGCGGCACCCGCTGCACGAACGGCTGCACGCCCAGCTGATCCGGGCACTGGCCGCCGGCGGCCGGGGCGCCGAGGCACTGGCCGCTTACCAGCGGCTGCGCGCCCGGCTGGCCGACACCTTCGGCAGCGACCCCGGACCGCAGCTGCAGGCGGCCCATCTCGCGGTCCTGCGCGGCGAGCTCCCTGCACCCCCCGGCCACCGCACGCCCCCTGACCGCCAGCAGTTCCCCGGCCACCGTACGCCCGCCGACCAGCCGCCACCCCAACAGCCGCCACCCCAACGGCCGGAACCCCAACGGCCGGAACCCCAACGGCCGGAACCCCGCCGAGCACGGCCGCCCGGCAACCTGGACGCGCCGCTGACCAGCTTCGTGGGCCGCGAGGACGACATCCGCCGGGTGGCCGAGCTGCTCGGCCGAGCCCGCCTGGTCACCCTGGTCGGACCCGGCGGGTCCGGCAAGACCCGGCTGGCCACCACCGCCGGCCGCCGGCTCACACCGTCCGGCGGGGTGTGGTTCGCCGCCCTGGCCCCGGCCGGCCCGGCGGACGTGCCCCGCGCGGTGCTCGACGCCCTGCGGACGCGCGAGGCCGACCTGCCCAAGAGCGCCGCGGCCCCGGCCCGCCGCCCCGGCACCCCCGGTACCACCGAGGAGATCCTGGACCGCCTGACCGAGGTGCTCACGCACGACGACCCGGTCCTGGTGCTGGACAACTGCGAACACGTGATCGAGGCGGCGGCCGCGCTGGCCGAGACCCTGCTCGGCCGGTGCCCCGGGCTGCGGGTACTGGCCACCAGCCGGGAGCCGCTGCGCATCGACGGCGAGAACCTGCACCCGGTGCTCCCCCTGGAACTGCCCGAACCCGGCTCGACACCCGAACAGGCCCGCGCCTGCGCGGCGGTCCGGCTGTTCCACGACCGGGCCGCCGCCGTGTGCCCCGGCTTCGCCGAGGAGGACGGCTCGCCGGCGGCGGCGGTCGAGATCTGCCGCCGCCTGGACGGCCTGCCACTGGCGATCGAACTGGCCGCCGCCCAGCTGCGCACCCTGCCCGCCGAGGTGGTCGCCGCCCGGCTGGACGACCGGTTCCGGCTGCTCACCCGGGGCAGCCGCACCGCCCTGCCCCGCCACCAGACGCTGCGCGCCGTGGTGGCCTGGAGCTGGAAGCTGCTGGCCGCCGACGAGCGGGCGCTGCTGGAACGGCTGTCGGTGGCGCCCGGCAGCTTCACCGAGGACGCGGCGCAGGCGGTCGGCGGGCTCGGCGCCCCGCACGCCGACCACCACCCCGGCGACCACGACGCCCCCACCCGCGATGTCCGGGAGTTGCTGGCGGCGCTGGTCGACAAGTCGCTGCTGCACCCGCTCGGAGCCGCCGCCACGGGAGAGCCGCGCTACCGGATGCTGGAGACCATCCGGGAGTACGGCCTGGAGCAGCTCACCCGCCGCGGGCAGGACGGTGCCGCCCGCGAACGCCACTGCGGGTTCTTCCTCGCCCTGGCCGAGACGGCGGAGCCGCGGCTGCGCACCCGCGACCAGCTGCGCTGGCTGGCCCGGCTGTCGGCCGAGCGGGACGACCTGCTGGCCGCGGTCCGCTGGGCGGTGGAGTCCGGGGACGCCGCGACGGCGGTCCGGTTCGGCGCCGCGCTGTGCTGGTTCTGGTCCATGCGGGGCTATCCGCCGGAGTCGCTGGACCTGCTCGAACGGGTGCTGGAGGTCCCCGGGCCGGCCGATCCGGCGGCCCGCGCGCTGGTGGTCGCGACGTACGAGGTCGGCACCGAGTCCATCGGCCGGCCGGAGGACAGGGCGGCCGCCTTCGGCCGGATCGAGGTGGCGATGGCGGGTGTCGACCCCGGTGTCCACCCCCTGCTGGAGCTGGCCCGGCTGGCCGCGGCCATCGCCGGCCCGCAGCCGCCGCCGCGCCCGCCCGACTTCCCGGGCCCGCCCGACTTCCCGGGCCCCTCGGGTTCCCCGGGCTCCCCGGACTTCCCGGACGGCGAGCGCAAGGACCCCTCCAGCGGCCCGTTCACCCTGCTCGTGCGGGGCCTGCTGACCCTGCACACCGGGGACGTCACCGAGGCGAGGGGCTTCCTCGCCCACGCGCTGGCCGGTTTCGAGGCGCTCGGCGAGCGGTGGGGCATGGCGACCGCGCTGAGCACCCTCGGTTCGCTGCGGCGGCGCTCCGGCGACCTGGCCGACGCGCTGGCGATGAACGAGCGGGCCACCCGGTACTTCCAGGAACTTGGGATGCAGGAGGACACGGTCGACAGCGATGTCCAGGCCGCCCTGATGCGCGCCCAGGCCGGGGACGCGGACGGCGCGCGGCGGCAGCTGGCGGGCCTGCTCGAGGAGGTGGCGCAGGCCGGATGGGCCGAGCCCCGGGCCGTGGTGTGCCTGGGCCTGGCCCAGCTGGAATGGCGGGCCGGGCGACGGGAGCCGGCCCGCGCGCACGCCCTGGCCGCCCTGGACCAGGCCCCCGGCGGCCAGCCGGCGCCCTCGCACCTCACCGCCCTGCTGCTGGGCGTGCTCGCGCAGCTGGACGCGGCGGACGGCCTGCCGGGCGCGGCGGTGCGCCGGCTCGACCACCCGGCGGTGCACCTGGTGCTGACCTGGAACTCGGCGGTCGCGGCCCGGATCGCGGTGACGGCCGCCGACATCGAGCTGTGCCGCGGCCGGCCGGGGGAGGCGGCGCTCCTGCTCGGCGCCGCCGACCTGCTGCGGGGCTCGGACGACCTCGGTGACACCGACGTGCGCAGGATCGCCGGGCGGGCCACGGCGGACCTGGGAGCCGCCGGGTTCGCGTCCGCGCACGCCGCGGGTGCGGCGATGGCGCGGACCGAGGCCAGGGACCTGCTGTCCGCGATCATCACCTCACCCGAACCCTCACCCGTACCCTCACCCGCGGCCGGGCCGCCCGGTCAGTGAGCCGGAGCCGGAGCCGGAGCCGGAGCCGGAGCCGGAGCTGAAGCTGAAGCCGGAGCCGGAGCCGGAGCAGGGGCCGGCTTGCCGAACATGGCGCAGGTCACCGCACTCTGCAGGGCCTGGCCGGCCGCGGTGAGCTCCGCGTCGGCCCCGAACTCGAACAGGAACTCGGTCGAGATCAGGACGGTGGCGGTACGGCTGCCCGTGCCGTCGGTGAGGTTGGTGCTGGAGTAGCCGGTGATCCCCCCGTCGTGGGCCCAGACGGTGCCGCAGGGGGTGCGGACCGTCCCGATGCCCAGGCCGGAGCCGGGCCCGTCCACCGGGTTCTGCGGGTCCATCGGCACGGTGGCGCGCAGCTGCGCCAGCTGGGCCGCGGGCAGCAGCCTGCCGGACATCAGCGCGTTGTAGAAGCGGGACCAGTCCTGCGCGGTGGACACCACGGCCCCGGCCGCCCCGCCCCAGCCCGGGTCGTTGCCGGAGACGTCCACCCGGCCGTCGCGGTGCACCCCGGCCACGTCCCGGAACGCCGCGGGCACCCCCGCCGGCATGTGGGCGGAGTCCGGCTCGTAGCCGCGGACGTAGCGGCCGTGCCAGTTGCCGTCCGTGGCGAGGTAGGTGTGTTTCAGGTCCAGGGGACGGGCGATCCGGTCCTGGATCAGGTCGGCGAGGCTCGCTCCGGTGATCCGTTCCAGGACGGCGCCGACCGCCGCGTAGTCGGTGTTGCTGTAGGACCACCGGGTGCCCGGCGGGAACAGCGCCGGGCGCTTGACGCCCACGGCGAGCAGTTCGGCGGAGGTCCACCGGTGCGGGTCCTTGCCGAGGATCGACGGCAGGACGGCGGGGTCCTCGGTGTAGTCGGGCAGGCCGCTGGTGTGGTTCAGCAGCATCCGCAGCGTGATCGCCCGGCCGTCGGGCACCTGGCCCGGCAGCCACGCCTCCACCGGGTCGGTCAGCGCGAGGCGCCCCTCGGCGGCCAGTTGCAGGGCGATCACGGCCATCATGGTCTTGGTGTTGGAGCCCATCCGGAACTCGTCCCCCGCCGCGAGCCGCTGGTCCGCCGCGGCCCAGGGGGCCTGCTCGGCGATCTCGACGGGCCGGCCCCGGCCGTCGTCCACCCGCACCACCACGCCCGGTGCCCCGGCGGCCACCAACTGCCGCGCCAGCTTCTCCAGTTGGACCCGCTGCGCCTCGGCCCCGCCCCGGGTCGCGGAGGGCGCGGACCCTGCGGCGGCGGGGAGGGGGGCCGGGAGCGCCGGTCCGGCGGCCAGCCCCACGGTGAGGGCCGACGCCGTCAGCACGAGCGGCGCCAGCCGCAGGCGGCGCGACCACCCCGGGCGGGAGGGCGAAGGGGCCGCCGAAGAAGGAGTGGAAGAAGGAGAAGTAGCTGACGGCATGGATGCGGTTCCCTCTGCTTGCCGGGTGATCTGGACGGGCCCAGCCTGTGGCCCGCCGCTGGCAGACCGCGCACAGCGCGCTGTCAGGCGCCCGCTGTCCGCCCCGGATCGGGTGCCCGCCTCGCTGTCCGCCCCGGTGTCCGCCGGCACCGGGGCGGACGACGCTGCCGTGCTCGGATCAGCAGGACCCGGCCGGGCGGTCGCGGACCACGAGGTCGTTGCGTCCGGCGGTGGCGTCCAGCCAGACCACCCGGGTGCCCTGGTCGGCGGCGGCGTGGAACTGGCTGCCCCGGTTGCAGGAGACCCGTACGGGGGTGCCGCCGCTGACCGGCAGCTGGTACAGCTTGGGCAGAGCGGCGTTCGACCAGCCGCTGCTCGGCTGGGCGCTGCGGTGCGTGAAGGTGACGGCCTGGTCGGTGGCGGTGAGCTCCATGTCCGCCGGGGTGTACGGCGAGTCGGTGGAGAGCAGGTCGCGCACGCCGGAGCCGTCCAGGGCGCCGGAGCGCAGGGCGGCCGGGCGGGTGCGGTCGGCCGGGGCGGCCAGCCAGAGCAGGCGGCCGCCCGCGAGCAGCGGGGAGGCGAGGTACGGCGGGTCGGTGCCGTTCGGGGTGCTCACCGGGTACTGGGCGGTGACCTTGCCGGTGGCGGTCGAGAAGGCCGTCGGCGCCTGGACGGTGGCCCCGTCGGCCGTCCAGGACTCGATCCAGCCGAGCAGGCCGTCCTTGAACGCGAGGGACGTGAGGTTGTGGCCCTCGGGCAGCGGGAGTTCCACGGGCGGGGCGCCGTCGTGGGAGAGGCGGACCCGGGTGCGGCCGGTGTCGTTGTCGGTCACCGTGAAGGCGATGTCCCCGCCGGATACCTGGACGCTGCCGGGCGACTGATCGGAGGAGTGGAACACGCTGCGCACCGGGCCGCCGGACAGTGGACGGGTCAGCACCTCCGTTCCCCACGTGCCGGTGGTGTCGGGACCGATCGCCAGCCAGACGGCGGACTTGCCGTCGGTGGCGGCCCAGCCGTGGATCCGCCCGTCGTCCGGGCTGAGCCGGGTCGGGGTGCCGGCGGTGGTGGTGGAGCCGGTGTACAGGGCGGTCGCGCCCTTGCCGTTCGGGTCGGTGTTGCCCATCACCCAGTGGCCTGCGCCCGCGGCCGGTCCGACCGGGGCGGAGGTGCCGGGCAGCAGCGGACGGGTGTCCGTCCCGAGTCGGCTCTGCCAGCCGGCCTTGATCCCGTGTGCGTCGAACGCGGCCGCCACCTTGCGCAGTTGGGCTCCGCTGAGCTTGAGGGCCCGGCCGGCGGCGAGTACCGCGTTGCGTCCGTCGACGAAGTCGTCCAGTGGGGTGAGGTATTCGGCCATCGCCCGGTAGACGAGGCGGTCGGCGGTGAGCGGGTCGAGGGTGTGCCGGATGTCCCACAGGGCGCCGCTGAAGATGGTGGAGTTGAGGTGCGCGCCGCCGTTGTCCAGGTCGAGCCCGGCGCCGAGGTAGTCGTCCACGGTGGTGCGGTGGTCGTCCAGGCGGCGGTTCGCGCAGTCCTGCGGGGTGCCGGTGCGGCACAGGTTCTCGCCCATCAGCGGGGCCGCCGGGTCGTCCATGGACATGCCGCGGGCGGTGACCTCGATGGCGTTGCCGAAGTAGTCGGCGATGCCCTCGTTCATCGCGCCGGACTGGCCGTCGCCGACCAGGTTGGCGGTGTGCTGGATGACGCCGTGGGTCATCTCGTGCCCGGCCACGTCGAGGGCGGCGGAGAACGGCAGGAACCTGGCGTTGCCGTTGCCGTAGAGCATCTTCTGCCCGTCCCAGGCGGCGTTGGGGAAGGGCTTGCCGCGGTTGCTCACGTTCACCACGGAGGTGATCGCGCCGCCCTTGCCGTCCAGGCCGTCGCGGCCGAGCCGGTCGTGGTAGAAGCCGTACACGGCGGCGGCGTTGAGGTGGGCGTCGGTGGCGCCGCTGGTGCCGGTGGAGGCGGGGAAGGCCGGGTCCGGGGAGCCGACGGGCAGGCTGCCGTCGGGCAGTCGGCCGCTGAACTCGTTGTAGTCCCGTCCGGTCGCGTCGTAGGTGGTGATGGTGACGGGCCGGGTGAGGTCGACGAGTTGGTAACTTCCGTCCGGCTGGCGGGAGATGTTCACCGGCACGGTACGGCCCAGGAGGTCGGGGGCGGTCCCGGTGGCGGGCTGGGCGGCGGCCGCGCCACGGGCGGCGCCGGCCCCGGTGTCGCCGGCCCCGGTGTCGTCGGCGCCGCTGACCTGGTAGGGGGCCGAGGAGTCGTGGGCGAGGGCGACCACGCCGAGCGTGGCGTCCGCGTAGACCTCGCGGACCAGTGGCTCGCCGTTCCCCGGGTCGGCGGTGTGCACGGTGAAGTGCCGGGCGAGCCGGCCGGTGCCGCCCGGCAGGACGACCAGGCCGCGGTCCTCGGCGGTGGCCCCGGCCCGGGCGCGCGGGTCCTGGAGCGAGCCGAGCGCCAGCGTGCGCAGCACCGCGTCCGGCACGGTGGGGGCGGTCGGTGCGGTCAGCCCGGTGAAGTACTTGCCGCCGACCGACTCCACCCGCTGGTCGGCCCCCTCGCCGGTGAGGCGGACCAGGTACTGCCCGCCGAGCACCGGTATGCCGCCGTGGTACTGCTGGAACCTGACGGTGCGCCGGTCGGCGGCCGTGCGCTCGACCGCGAGCTCGGCCAGCTGCCCCGGATCGACCCGGTACCGGTCCAGGTGGGCGGCGAGATGGGCCCGGGCCGCCTCGGCCGGAGCGCCGGGCGCCGCCTCGGACAGTCCGGTCACCAGCTGCGGGGCGGCGGTGCCCTCGCCGGCCACCAGGCCGGGGACGGGATCGGACTCGGCGGTGGGGCCCGGTGGCGCGGCCAGGGCGGGGGAGGCGGTCACGGTGAGCGCCAGCGCCAGACTCAAGGCGGCGCCCGAGCCGAGCACCCTGGCCACTGAACGGGAACGGTGGTGCACTGCGGTCCTCCACGGAAATCGGCAGTGACGGCAGCACGACAGAGCTGCCTTTCACGGAGGAACGGGGCACCGGACAGGCCCGGTTCAGCCGTTTGCCGCCCTCCGGCCGCCCCTGCGGTGCGCGGCTCTATTGTGGAGATTGTGGACGGGCAGGTGTCGGGTGCGGTCGTGGGGTGGTTCGGGGTCGTCGGTGTTCCGTGTTACCTCACCGGGGGCCGTCCGGAGCGGGACGGCCCGGGCCATCTGATCGTCACCCGTGCCATCTGATCGTCGCTCGGGCCGGTATCGCTCTGCCTTTCGCTCTGTCCGTGGCCGCCCCCGGGCGTCGGTGCGATGTCCTCCAGGGTGTGTTCTCCTGGGTCGCGGTGGGTCTCGGTGGGTCGGGTGTGTGCAAGGGCCGGGTCTGGTTCGGCCTGTGTGTCGATCTGGGTTGGGCGGAGACGCGACTCCGTACCCGGCTCTGCCCCGTCGGTCGGTCCCGGGCTTCCGGCCCTGTGGTCTGAACCAGCTCCTGCCGGGCCGCCGGACGTGCCGGGGGTCCCTGTGTCGTTCGGCCGGGTCCGGGGGGTGTGCACTCACATGCGGACCGCGACCGTGCCCCGCTGGTTGTTCATCAGCATCGACAGCAGCGCGACTCCGAGGCCGGCCGCCGCCGGTCCCCCCACCGCGAGCGGCATCGTGTTCTCCCGGCGGCGGCGTTCCTCTTCCAGTTCGGTGGCGGTGTGGTCCTCGGCGGTGGCCTCCTGCGCCGTCGTCATCTGAACCTGGGTGCTCATCGATCGGTCCTTCCTCGGTCCGTTCAGTGGTACGCGGAGGGGTTGCCGTGCTGCTGGGCCTGGGCGGGCCGGTTGGGGGCCTGGCCGCCGGCCGGACCGGTGGACTGGTCGGGGTTGTACGGCGGCGGCACGTACTGGCCGGTGATCGTGCTCCGCCGTCCCTCCGGCGCCTGGAAGATCGACGCCGTGGCCGTCACCAGCGTTGTCGCGGTCGAGATCGTCATCAGCTGACGGGTGCTGAGCCTCGGCAGCGGGAAGTCCTCCGGTCGTTTGCGCGTGCCCGCCATCGCCGTCCGGCCCGTCCCCGGCGGCCCCGGCCGCCGGCACGCCCGGGGGGGGGCTGCCGGTCCACCGCGACCGCCTTGTCGAAGACCGGCCGCGGATCCGCGGATACGGCACCCGGTCGGGTGCGGAGCCCACCCGCCCGGACCCTTGCGCATCTCACCCGGCCGCCCCGCAGGGGGTGCCCGGGATCAGCCGGTCCGCGATCCGGGCCGGCTCTCCTCCCGCCACTGCCGCACGGAGCGCACGATGTCCTGGCCGATCCGGTCCAGGAGGGCCGCGGCGTCGTCCATCCGGGCGCCGGCCGGTGTGCCGGGGCCGAGGGTTTCGGCGCCCTGGCGGGCGACGGCGGCGAGCGTCGTGTTCCGTTCGGCGCTGGCCAGCAGCGCCCGGTACCAGACGTCGTCGTCGATGACGTACCGCTCCCGGCGCTGCTGTTCGCCGCGTTCGCGGCGGATCAGCGCCTGGCCCTCCAGGTAGCCGACGGCCTTGGAGACGGCGGCCGGGCTGACCTGCAGCCGTTGCACCAGTTCGCCCGCGGTGAGGCTGCCGTCGTCGGTGACGTACAGGCACGCGAGGACCCGGGCGGCCATTCTGGGCAGGCCGCTGTGCACCAGCAGCTCGGCCAGTTCGTCGGCGAACTCGCGGACCGCCTGCGGGTCGCGGCCCTGGGCCGGCGGCGTGGCGGCGGCGGCCCGTCGGGCGGTCGTGCCGCTGCGGCGGGAGCGCTGCGCGGTGGCGCGTTGGGCGTGTTCGGCCCGGTAGTCGCAGGGCCCGCCGTTGCGGGCGATCTCGCGGGTGACGGTCGAGGTCGGCCGTTCGATCTGCCGGGCGATCTCGCCGTAGCCCAGCCCTTCGGCCAGTCCGGCGGCGATCCGGTGGCGGTCCTGCGGGGTCAGCCTGGCTCCGGGCATCCGTCCTCGTCTCCTTCCGTCGCGTGAACAGTATCCGTCCGGCTCACCCGCTGTTGCAATGGGACTGCGACATTCTGTTGCATTCACCGGGAGGGTCATTGCAAGAATATTGCGGCATCTACCTGCGTATACATCCACCATTGGCGGGTTTCGTATTGACCATTATGTGAATTTGCTCGTAGCTTCCTTCCCGAACCGCGACACCACATCGAGGGGGAACACGCCATGGGAACCACCACGCGCGCCGCCGTCGCCACCCTGCTCGCCGGGGCCGTGCTCGCCGGGGCCGTGCTGGCCGGCGCCGCCACCGCACCGGCGTTCGCCGCGCCCGCGCCGGACGGCGGGGGCGGGCACCCGGGGGTCCAGCGGGTGCTGGACCGGGCGGTGGCCACGGGCGGTCTGCCCGGCGCCGTCGCCGAGGTCCGGGACGGCCACCGCCGGTGGTTCGGCAGCGCGGGCGTCGCCGACCTCGCCACCGGGCGGGCCCGTCTCGCGCAGGACCGGTTCCGCATCGGCAGCACCACCAAGACCTTCGTCGCCACCGTCGTCCTCCAGCTCGCCGCCGAGGGGCGGCTGAGCCTCGACGACAGCGTGGAGCGCTGGCTGCCCGGCCTCCTGGGCGCCCCCGGCTACGACGGCGACCGGACCACCGTGCGCCAACTCCTCAACCACACCAGCGGCATCTACAACTACGCGATGGACGAGAAGGTCCGCCAGGAGGCGAGCGGCCTGCCCTTCCTCCGGCACCGCTTCGACGGCTACACCCCCGAACAGCTCGTCCGGATCGCGGTCGCCCACCGGCCCGACTTCGCGCCCGGCGCCGGCTGGACCTACTCCGACACCGACTACGTCCTCGCCGGCCTGATCGTCGAACGGGCCTCCGGCGCCACCCTGGCCGCGCAGATCAGGCAGCGGATCACCGCCCCGCTGGGCCTCACCGGCACCTACGAGCCCTCCTCCGGCGACACCGCCGTCCACGGGCCGCACGGGCGCGAGTACTCGCGTCTGGGGCTCACCGGGGCGAACGCCACCGCCTACGACGTGACGGAGCTGAGCCCGTCCTGGGGCTGGGCCGCCGGCGACATGATCTCCGACGTTCGCGACCTGAACACCTTCTTCGCCGCCCTGCTGGGCGGGCGGCTCCTGCCGCCCGTCCAGCAGCGGGAGATGTTCACGATGGTCCCGACCGGGCACCAGTGGATCGACCAGGCGGACTACGGTCTGGGCGTCGCCGGCATCAGGCTCGACTGCGGTCCCACCGTCTGGGGCATGGGCGGCGCCGTCAACGGCTCGTGGTCCTACGCGTTCGGCACCCGCGACGGCCGGCACCTGCTCGCCACCAACGTCAACGGCGACTGGGTCGAGGGGAGTTGGCCGATCGCGGTGTTCACCTCCGAGCTGGAGGCGGAGTTCTGCCCCCGCTCGTGACGGCCCGGCTCGTGAGGGCCGGGCTCGTGACGGCCCGGCTCGTGACGGCCGTCCGGCCGGGGGCGTCAGGGCAACGCGGCCGCCGTGCGCAGCGGCACCGAGCGTTCGCGGGTGTTGCGGCCCGGCCGGGCGGCGAGTTCCGGCTCGGCCCGGGCCTCGGTGGTGCGGCCGAGCCAGGTCAGCAGTTCGCCGTGTACGCCCGGGAGCAGGTGCGACCCCGAGAGCCGGCCGGAGGCGGCCAGTTCGTCGACCATGTGCAGCGTCGAACGGCGTGGTCGCGGATCGACACGGCGGGCGGACCGGGACCACTTTTTCGACGGACGCCGCCCTCCCGCGGGGCGCCGTCCCCTCCCGTCTGGCGGTGCTCAGGCCTGGCGGTGCTCCCGTCTGGCGGTGTTCAGGCTTGGCGGTGCTCACGTCTGGCGGTACGCGGCCGTCGCGATCTCGGCGAACGAGCGGACCAGCGGGTTGGTGTCGCCGTCGTTCCACACCGCGACCACCGGGCTGGGTGCCATGTCGGCCAGCGGGACCGTGGTGAGGTTCTCGGGCAGGTCGTGTCCGAGCAGCGGGGCCAGGCCGACGGTGCTGTTCCAGAGCACGGCCTGGAGGCATTCCTGGACGCCGCGTACCACGGGGCCCTCGCGTGGGGTGCCGCCGTTCCAGTACGACTGCCACCGGGGGTCGGTTCCCGGGGGGAACTGGAACCAGCGGCGGTCGGCCAGGTCGGCCAGTTCCAGGCGGCCGCGCCGGGCCAGTGGGTCGTCGGCGCGCAGGACCGCGCCGACCGGGTCGGTGCGCAGGACGCGCACCGTCAGGGCGGTGTCGTCGAACGGCGCGCGGGTCAGGGCGACGTCGACCAGTGCGGCGCGCAGTCCGCAGGTCGGGTCGGTCAGGTCGGTGTCGCGTACGCGGATCTCGACGCCGGGGTGGCCGCGGCGGAAGGCTGCCGCCAGCCTGGTGATGCCGGGGTCGGTGCCGTCGCCCAGGATGCCGACGGTCAGGGTCGCGGTGCCGGCCGCCGCGGCGACGCGCGCGCGCAGGCGCTCGGCCCGGTCGAGCAGGTCCCGCGCCTCGTCGAGCAGCACGGCCCCCGCCGGGGTGAGGGTGACACCGGCGGGGGAGCGGGCGAACAGCAGGGCGCCGCTCTCCTTCTCCAACTGCTTGATCGCCCGGCTCAGCGGCGGCTGGCTCATGTGCAGGCGGGTGGCGGCCCGGCCGAAGTGGAGTTCCTCGGCGACCGCCACGAAGTAGCGCAGGGTACGTAGCTCCACGCTGCGACGATACCCCCCGGGTATCGGCGTGGCGCAACGGGTCTTGGACACCGGCAGGGCCCCGGCGGTGGACTCGGAACATGACCGACACAGCGAAGACCAGCGAACCGCAGGCCGGCCCCACCGTATCGGTGGTCGCCCCCGGCGACGGCGAGACGATCGTCCTGGGCACCACGCGCATGCGCGTCCTGGAGGACGGCAGCCGCACCGGGCACCGCCTGGCGATGACCGAGTCCCTCCTCGCCCCGCACACCCCCGGACCGCCGCAGCACCGCCACGCCCGCCACGACGAAGGCTTCTACGTCATCTCCGGCACGGTGCGCTTCACCGTCGGGGACCGGCACCACGACGCGAGCGCGGGCACGTTCGTGATGGTCCCGCCCGGCGCCCCGCACACCTTCGCCAACGTGACCGACCACAGCGCCGTCATGCTCAGCGTGTTCACCCCCGACCTGTACGTGCAGTACTTCCGGGACCTGCGGGACATGACCGCCGACGGCAGGCCGCCGACCCCCGAGGCCGGCCTGCGCACGATGAGCCGCTACGCCACCGAGCCCGCCACCGACGTGGCCTGAAGCCCACGGCCACCCGCCAGCGGTGACCGTGAAAGGACGTCATGACTGCGATTTCTCGGTTTGGTGTCAGTGGTGGTGAGAGTCGGTAGTGCTTCGAGGCATGTGGTCCAGGTTCTTGCTGGTCGGGCTGGATTCGGTGCGGGTGGCCGGCTGACAGGCTGACTGTCGCGGGGTGAGAGGCCAGGGGCCTGTTGTGCTGTCGTGGGGCTTTATCTCGCTGCGGCTGGTGCTGTCTTGGGTTTGAGAGATCTAACGCTCAGATCTGTGGGGCGTCGCTTGGATCTCGGGTATGGGAGACGGCGGTGGTGGGGGTGTGGGGCGGGGGTTGCCGCGGGCGTTGGTGGTGCGACGTCTGGTGGAGCGGCAGGCGGCTGGTGAGCTGACGTCGCGGCACGTGAGGGCGGTGGCGGACATGGTGGGGGTGTCGGTGCGCACGGTGTGGCGGTGGCTGGCGACGGCGAAGGCGACCGGGGAGGTCGACAGAGCGCCCGCCCGTCAGGGCTACGCATTGTCGGATGAGACGTGGACGTTGCTGGCCGCTTCGGGGGGCAACGTCGCTGAGCTGTGCCGCCGCATGGTCAACGCTGCTGGCGGCGCCGACACGGGTGTGCCGCCGCGGTGGCCGCCCTGCTGTTCACCGGCACCGGTCGGGATCTTCTGTCGATGACCCAGGTCGAGAGCGCCGACGACCACAACGCCACGGTAGCCATCGACCGCGACTCACGGATCAACATCGGCCAGGTGTCCGGTCCCCGGCACATGTACGCCATTCCGCCCAGCCTTCTTCCCCGAGAAGCCGCGCGACGCCTCGAAGATCCAGGACGCCGACTGGACCACTGTCACCGCCTACTTCAGCCTCCTCAACGAGGTGGCACAACTCAACAAGGGCAACCTCCAGATCATCGTCAGCGACCACGCCAACCTGCCCGACGCCTGGTTCCAAGACGCGGTCATCGCTAACTGGCGCCCCAATGACGACGGAAGCCGAAACGCCCTCGTTCCCCCGGGGTGGCTCGGCTGACGGACCATGGGCCGCCGAAAGCGGCCTCCGGTGCCAGTGCTGCATGTTAGGTGCCGCCCGGTAGGCCCTCTGCGCAGTCGGAAGGAAGACCTGGCTGACGCTCCCCTGTTGACCGGATCCTCCAACCTGTGACTGGTCGTCATGGCCAAGAATGCTGACTGCGGTTGCGGCTGCGCCGGTTGGACCCGGTGGCGCGGACCATGCCCGTGGCCAGGGCGGGGCCCTGCCGGAGCGGAATCGGGACCTGGGGGCATGGCACCGCCGGTAGGTGCTGCTTATCGGCCCGACGTGACCGGCAACATGCCGGTGGACGGTCTGAATCAAGGCAACAGCCGGTAGACCGACGAAGACTTCGAGGGGCGCGCGGCGGTGCTGCGTGCCCCCTTTCCTTTTGGGATCCCACAGGAGATATGTGTAGTATTTGGTTAGGTCCTACTATTTGGGAGTCTGTGGTGAGGGTCAGCTTCGGTGGTGAGCGGGTTGAGGTGCCCGACGACCTGGGCCGGGCGCTGCTCGCGGCCCTGCGCGGCGAGCGTCTGGTGGAACCGCCGCAAGCCGCCGACTTCGACGACCTGACCGCCCTGGTGGCCTGCATCAGCCGGGTCACCCAGCACCTGAACGTGGTCAAGGAACTGGCGATGTCCCGCGCGGACGCCAGCGACAGCTACTCCAACCGGCGCGCCCTGGGCATCGCGGCCGCCATGGCACCCTCCCAACTGGGCCGGGTCCTGGAGGGCCACGGACTCCCGCGCGACCGCCGCGCCGGCGGAGTGGACCTGGCCGTCGCCTTCCGCACCACCGACGACAGCGTCCTCCACCTGGCCGCCGAGGACGACGTGGCCGGCCTGCCCTCGTTCACCCTGCCACCCAACCCCGCCCAGAGCGGGGCCGAACCCACGGAGTTCGCCGGCCGGGAGCTCGAGTTCTACTACCGCCCCCAGGTCCCGATCGCGGTGGCCGACCTCGGACGCACCGCCGGCTACACCCTGCGCCCCGAGCAGGGCCCGATCGCCTGCCTCACCGAGCAGGTCTTCGACGCCCTGTTCGGCGACCCGCGGATCGACCCGACCCGACCCAACGGACGCTGAGGAGACCGACCCTGATGTCCGACGACCTGTTCAACTCCGTCGACGCCCTGCTCGCGGCCGTGCACACCGGCCTGCCGCTCCCGGCCGAGCGGGCACGGCTGCGCCTGGCGGCCGGGCTGACGCCCGCGCAGATTGCCGCGGCTCTGCGGGTGGATTCGGCCCTGGTGACGGGCTGGGAGGACGGCAGCGCCGTCCCGGGCCCGGACATCGCCCCGTCCTACGCGCGACTCCTTGACGGCCTCGCCGCCCGCTTTCCCGCGCCCGAGCAACCCGCCTCCACGCAGCCTGCCTCCCCGGTCCTGGCCGTGCCGCAGGCGCATCCCGCCTCGGCGCCCGCCCAGCAGGCCGCCGAGGCGCCCGTTGTCCCGGTGCTCGACCAGAACCCGGACGGCTCGCTGGTGATGGGCCCGGCCGCGCCGTGCGTGCAGTGCGGCCAGCCCTCCGTCTACCGCGCCCAGGGCCACCCGATGCACCTGGGCGGCTTCTGCCGCCCCGCAGCCCCGGTGACCGAGGCCGCCGCTGCGGTCACCCAGCAGCCGGCCCCGGCCCAGGCCCCGCCCGCTCCGGCGCCCGTCGCCGCCCCGACCACGCCCGCAGCTGCTCCTGCTCCGGTCTCCTTGGTGCCGGTCCGGCCCGCGCCGACCGCAGCCCGGGCCCAGTTGGCCAGGCCGCGTCCGGCGGCGTCCCGTCCCGCTGGCCGTCCGGCTGCGCCGCGTCCAGCCGCCCCGTCTTCTGCTGCCGCGCGTTGGTGGCCGGCGGTCGCGCTGGACGCCGCCGAGGATGGCGGCTGGGTCCTGGATGTGCCGCAGGTCCCGGCCCCGGCCGGGCCGAAGCTGGGCGACTGGTTCGCGTGGCTGGGCACCGGGCTGCCGTTGCGCGTCGAGCGCGCCCACTCGGCCGGGCGCGGCGGCGACGGCATGGTTTGCCTGACCGCTGCCGCGCTCAAGCAGCTGGGACTGCCCGCCGCCCTGCCGACCACGGAGAAGGCCCTGACCGCGCTCCACACAAAGCTGGCGAAGGCCGCCGCCACGGTGGGCATGGAGATCAGCGACCAGATCGGACCGTCCTTCCACGTCTTCCGCCGCACCGGATCGGCCGGCGGCCCGAAGACCTCGGTCCGGGTCACGGTGGCGCCGTGGCTGGGCCAGGGCGACGGCCGCCAGCAGGCCGTCAGCGCCCTCGCCGCCCCGTTGGCCACCGCCCCCGACGGCACCAAGGACGGGCTGACCCTGGCCCGCCGCTACCGCGCCTTCACCGCCGACCTCGGCGTCGCCCCCGGCGCGACCACCGCCTCCACCGCGATGCTGCTCCTGGACGCGGTGCGCCCCCGCGTGGAGTGGGTCAAGGACCAGACGACGGGGGAGTGGTCCTCGCACCCGCGCGAGGGAGCCCTGCCCTCGGGTGACCTGTGCGTGCCGCCGGCCGCCGGGGCCCGCCACCCGCTGACCCGCGAACTGCTCTCGCGCGGCGAGGCGGTGTGCGAGGAGGAGGACTACAAGTGGTGGGCCCGCACCCTCACCGCCGAGGAGGCCCGGCGTCCGTGGGCGGTCGCGGTCGACGTCTGCGCCAGCTACCTCTCGGTCACTGACTCCCTGCGCCTGCCCATCGGCCCGTACGCGTACGCGGAGCACCCGGCCTGGGACGGCGGCAAGACCGCCGGCCTGTGGTGGTGCGACTTCACCGGCATCGAGGTCGATCCCCTGCTGCCGCACCCGGCCACCTTCCACGGCCAGGCGCCGACCGGCCCGGGCTGGTACGCCACCGTGACGGTCGCCTACATGGCCACCACCTACAACTTTGACCCGGCGACCATCAGCGCCGCCTACCTGGCCGCCCACACCGCGCCGTTGCTCAAGGAATGGACCGGCCGCATCCGCGGCGGCTACAAGCGCACCTACGCCCACCTCGGCCTGTTCGACGGCCAGAACCCCGAGGAGTTCCTGGCCGCCTACGCCGTGCACAAGGACGTCGGCACCGACCCGGTCCGCGCGGACGCCATGGTTCTCGCGGGCAGCTACAAGAACGTCTACAAGGGCGGCATCGGGAAGTGGGCCGACTCCGCCCGCCACCTGGACGACCAGGTGTGGCTGGAGAAGATCGCCGCGTCCTGGTCCTACGACCCCGCGCTGCGCTTCCAGGTCATCGCCGCCGCCCGCATCGCCGCCCACCGCCGCCTGCGCAAGACCCTGCTGCTCACCGGCCGGGCCCCGATCGCGGTCAACGTGGACAGCTACCTGTACGCCACCGACGCCCCGTCCCCGCTGGAGCTGCTCCCGGTCAAGGACGACGGCACCCCGGTCCCCGGCGCGCTGCGGCTGGGCATCGCCCCGGGCAGCCACAAGCACGAGGCCTCGATCCCGCTGGCGGCCGTGGTCGAGGCGATGGAGCGCCGGGAGCACCCCTCCAAGCTGGTCCACCACTACACCACCGCCGGCACCCCGATCGGCCCGGAGCAGAACGACGGGACCGCCGGCACCGGCAACGACGATGAGGAAGGCGGGAACTGATGGCGGGCGGGTTGTTCGGTCGGGTGCGCGAGGCGCTGTTCCCCTCCCGGAAGGCGCCGGTGCAGTCCACCACGCAGGCCGGGCAGGTGCGGGACCGCAAGTACGGCGGGAACACCAAGGCCATGGCCGCCGCCTACGGCGTCGCGCCGCGCACCGTGCTGCGCTGGATCGACGGCACCCGCCGCCCCAAGGGAGAGGACGCCCAGCGGCTCCAGCGCGAGGCGGTCGACGTGCAGACCACCGAGCGCGGCCGGGAGCGCAAGGCCAAGCAGCTCGCGCAGCGCGGCACCGTCTCGGGCATCGGAGCCAGGGTCGGCCGCGCCGTGAACTTCGAGATCCGCGGCTCGGACGCCGTCCGAGCCCGTGACATCCACCTGAACCTGACGGGCGAACAGGCTGCCGCCCTGGCCCTCGCCGAGGACGAGGACGAAGCGCGCGCCATCATCGGCCAGGCCCTCGCCGACTACTTCAACGGCGGCGTCGGCTACGGAGGCTTCTCGGCCGACGACTTCGAATTCGACGCAGGCGACTTCGACCTGCGCTGACCGACTCCATCGAATGCTCAACTAGCCCACCACAGAAGCTGGTTCTGGGCCACTGGTCGCTTGCTTGTAGCAGCGCGCTGCTGCAAGCAAGCGACCAGTAAAATAGGGCCAGACGGCCATCACCTGCTGCTGGAATGGGCTAACCCAGCAGCCGCAGCCTTGCCTAATTGAGGCTCTTGACCCGCAGAGTTGTTTCCATCATGACCTTATTCAATGCATCTATTACGAATCCCTTGAGCAGCTGATGCCGGTCGGGTTCGTAAACAGCGGGTGGTTCCGGCCTTGAGAAGTCAAACTCCGCAAACCCCTCAATAAATTCGGCAACCGAAGCCTCATAATCCTCGGGACTCTGCTCCCCGCCGGCCACCACCTTCTTCTCCTCCCGTGCCGGGGGCACTGCGTAGCGGATGAGGCCGAAGTCCCGGAGGCGGGCGCACCCGTCCTCCCAAGAGTCGCGGCGCAAGCCCATCCTGCTTCGGCGAGCGGCATACAGGTAGATGCCCTCCTCGCGGTGCTTCCCCGGGTACCGGTTGAACAGCGACATCAGAGTCAGCCACACCGAGATCTCTGCATCGCTCAGCACGTGGATCCAGCCCTTCAGGAAGAAGTCGGCCGGGACCCTGAAGGTCGTGCCATACCTCGGGTGCGGCACGGAGTAGGGCTCCATCGTCTGCAGCTCGCCCCGGCCCAGCTCATTGAGCAGCACGAACTCCTTGTACTGCCTGACCGCGCCTTCCAGAGGCACCGACACCAAGGCCTGCGAGCCGCCGGAGCCGGGCACCAGCTTTCCCCTCGTACCCACCGCCTCCAAGGTCTGCAACGCGGACCTCACCTGCCTCAGCCGCTGATCTGCCAGCGTGCGACGCTGCTTGGTGTCCCTCATGTACTTTTCGGCCTGGGTGCTGTAGGCGCCGTCGACCGCGATCAGGTCCGCCCATGAGGCCGGACCGGACAGATGTCGGCTGCTTGTCCACTTCTCACCGGCTTCCAGGCGGCACTGCGCCTCGAAGATCGCCAGGAGATAGAAGCGCAAAGCGAGGCCGCGGGGCCGGATCAGCCGGATCAGCTGGGTCAGCACCGGCTGCCTCTTGTCCTTCTCCGGCAGCTCCACGAGGCCGGTACGGAGCCGGATGTAGTCGGGCCGTCTCCCGGCCTGCCAGGTCTGATGCAAAGCCGCATTCGCCCGTTTGACGGACTGGGTCGCCTTCAGCTGATCCAGCCTGCGGGCACGCCGCTCGGCACGCATACGCTCGCTGCTCATCCCCACCTCAACGTTCTGACCTCGACGCTCTGACCCGCATATAAGTCTAAGTGGAATTAACAGACAACTTCTGTGCGGGTCAGAACGTTGCTGACGGACCATCAGTGACGCCCCGCTGCGCCCGCAGACTGGTCGTACGACCTGGTCGGAAAGGTCGGGTGGCCAGCCGTTCGCGGGGACGCGAACGGCCCCGGGGGCAACCGGAGCCGCTTCAATGGGTAGCAGTCAGGAGCGTAACGCTTGATGAGCAACGACAACGGGCCCGAGCGGCTTCCCCAGCGCTGGGCGTTGATCCTCTCCGTGGCCGCCGGAGCCGGTGTCCTCGCGTTCGTGATCGGAGGGCCGCTGGCCGGGCTCGGTACGCTGGTGGCGGTCACCACCCTGCTCCACACCGTGATGGCGTAGGACACACGGGGGTGTACCAGGCCCGGCCTGGTACACCCCACCAGACCCACTGACACCACCCACCGCCGCCCCGCAGGCACCGCCGCCCAGGCCCTCCACACCGCGCTCGACCACGTCGGCCTCCACGCGCTGGCGGACGACGACCACCAGGCCTCTCGCGAGCTCACCCGCACCCTCGCCCCAGCCACGCTGCGCCAGGTCATGAACTGGCTGGAGCGTACCCGGACTGCGGCCCTCGCCCTGCTCGGCACCGAGCAGACCCCGCCCGTCCAGCCCGTCGTGCGGCGCAGCCGGTTCTGACAAGTCGCAAGGCGCCGGCCACCTGGTGGTGGCCGGCGCCTTGCGCTGCGCGTGCCGAGCCCGCTACCCGGCCTTACGCGGTCTGCCGGGTGGGTACCGCGCGGAAGCCCCGGCGGGGGCTCCTCCGGACCCCGCCCCCGCCGGATCCGTCCACCGGCTGGCCACCGCTGCCCAGGAGCTGGCTCCACTGCTCCGCCGTTCGGAATCGGCGGGCGATAGCTGGCCTCACGGAATTCACCGACATCAATCTTCCGCCGTTCTATCCCGAATTCCCTCTATTTTCTCCCGCCCGAAAATTGGCCGACAATGGCAGTTGAACCGCTGTAGCAAGCTGGGCAGCCACCTGAAATGGTTGGGCTCGATGCACGTGTGAAGCTGCATGTATTTGTCGTCGGATGCGGTGGTTGTCTGTCGTGGAGTGTGGGGGTGTTTTTGCTGGTGGGTTGGGGTGTCGGTTGTCGGTGCGTCAGTTTGGTGCGGTTTTCGGCGTCATCGGGATGACGTTTGGCCTGGTCAGGTCCGTGCGGCTTCCTCTGCGCTGACGGCATGTCCGGGTTGTACCAGATAGTCCTACTGGGTGTCATCGGAATGCGGTTTCGGGCGTCATCGTGGTGCGGTCGCTGTCTTCATAGAGGGGCCGGGGACGGGCCTGGTCGTTGCCGGGGCTGTCGGACGGGCCGGGAGGGCGTGGATGGCGGACGGCGGTGGCGGGAGCGACGCGGTACGGTCCGGCGATTCGGCGCCAGTGGTGCGTGAGCAGGTGGTGTTCCGGCTCCTGGCCTTGGAGGAACGCGGTGTTCTTACGCCCGAGCATGTGCGTCTTGCGGCTTTCTCGGCGGGCAGGTCGGTGCGGACGGTGCAGCGCTGGCTGCAGACGGCCCGTGAGGAGGGCCGGACGGTGCGCAAGCCCCGGCCGCGGTTCACGGTCACGGGCGAGGTTCATGCGCGGTTGGCGTTGTGGTGCGGGAACGCGGCGGCGGTTCACCGGGAGCTTCTCGCGCAGGCCCGCGTGTCGGCGGACGACTCCGTGGACGGGGCAGCCGGTGGGGAGCCGGCTTCGAGCGCCAGGAGCGGCGGGGGAGTGGGCGTGCCGTCGTTGGCGACGTTTCAGCGGGCGGTGCGCCGGGACCTGAACGCGGGTCAGCGTGCCGCGCTCAAGGGCGGGGAGAGGGCCCGGCGGGCGCACGATGTGTATCTGGCTCGTCCGCCGCAGTGGCGCAACGCGTGCTGGGAGGGCGATCACAAGCATCTGCCTGTCGAGGTCGAACTGGACGGGGAGCTGGTGCGGCCGTGGGTGACGTGGTTCATCGACTGCGCGAGGAACGCGATCACCGGCGCGGCCGTCACCCCGCACCAGCCCTCCCGGGACGCGGTGCTGGCCGCGTTGCGGATCGCCTTGTCGCGGGACGAGCCCGGTGGCCCGTACGGGCCGATCGGCGGACTGCCGGAACTGGTGCGGGTCGACCGCGGCAAGGAGTTCCTGTGCGCCACGGTGACCCGGGCATTGGGCGCGCTCGCGGTCCCGGTACAGGACCTCCCCGCCCGCCGGCCGGAGTTGAAAGGCACGGTGGAGAATCTCAACCACTGCGTCACAGCCATGTTCCTGGTCGCGCAGCCCGGATACCTCCACGCCCCTACCGCCACCACCCGCCCGCCGTCCCGCAGAAGCGACCCGGCCGATGTGCTCTCGTTCACCGAGTTCACCGCACGGCTTCTGGGATGGGTGCGGTGGTGGAACACCGACCACCGCCCGCAGCCGCTCGGCGGCCGCACACCCCTCGAAGCCTGGCAGGACGACCCCACCCCGATCGAGGACGTCCCGCCCGACCTGCTGCGCTCCTTCACCCTCGAGGACGCGGGAGGCGACAAGGTCCTGTCCACGAAGGGCGTGTACTGGCGGGGGCGTTACTACGTCGGCCCGTGGATGCACGGCATGGACGGCACCCGGGTGCGGGTGCGGTTCATCCCTCACCACGACCACGAGATCGAGGTGTTCGACGCCGTCACCGGCACCCACCTCGGGCCGGCGCACCTCGCGGACGCCGCCACTGCGGCCCAGCGGGCCGCGCTGCGCCGGGCCAAGGACGCCCAGCGGCGCACGATGGTACGGGCACTGGCCTCCGCGGACCGCCAGCGCCGCCAGCTGGGCCGCTACGGCGCGGGCACCGAGCCGATGAGGCCCGAGCCGCTGGCGGCGCTGACCGCAGCCGAGGCCGAGGAGCAACTCGCCACGGCCGCCGGGAGTGCCTTGGCGAAGCGAGCGCTGCCGGACCTGATCCCGCCGCGGGAGGCACCCGCGTCATGGGCCCGCCCGATCCGCCGCCCCCGCCCGGCAGCACCCGGTACCGATGCCGACCCGCCGGCGCCTGACGCGGCACACACCCCGGGCAGCGGCGGTGGTGCCGTGAACGGGACGGACGAAGAAGAAGCAGAAGAGGGAGGAAGCCCGTGACGACCGCGGACCGACTGGGTCGGCTGCCCGCTGAACGAGAGGACCACTACATGCGCCTGCGCGGCGCCCAAGTGGTCGGCACCCGGGCCCTGTTGGCGGTGCGGGAGAACATCCGTGCCGCGATCGAGGCCAGGGCGATGATCTGCATCTACGGCAGGACCGGGCACGGGAAGTCGTTCGCGGTGAACGCCTCGCTGCGCGACCTCGCCCCGCAGATCACTCACCGCATCCAGTTCCGGGCCCGCCCCTCGACCCGGGACCTGCGCCACGAACTGTTCTACGCCCTCGGCCTGCCCGGTCGTCCGCCCTCCCATGCGATCGAGTTCGACCGGATGCTGCGCGGGGCGCTCGAGGAGACTCGGGTGCTGGTGTGCGACGAGGCACAGTGGCTGTCGAAGCTGTGCTTCGAGTACCTGCGCTACCTGTGGGACGACACCGGCACCGACCTGACGATCGTCTTCACCGGCGGCAACGGCTGCTTCGAGATGCTGCAGAGCGAGCCGATGCTCGAGTCGAGGGTCTACTGCTGGCAGGAGATCGACCCCCTGCCGCTGGAGGAGGTCCTGGACACCATCCCGGCCTTCCACCCGATCTGGGCCGACGCCGACCCCGAGCTGATCGCCCTGTGCGACCGCGAGGCCGCCCACGGCAACTTCCGGGCCTGGGCGAAGATCACCCACCACCTGGCCGCCGGAATGAAGGAGTCCGGGCGCGCCAAGGTGGACGAGGACCTGGTGCGCTGGGCCTACAGCAAACTCGGCCGACGACAGGCCGGTGCACCGTGCTGACCTGCCCCGACCCACCGCCGGTCACCGTCGTCCTCGACCCCCACGACGACCTGCCCCACACCCGCGCCGCCCAGGCCGCCCACAGCCCCACCACAGGCCGGGCCACCGTCCACCCCACCGTCGGCACCAACTCCACGATCTGCCTCGCCTACGACATCCTCGCCGCTCTCGGCAAACCCGTGCCCGTCACGGCTACCCCAGGCTCGACCCCGACCCGCCCTGGGCGATGGCCGCCGCCTGGACCCTCGCCACCCCCATCACCCACCTCACCGTGCTGCGCGCCCACCTGCTCGGCCGCCGCCGCATCCAAGACCTGATCACCCTGCGCGAGCGCACCGGCGTCCACCTGCTCCTGGTCTGCCACCGCCGTCGTCCCACCCCCGCCCTCGAACAGGCCTTGCGCCAGGTGGAGCACCGCCTCGCCGACGCGGCCGCCCGCCTCCCCGGCACCGACGACACCGACCTCCCGCGCAGCCGCCCGCCTCGCCCCGTCCCGGTGCACGATCGCTGGCTCAACCTGCCCGCCCTGACCACCTACTGGTCCGGCGACGGTGCCCAGCGCCGCTGCCGCTGCACTCCGCCGCTCGCCCACGACCGCGGCTTCCACCCGCCCCAGATGCCCCCCCGCCACCGCCACCGAAGTCGCCCGCCGCCTCCACACCGCGACCGCCCACCCCCACCTCGCGGCCCAGCTCGCCGTCGCGGTCTTCACCGCCGCATCCGACGCCCAGCTCCACACCGCCCGCCCCACCGACCTCACCGACGGCGCGGCCACCATCGCCCTCCACGACGCGGACGGCCTGCGCTTCGGCTGCCTCACCCACCCCGTGCCGCCCTGGGCCCGCCCCCTGCTCCTCGCCGCCGCCTACCAGCACGCCATCGCCGAAGCCGGCGACACCCCGCTGTTCACCGTCCCCTTCACCAACAACGACCTGCCCGGCCTGTTCGACCTCGCCGACACCTGCAAACTGCGCCCACCCCAGCCACCCAAGCCCCGCTCCCGTTCGGGCCACCCCGCCCCCAAACCGCAGGACCAGCGCACGATCTGGCCCTTCAGCAACGCCCACTACCGCTACCCCTGGGCCGCGGGCCCCGAGTACATGCGGGGCTGCCCGCCTCCACCCATCCGGCGCGGGTAGCGTCGGGGGCGTCACCCGCGGGTGACGCCCCCGCTTCCCCCGGCAGCCCACCGCCGGCCCTACGTCCACTTGACGCTGTGCTCGGCGAGCTGCCCCGCACTTACCTTGGCCCCGCCTTGCCACCGTGTTGTGCAGGAACGCGCCCAGCCCCACGGAGACGACCTCAACGTCCTCCTCCCCACCGGGTCCGGTAACCACGATCTCCAGCGGATCCTTGTGCGGGAGGGCCACCTTCGCGTGGCCCTCCCGCTCGACAAAGCCGCCAGGTGCAGCACGGACCGCTCCGCCCGGAGGCATCCGGCTTCCTACAGGCGCGTTCGCACCCACAGCGCCCCGCATGACACCAGGGCGCCGCCCAGGGCGGTGGCTGCGCCGCAGACCAGGTAGACGGCGGCATCCCGGCGGGCGCGCCGGCCCCACACCCGCCACTGCCTCCGTCCCGTCAAGCGCACCTGCGTCGCGAAGGCTTCCGGTTCGGCAGGGTTGCTCGTAGGCTCCGAAGTGGACATGTGCTGCTCCTCAGTGGCTTTGTCCTCTGCTGACGGCTCCCTGCGCACCAGGGGGCCGTCGCCATTTGTGCGACGGCCGCGCCGTGTCCACCTGCTGAGACAACGGACTGCCTCAACAGGTGACCGGAGGCAACGAAACCACCCCGAAATGGCCTCTTACCAGCGAAAACAGGTAGTTGCCAAAACGAGTTTCAGTGAGTTGGAATGCGCTGTACTTGGGAGAAAAGGAGCTGACATGAGTTCAAATGCACTTCTACTGGGTCTATCTGTGTCTACCCAGGTCTTCCTAGGGCGTCATCGCAGGGCAATCATGGGTGCATCGGGGGCAAGCGGGTCATCGGGGAGTGGAGCAGACGGATGCCAAGGATGCCGAAAATGCCCACCGTGGAGCAACTGCCCCCGAGCACGAGGCGCTCGCTGGTGTCCGAGCTGCACGTCCACTTCCGCGCGGCGGGCCGGCCCACCCTTGGACAAATCGCCGCAGCGACCCAACGCCTGGACAACCCGGTTCAGGTCAGCCGGGAGACGGTCCGTAGGCTGCTCACAGGAGAGGGGACCAGCACCTGGTCCAGGGTCGACTCGGTACTGCGGGCCCTGTGCCACCTGGCTGATCAGAGCCCCGACCGCAGGCGCTGGCCGGAGTCGAACAACTACGACGACGAAGACAACACCACGTGCCGCCAATACCTGCGCCAGCTGTGGAACGACGACATCGACGGCGTCAGATCAGACGAGCCGCCCGTGCCCAGAACGGAACCGACCAGCGGGTGGGGGACACCCGCCTCACAGCCGCAGGGCGGCGGGTGGGGAGCGCCCGCGCAGCCGCAGCGTGGGGGATGGGGAGTCCCACCCCCCACAACACCAGCGGACGACCCACGGGCATCAACGAAGAGTGCCGTGCCATCAGGTACAGGCTTCTCGGAGGAACCGCCCTTCTAATCGCCGGGTCGAGCGCGCAGCATGAGCCCCGGCCGCGCCGGGCGCAGGTCTACCAAACCACTCTCAGCGCCTCCAGCCTCCCGGGCACGGCCCTCGCGCTCGACGAACGCGGCCAGCGCCTCCACGCCGGCGCTGGAACCGGTGTGAAGCTGCACTTCGCTGTCGCAGATGGCGGTAGCAGGATGGCGCTGTTGCGGGCCGGAAAGGGCAGGTCACAGCGGCTGCGCCCGGAATCACGTCATCCTGCTGCGGTTTTTCCGACATCGTGGTGACGTATGGGATGGCCAACGAACTGAAACCTATTACCAGGCCGACAGAACGACACTCAACCGCATTACTAACCTGCCTTTCTGATGCTATCCACGGGGCCCCAGTTTCCCCGACCAACTCCCAATCCCAGACTCTAGCGGGCCACTACCTTTGATTCACAGACCGAGGGAAGCCCGTCCTTGTACCACCCCAACGAGTGACTCCATCACCTGATTACCCCTCACCATCCCACCAGTCAAGGCGCGAAGCGCCCCCACCCTCCACCCCAGTCAGCCCGGGCGAAGCCCGCGAACCCACCCCACTCGCCCAGGGCCGAAGGCCCCATCCTGACACCCACCCAACTCCGCAGCGAAGCGCGGAGTTGACCCACCACCACCCAAGGGCGCGAAGCGGCCCGCCACCCCACCCGATCGGGCGCAGCCCGATCCGGCCGGCGCAGCGGCCCGCCCGCGCGCAGCGCGGGCCGGCCACGGGCGAAGCCCGAGGCCCCCGGCCGAAGGCCGGAGCAGTACCGGCGGCGAAGCCGCCGCGCAGCGCCGAAGGCGCAAGCAACCCGGGCCGAAGGCCCGTGGTTACCCGGCGTAGCCGGG
>NZ_JBIVJF010000038.1:0-51578 GCF_044750105.1 Kitasatospora sp. NPDC088861
CTGCAGGGGGGACCCTGTGGGAGAGTAGGACGCCGCCGAACAATCATTCACAGAGAACCCCCATCCGGGAAACCGGATGGGGGTTCTTTGCATTTGTGGAGATGTGGCCTGGTGGCCGGCTCCTCTCCGATGGGCAGCGACACGGCGGCGGGGCGCGCGGTGGGTGGGGCGCAGGGCGGGCAGGGCCTGCCATGTCGAATGTGTGTTCGTGTGGGCGCGTCGGAGTGGGGGGATGGGGGAAGAACAGGGGGAGAGGTCGCCTCTCGGATGCCGTGGAGGACCGATGCGCCGGAACGGACGGGTGGCGGATGCCCTGCTCGCGTCGCTGAGCCGGGACTGGGCGGGAGTGCCGGTCGCGGTGCTGGTGGTGGGTGTGGGGGTCGGGCTGGTCGGGGGCGGTGCGGGATGGCTGGTGGCACTCGGGTGCTTAGTGGTGACTGTGGGTGTGGTACTGGCGGTCGGCGCGGTGCGGCATCTGGTGCTGGTCGGCCGGGGCGCGGGGGCGGGCGGGGCGCCGGGGCGGCTGGTGGGGGTGGGCGGACGCCGGATGCACGTCCTCGCCGAGGGGGTTGCCGGGGATGGGCCGACGGTGGTCTGGATGCCGGGCGGGCACGCGCCGGGCGAGGAGTTCGGGCAGTTGCACGCGATGATGGCGGCCCGGACCCGCTCGGTGCTGGTCGACCGGTTCGGCTCGGGCTGGAGTGACGTCGGGCCCTTCCCGAGGACGACGGCGGCCGAGGCGGAGGAGCTGGTGGCCGCGCTGGAGGCGGCGGGGGAGCGGGCCCCGTACGTGTTCGTCGGCCATTCCTTCGGCGGGCTGCTGGTCGCGAATGCCGCCAGGCGGCGGCCGGACGTGGTGGCCGGACTCGTGCTGCTGGATCCGACGCCCCTGGAGGTCATCGCCTTCGCGCCGCCCAATCGGCTGGTCGCGGGCATGCGCCGGGAGTTCCTGCTGACGGCGGTGCGGCACCTGTTCGGTGTTCACCGGGGCCGGGGCCGGGACAGTCGGACCGGCCAGTACTGCGCCGCCGCGTCGATCTTCGCGGAGCTCTCGCCCGTCGGCCTGGCGGAGGTGGGCTGGGAGACCGTGGTCTACGACGGGGACCTCGGCGACCTGCCGCTGGTGCTGGTCATACCCCGCGACCTCACGGGCGGGGAGACGGTGCTGGCCGCCGCCGGGGACGCCGCCGAGGCCGAGCGGATGGCGCGCTTCTACCTCGGGGCCCGGACCCGCTACCTGGCGGCGTCGACCGCGTCCCGGGTGGTGCACACGCCGACGGGAACCGGCCATGACTTCCCGACCGAGGAGCCCGGGTTCGTGGTCGGGGTGGTCTCGGATCTGGTGAGCGAACTGCGCACCCTCAGCCCATGACCGTGCGGGCGGAGCCGGTCCGGACCGGGCGGCGGCGGGAGAACGCGCCCAGGTCCACGACGTTGCCGGTGTGCTCGCAGCGGTAGCGGACCGGGTCGCCGTCATGGTCGTGGCCGGCCTCGACCAGGTCGATCAGGGACGCGAGGTAGCGGCCCACCAGCGGTGCGTTCTTGAACTGGTTGCCGCTCGTGCCCATGGCGACGTAGTAGCCGTCGAGGGCGGTGCGGTCGTAGATCGGGGTCCAGTCGTCGGCGACGTCGTACACGCCCGCGACGCCGACGGGCCGGCTGGGGACCGTGATCCCGGGGAAGCGGCGGGCCGCGCGGGTCACCTGGGTCCGGAAGCGGTGGGCGGTGGGGCGCGGGTCGGCTTCGTCCGGGTCGTCGATCCACTCCGGTGGGTCGCAGGCCGGCTGGGTGCCGCCGATGAGCAGGCGGCCCCCGGCAACCGGGCGCAGGTAGGTGCCGAGGTCGAGGTCGGCGACGACCGGAACCGGCCCGGGGCGGGCGGTGGGGCCGCTGGTGAGGCGGGTGGTGGAGCTGTCGGGCGCGGCGATCTGGTGGACCTCCTCGCGCAGGGGGCGTACACCGATGGTGAAGTCGCTGCCGACACCCGCCAGCCGGTTGAGGCCTCCCGACCACGGGCCGGCGGCGTTGACCACGACCGGCGCGGCGATCCGGGCCCCGTCGGCCAGATGGAGGCCTGCCACGCGGTCCGCGTGCCGGTCGACGGCCACCACGGTGCGGTGGAACAGGAAACGCGCACCCAGCTCGCCCGCCGCGTCGGCGAGGTTCTGGGCCGCGAGCTGCGGGTCGTCGACGAACCCGGCGTCCGGGGTGAACAGGGCACCGAGCTCACCGGCCGGGCCGTCGAAGAAGGCGTCGTCGTCCACGGGCTTCGGCGGCCAGTACCGCCCGGCGTCGATCCCGGGCAGGCGCCCGCGCAGGGTCGCGGTGTCCCACCGTTCGTACGGGACGCCGGCCAGGTCGAACAGGGCCGCGGTGTCGGCGGGTTCGGGGAAGGGCGCGTCGAGCAGCACGGCGCCGGTGCGGCGGAAGGCCGCGAGCGGGCGGCGGTCGGTGGTGAGCCCGAGGTGCTCGGGCCAGGACGCCCACAGGTGGAGGGACTCCCAGGCCGTGGCGACGCCGTCGAAGGTGGAGTAGTTGAACCGGACGATCGCGCTGGACGCGCCGGTCGATCCGTGGCCGGCCGCGCCGGCCTTGTCCACCACGACCACCTGCCGTCCGGTGCGGGCGAGTTCGAGGGCGACGGCGGTGCCGATCACCCCGGCCCCGACCACCACCGCGTCGGGTCGGTCGACGGTCATCGGGACCTCCGGGAGGGCGGTGGGCCGGACAGGCGGGGGACGGCGGCGAGGAGCTCGCGCGTGTAGGGGTGCTGCGGGTCGCGCAGGAGGGCGTCGGTGGGGCCCGTTTCGACGATCCGGCCGCGCTGCATCACCGCCACCGTATCGGAGACGTAGCAGACCGCGGGCAGGTTGTGGCCGATGAACAGCATGGACAGGCCGAGCCGTTGCCGGAGTTCGCGGATCGTGTTGAGGACGGACGCCTGTACCGAGACGTCGAGTGCCGAGGTGATCTCGTCGGCGATCAGGAGTCCGGGTCCGACGGCCAGGGCGCGGGCGACGGCGACCCGTTGGCGCTGGCCGCCGGACAGCTGCCGGGGCAGGCGGCCGGCGAGCCGGGGGTCCAGTCCGACGAGGTCGAGCAGCGCGGCGACGCGCTCGGTACGGGCGTGCCGGTCGAGCCACTGGAAGACGGTGGCGGCCTCGACGAGGGTCTGGCGGACGGTCATCCGGGGGTCGAGCGCGGTGTCCGGGTCCTGGAGGACGATCTGGACCAGGCGGCCGAGCCGGCGCCGGGCACGGACGGTACGGACCCGGACGTCCTGGTCGTCGACGAGGACCCGGCCCCCGTGCACGGGGGCGAGCCCGACGATCGCGCGGGCCAGGGTCGACTTCCCCGAGCCGGACTCGCCGACGAGCCCGAGCGTGGTGCCGGCCGGGACCTCCAGTGAGACGCGGTCCACGGCGGTGACGGGGCCGCGCGGGCCGTGGTGGCGGACGGTGAGGTCGCAGAGCCGCAGGCTGGTCATGACGGGTCCGCCTCCACCTGATGTTCCGTATGTTCCGTCGCCCGGTCCGTCTCTGCCGGCGCCGGCGGGGGGTACCAGCAGGCGACCCGCTGGAGCGCGTCGACGTCGTCCAGCTGCGGAGCCTCCCGGGCGCAGCGGTCCTGCCGGTACGGGCAGCGGGGCTCGAACGGGCAGCCCGGGGCGGGTGCGATCGGGTCGGGCGGCGCGCCCGCCACGGTGGGCAGCGGCCGGTCGCGGTCCGCGGTGAGGTCCGGTACCGAGGCGACCAGGGCCCGGGTGTAGGGGTGCCGGGCGGCGGTGGCGAGCCGGTCGGCGGGGAGGGTTTCGACGACGGAGCCCGCGTACATCACCAGGACGCGTTCGCAGAATCCGCTCACGAGCGCGATGTCGTGGCTGATGAACAGGACGGCGGCGGAGGTGTCCCGCCGCAGGTCGGAGAGCAGTTCGGTGATCTGCCGCTGCACGGTGGTGTCGAGGGCGGTCGTCGGTTCGTCGGCGATGATCAGGCCGGGCCGCATCATCAGGCCGGCGGCGATCATCACGCGCTGGCGCTGGCCGCCGGAGAGCTGGTGGGGGCGTGACCGTAGCAGGGCGGGGGGCAGGGCCACCCGTTGCAGGGCGTCCGCGGCATCGCGCAGGGCCTGGGTGCGGCTCGTGCCGAGATGGGTGCGGGGTGCCTCGGTGAGCTGGGTGGCGATCCGGAGTGACGGGTTGAGTGCCGTGGCCGGGTTCTGGAAGACCATCGCCAGGCCGGTCGCGAGGTGCTGGTCGCGCTGCTTCGGCGTCATGGCGTCCAGGTCGGCGCCGAGCAGCCGGAGGGTGCGGTGGGAGACCCGGGCGCGCTCGGGGAGCAGGTCGGCGATCGCGAGCGCGGTGAGCGACTTGCCGGAGCCGGACTCGCCGACGAGTCCGACGATCTCGCCCGGCCGCAGGGAGAGGCTCACCCCGCGGACCGGCCGGATCACGCCGTCCGGGGTGGGGAGTTCGACGCTCAGCTCCTCGACCTGGAGGACGAGGCCGTCCTCGGCGGGCCCACCCGGCCCGCTCGGCGCACTCGGCCCGCTCGGCCCACCCGGCGCGATCCGTCGCCGGGGCGTACGGTCCGTACGGTCCGCCGGGTTGCGCCGGGCGGCGCCTCCGGCCAGGACCTCGCCGAGCAGTTGGAACGTCACCGCCGCGTAGAGGATGGCCAGGCCGGGGGCGAGGGCGGGCAGCGGCTGTGCGTAGATCCGGTCGAGCCCCTGGTTGAGCAGTTGCCCCCAGTCGTAGCCGGGCGGTTGGACGCCCAGGCCGAGGAAGCTCAGCCCGGAGAGCGCGACCAGGGAGGTGCCCGCCGCCGTGGTCGCGCTCAGCAGCAGCGGTTCGGCGATGTTGGGCAGGACGTGCCGCCACAGCAGCCGGTGCCGGCGCAGGCCGAGGACCCGGGCGGAGGCCAGGTGGTCGGTGCCCGCGACGGCGGCGGCGAGGGTCTGGGCGAGCCGGGCGAAGCCGGGTACACCGGCGACGGCGAGGGCGAGCATCGCCCCGGCCGCGCCCGCGCCGAACACGACCGCGAGGAAGAGCGCGACCAGGAGCGCGGGGAAGGCGAGCAGGAGGTTGATCAGTGCCGCGAGCAGGCGGCGGGCGCGGGGGCCGACGACGGCGGTGGACGCGCCGAGGAGGATGCCCGTGCTCGCGCCGATCGCGGTCGCGGCCAGCGCGAGCAGCAGGGAGGGCCGGGTGGCGGTCAGGACCCGGGCGAGCAGGTCCCGTCCGAGGTTGTCGGTGCCGAAGGGGTGGGCAGTGGAGGGGCCTTGGAGCACCGCCGAGGGGTCGGGCAGGTCGGCCGCCGCGCCCCAGACGAGCGGGCCCGCCAGCGCGAGCACGATCAGAGAGGCCAGCATGGCGGTGGCGGCCCAGGCCATGGGCGAGCGGAGGTACCTGGTGGGAAGGGGCATCGGCACCTCAGCTCTCCCGGATCGTCGAGCGCGGGTCGAGCAGCGCCAGCAGCACGTCGACCAGGAGCGCGGCGAGCAGGACGGTCGTGCCCAGGATCAGGACCATCGCCTGGATCACCGGGTAGTCCTGCGAGCTCACGGACTGCGCCAGGGCCGAACCGATGCCGGGCCAGGCGAAGACCTTCTCCACCAGCACGGTGCCGGCGATCAGGGCGGGCAGCAGGCCTCCGGCGACGGTGAGCGCGGCGGTGGCCATGTTCGGCGCCGCGTGCCGTAGGTAACGGCGTAGCGGTGACAGCCGCTTTCCGCGGGCGGTGCGCAGGTAGTCCTCGGACAGCACCTTCAGCGCCTCCACCCGGACGATGCGCACCAGGACGGCGGTGGGCGCCACGGAGAGCGCGAGGACCGGCAGGACGAAGGACCCGGCGCCCGCCGTGCCGGCCACCGGCAGCAGTTGGAGGCCGACGGCCAGCAGCGCGGTGAGCCCGGCGGCCAGGACGAAGTCGGGGATCCCGGCCAGGCCGGCGGTGAGCGTGGTGAACGCCAGTTCGCTGCGCGGATGCCGGCCGTCCCGGGTGCGGACGGCGGCGAGCAGGCCGCCGGGCAGGGCGACGGCGAGGGTGACGAGGAAGGCCAGGCCGGCGATCTCCAGGGTGGCCGGCAGCCGGGTGCGGACGAGCTCCGCGACCGGTGTCGAGGTGACCAGCGAGGTGCCGAGGTCGCCGTGCACGAGGCCGTCGACATAGTGCCGGTACTGGGCCAGGAAGGGTTCGTCGAGCCCGAGTTGGTGCCGGCGTGCGGCCACCAGGGCGGGGGAGGCGTCGACGCCGAGCGCCGCGCGGACCGGGTCTCCGGGCACCAGGCGGATCATCGCGAACGATGCGGTGAGCACGACCCCGAGCGAGAGGAGCAGCCGGGCGGTGCGCCGGCCGAGGAACGCCGTCCACGGGTGCCGCAGGAGGCGGGGCATGAGGTGCCGCGGCAGACGCGGCAGATGCGGCAGAGGCGGCGAACGGCGGGGTACGGTCACGCGGGTTCCCCCGGTCATCGGTGCAGGCGGATGCTGGTGGGGACGAGCTGGCCGCCGAAGGTGGTGGCGAAGGTGGTGCTGCGCCCGTACACGCTGCTCCGGTCGTCGGCGATCGGCAGGGCGTCGGCCGATCGGAAGAGGGCGGCGGCGGCCCGGTTCCAGGTGGCGCAGCCTTCGGTGTCCGGTTCCCGGAGGGCCTGGGCGACCAGGGCGTCGTATTCGGGGTTGGCCACGCCCGCGAAGTTGAGGCCCTGGGCGGGGGGCGGGCCGGAGAAGAAGGGGATGAAGCCGACGGGCAGGGCGAAGCCGGGGGAGGTGCCGACCACGACGTCGAAGTCGCCGGTCTGGTACATGGCGTTGACGAGCGCGGGCAGGCTCTCGGTGACCAGCTTGACGTCCGCGCCCAGCACCGTCCAGGTCCGGGCCATCAGCTCGGCGACGGGTGACAGCGTGGGGCCGAGGTCGGGGCTGGTGATCAGGCGCAGCCGGAGCGGCTTGCCGTCCTTGGTCAGCCGGCCGTCCGGGCCACGGGTCCAGCCGGCGGCGCGCAGTGCCTCGGTGGCGTCCTGCGCGGGCAGGTTCGCGGCCGCGAGGTCGGCGTGGCAGACGGCGCCCTCGGCGCCGAAGTCGGTGGCGGGCGTGCCGGTGCCGCCGACGGCGACGTTGGCGAGGCCCTGGCGGTCGAGCGCGGACACCAGGGCCCGGCGCAGGGCCGGTTCGGCCAGCGGCCGGCCGGGGCGCTGGTTGAAGAAGGTCATCCCGACGACGGTCGCCACGTCGGTGGTGGACAGGCCGTGGCCGGTGAGCCGGGTGCGGTCCGGCCCGTTCACGTCCGCGATGTCGACGCCCCCGGTGAGCAGCAGGTTCGCGGTGGTGGAGGCCTGGGGCACCACCGAGATGACGAGGCGGGCCGGCAGGCCGGGCTCCGCGGTGGTCGCGCCGGCCGGGCCCCAGGTGTAGCCCTCGCGGACGGTGAACTCGTACGGCCCGCCCGGGGTGTAGTGGGTCAGCACGTACGGTCCGGTGCCCCGGGTGGAGCGGTCCAGCGTCCGGGGCCGCTCGAGGCCGGCGGGGCAGACGATCGGCAGCAGGCCGATGGTGCGGGTGAGGAACGGGAAGGGGGTGGTGGTGGTCGCCGTCACGGTGCCGGTCGCGTCGTCGGCGCTCGCGGTGTACGGGACGCTGGGCAGGACGGTCTGGGCGCCGGCGAGCTGGTTGGCCGGGTCTCCGGCGTAGGTCAGCGCGCGGGCGACCGCCGTGGCGGTGAGGGGGGTGCCGTCGGAGCAGGTGATCCCCGGGCGGAGGGTGAAGACGGCCGTGGTGGTGGTGGCCTCCCAGGAGGAGGCCAGGCCGGAGACCAGGGTGGCGTCGGCGGAGACGTTGACCAGCGAGTCGTAGGCGTAGCGGGCCTGGGCCGCGCCGAAGGCCGTGTACGGGTCGAAGCTCGGCGTCTCGCTGGACGCGGCGATCCGGACGGTCCCGTGTTCGACGAGCGGGGTGCTCGTCGAGGGACGGGCCGCGCCCCCGCAGCCGGCCACCGTGACGGTCAGTGCGGCGGCCAGGACGGTGGCGGCGGCCGTCCGGACGGGCGGCGGGGTACGACGGGGCATGGCCGTCATGGTGCCACCGAGTTCTGCCACTGGCGAGTCAACTCGCTTGCCCGGTAAGAGTGTTCGAATGTGGCACGGTGGTCGGGGTCAGGCGTGCCGGAGGCAGAGGGTGCCCCACTGGAAGCCCGCGCCGATCCCGGACAGGACGTAGGTGTCGCCCGGTCGCAGGCCGCCCGCGGCGACGGTGGAGTGGAGCGCGGTGAACAGGCCGGCCGATCCGGTGTTGCCGAGCCGGTCGACGGTGACGGGGACGCGGTCCTGAGGGACGCCCATGGCCTTCACGGTTTCGGTGAGGAGGTTCAGGTTGGCCTGGTGCAGGAAGAAGTGCCGGATCTCGTCGAGCGGCACGCCGGCCTGCCGGGCGGCGCTGGTGATGCTCTCGGGCAGGCGGGTGGTGGCGGTGTTCCAGACGGAGCGGCCGTCCATGCGCAGGTAGTGGGCGCCGGCGGCCAGGGTGGATGCGCTGGTGGGCAGCCGGGAGCCGCCGGCCGGGACCTGGACGTCGTAGGAGAGCTGGGAGCCCAGGTCGTAGGAGAGCAGGCCCGCGCCCGCGGTCTCGGAGCGGGTGAGCACGACGGCGGCCGCGGCGTCGCCGAAGAAGACGCCGGTGGTGCGGTCCGTGGGGTCGGTGATCCTGGAGGCGCAGTCGGCGGCGAGGACCAGGATGGTGGTGATGGAAGGGTTCTGGAGGAGGTGGGCGGCGATCAGTACGGCCTGGACGCCGGATGCGCAGGCCGCCTGGGTGACGTCCAGGGACAGGGCTCGGTGGGCGCCCAGGGCGTCCTTGACGATCAGCGCGGTGGAGGGCAGGGGCTGGTCCCAGGTGTAGGTGGCGACGATCACCGCGTCCAACTGGGCGGGGGCGGTGCCCGCCGCGTCCAGGGCCTGGTGCGCGGCGTCGACGCACATGTCGGAGGTGGCCAGGTCCGGGGCCAGGCGGCGGCGTTCACGGATGCCGGTGCGGCTGGTGATCCATGCGTCGCTGGTGTCGAGGGAGCGGGTCAGTTGCTCGTTGGTGACGACGGTCGGGGGCAGGTGCACCCCGGTCCCCGCGACGGCGAACGGGGCGGGTAACCCCGCGCCGGTGTGGTGGTGCAGGGGCTTGTCCTGGGTGACGGTCATGCGACGGTGCTCCGCTCGGGCGCGATCAGGACCTCCGGGGCGGTGTGGCGGCGGCCGGAGGCGCAGGGGTCGCCGAGCACGCTACGGCGGGCGGTCCGGGTGATGAGGGCGCCGCGATCCCGGAAACCGGATGCGGCGCACGCACAGCCGACCCTCCCGGCGCGCCGACCGGGGACAAGTAAGCTCATCAGAACGTCCGTGCGCACGGTGACATCCCGGGGCTCCGGTTGATGCGGTCGCCTTCTGCACGGGTCGGGGGCGAAACCCGCCGCCTCATCCGTTCGGGGGATACCGAGGCCGCTGTTTCGGGCGACCGGGCAGGGCGGCAGGCCCGGCACCGCCACACTGGCCGCATGAGCGCGAGGACGAACGAGCCGGGCCGGGCGACGAGCCATCTGGCGGACCGCTACTGGGAGTTCCTGCTGGAGCGCGATCCACTGCTGAGAGTCCGCCAGGGGCTCCCGGTCGAGACGCTCCCCGGAGCGTCGCCCGCCGAGGCCGAGGAACGGGCGCGGTTCGCCGAGGAGGTGCTGGCCCGGGCGCGGACGCTCGACGGCGCGGAGCTGTCCGGTACCGATGCCGACACCGTCGGATTCCTCGCGGGGTTAGCCGAGCAGGAGGTGCGCGCCCACCGCTGCTACTGGCTGACGCCCGCGGCCACGCCGTACCGGCTGTTCCCGCTGTCGCAGTACGTCGACGCGGCCCTGCGGAGCCACCGGTTCGGCGAACCAGCGGACGCCGAAAGGTACTTGGTGCTGGTGCGCGAGCTGGCCCGGGTGGTCGGCTCGATCGGTGACAAGGCGGCGGGGCAGGCCGCGCGCGGCTTCCGGGTGCCCGCTCCGGCCCTGCCCGGGGTACGCGCCACCCTCGCGGGCCTGCGGGCGTCGGTGGCGGAGCGCGTGGAGGTGGACGAGGCCCGGCTCGGTGAGTTGGGGCCGGCCGAGCGCGGACGGGTCCGGAGCGGCGTGCGGCGGCTGGTGGAAGCCGAGTTGCTGCCGGCCTTCGACGGCCTGCTCGCCGTCCTCGACGACCCGGACTACCTGCGGGAGGCGCCGCAGGTCGTCGGCTGGGCCCGGTACGAAGGCGGTGAGGAGGCGTACCGGGAGTTCGTCCGGATCCACAGCGGGGGCGACACGCCGCCCGAGCGGCTCCACGAGCTCGGCCGGGAGCAGTGCCGGGAGCTCGCCGAGCGGATGCGGGAGGCCCGCGTCGCCCTCGGATTCCACGGCCCGGAGGGGGAGTTCCACGAGCGGCTGCGCACCGAGCCCCGGCTCTACGCGCGGACTCCCGAGGAGGTCGAGGCCCGCTATCGCGGCTACCTCGACCGGCTCGCCCCGCTGCTGCCGCGCTGGTTCGCGGTGCTGCCGGCCGCGCCGTACGGACTGGCGCGGCTGGATCCGGCGCTGGAGGCGGGGATGACCTTCGGGTACTACGAGCTGCCCACTCCGGCCGCCCCGATCGGGCGCTACCGCTACAACGGTTCCGGTCTGGAAGGGCGCTCGCTGATCGGCGCGGCCTCCCTGATCCACCACGAGCTGGCCCCCGGGCACCACTTCCACCTCGCCCGGCAGGCCGAGAACCGCGTGCTGCCGCAACTGCGTCGTGAGGTGGCCGAGTTCGGCGCCTTCAACGAGGGCTGGGCCGAGTACGCGGCGGGCCTCGGCTGGGAGATGGGCCTCTACGACGACCCCTGGGACGCCTACGGGCGCCTTGCGCAGGAGCGATTCACCGCGCAGCGCCTCGTCGTGGACACCGGGCTCAACCTCGGGACGATGAGCCTGGAGCAGGCCCGGGACTTCATGCGCGCCAACTCCACCGAGGCGGACGGCCAGATCGCCTCGGACCTGCTGCGGTACTCGACGGACCTGCCCGGGCAGGCGCTGTCCTACCGTGCGGGCTACCTGGAGTTCGTTCGGTTGCGGGCCCGGGCGGAGGCCGAGAAGGGGGCCGGTTTCGAGGTGCGGACCTTCCACGAGGCCGTGCTGGGTGGTGGCGGGCTGCCGTTCCCCGTGTTGCGCCGACGGGTGGAACGAGGGGCCCAGGACGGGACCTGATAGTTAAATAGGATAATTGGCTTATTTGGTGAGTATGCATATTCCAGCCCGTGGAGGCGGATTGGATTTAAAGCACTCGCACGGGTGAATTCCGCCAAGGACGTTTGCTCTCGGTGGACCTGGCTCGACTACGGTGGCCAGGGAGCGGGCGGTGGACCCCAGAGGAATTTTCGGCCCAGCAGGGAATCCGGCACGGGAACGAAGAATTTCGGACATGGGTGCTTCCGTCCGCCCTGTTGTGTGTGCTCCGGAGTTCGCAGTGCCCCCGGGGTCCCCTGTCATCCGTCTGCGTAGAGAGGTTGGAGCATCATGCCGCCCGTAGTACCGCCCTTCCTGATCGGCCTCATCGTCGCGCCGCTGGCCAAGCGGCTCCTCAAGCCGCTGGTCCGTGGCGTCGTCAAGACGTCCGTCGGCATCGCCATGGAGGTGAAGAAGGCGGCCCATGAGGCCGGAGAGGGAATCCACGACCTCGCGGCCGAGGTGGCCGCCGACATGGTGGCCGCGCAGATCACCTCCGACGAGCACCACCGGGCCGCCGAGGGCCCCGTCCCGCACAAGGACAAGACCGAGCCCGTCCACCGGGTCGAGCACGAGTCGAGGGCCCCGAAGATCCGCGCGACCGCGACCGTCGGCGCCGGCAAGACTCCCTGACGCTCCGCCCCGCGGACCGATCAGTCGCTCGGGCGCATGTTTCGAACGGTCTCGGAAGATGTGCCCGAGCAGCTACCGCCGCCCCGTCGGCCGTATCGCTTTCCCCTTCAGACTTTCCATTTGCCGCGGTGCTCCGTCATGCCCAATGACGGTCCATCCGCGACCTCCGCAAACAGGTGATCGTACACATGCCATCTCTGCTGGCCGCAGCAGCCGGGAACCTTCCCGTGGATTCGGACGTGCGCCCGCGCTCGGTCATCCCGGGGCGCCAGCGCTGGGACGTCAAGCCGGTCCTCGGACGGCCCCGGACGGCCGAGATCCTCGCCGCCGCCCTGCGGCGCGTCCCCGGGATCACCGAGGCGCAGGCGAGTCCGGTCACCGGTGGAGTCCTCGTCCGGCACGACGCGCGGGTGCGCGCCGTGGACGTCGGCCGGATCGTCCGCAGGGCCGTCGCCCTGGTCGTGCAGGGGCCGACCGGGACGGTGAGTCCGGCGTCGGCGCGGCCCGCCGCACCGGCCCCGCGCCCGGACCGCGGCCTCGTCGTGCGACCGGTCCTCGCCGTCGGCGGCGGGGTGGCTGCCGGCGTCGCGCTGATCCGGGGGTCGGCGCTGAGCAGGCAACTGGTGGCACTCGGCGGGGTCGCGACCGCGACCGTGGCCGTCCTTCGGAAGGCCTGGCGCGGAACGGCCGACACGGCCGGCGAGCCGGCCGGGACCGGAACCGAACGCCACCCCCTGCTGGAGGTCGTCGGACCGCACCGGCGCCGGCTCTTCCGCGCCTCCGCGCTCTCGGTCGCCTGCCAGGTCGCGGAGATGGCGCTCGCCACCTTCCTCGGCTGGACGGCTCTGGTCCTCATCAAGGGCGAGGCCGCGCCGTTGGTCCGCATCGGTCTGACCACCGCGTCCGCCCAACTCTGGGGCCTGGCAGGGCTGGTGGCCGTCGCTTGTGCCGCCGTCGCGGGCCTCTCCTACTCCTCGAACCTCCAGTGGCGCCGACTCGGCCAGGACATCGAGCACGACTGGCGGAGCCGCACGTACGATCACGTCCAGCACCTCGAACTGCGGCACCTGGAAGGCGAACGGACCACCCGGATCGCCGGCGTGCTCACCGACGACGTCCGCCAGCTGGGCGCCTTCTTCACCACCTCGGCCAACGACGTGCTCCAGCTGGGCACCAGCCTGGCCATCCTGGTGCCGGTGTTCCTGCTGCTGGCACCGCAGATCGCCTGGATCGCGTTCCTGCCCATCCCGGTCATCGCCTGGCTGTCGCTCCGTTACCAGGAGAAGGTCACGGCCGACTACGCCGTCTCCGGTGAGAACCGGGCCAGGCTGCACAGCCAGCTGGTCAACAGCCTGGAGGCCGGCGCCACCGTCAAGAGCTTCTGCACCGAGGACTACGAGGCCGAGCGCATCGACCGGCTGAGCGCGGTGGCCCAGGAGAGCAACGAGCGGACCGACCGGAGCACGATCCGCCACGCCGAGACCGTCCGGGTCTGCACGACCAGCTCGATGGCCGGCACCCTGCTGATCGGCGGCCGGTCGGTACTCAACGGCAGCCTGCCGTTCGAGGTGTTCAGCCCGCTGATCGGGCTGCCCCAGATGGTGCTGCTGCGGATGAACCGACTCGGCGGCATCGTCGACCAGTACCAGCGCACGCTCGCCGCCTACGACCGGGTCCACCACCTGCGGGCCCTGCCCGTCGAGGCAGAGGGCACCGGAGGACCGCTCGACACCGGGAAGGTGCGGGGCGAGATCGTCCTCGACGGAGTGACCTTCGCCTACCCCGGCCGCCCGCCGGTGCTGGAGGACCTCTCGCTGACCATTCCCGCAGGCCAGGTCACCGCCCTCGTCGGCGCCACCGGCTCCGGCAAGACGACCGTCGCCAAGCTGCTGATGCGCTTCCAGGACGCGGAGTCCGGTGCCGTGCTGCTCGACGGGCGCGACGTGCGCGACCTGCCGCGCCGGGACCTGCGGGACGCGGTCGGGTTCGTCGCCCAGGACCCGTTCCTCTTCGACGGCAGCATCGCCGACAACATCCGCTACGGCAGCTTCGGCGCCTCGGACGAGGCCGTGGTCAAGGCGGCCATGATGGCCGAGGCGCACGCCTTCGTGGCGACGCTGCCGGACGGCTACGACACCCTGATCGGCGAACGCGGCGCCGCGCTCTCGGGCGGCCAGCGGCAGCGGATCGCCCTGGCGCGGGCGATCCTCAAGGACGCGCCGGTCGTGATCCTCGACGAGGCCACCTCCGCCGTGGACAACGAGACCGAGGCCGCCATCCAGCGCACGCTCCGGAGGTTCGCCGCCGAGCGGACCATGGTCGTGATCGCCCACCGGCTCTCCACCGTCCGCCACGCCGACCGGATCTACGTCATGGACAAGGGCGGCGTCGTGGCCGAACAGGGCACCCACGACGAACTCCTCGCCCAGCACGGACTCTACGCATCCCTCTGGCAGCTCCAGGCCGGCGAACTCGCCGCCTGACCGCAGCAGCCGCGCCACCTGAGCACCCACCGCGTGACGTCACCGCGATCGGTGTGCTCCGGCGCGCCCTGCGACCACGCCTGCCCACACTTTCGGAGGTACCCCCATGTCCCGTCGCGATGGCGACACCCTTCCCCTGACAGCGGCCCAGCGCGAGATCTGGCTCGCCGAACAGCGGTCCCGGAACCCGATCCCGGGCTACCGCGTCGGTGAGTGCCTGGAGATCCACGGGCCGGTGGACCGGGAGCTGTTCGAGACCGCGGTGCGCCGGGTGGTCGACGAGGTCGACGCCCTGCACGTGAGCTTCCTCGACGACGGCGAGGGCCCGCGCCAGGTCCTCCGGGAGAGTTGGGACTGGGCGCCGGCGCACCTCGACCTCAGCGGGGAGCCCGACCCCCGTGCGGCGGCCCGGGAGTGGATGGAACGTGACCTGCTGCGCCCGCTGGACCTCTCCCGCGACCCGCTGTTCGGGCACGCGCTGATCCGGCTGTCACCGACCGAGTACCTCTGGTACCTGAACTACCACCACGTGGTGCTGGACGCGCTGAGCAGCTCGCTGGTCCGGCAGCGGGTCGGCGAGGTGTACTCGGCGCTGGCCGGGGGCGGCGCCGAGCCGCCGTGCCCGTTCGGTTCCCTGCGGGACCTGGTCGACAGCGACGCCGCCTACCGCTCGTCCACCGACTTCGCCGCCGACCGCGCCTACTGGACGGAGCGCTTCGCGGACCGGCCCGCCCCCACCCGGCTCACCGGCGCCTCCCCGACCGACCCCAACCTCGCCCTCCGGCTGGCCGAGGAACGGGAACTGCGGCGCCCGGACGCCCTGCGGGCGGCGGCCGGCCGGGTCGGCGTCCGGTGGTCCCGGCTGCTGATCGCGGCGACGGCGCTCTACGCTCACCGGCTGACCGGCGCCCAGGACGTGGTGCTCGCCCTGCCCGTCACCGCCCGCCGGGGCGCCGACCGCGACCTGATGGCCGTGCCCGGCACGATGTCCAACGTGGTGCCGCTGCGGATGACGGTGCGGCCGGACATGTCGTGGCGCGAGCTCGTCGCCCAGACGGCACGGGAGGTCGAGGCGGCCGTCGCGCACGAGCGCTACCGCAGTGAGGACCTGCTGCGCGACCTCGGCGCGCCCGGCGGCATCGGGACGGCGTTCCCGCTGATCGTCAACATCATGGCCTTCAACTCCAGGCCGAGCTTCGCCGGGCACCCCGCCTCCGTGCACCACTTCGTGTCGGGCTCGACCACCGACCTGGCGGTCTGGGTGTTCGACTACCGGGACGGCAACCCCCCGCTCCTCAGGCTCCACGGCGCACCGCAGGCGTACGGCGACGACGACCTCGCCGCGCACCAGCAGCGGCTGCTCCTGCTGCTCGACACCCTCGCGGACTGCGACCCGGACGACCTGGTGGGCCGGATCGAGCTGCTCACGGCCGAGGAACACGGCGAGCTGGCGGCCGTCGGCAGCGGGCCGGCGGCGGCGGTCCCGGCCGCGAGCCTGCCGGAGCTGTTCCGGGAGCACGTGCGGGCGACCCCGGACCTCGTCGCGCTGGTCTGCGGGGACGTCTCGCTGACGTACGCGGAGCTGGACGCGCGCGCGAACCGGCTGGCGCACGCCCTGATCGCCCGCGGCGCCGGACCGGAGCGGCTGGTGGCGGTGGCGCTGCCGCGCTCGGCCGAGCTGGTGGTGGCGATCCTCGCGGTGCTGAAGACCGGCGCGGCGTACGTCCCGGTCGACCCGGAGTACCCGGCCGCCCGGATCGGGTACCTGCTCGACGACGCGCGGCCGACGCTGCTGGTGACCGACGCCCGCAGCGGCGAGCGGCTGCCCGAGGCGGGCTCCGTCGACCGGCTGGTGCTTGACACCGCCGACCTGGACGCGCTGCCGGATACGGACCCGAGGGTGGCCGTCGATCCGGCACACCCGGCGTACGTCATCTACACCTCCGGCTCCACCGGGCGGCCCAAGGGCGTGCTGCCGACGTACGGCGGCCTGCTGAACCTGCTCACCGACCACCGGCAGGCCATGTTCCGGCCGGTGCTCGACGGACGGCAGCGGCTGCGGGTCGCGCTGACCACGTCGGTGTCCTTCGACGCCTCCCTGAACCAGCTGCTCGCCCTGTTCGGGGGCCACGAGCTGCACGTTCTGGACCACGCGACCTGGACCGACCCGGACGCCTTCGTCGGCTACGCCGCGCGCTGCGGGCTCGACTACATCGAGGCCACCCCGTCCTACCTCCGGGTCCTGGTCACGCACGGGCTGTTGAGCGATCCGCAGTGGCGGCCGACGCTGGTCGCGGCGGGCGGCGAGGCCGTCCCCGAGCAGCTCTGGGCGGACCTGCGGGAGGCCGGAGGGGTTCGCGGACTCAACCTCTACGGGCCGTCCGAGTGCACGGTCAACTCGGTGGTCGCGCCGGTGGGTTCGAGCCCGCGCCCGGTCATCGGCCGACCCGTCACCAACGCCCGGCTGCACGTGCTCGACGGCGCCCTGCGGCCGCTGCCGACCGGCGTGCCGGGTGAGTTGTACATCGCGGGCGCGGGACTGGCCCGGGGCTACCTGAACCGGCCGGTGCTGACGGCCGGGCGCTTCGTGGCGGACCCCTTCGGGCCGTCCGGATCGCGGATGTACCGCACCGGGGACCTGGTGTGCTGGAACCCGGACGGGAACCTGGAGTTCCTCGGCCGGACCGACGACCAGGTCAAGGTTCGCGGCTTCCGGGTCGAGCTCGGCGAGGTCGAGGCCGTGCTCGCCGAACACCCCCAGGTCGCCCGGGCCGCCGTGACGGTGCGCAACGAGGAGGAACCCCGGCTGGTCGCCTACGCCGTTCCCGCGGCGGGGCAGGTCGTCCAGCCGGACGACCTGCGGGCCCGGCTGCGCGAGCGGCTGCCGGAGTACATGGTGCCGTCGGCGTTCGTGGTCCTGGACGCACTGCCGCTGACGCCGAACGGCAAGCTCGACCGGCGGGCCCTCCCCGCGCCCGAGTCACAGCCCGCCACGCCGGGCCGCGCCCCGCGCACCGCGACCGAGCACCTGCTCGTCGGGCTGTTCGCCGAGGTCCTCGGGGTGTCCGAGCCCGGCTTGGACGACAGCTTCTTCGACCTCGGCGGGCATTCGCTGCTGGCCACCCGGCTGGTCGCTCGGGCGCGGACGATCCTCGGCGTGGAACTGCGGCTGGGCGACCTGTTCGACGCGCCGACGGTGGCGGAGCTGGCGGCGGCGGTGGACGCCGCCGGCCGGGCACGGCCGGCCCTGGGACGGCGGGAGCGGCCGGGGACGGTCCCGCTGTCCTTCGCGCAGCGCCGGCTCTGGTTCCTGCACCGCATGGAGGGCCCGAGCGCCACGTACAACATCCCGCTGACGCTGCGGCTGTCCGGAGAGCTGGACCAGCGGGCCCTGGCGGCCGCCCTCGCGGACCTGGTCGAGCGGCACGAGAGCCTGCGCACGGTGTTTCCGGCGGTCGACGGCGTGCCGTACCAGCGGGTGCTGGACCCCGACGCGGCCCGGCCGCGGCTGCGGATGACCGAGGTCGGCGAGCGTGACCTGCCGGACCGGCTGGCCGAGGCGGCCCGGCGCGCATTCGACCTCGCCGCGGAGCCGCCGCTGCACGCCGAACTGTTCCGGCTGGGACGGGAGGAGCACGTGCTCCTCCTGGTGGTGCACCACATCGCCGGTGACGGCTGGTCGACGGGGCCGCTCTCGCAGGACCTGACGACCGCCTACGCGGCCCGCGCCGAGGGCGCGAAGCCGGAGTGGGCGCCGCTGACCGTCCAGTACGCCGACTACGCCCTGTGGCAGCGGGACCTGCTCGGCGACGGCTCGGACCCGGACAGCCTGCTGAACGGCCAACTCGCCTACTGGCGCGCGCAGCTGGCGGACCTGCCCGAGCAGGTGGAGCTGCCGTTCGACCGGCCCCGGCCGACGGCGATGTCCTACCGGGGCGCCCAGTTGCCGGTGCGGATCGAAGCCGAGCTGCACCAGGGCCTGCGCGCGCTCGCCCGGGACGGCGGGGCCAGCCTGTTCATGGTGCTCCAGGCCGGGCTGGCCGCGCTGCTGGGCAAGCTCGGCGCCGGTACCGATGTCCCGATCGGAACGCCGATCGCCGGACGCACCGACGAGGCGCTGGACGACCTGGTCGGCTTCTTCGTCAACACCCTGGTGCTGCGCACCGACCTGTCGGGCGACCCGTCCTTCACCGAACTGCTCGGCCGGGTGCGCGCCGACGCGCTCGCCGCGTACGCGCACCAGGACGTGCCGTTCGAGCAGCTGGTGGAGGCACTGAACCCGTCCCGGACGCTGGCGCACCACCCGCTGTTCCAGACCATGCTCGCCCTGCAGAACGCTCCGCTCGGCGCGTTCGAGCTGCCGGGGCTGCGGGTGGCGACCGATCTGGTCCAGACCGGGACGGCCAAGTGCGACCTGACCTTCGTCCTGGCCGAACAGCCCGACGGCCTCTCGGGCGTCCTGGAGTACAGCACCGACCTGTTCGACGAGGCCACCGCCGCCAGGATCGTCGAGCGGTGGCTGCGACTGCTGCGGGCCGTGGCCGCCGACCCTGGCCGGCGGATCGGCCGGGTGGACGTGCTGTCCGCCGACGAGCTGAGCGCGCTGCTCCCGGACAGCGGAGGCCTCGGCGCGCAGGCGCCGGAGAGCAGCATCACCGCGCTGTTCGAGCGGCAGGTCCGGGCGAACCCGGCCGCCGTCGCCCTCAAGGACGGCGAAGTCGCCCTGACCTACGGCGAGTTGAACGCCCGGGCCAACCGGCTCGCACACGCCCTGATCGGCCGGGGCGTGGGGCCGGAGCGGCTGGTGGCGGTGGCGCTGCCGCGCTCGGCCGAGCTGGTGGTCGCGATCCTCGCGGTGCTCAAGGCCGGCGCCGCGTACGTGCCGGTGGACCCGGAGTACCCCGCGGCCCGGATCTCCTACCTGCTCCAGGACGCCCGGCCCGCGCTGCTCGTGACGACCGGCCGGACCGGCGACCTGCCCGGAGCGGACGGCGTGGACCGGCTGCTGCTGGACACCGCCGACCTGGACGGACAGCCGGACACCGACCCGGAGGTCGCGGTCGACCCCGCCCACCCCGCGTACGTCATCCACACCTCCGGCTCCACCGGCGACCCCAAGGGCGTCGTGGTCCCGCACCGGAACGTGGTGCGGCTGTTCGACACCACCCGGGAACTGTTCGGCTTCTCCGCCGAGGACGTCTGGACGCTCTTCCACTCCTACGCCTTCGACTTCTCGGTGTGGGAGCTGTGGGGCGCGCTGCTGCACGGCGGCCGGCTGGCGGTCGTGGACCACGAGACCAGCCGCTCGCCCGGCCGGTTCCTGGAACTGCTCGCCCGCGAGCGGGTGACCGTGCTCAACCAGACGCCGTCCGCCTTCCACCAGCTGATCCAGGCGGACGCCGAGGCGCCCGGGACCGGCCGTGAACTCGCCCTGCGCACGGTGGTGTTCGGCGGCGAGGCGCTGGAGCCCGCCCGCCTCGCGAGCTGGTACGAGCGGCACCCGGACGACGCGCCGCGGCTGGTCAACATGTACGGCATCACCGAGACCACGGTGCACGTCACCCACGCGGCACTCGACCGGTCCGGTACCCCGGCCGGCCAGATCGGCACGGCGATCCCGGACCTGCGGGCGTACGTGCTCGACGGCGGCCTGTGCCCGGTCGCCCCGGGCGTGCCCGGCGAGCTGTACGTCGCGGGCGCGGGCCTGGCGCGCGGCTACCTGAACCGGCCGGGTCTGACGTCCGGGCGGTTCGTGGCCGACCCGTTCGGGCCGGCCGGCTCCCGGATGTACCGCAGCGGCGACGTGGTGCGCCGGGCGGCGGACGGCAGCCTGCGCTACGTCGGCCGGGCCGACCAGCAGGTGAAGGTGCGCGGCTTCCGGATCGAGCTCGGCGAGATCGAGGCGGCCCTCGCCGCGCACCCCGGCGTCGCCCAGGTCGCCGTGCTGGCCCGGCAGGACCGCGCCGATGACACCCGGCTGGTCGCCTACCTGGTGCCCGCCACCGGCACCGCACCGCGCGCGGCCGACCTGCGCGCGCACCTGGCCGGGCGGCTGCCCGAGCACATGCTGCCGTCGGCCTTCGTGGTGCTGGACGCGCTGCCGCTGACCGCCAACGGCAAGCTGGACCGCCGGGCCCTGCCCGCTCCCGACCTCGCCACCGCGGGCACCGGCCGCGCGCCGCGTACCCCGCAGGAGCAGGTCCTGTGCGAGCTGTTCGCCGAGGTCCTCGGCGCGACCTCGGTCGGCGTCGAGGACGGCTTCTTCGACCTGGGCGGGCACTCGCTGCTGGCGACCCGCCTGGCCGCCCGGATCCGTGCCACGCTCGGCGTGGAGATGCCGCTGCGGACCCTGTTCGAGGCGCCGACCCCGGCCGGCCTGGCCGCCGCCCTGGCGGCGGCCGGACCGGCTCAGGCCGCCCTGGTACGGCGCGAGCGCCCCGAGCTGATCCCGCTGTCGTTCGCGCAGCGGCGGCTGTGGTTCCTGCACCAGCTGGAGGGCGCTGGCGCCAACTACCACATCTCCCTGGCCTGGCGGCTGTCCGGGGCCCTGGACCGGCGGGCCCTGGAGGCCGCCCTGGCGGACGTGGTCGGGCGACACGAGAGCCTGCGCACCGTCTTCCCGGCGGTGGACGGCGTGCCGCACCAGCAGGTGCTGGACGTCGTGGCGGGCCGCCCGCGGCTGCTCGTGAGCCGGACCACCGAGGCCGAGCTGCCCGCCCTGATGGCGGCGGCGAAGGACCGGCCGTTCGACCTGGCGGGCGATGCGCCGCTGCGGGTCGACCTGTTCGAGCTGGCGCCGGACGAGCACGTGCTCCAGGTGGTGCTCCACCACATCGCGGGTGACGGCTGGTCGCTGGGCCCGCTCACGCGGGACCTGACCGCCGCCTGTGCGGCGCGCTGCCGCGGCGAGGAACCGCAGTGGGAGGAACTGCAGGTCCAGTACGCCGACTACACCCTCTGGCAGCACGAGCTGCTCGGTGGATCCGCCGAGCCGGACAGCCTGCTCGCCCGCCAGGCGGCCTACTGGACACGGCAGTTGGCCGATCTCCCGGAGCGGATCCAGCTGCCCGCCGACCGGCCCCGCCCGGCGGTCGCCTCGCACCGGGGCGGCTTCGTGCACGTCGGACTGGACGCGGAGCTGCACCGCGGTCTGCGCGAGCTCGCCCGGGAACACGGCACCAGTCTGTTCATGGTCCTCCAGGCCGGACTGGCGACACTGCTGAGCAAGCTCGGCGCGGGCGACGACATCCCGGTCGGCAGCCCGGTCGCCGGCCGGACCGACCAGGCACTGGACGAGCTGGTCGGCTACTTCGTCAACACCCTGGTCTTCCGCACCGACACCTCGGGCGATCCGACCTTCGCCGAGCTGCTGGCGCGGGTCCGGGACACCTCGCTGGCCGGGTACGCCCACCAGGACCTGCCGTTCGAGCACCTGGTCGAAGCCCTCAACCCGGCGCGGTCGCTGGCGCACCACCCGCTGTTCCAGGTGATGCTGGCGCTGCAGAACGCGCCCCGGGCCGACTTCGCCCCGCCCGGGCTGCACGTCGACGACATGCCCCTGGCGACGACCACCGCCAAACTCGACCTGATCTTCACCATGTCCGAGCGGCAGGCGCGGGACGGTTCCCCGGAGGGAATCGACGGGATCGTCGAGTACGCCGACGACCTCTACGACCCGGCCACCGTCGAGACGATGTTCGGGCGCCTGGAGCGACTTCTCCGCGCCGCGGTCGCCGACCCGCAGCGGCGGCTGAGCCGGTACGGCCTTCTCTCCGCGGAGGAGCGCGATGAGCTGACGGCACTGGGCACCGGACCGGAGGTGGAGCTTCCGGCCGCGAGCGCGCCGGAGCTGTTCCGGGCACAGGTGCGGGCGACGCCGGACCTGGTGGCCTTGGTGTGCGGTGACGTCTCGCTGACGTACGAGCAGTTGGACGAGCGGGCGAACCGGTTGGCGCACGCCCTGATCGTGCGGGGCGCGGGGCCGGAGAGGCTGGTGGCGGTGGCCCTGCCGAGGTCGGCCGAGCTGGTGGTGGCGATCCTCGCGGTGCTCAAGACCGGGGCGGCCTACGTCCCGGTCGATCCCGAGTACCCGGCCACGCGGATCGGGCACATGATGGACGACGCAGGCCCGGTCCTGGTGGTGACCGATGCCCGGACCCGGGACCGGCTGCCGGAGGCCCGCCCGGCCGGGTGGCTGGTGCTCGACGACCCGGCGACAGCCGCGCTGGTGGCCGACTGCCCCGCGACGGACCCCCTGGTGGCCGTCGAACCGAGGCACCCGGCCTACGTGATCTACACCTCCGGCTCCACCGGCCGGCCCAAGGGCGTGGTGTCGACCCACGGCGGCCTGCTCAACCTGTTCGTCAGCCAGCGTCCGCTGCTGTTCCCCCGGGGGACGAAGGAGCGGCTGCGGATCGGGCTGACCACCTCGGTGTCCTTCGACGCCTCTTGCGACCAGCTGTCCAGCCTGTACGCGGGCCACGAGCTGCACGTCCTGGACGAGGCGACCTGGTCCGACCCGGACGCCTTCGTCGACTACGTCAAGCGCGCCGGCCTGGACTACGTCAACGCCACCCCGTCCTATCTGCAAGTGCTCGTCGGACGGGGGCTCCTGGACGACCCGGGGCGCCGTCCCGCGGTGGTCTCGATGGGCGGGGAGGCCGTTCCGGACCAGCTGTGGGAGCGGCTGCGGGCCGTCGACCGCGTGTCCTGCCTGAACTACTACGGGCCGTCCGAATGCACGGTGGACGCCGTCGTCGCACCGCTGGAATCGAGTCCGCGCCCGGTGATCGGCCGGCCGCTCGGGGGTATCCGGCTGTACGTCCTCGACAGCACGCTGCAGCCCGTGCCCGCGGGCGTGGCGGGTGAGCTGTACCTCGCCGGCGCGGGCCTGGCCCGCGGCTACCTGAACCGGCCGGCGCTCACCGCGGCACGGTTCGTGGCGGACCCGTTCGGTCCGCGCGGTGCGCAGATGTACCGCACCGGCGACCTGGTGCGCTGGGGCGCCGACCGGAACCTGGAGTTCCTCGGCCGGACCGACGACCAGGTCAAGGTGCGCGGCTTCCGGATCGAACTCGGCGAGATCGAGGCGGCATTGGCGGAACATCCGCAGGTCGCCCAGGTCGCGGTGACCGTCCGGGAGGACCGCGCAGGGGACGTGCGGCTGGTCGCCTACCCGGTGGCCGTCGCCGGGGCGGAACTCCGGCCGGACGAGCTGCGGGCCCACCTGCGCGAGCGACTGCCGGACTACATGGTCCCGGCTGCCTTCGTGCCCCTGGGGAGCCTGCCGCTGACCGCCACCGGCAAGCTGGACCGGCGCGCGCTGCCCGCACCCGTCCACACCGCGCCGAGGACCGGCAGGGCCCCGCGCACCCCGCAGGAGCAGGTCGTCGCAGAGGTGTTCGCCGAGGTGCTGGGCGTGGCCGAGGTCGGGGTCGACGACGACTTCTTCGAGCTCGGCGGACACTCGCTGCTGGCGACTCGGCTGGTGGCCCGGGCGCGTGCCACCCTGGGCGTGGAACTGGAACTGCGCAGCCTGTTCGAGACGCCGACGGTGGCCGGGCTGGCCGCCGGACTCGGCCGAGCCGGCCAGGCGCGGGTCGCGCTGCGCCACGCTGACCGGCCCGACCGGGTCCCGCTGTCCTTCGCGCAGCGCCGGCTGTGGTTCCTGGACCAGTTGGAGGGCGCCGGTTCGGTCTACAACATGCCGCTGGCGTGGCGGCTCTCCGGCCCACTGGACCGGGCGGCTCTGGAGGAGGCGCTGGCTGACGTCGTCAACCGGCACGAGAGCCTGCGCACGGTCTACCCGCAGGTCGACGGGGTGCCGTACCAGGACGTGCTGGACGCGCGGACGGTCCGGCCGCGGCTGTCGGTCACCAGGGCCGGCGGGACGGACCTGCCGGAGCTGCTGGTGGCGGCCGCGGCGCGCGGATTCGACCTCGCCATCGAACCACCCCTGCGTGCCGAGCTGTTCGAGACGGCACCGGACGAGCACGTGCTGCTGGTGGTGGTCCACCACATCGCCGGTGACGGCTGGTCGCTGGGCCCGTTGTCGGCCGACCTGGCCACCGCGTACGCGGCGCGCTGCCGGGGCGAGGAACCGCAGTGGGCGCCGCTGCCCGTCCAGTACGCCGACTACACCCTGTGGCACCACCAGCTGCTTGGCGACGCGGCCGACCAGGACAGCCTGTTCGCCCGCCAGACGGCCTACTGGACACGGACGCTGGCGGACCTGCCCGAGCAGATCCGGCTTCCCGTCGACCGCCACCGCCCCTCCGCACCCTCATATGCCGGCGGCCACCTCGCGATCGACCTGGACGCGGAACTGCACGGCGCACTGGTGCGCCTGGGCCGGGAGCACGGGGCCAGCGTCTACATGGTGCTGCAGGCCGCGCTGGCGGCGGTGCTGGACAAGCTCGGCGCGGGCGACGACATCCCGGTCGGCAGCCTGATCGCCGGCCGGACGGACCAGGCGCTGGACGACCTCGTCGGCTTCTTCGTCAACACCCTGGTGCTGCGGACCGACACCTCGGGCGACCCGTCGTTCGCCGAGCTGCTGGGCCGGGTCCGGGAGGACGCGCTCGGCGCGTACGCCCACCAGGACCTGCCGTTCGAGCACGTCGTCGAGGCCCTCAACCCGTCCCGGTCGCTCGCCCGTCAGCCGCTGTTCCAGGTGCTGCTCGCGCTGCAGAACGTGCCCCGCACGGAGTTCGAGCTGAGCGGTCTGGGCGCCGAGATCCTCCTGGTCCGCACGCCCACGGCGATGTTCGACCTCGGCTTCCACCTGCTGGAGCGCGGCGGCACCGGCGGGCTGGCCGAGGGCATCGTCGGGCGGGTCGAGTACAGCACCGACCTGTTCGAGCACACCACGGTGGAGGCGCTGGTCGCCCGGTGGCTGCGCCTGCTGGCGGCGGTGGTCGCCGAGCCGGACCGGCCGCTGAGCCGGATCGACGTCCTCACCGCCGAGGAGCGGCACGAGCTGCTGGTGGCGCGCAACGACACCGCCCGACCGGTTCCCGCAGACGGCCTGCCGGCCCTCTTCGAGGCGCAGGTCCGGGCGACCCCGCAGGCCCCGGCGGTGGTGTTCGAGGACACCGTGCTGACGTACCGCGAGCTGAACCGCCGGGCCAACCGCCTGGCGCACGCGCTGATCGCGCGCGGGGTGGGGCCGGAGCAGGTCGTCGCCCTGCGGCTGCCGCGCTCCGCCGAGCTGGTGGTCGCCGTCCTCGCCGTGCTCAAGACGGGCGCGGCGTACCTGCCGATCGACCCGGACTACCCGGCCGCCCGCATCGCGTACATGCTGGAGGACGCCCGGCCGGCCGTCGTCCTGGACGACCTCGCGGCCGTCACCCCGGCAGAGGAGCGGCCGGAGCACGACCCGGCCGTCGCCGTGGACGCGCGGCACCCGGCCTACGTCATCTACACCTCCGGCTCCACCGGCCGGCCCAAGGCCGTGGTGATGCCCGCCGCAGGGCTGCTGAACCTGCTGGCGTGGCACCACGAGGCCGTCGGCGGCGAACCCGGCACCCGCACCGCGCAGTTCACCGCGATCAGCTTCGACGTCTCGGTGCAGGAGGTGCTCTCCGCGCTGCTGTACGGCAAGACCCTGGTCGTGCCGACCGAGGAGCAGCGCCGCAGCGCCGAACTGTTCGCGCACTGGCTCGACCGGCACCGGGTCGCCGAGCTGTTCGCACCCAACCTGGTGGTCGAGGCGCTGGCCGAGGCCGCCGAGGAGGCCGGGCTGGAGCTGCCGAGTCTGCGGCTGGTCGCGCAGGCCGGCGAGGCGATGCGGCTCGGCGGCGCGGTGCGCCGCTTCCAGGCCCGTCGCCCGGGCCGGACGCTGCACAACCACTACGGGCCTGCCGAGACCCACGTGATCACCGCTTTCCCGCTGCCGGCCGACCCCGCCGACTGCCCGCTTCCGGTGCCGATCGGCCGTCCGATCGACAACTGCCGGGCGTACGTGCTGGATCCGGCCCTGCGGCCGGTCGCCCCCGGCGTGACGGGTGAGCTGTACCTGGCCGGGGCGGGGCTGGCCCGCGGCTACCTGAACCGGCCCGGGCTCACCGCCACGCGGTTCGTCGCGAACCCGTACGGCCCGGCGGGCGCGCTGATGTACCGCACCGGTGACCTGGTCAGGTGGTCGGCCGACGGCGAGCTGGAGTTCGCGGGCCGGGTGGACCACCAGGTGAAGGTGCGCGGCTTCCGGGTCGAGCCCGGCGAGATCGAGGCGGAGCTGGCCGCGCACCCGGGCGTGGCCCAGGTCGCGGTGCTCGCCCGCGAGGACCGGCCGGGCGAGACCCGGATCGTCGCGTACGCGGTGGCCTCGACGCAGGACCCGGCCACTGCGGCGGCACTGGCGGCGTACCTGCGCGAGCGGCTGCCGGACCACCTGGTGCCGTCGGCCTTCGTGCTCCTGGACGCACTGCCGCTGACGCCGAACGGGAAGCTGGACCGCGCGGCGCTGCCCGCCCCCGACCTCGGCCCGGCCGGAGCCGGGCGCGCGCCGCGCACCCCGCAGGAGCAGATCCTGTGCGAGCTGTTCGCCGAGGTCCTGGGCGTGCCGCGGGTCGGGGTCGACGACGACTTCTTCGACCTGGGCGGGCACTCCCTGCTCGCCACCCGCCTGATGTCGCGGGTCCGGGCGACCCTCGGCGTCGAGCTGGAGCTGCGCAGCCTGTTCCGGACGCCGACGCCCGCCGGGCTCGCGGCCGGGCTGAACGGCGCGGGCACCGCGCGGCAGGCCCTGGTGCCCCGGCCGCGCCGTGAGCCGATGCCGCTGTCGTTCGCCCAGCGCAGGCTCTGGTTCCTCCAGCAGTTCGGCGCACCGAGTGCCACCTACCACCTGCCGCTGGCCCTGCGGCTGTCCGGCCGCCTCGACCGGGCCGCCCTGAGCGCCGCGCTGGTGGACGTGGTGGCCCGGCACGAGACCCTGCGCACGGTCTTCCCGCACACCGGCGGAGTCCCGCACCAGCGGGTGCTGGAGGCCGCCGAGGCCGTCGTCCCGCTGACGGCGCGCGCGGCCGGCGAGGCGGAGCTGCCGGCCCTGCTGCGCGAGGCGGCGGTGCGCGGCTTCGACCTGACCTCGGACGTGCCGCTGCGGGCCGAGCTGTTCGCGGTGGCGCCGGACGAGCACGTGCTGCTGCTGGTGATGCACCACATCGCCGGCGACGGCTGGTCGATGGACCCGCTGGCCCACGACCTCGCCACCGCCTACGCCACCCGGCAGGGCGGCGGGACACCCGCGTGGCCGCCGCTGCCGGTGACCTACGGCGACTACACCCTGTGGCAGCGCGAGATCCTCGGCGACGAGCACGACGCGGGCAGCGTGTTCGCCCGCCAGATCGGCTACTGGACCGAGGCGCTGGCCGGGCTGCCCGACCAGCTGCAACTGCCCGCCGACCGGCCGCGCCCGGCCGCCATGTCGTACGGCGGCGACCTGCTGGACATCCGGATCGACGCCGAACTGCACGCCGCCCTGGTGGAGTTGGCGCGGCGATCGGGTGCGACGCTGTTCATGGTGCTGCAGGCGGCGCTCGCCGCGCTGTACACGCGGTTGGGCGCGGGGACGGACATCGCGATCGGGAGCCCGATCGCGGGGCGTACGGACGAGGCGCTGGACGACCTCGTCGGGTTCTTCGTCAACACGCTGGTGCTGCGCACGGACACCGGCGGTGATCCGTCGTTCGCCGAGCTGGTGGGGCGGGTGCGGGAGGCGGCGCTGGAGGCGTTCGGGCACCAGGACGTGCCGTTCGAGCACCTGGTGGAGGCACTGAACCCGTCCCGGTCGCTGTCGTACCACCCGCTGTTCCAGACCGGGCTGGTCGTGCAGAACGCGCCGGGCGGCGACTTCGAACTCCCCGGCCTCCGGGTCTCCGGAGTGGCGGTGCCCACCGGGACTTCGCGGCTCGACCTGACCTTCGGCCTCGCGGAGGAGTACGGGCCCGGCGGTGCGCCGGCCGGGCTCGGCGGCGCGGTCGAGTACAGCACCGACCTGTTCGACCGCGCGACGGTCGAGACGTTGGTCGCCCGCTGGACCAGGTTGCTGGCCGCGGTCGCCGCGGCTCCGGACCGGCGGATCGGCGGGATCGACCTGCTGTCCGCCGAGGAGAGCGGTGAGCTGCTCCCCGCCGTGGAGGAAGGGGAGGCCGCGGCGAGCCTGCCGGCGCTGTTCGCGGCGCGGGTGGCGGCGGCGCCGGATGCGGTCGCGCTGGTCTCCGGCGGTGTCGAGCTGACGTATCGTCAGTTGGACTCCCGGGCGAACCGGTTCGCGCATGCCCTGATCGCCCGGGGTGTGGGTGCGGAGCAGCTGGTGGCGGTGGCGCTGCCGCGGTCGGTGGAGTCGGTGGTGGCCGTCCTGGGCGTGCTGAAGGCCGGGGCGGCGTACCTGCCGGTGGATCCGACGTACCCGAAGGCGCGGATCGCGTTCATGCTGGAGGACGCCCGTCCGGCGCTGGTGGTCGACGATCCGGCCCTGGTGGCCGAGGGCGACTGGCCGGACACCGATCCGGTGGTCGTGCCCGACGTCCGGCACCCGGCGTACGTGATCTACACCTCGGGCTCGACCGGCCGCCCCAAGGGCGTGGTGGTGAGCCACAGCGGCGTGTCGGGCCTGGTGGCGGCGCAGGTCGAGCGGCTCGGCGTGGTGCCCGGCAGCCGGGTGCTCCAGTTCGCCTCGCCCAGCTTCGACGCGTCGTTCTGGGACCTGTGCAGCGCCCTGCTCAGCGGTGCCGCCCTCGTCCTGGCCCCGGCGGACGCCCCGCTGGAGGCGCTGACGGACCACCGGCTCGGCGTCACCCATGTGACGCTGCCGCCCTCGGCCCTGGCCGCGCTGGACGGCGCCGAGCTCACGGCCACCACCCTGGTGGTGGCGGGTGAGGCCTGCCCGCCGGAGCTGGTGGCACGCTGGGCGCCCGGCCGGCGGATGGTCAACGCGTACGGTCCGACGGAGACGACGGTGTGCGCGACGATGAGCGCCCCGCTGGCGGCGGGCTCGGGCGTGCCGCCGATCGGCCGGCCGGTCGCGGGCTTCCGGGTGTACGTGCTGGACGAGCGGCTCTGCCTGGTGCCGCCGGGCGTGGCGGGGGAGCTGTACGTCGCGGGGCCGGGGCTGGCGCGCGGCTATCTGGACCGGCCGGGCCTGACGGCGGGGCGGTTCGTCGCCTGCCCGTTCGGGGCGGTCGGCGAGCGGATGTACCGCACCGGGGACGTGGTGCGCCGCCGGGCCGACGGGGAGCTGGAGTACGTCGGCCGCGCCGACGACCAGGTGAAGGTCCGTGGCTTCCGGGTCGAACTCGGCGAGATCGAGGCGGCCCTGGCGGGGCACTCCGCCGTCGCGCAGTCCGCGGTCCTGGCCCAGGACGACCGGCTCGTCGGCTACGTCACGGCTCGTCCGGGCACGACCGTCCGTCCGGCGGAGTTGGCGGCGTACCTGCGTGAGCGCCTGCCGGACTACCTGGTGCCGTCGGCGTTCGTGCTGCTGGAGGCGCTGCCGCTGACGCCGAACGGGAAGTTGGACCGGGCCGCGCTGCCCGCGCCCGAGGACGCGACCACGGCTGTGGGACGGGCACCGCGCACCCCGCAGGAGCAGGTCCTGTGCGAGCTGTTCGCCGAGGTGCTGGGTCGCCCGCAGGTCGGGATCGACGACGACTTCTTCGACCTCGGCGGGCACTCGCTGCTTGCCACCCGGCTGGCCGCCAGGGTGCGCTCGGTGCTCGGCGTGGAGCTGGGGCTGCGCGCGCTGTTCCAGGAGCCCACGGTGGCGGGTCTGGCCGGGTCGTTGATGGAGGCCGGCAACGCCCGCCCGGCGCTGACCGCGCGGGAGCGGCCGGAGGCCGTACCGCTGTCCTTCGCCCAGCGCCGGCTCTGGTTCCTGCACCGCATGGACGGCAGCACCGCGACCTACCACATCCCGCTGGCGCTCCAGCTGACCGGGACGCTCGACCGGGCGGCGCTGGACGAGGCGCTGGCCGACGTGGTGGCCCGGCACGAGAGCCTGCGGACGGTGTTCCCGGAGGTGGGCGGCGTCCCGTGCCAGCGGGTCCTGGACCCGGCCGAGGCCCGGCCCCGGGCCGGGTTGACCGAGGTCTCGCAGGCCGAGCTGCACCAACGGCTCGCCGAGTTCGCCCGGCGGCCCTTCGACCTGGCGGCGGAGCCGCCGCTGCGGGCGGAGCTGTTCGCGGTGGCGCCGGACGAGCACGTGCTGCTGCTGGTGATGCACCACATCGCCGGTGACGGCTGGTCGACCGGCCCGCTGGCCCGCGACCTGGCCGAGGCGTACGCCGCCCGGAGCGAGGGCCGTGCGCCGAGTCGGTCGAACCTGCCGGTGCAGTACGCCGACTACACGCTCTGGCAGCGCGACCTGCTCGGCGACGCAGCCGACCCGCAGAGCCGGTTCGCCGAGCAGCTCGGCTACTGGAAGCGCCAGCTGTCCGACCTGCCGGAGCTGCTCCGGCTGCCCGCCGACCGGCCGCGGCCGGCCGTCGCGGGCTGGCACGGGGACCACGTCGGCCTGGAGCTGAGCCCCGAACTGCACGCCGCTCTGACCGAGCTGGCGCGGAACACCGGCACCAGTCTGTTCATGGTGCTGCAGGCGGCGCTGGCGGCGCTGTACACGCGGCTGGGTGCGGGGACGGACATCCCGATCGGGAGCCCGATCGCGGGCCGTACCGACGAGGGGTTGGACGACCTGGTCGGGTTCTTCGTGAACACGCTGGTGCTGCGCACCGACACCAGCGGTGATCCGAGCTTCGCCGAACTGCTCGGGCGGGTGCGGGAGACGGCGCTGTCGGCGTACGCCCACCAGGACGTGCCCTTCGAGCACCTGGTGGAGGCGCTGAACCCGTCCCGCTCGCTGTCCCACCACCCCCTGTTCCAGACCATCCTGGCCGTGCAGAACGCCCCGATGGGCCGGTTCTCGCTGCCGGGCCTGGAGGTGGCCACCTACGCGGTGGCCACCGGAACCGCCAAGTTCGACCTCGGGGTGAGCCTCGTCGAGCGGTTCGGCCCCGACGGCAGCCCGGACGGGATCGTCGGCGCGGCGGAGTACGCCACCGACCTGTTCGACCGCTCGACGGTCGAAGCCCTCGTGCGGCGCTGGACGCTCCTGCTGGAGGTGGTCACCGCCGACCCGGACCGGTCGATCGGGGGGATCGACCTCCTCGACTCCGACGAGCGGCACCGGCTGCTGGAACGGGGCAACGCGACCGCCCGCGAGGTGGGCGCCGTCCCGGTGCCGCAGGCCTTCGCGGCGCAGGTGGCGGCGACGCCGAACGCGGTCGCCCTCGTCCGCGGCGACGTCGAGTTGACGTACCGGGAGTTGAACGCGCGGGCGAACCGGTTCGCTCACGCGCTGATCGCCCGGGGGGTGGGCCCGGAGCAGCTGGTGGCGGTGGCCCTGCCGCGCTCGGTGGAGGCGGTGGTCGCGGTCCTGGGCGTCCTGAAGGCCGGGGCGGCGTACCTGCCGGTGGATCCGGTGTACCCGCAGGCGCGGATCGACTTCATGCTGGCGGACGCCCGCCCGGCGCTGATGGTCGACGACGCCGCCATGGTGGCCGAGGGCGACTGGCCGGACACCGACCCGGACGTCGCACTCGACGTCCGGCACCCGGCCTACGTGATCTACACCTCGGGCTCGACCGGCCGCCCCAAGGGTGTCGTGGTCCCCCACGGCGGTGTCGCGAGCCTGGTCGCCGCCCAGATCGAGCGGTTCGCGATCGAACCCGGCAGCAGGGTGCTCCAGTTCGCCTCGCCCAGCTTCGACGCCTCGGTGTCGGAGATCTACACCGCGCTGCTGCGCGGTGCGGCCCTGGTGCTGCCTCCGGCGGCGGACCTGGTGGCCGCGCTGACCGACCCGGGCCTGGCGGTCACCCACGCGACCGTGCCGCCGTCCGTCCTGGCCGCCGTGCCGGAAGGCTCGGTGGCGGTGTCGACACTGGTCGTGGCGGGGGAGGCCTGCCCGCCGGAGCTGGTGGCCCGGTGGGCGCCGGGCCGGCGGATGGTCAACGCGTACGGTCCGACCGAGACGACGGTGTGCGCGACCATGAGCGACCCGCTGTCCCCGGGGGCGGGCGTACCGCCGATCGGTCGGCCGATCGCCAACGCTCGGGTGTACGTGCTGGACGACCGGCTGCGGCCGGTGCCGCCCGGCGTTCCCGGCGAGCTCTACGTCGCGGGCGCGGGTCTGGCCCGCGGTTACCTGAACCGGCCGCGCCTGACGGCCGGACGGTTCGTCGCCTGCCCGTTCGGCCCAGCCGGTGCTCAGATGTACCGCACCGGCGACCTGGTCCGCTGGCTCGGCGACGGGCAGCTGGAGTACGTCGGCCGCGCGGACGACCAGGTGAAGGTGCGCGGCTTCCGGGTCGAGCCCGGCGAGGTCGAGACGGCCCTGGCCGAGCACCCGGCCGTCGCCCGGGCCGCGGTCCTCGCCCAGGACGACCGGCTCATCGGCTACGTCGTCCCCCGCCAGGAGGAGGCCCGCGACAGCGCCCTGGAAGCGGACCACGTGGGCGAGTGGCAGGACATCTACGACGCCCTGCCCATCGCTCCCGAGGACGCCGGCTTCGGCCAGAACTTCGTGGGCTGGAACAGCAGTTACGACGCTAGCCCGATCCCCGTCGAGCAGATGCGGGAGTGGCGGGACGCGACCGTCGCCCGCATCCTGGCCCTGCGCCCCCGCCGGGTGCTGGAGGTCGGCGTCGGCACCGGTCTGCTGCTCTCGCAGATCGCACCGCACTGCGAGACGTACTGGGCGGCCGACTTCTCCGCCACCGCGATCGAGGCGCTCACCGCCCAGGTGGCCGGGCAGGAGGACCTGGCCGGGCGCGTGGTGCTGCAGACCCGCCCGGCGCACGACACCGACGGGCTCCCGGCCGGGGAGTTCGACACCATCGTGATCAACTCGGTGGTGCAGTACTTCCCGTCCGCCGAGTACCTCGCCGACGTGATCGGGAAGCTGATGGGGCTGCTGGCCCCCGGCGGCGCGCTCTTCGTCGGCGACGTCCGCAACCTGCGGCTGCTGCGTCCGCTGGCCACCGCCGTCCAGCTCCACCGGGTCGGCGAAGGTGCGGACCTCACGGCGGTGCGCCGCACGGTGGAGCAGGCCCTGCGGGTGGAGAAGGAGCTCCTGGTCGACCCGGACTTCTTCACCGTCCTGCGGGAGCACGGTACGGACATCGGCCCGACGGCCGTCGAGGTCAAGCGCGGCCGCCACCACAACGAACTGAGCCGCTACCGCTACGACGTGACGCTGTACAAGCCACCGGTCACCCCGGCGGCCACGAGCCGGCCGGTCGAGCTGGAGTGGGGGCGGCAGGTCGCCGGCCTGGCCGAACTGCGCGAGCTGCTCGCCCAGCCGCTCGCGGGCGTGCTGCGGGTCACCGGGGTGCCCAACCGCCGGGTGGCGCGGGAAGCCGCTCTGGCCCGGGCCGTGCAGAACGGGGACGGCTCGCTCGCCGAGCTGCTGGAACGGATGCACGCCCCGGAGGACGGCGGCCTCCCCGATCCGGAGGACTTCCACGCCCTCGGGTCGGAGTTCGGCCGCTCGACGGCCATCACCTGGTCGGCCACCGCGGCGGACGCCGTGGACGTCGTCTTCACCGACCCCCGGGCGCTCCACGGCTCCCCGGTCGAGGCGTACCGGCCGGCCCGGGCCACGGGATCGTCGCTGTCCTCGCTGACCAACCGCCCGACCGGCAACCGGGGCGCCGGCGCCCTCCTGGGCGAACTCCGCGACTGGCTGCGGGACCGGCTGCCCGACTACCTGGTCCCCTCGGCGTTCGTGGCGCTGGAGGCGCTGCCGCTGACGGCCAATGGCAAGCTCGACCGCCGTGCGCTGCCCGCACCGGACCTCGGCCCGGTCGCGGCCGGACGGGCGCCGCGCACCCCGCAGGAGCAGCTCCTCGCCGAGCTGTTCGCCGAGGTGCTCGGCCTGGCCCAGGTCGGCGTCGACGACAGCTTCTTCGACCTGGGCGGGCACTCGCTGCTGGCGACCCGCCTGGCCTCCCGGGTCCGGGCGGTCCTCGGCGCGGAGCTGGAGGTCCGGACGCTGTTCGAGACCCCGACCGTGGCCGGGCTGGCCGCCGGCCTGGAGGGCTCCGGAGCTGTGCGGCCCGCACTGACCGCCCAGGCCCGCCCCGACCGGGTGCCGCTCTCCTTCGCCCAGCGTCGCCTGTGGTTCCTGCACCGGATGGACGGGCCGAGCGCCACCTACAACATGCCGCTCGCGCTCAGCCTGACCGGCGAACTGGACCGCCCGGCCCTGCACGCCGCGCTCGCGGACGTGGTCGCCCGGCACGAGAGCCTGCGGACGGTCTTCCGCGAGATCGACGGCGTGCCGTACCAGGTCGTGCTGAGCGCCGCTCAGGCGCGCCCCGCGCTGCCGGTGATGGAGATCGACGAGAGCGCACTGGCCGAACGGCTGGCGGAGACGGCCCGGCGCGGCTTCGACCTGGCCACGGAGCCGCCCGTCCGGGCGGAGCTGTACGCGCTCGCCCCCGACCGGCACGCGCTGCTGGTCGTGGTGCACCACATCGCCGCCGACGGCTGGTCGATGGGCCCGCTCTCCGGTGACCTCGCCGCGGCCTACGCGGCCCGCTGCCGGGGCGAGGCCCCGCAGTGGTCCCCGCTGCCGGTGCAGTACGCCGACTACAGCGCCTGGCAGCGCGACCTGCTCGGGGACACCGCCGACCCGGACAGCCTGTTCGCCCGGCAACTGGCCTACTGGAAGGACGAGCTGGCCGGCGTCCCGCAACAGCTGCAGCTGCCCGCCGACCGGCCGCGTCCGCCGGTGGCCTCCCAGCGGGGCGACCGGGTCGCGGTCCGGCTGGACGCCGACCTGCACCAGGCCCTGCGGGACCTGGCCGCCGCGCGCGGCGCCAGCATGTTCATGGTGCTCCAGGCCGGACTCGCGGCCCTGCTCACCCGGCTCGGCGCCGGCACGGACATCCCGGTCGGCAGTCCGATCGCCGGCCGTACCGACGAGGCGCTGGACGAGCTCGTCGGCTTCTTCGTCAACACCCTGGTGCTGCGCACCGACACCGGCGGGGACCCCGGCTTCGCCGAACTGCTCGGCCGGGTCCGGCAGAAGGCGCTCAGCGCGTACGACCACCAGGACGTGCCGTTCGAGTACCTGGTCGAGGTGGTCAACCCCGCGCGGTCGCTGGCCCACCACCCGCTGTTCCAGATCATGCTGGCCCTGCAGAACGCGCCGCTCGGCGAGTTCGCGCTGCCGGGGCTGGAGACCGGCCACCTGGAGGCGCAGACCGGGACCGCGCGGGTCGACCTGACCTTCAGCCTGGCCGAGCAGTTCCGCCCGGACGGGGCCCCCGACGGCCTGGTCGGTGCCGTGGAGTACGCCACCGACCTGTTCGACGCGCCCACCGTGGAGCTGCTGTTCGAGCGCCTGGCCCGTCTGCTGCGCGCGGCCGTCGCCGACCCCGACCGGCCGATCAGCCGGATCGACATCATGCCCGTCGAGGAACGCCGCCGACTGCTCGCCGGCTCCAACGGCGCCGCGGCCGAGCTGCCCCGGGCCGCGGTGCCGGAGCTGTTCGCCCGCCAGGTGCGGGCCACCCCGGAGGCGGTCGCGGTCGTGGCCGGCGGCACCGAGCTGACCTACGCGGAGCTCGACCAGCGGGCCGGCCGCCTGGCGCGGGCGCTGATCCGCCAGGGCGTACGGCCGGAGACGCCGGTCGCGGTCATGCTGGACCGCTCGGCGGAGCTGGTCGTGGCGATCCTGGCGATCATCAAGGCCGGCGGCGCCTACGTGCCGCTGGACTCGCGCTTCCCCTCCTCCCGGATCGACCTGATCCTGCGGGAGAGCGGGGCCGCCCTGGTGCTCACCCGGGAGGTGCTCACCGCACTGGTGCAGTCCGAGGCCGCCGATCCGTCCGACGTCGAAGTCCCCTGTGAACCCGGGCAGTTGGCGTACATCATGTACACCTCCGGCTCGACCGGCCGACCGAAGGGCGTGGCCGTCACCCACCGTGACGTGGCGGGCCTCGCGCTCACCCCCGAATGGCGGGGCGGTGGACACGAGCGGGTGCTGATGCACTCCCCGACGGCCTTCGACCTCTCCACCTACGAGCTGTGGGTCCCGCTGCTCAACGGCGGCCGGGTCGTGGTGGCGCCGCCGGAGCAGCTCGACCTCGACCTGCTCCAGCACACGATCACCTCGAACGGGGTGACCGGACTGTGGCTCACGGCCGGACTGTTCCGCCTGGTCGCCGAGGAGCGCCCGGGCCTGCTCGCCGGGGTGCGCGAGGTGTGGACCGGCGGCGACGTGGTCTCCCCGGCCGCCGTCGCCCGGGTGCTGGCGGCCTGCCCCGGCATCGCGGTGGTCAACGGCTACGGGCCCACCGAGGCCACCACCCTGGCCACCTGGCACCCGGTGGGCGACCTCCCCGAACACGCCGCGACCGTGCCGATCGGCCGGCCGATGGCGAACACGCGCGCCTACGTGCTCGACGACCGGCTGCGCCCGATGCCGACCGGCATGGTCGGCGAGCTGTACCTCGCGGGGACGGGCGTGGCCCGCGGCTACCTCGGGCGGGCCGGCCTGACGGCGGAGCGCTTCACCGCCGACCCGTACGGGCCGTCCGGCAGCCGGATGTACCGCACCGGCGACCTCGCGTCGTGGCGGACCGACGGCGCGCTGGACTTCGCCGGACGCGCCGACCACCAGGTCAAGCTGCGCGGCCTGCGGATCGAGCCCGGCGAGATCGAGGCCGTCCTGGCGGGCTGCCCGGGCGTCGTCCAGGCGGCCGTGGTCGCCCGCGAGGACCGGCCGGGCGACAAGCGCCTGGTCGCCTACCTGGTGCCCGCCCCCGAGGGCGCGCCCGAGGCGGCCGAGCTGTCCGGCCGGCTGCGCCGCGACCTGCCCGACTACATGGTGCCGGCGGCGTTCGTCACCCTGGACGCGCTGCCGCTGACCGCCAACGGCAAGCTCGACCGGGCCGCCCTGCCCGCCCCCGAGTACGGGGCCTCGGATGCCGGGCGCGGACCCCGGACGCCGCAGGAGCAGCTGCTGTGCGGTCTCGTCGCCGAGGTCCTCGGCCGGGAGCAGGTGAGCATCGATGACAACTTCTTCGACCTGGGCGGGCACTCGCTGCTGGCCGCCCGCCTGGCCTCCCGCGTCCGCGAGACGCTCGGCCTGGAGTTGGGCCTGCGCATGCTGTTCGAGGCGCCGACCGTGGCCGGTCTCACCGAGCGCCTGGTCATGGACAATCCCGACGACGCGTTGGACGTGGTGCTGCCGCTGCGTTCGACCGGGACCGGCACACCGCTGTTCTGCGTCCACCCCGGCGGCGGCATCAGCTGGTCGTACAGCGGACTGCTGAACCACCTCGGCCCGCAGCACCCGGTCTACGCCATCCAGGCACGCGGCCTCGGCCGGCCCGAACCCCTGCCGACGTCCTATGAGGAGATGGCGGCCGACTACGCCGACCAGATCCAGAAGATCCAGCCGGAGGGCCCGTACCTGCTCCTCGGTTGGTCCGCCGGCGGGCTGATCGCCCACGCGCTCGCCTGCGAGCTGCAGTCGCGCGGCGAACGGACCGCACTGCTGGCGATCCTCGACGCCTACCCGGTGAAGGACGTGCAGTTCGCGGAGGTGCCGGTGCCCACCGTGCGCGACGTGCTCGTCGGGGTGCTCGACGTCGACCCGGACGAGCTGGGCGACCAGGAGATCACCTACGCCGAGGTTGCCGAGGTCCTGAACCGGCGGGGCAGCGCGCTGGCCGGCCTGAACGAGCGACAGATCGAGGTGATCGTCGAGATCATGATCAACAACGCCAAGCTGGCGGTCGACTTCGTCCCCGGCAGGTTCGGCGGAGACCTGCTGCTGTTCAACTCCACGATCGACCGGGCCGAGGACAACGCGGGGCCCGCAATCTGGCGCCCGTACGTCGCCGGCCGGATCGAATCCCACGAGATCACCACCCGGCACGACCGGATGACCCAAGCCGGCTCGCTCGCCCAGATCGGGCCGATCCTGGCCGCCAGGATCACCGAGACGACCGGCGACACCGACGGCACCACCACCCTTTCCCACCAGGAGGACTGACCCATGACCAACCCCTTCGACGACCAGGACGGCACCTTCCTCGTGCTCGTCAACGACGAGAACCAGCACTCGCTCTGGCCCCAGTTCGCGGACGTCCCCGACGGCTGGACCGTCGCCCACGGCCCTGACACCAACGCCGCCTGCCTGGAGTACGTCGAGAAGTCCTGGACCGACATGCGGCCCAGGAGCCTCGCCGACGCCATGGACGCCCAGCGGTAACGCGGCCCGTTGTGAATGCGACCGACACCACGGACGAGGCCCGCCCTGGGGCGGGCCTCGCCCCGCCCCACGACTTCGCCGCGGACCTGCTCACCCCCGAGGCCCGGCGGGACCCGTACCCGTTCTACGCCCGCATGCGGCGCGAGAGCCCGGTCCACCGCAGCGCCGAGGGCATCTGGCACCTCACCCGGTACGCCGACGTCGAGGCGGCCCTGGGAGACCTGCGGCTGTCCAACGACCGGGACCGGATGACCCGCGCCTACGGCGCGCTCGGCGGCGACCTGAAGGCCTTCAGCCGGCTCACCGACCGGCTCGGCCGGGTGATGACCAACACCGACCCGCCGGACCATGCCCGGCTGCGCAAGCTCGCCAACCGCGCGTTCACCGCCCGGCGGGTCGAAGCCCTGCGCGACGGCATCCAGCGGATCGTCGACCGGCTCATCGACGAGGCGCTCGCGGCGGGCCCGGCCATGGACCTGATCGAGGCGGTCGCCTCCCCGCTGCCGATGTCCGTCGTCTGTGAGCTCTTCGGCATCCCGCCCGAGGACCGCCCGCAGGTCAAGACCTGGTTCCGCCGCTTCGGCCGGCTGGGCGAGGACATCGACAAGTCCGAGGAGGCGATCGGGCAGTACGAGGAGTACCTGTCCGGGCTCATCCGGCAGCGCCGGCGCGAACCGGGCGACGACCTGATCAGCGCCCTGGTCGCGACGCAGGCGCAGGACGACCGGCTCACCGACTCCGAACTGCTGTCCACCTGCTTCGTCCTGATCACCGCGGGCGACGAGACCACCACCCACCTGGTCGGCAACGGCGTGCTCGCCCTGCTGCGCCACCCCGGCCAGCTGGCCCGGCTGCGCGAGGACCCGGGGCTGATCCGCGGCGCCGTCGAGGAGCTGGCCCGTTACGACACGGTGACCCAGGCGATCGTCCGGGTCGTCGCGGAGGACCTGGAGATCGGCGGACGGACCCTGCGGGAGGGCGAGTTGGCGTACCTGTTCCTCGGTGCGACCAACCGCGATCCCGAGCGCTTCGAGGACCCCGACCGGCTCGACCTGACCCGCCCCGGCAACCGGCACCTGAGCTTCGGCCACGGACCGCACTTCTGCCTCGGCGGCCCGCTGGCCAAGCTCCAGGTGGAGGTGGCCGTCAGCACGCTGGTCCGCCGGCTCCCGCAGCTGCGGCTGGCCGACGAAGCCGCCGGCGGGGCGGCCCTCGAATGGCGGCCCAACCCGCTGCAACGGCGGCTGAGCGCCCTCCCGCTCACCTACTGACACCCGACCGACGACGAAGGAGAACCGACCATGACCCGAGAGTTCGAGGTCCGCAAGGAACAGGACCTGCCCGCGACACCCGAACAGGTCTGGGCCGCGGTCGCCACCGGCGCCGGCAACCTGGGCTGGCTGTACCCGATGGAGGTCGAGCCGCGCGTCGGCGGAAAGGCCACCCGGTCCGACAGCACCGTCGTGGTGTGGGAGCCGCCGAGCCACTTCGCCGTCCGGGCGACCCTGGGCGACGAGTTCTCCAACACGCTCAGCTACCGGATCGAGCCGGTGGACAGCGGAACGAGCCACCTGCGGATGGGAATCCACTGGGTGCACGAGGGCGTCTGGGACGCGACCTGGGACACCAAGGCGGACGCGGCCGAGAAGCACGTCCACTTCTACCAGCACGGCCTCGCCGAGTACCTGCGGCACTTCGGCGGCCGCCCCGCCGTCTACGTCAAGGCCCAGCGCCCCGAACCCACCGCCGACCCGGCCGACTTCGCCGCCCTGCGCCGACGCCTCGGCCTCGCCGAGGACGCTGCCGTCGGCGACCGGCTCGAACTCCACGTCCCCGGTACGGACGGCGGCCCGGAGGCGGTCGTCGTGGACTGGCTCAGCCCCGACTTCATCGGCCTGCGCGGCCCGGACGCGCTGTACCGGTTCTTCAACGGCGGCACCTGGAACTGGCCGATCTGGCTGGGCCACCACCTGTTCGCCGAGGGAGCGGACGAGGAGCAGGCGACCAAGGCGTGGAGCGCCTGGCTCAACGGCTCCTGACCCGCCGTACGACAGACAACCGGAGGATCACTGGTGGAAGAAACACTGCTCTACGCCGCCGAACTCGTCGAGGAGGGCGGCACCTACAAGCTCGTCGTGCAGGACGTGGTCCGGGACACCGTCCAGGTCACCCCCGTCCCCAAGACCGCGGTGGACAGGCTCCCGACCTTCCTGTCGGTGCTCAGTGCCAAGCTCAACCCCGCACCGGCCCGCGGCCGCCGGTAGGACGCCTCACACCCGAAGAGGCCGGCGCCGCGCCCCGGCGCCGGCCTCTTCGCCGTTCAGCCGCTGATGCTCGGCCGGCCGTTCTCGACGTGGCCCATGAGGCGGCGGCGGAAGGACGCGTCCTCGGCGATCGCGAGGTCCAGGTCGTACCAGCCGTCGGCGGCATCGGTGTCCCAGGCGAGGACGAGGGGTTTGCCCGTGACGACGGTCCCGGTCAGCGCCTTCGCGGTGCTGTAGTGCCGGGGCGCCACGGTGACGGTCTGCGGCGTGGCGCTCGGCGACGTGATCGTCAGGGTGAGAACGCGCTTCGGGGCGGTGGCGATGGCGGTGGCCACGGAGGTTTCGGCTGCGGCCCCGGCGGCCTTCCCGGCGAACTCGCGGCGGAATCCGTTGGGGCCGGTGAGGTAGAAGTCGTAACTTCCTCCGCGCACCGGCACTTTGGTGGCGGGCGTGGTGGTGCCGAGCACGTCGAAGTGTCGAGGGGCGTCGTAGGCGCCGGACGTGCCGACGTTGTCGTACAGGGTCAGGTGGACGGCGGCGGCGCCGGTGTTGGTCGGCTGGAGGACGAACGCGCCCTGCTTCTGGTCCAGGGCGCCGTGGGCGTCCGGCTGGTACGGCAGCGGGCGGGCCAGGCGCCGGGTGGGGTCGGCGGGTTGCGGTGGCGGGTCGCCGGTGCGGTCGAAGTCGAAGACCGAGGTGAGGTTGCCGGCCACGGTGCGCCGCCAGCGGCTGATGGCGGGCTGCCGTACGCCCAACCACTCCTCCAGGAACCGGATTTGTGAGGTGTGGTCGAAGACCTGGGAGTTGACGTAGCCGCCCACGGTCCACGGGGAGACGACGATCATCGGCACGCGCATGCCCAGGCCGATGGGCTCCTTGCCGACGTACTCGTCGTCGACGCCCTGCGGGGGCACCGGCGGCGGCACGTGGTCGAAGAAGCCGTCGTTCTCGTCGTAGCTGATGAACAGCACGGTGGAGTCCCACATGTCCTCGTCGGAGGCGATGACGTCCAGGACCTGGGCGACGACCTCCTCGCCGGTCATGGGGGCCGAACCGCCGTCGCCCGGGTGCTCCGAGTCCGCGTCCGAGGGCACCAGGTACGAGACCCGGGGGACCCTCTTCGCCGCCACGTCCTGGGCGAACGCGTAGACGAAGTCGCGGTAGTTCTTCGGGTTCTGCTTCGAGTCCGGCGGGGGCGGGCAGCGGAAGAGCCCGCGGTCGTAGAGGCTCCGGTCGGCCGGCGGCAGGTCGGCGACCGCCTTGGCGAGGGCCTCCACGTCCTCCGGGCGCACGCGCTTCGGATCCTTGTAGAAGTCGTACAGGCTCAGGTAGTCGAGCTTGGCCGTCTTCAGCACGGTCTGGAAGATCCGCTTGAACTCGGCGTGGAAGTCCAGGTTGTTGTCGTAGTAGTTGTCCCAGCCCTGGTAGACGCGCCAGCTGATCCCGTCGGAGCCGAAGGGGTCGTTGTTGCCCTCCAGGATCTCGGGATAACTGGACCAGTTGTAGCCCGGCGTCCGGTCCCCCGCGTAGGTCGCATCGGGGTTCTCGCGGTCGTGCGCGGCCGATCCGGTGACCCGCGACCCGTCGGGCTCCCAGCCGCCGAATCCGCTGAAGAGGTAGTTGCGGTTCGAGGTGGTCTCGCTCATCACCGAGCAGTGGTAGGCGTCGCACACGGTGAACCGCTCGGCCAGCGCCCGGTAGGTGCCGACGACCTCCGGCTGGTCGAAGTAGCCCATCGTGACGGTCCCCTTGGCCTTGATCCACTGGTCGTAGCGGCCGTTGTTCCACGCCTGGTGGCCGGTGGGCCAGGTGTGGGCCGCCGGCTCGGCCGTACCCTGGTCCGGTCTGAGCTGGTAGGGCCTCCGGGGCGTGGACGGGTGGTCCGGGTCGGGCTGGTCGAGGACGGTGCGGCCGTCGGTCCCGGGGAACGTGACGAGGTTGCGGTCGTCGTACCCGCGCACTCCTCGGAAGTTGCTGCCGAAGTAGTGGTCGAAGGAACGGTTCTCCTGCATCAGGAAGACCACGTGTCGGATGGCCTTCAGACCGCCGGGGCGGGGTTTGCGCTTGAGGGCCTTCAGCAGCGAGTCCGGCAGCGACGGAGCGCTCTGCGGGGAGTGGGGAGTGTTCACGCGTTCTCCTGGTCCGGCGTGGCGGGCGAACCGGAGGGTGCGTTCTCGGTGGCCCGGAGGTAGTCGAGGTAGATGAGGTCGCCCTTGGCGCCCTTGTTGAGATCGGTGTCGACGCGGGTGTAGCCCGTCTCGGGAGGGATCTCCTGCGATCCGTCCTTCCAGTGCGTGACGGTGAGGTCGACGACGGGCCGGCCTGCGCCTTCCTGGCGGGTGACGGCCAGGAACAGGGCCGTGCCGTGTACGGGCGTCCCCCTGTTGAGGTCGACCGGCAGCTTCTGGTACCCGGCGGGCGGCTTCTCGTCGTCCTTCAGGACGCGGATGCCGGTGACGGGCCGGTCGTCGGCGGACCGTTCGAAGACGAGGTACAGGTAGGCGCCGTGCGCGCCCTTGTTCAGGTCGACGTCGATCCACTCCCACCCGGTGGGTGTGTGGAACGGACTCCGCACCGGGTCGTCGTAGGCGACCAGGACGTTGACGTCTGTGACGAACTGACCCATGGGCAGGTCTCCGATCGGAGCGGGCGAACGTGGGCGGGGGAGGTGGGGTGGACGAAGGGACCGACGGCTCGGGGCACGTACGGGTACGTGAGACGCCCGGCCGGGGGCGGCCCGGCCGGGCGTCCAGCGCTGGGATGCGGCGGGTCCGGTGCGGTCCGGGCACCCGAGGCGGCCGTCAGCCCTTGGTGAGGCCTTCCCACTCGCTCAGCGGCGCCGGACCGTAGGTCTTGGTGTCCTTGTGCGGCTCCCCGTTGGCGACGTTGATCCGCACGAACCGGTCGCCGGAGAAGACCCAGTACTCGTTGCTGCCGTCCGGGACCTTCATGACGGCGTCGATCTTCGCGAAGTCCGACAGGCTGGGCCAGTCCTCGCGGATGGTGCCCTTGAGGATGAGCTTGTCCGGGTACGGGTGGCTGCTCGTCACGGTGATTTCGACGCGCCGGTAGTCGGTGTTGGAGAACACCCAGAGCTGGTTCGGCTTGTCGGGAACGGCCATCACCGCGTCGACACGGTTGAAGCCCATGCGTGAGCCTTTCTGAATTCATCTGTTCGTGTGCCGCCGAAGCTGTGCTCGGGCGGATCTGAGGCTCAGTCCCATGGCTCGCGTGCGGCGAGGAATGTCGGGGAGGAGCGCCGCGAACCACGCTAGGTCGGCCGGTCCGGGGGCGCGATGCGAAAAGGCCTGGTGACCTGCATTCCAGTGACAGGTAATTTTGCTACGAACCTTTGGCGCGAGAAGCGCGAGAAGTCGGTCCGGCGCTTCGGGAGGCCTTGACGGCCTGCTCCGCGGCCGTCCGGGACCGAGGACGAGCCGCCTCCCCGCCGACGGCTTCCGCGAGGCTCGACGACGGCGTTCCTTCGAGTGGACCGGTGACCGGTGACCGGTCGCAGCCGGGGGAGTGTGCCTGACACCCCACCCGGTCGGCTGCGTCAACGCGGCCGTCGAGACGCGGGGGCGTGGGGTGGGGCATGGGGCGGGAATGGCTTGAGTCGATCGTGATTCATATGATGGACAGCCAGTAGTTGTTTTGCCGGTGTCATGATCCTCGGAGGGCGCCCCGGACCAAGGTGCGCCCATGGAACCGGGCCGGTCTCCGGATTCGCTCCGGTCCTCGGGCTTGATTCAGGGAGTATCATGCGCGGCACCGTGCTCGCCGACCGCTACCGGCTGGTGGACCTGCTGGGCGGCGGGTCGATGGGCGACGTGTGGCTCGCCGAGGACGAGGTCCTGGGCCGCCGGGTCGCGGTCAAGGTGGTGAAGCCGGCCCTACTGGACGAATCCGGCTTCGCCGAACGCTTCCACGCCGAGGCCCGCGTCATGGCGCAGCTGCGCCACCCGGGCATCGTCGGCGTCTACGACTACGGGCACAGCGCCGTGGACGGGCGGCCCTCGGTCGGCTACCTGGTCATGGAGCTGATCGACGGGGAACCGCTGAGCGCCGTGCTGGAGCGCCGCGGCGCGCTGCCGGTGGAGGAGACCCTCCGGATGGCGCTCCAGGTGCTGGAGGCGTTGGAGGCCGCGCACGAGTCCGGGGTGGTCCACCGGGACATCAAACCGGCCAACCTGATGGTCCGCGGCGACCGGACGGTGATCGCGGACTTCGGCATCGCCCGGCCCGGCTGCGACGCCCGGCTGACCGTACCGGGCATGGTGCTCGGCACCGCCGCCTACCAGGCGCCCGAACAGGCCTCCACCGGGACGGTCACCGCCTCGGCGGACCTCTACGCGCTCGGCGTCGTCCTCTACGAATGCCTCGCCGGCAAGCTCCCCTTCGACGGGGAGACCGCCCTCGAACTGATCCTCAAGCACCTGACGGAGCCCGTGCCGCCGCTTCCGGAGGACGTGCCCGCGCCGGTGTGGGCGCTGGTCGAGCGGGCGATGGCCAAGGATCCCGGCGAGCGCTGGCCCGACGCGGCGGCGATGGCCGCGGCGGTACGGGACGCCCTCGCACCGGCCGAGGAGACGGCGCCGCCGGCTCCGGTCGGGCCCCGGCCGGTCGCCGGACGCGCACCGTGGGCCAGGTTCCGCCTGCGCGGGCTGATCGGGGTGACGGCGCTGTCGCTGCTCTGCGTGGTCGGGGCCTCCGGCGCGACGGTGATCCGGTCCGACGAGGACGGCGCGCCGGACGCCGCCGCCGTCGCGGGCCCGGTGGCCGGCCTCTCGGGCCCGGCCGTTCCCGCGGCGGTGGCAGCCGACCGCCAACCCGCCGGACAGCAGCCCGCCGAGCCGACGGCCCCGGTGCCGTCGGCCGGACCGGAAGCGGGCGGGAGCCCCACGCCCGGCGCCGAGCCCGAGCCGGTCGCCGGGCGGACCTCCGCCGGGCCCGTCCGGCCCGGTGTGCCGGTTCCGGCCTCCGGCGCGCCCACCGCCGGCCAGAACCCGGCCCCGCCCGCGCCGACCTCCGCCTCCCCGTCCCAGCCCGGTGTGCCGGCTCCGGCCTCCACGGGGCCCACCGCCGGCCAGAACCCCGCCCCGCCCGCGCCGACCTCCGCCGTCCCGTCCCCGCCCGCTTCCCACGAACCGCCCACGCCCACACCGTCCGCGACGTCGGCGCCGCCCACGCCGCCCACACCGGAGCCGAAACCGCAGCCGCAGCTGCCCTCCCAGGCACAGATCGCCAGCGTCGGCGGCGCGCTGGACAACTCCTACTCCGGGGACCAGAACGGCAACCGAGTCGGCACCTTCAGCGTCAACGGCACGTCGGCCCAGGTGTGGCGGCTGGAGAAGGTCTTCGAGGGGAAGTACTTCCTGCGCAACGCCTCCAGCAACTACACCAAGGTGCTGGACCTGGACACGGGCGACGGGCGCGTGCAGATCTGGACGAGCCCGCCGTTCACCGACAACCAGCTCTGGTCCTTCACGCAGGTTCGGGGCGGCTACCAGATCGTCAACGGCGCCACCAAGGGCTGTCTGACGTCCGACGGAGCCGGTTACTACGTCAGGGTGGCGGCCTGCTCGAACGCGGAGAACCAGGTGTGGGAGCTGCGCTGAGCCGTCGGCCCGCCAGCCGAACACCCCCGGGGCGAGGGGAGGATCACGCCGGCAGCCAGGACGGCCACTGCCGGCGGGGCCGGTCGGCGGCCCCGCCGAGGCCGATCAGGGCGCGCAGCCGGTCGGCTTCGGGGGAGCCGATGGAGGCCAGGATGTCGTAGGCCTCCGACCGGCACGCCCGGGCCGCGTCCTCGGCGGCGCCGCGGTCGGCGAGCGCGTCACCGAGCGCCGCCAAGGCCAGCCCCCGCCCGCGGCGGTCGCCGTCGAGCGTCAGCACCTCGACCGCCCGGTCGGCCGCCTCCACCGCCTCGTCGCCGCGGCCGACGGCTCGCAGCGACTCGGTGAGCCGCAGGAGCGTGCGGCCCGTCCGGCGCCGGTCGTCCGGCCGCAGCAGGGCGAGGGCGCCGCGGTGGTGGCGCAGGGCCTGCTCGAACTCGCCGCGATCGTGGGCGATCGTCCCCAACGAGTCGAGGGCGAGCGCCTGGAGCTCGTGGTCGGCGAGCTGGTGGCAGATCAGCAGGGACTGGTCGACGACGCGGACCGCCGCCTCGGGCCGGCCGAGCTCGGTGAACGCACCGGCCAGGTTGAGCAGTTCGCCCGCCACCGAGCGCCGGTCGCCGAGCCGTTCCCAGACCGCGATCGCCGCCGCGAAGCCGTCGACCGCGTCGCCCGGCCGACCGACCTGAAGGAACAGGGCGGCCAGCGAGGCGTGGGCCAGGGCGAGCAGCGGCCCCGGCAGGCCGTGGGCGATGCACAGGTCGCGGGACCTGATCAGCTCGCCGAGGGCCGCGGGTTCGGAGCCGACCTCGGTCAGCAGCCGACCGAGCACCAGCCGGGCCCTGACCTCGGCCGTTCGGTCGCCCTGCCGGACGGCGGCCTGGAGCAGGACCTTGGCCGCGTGCCCCAGCGGCCGGGCGGCCTGGCCGGTCTCGCACAACAGGCTGCCCCCGAGCAGCAGTTCGGCCACCAGATCGAGCCGGGGTGGCCGGGGGAGCCCGGCGTACTGGCCGACCAGAGCGCCGATGCCGTGGTACTCGCCGCGACCGCGGGCCACCGCGCGGCAGTCGGGAGCGTACGGTGCACCGGCGCCGGTCAGGGCCGCGCGGGTGGCGGCCGGGCCGAGGGCCGCGACGGTCTCGGCGTGCTGGCGGATCACCAGGCGGGTGAGGACGGCGGCCGGGCGGTCCGCCTCCGGGGCCGAGCCCGTGCCGGCCTCGACGTCGGCCGCTGTCTCCGGGACGAGCCGCTGGGCGAAGGCACGCAGCAGGTCGTGGTACCGGTAGCGGTCCGGCGGCGCGGTCTCCAGCATCGAGCAGTCGACCAGCGACTCGGCCAGCTCCTCGGCCTCGTGCTCGGGCAGGTCGAGCACCGCCGCGACCGCGCCCGGCGACAGGTCGGGCACGTCCGGCACCGCCAACAGACAGAAGGCCCGGGCCTGGTCGGGCGTCAGCTGGTCGTAGCCGAAGCGGAACGCCGACTCGACGGCGAGGTCCTCGGTGCGCAGCACGTCCAGCCGGCGACGATTCTCGGACAGCTTGTCGAGCAGCCGGGCCATGGTCCAGCCCGGCCGGCAGGAGAGGCGGGCGGCGAGGATGCGCACGGCCAACGGGAGGTGACCGCAGAGCCGCACGAGCTCCCGGGCCGTGTCCGCCTCGGCCCGCAACCGCTGCCCGCCGACCACCTGGCCGAGCAGGTCGAGGGCCTCCTCCGGGGCGAAGGCCGGCAGCTCGACGACGTGCGCGTTGGGAAGTGAACCGAGCCTGGCCCGGCTGGTGACGAGCACGGCGCAACCGGGCCGGCCGGGCAGCAGCGGCCTGATCTGTTCGGCGTCCCGGGCGTTGTCGAGGACCATCAGCACGCGTCGGCCGGAGAGCAGCGAGCGGAACTGGGCGGAGCGTTCGGCGAGCCCGGCGGGCAGCGCCTCCGCCGGCACGCCGAGGGCGCGGAGGAAGGCGCCCAGCACCTCCTCGGGCGGGGTCGGGCGGCCGTCGGCCCCGTGCAGGTCGACGTAGAGCTGGCCGTCGGGGAAGTCGGCGGCCAGGCCGTGCGCGACATGGACGGCCAGGGCCGTCTTGCCCATGCCGCCCAGGCCCGACACCGTCGCCACGGGCACGGTGCGGGGCGCGAGCAGGACGGCCCGCACCGCTTCCGTCTGCGCCTCGCGGCCGGTGAAGTCGGCGAGGTCGGCCGGTACCTGGGTCGGCCGGATCGGCGCGTGGTACGGCGGGCGGGCCGTGGTGGTGGTGTCGGGCCGGGGCGGCGCGGGCGCCACGAGGGCGGTGTCGGCCACCAGGATCCGGCGCTGCAACTCGCGCAGACCGGGCCCGGCGGCGACGCCGAGCTGCGCCCGCAGCCGCCGGTCCGTGTCGCGGTACACGCTCAGGGCCTCGGCCTGCCGCCCGGCCCGGTAGAGGGCGAGCATCAGCAGCTCGGAGAACCGTTCCCTGAGCGGGTGCTCGGCCGCGACCGCGGTCAGTTCGGCGACGGCCTCGCCGGACGGTCCGGCCTCGATCTCGGCCTCCAGACACGACTCCAGGACGGTCACCCGGCGTTCGGTCCACTCGCCGCGCTGCCGCTCGGCATAGGGGCCGGAGAGTCCGGACATCGGCTCGCCCTGCCAGAGGGCCAGTGCCAGGCGCAGCGTCGCGGCGGCGCGGGCGTGCTCCCCGGCGCCGCTGAGCTCCTTCGCCGCGCCGACGAGCTCCTCGCAGCGGTGGGTGTCCAGCTCCCCGGGATCCACGGTGAGCAGGTAGCCCCCGCTGAGCGAGGTCAGCGGGGCGGGCCCGAGGACGCGGCGCAGGCGGTGGACGTACGTCCGGATCACGGCTACGGGCTTGGCGGGCGGCTCCTCGCCCCACAGGTCGTCGACGAGCTGACCGGTCGACACGGGGTGGTTGGCCCTCAGCAGCAGCGAGAGCAGCAGGTTCCGCTGCTGCGGCGACCCGAGTGCGAGTTCGCCGCCGTCCCGCCACCCCCGTATCGGTCCCAGCACCGTGAACCGCAACCCACCCACCGACCGTTCCCCTCTGCCTGCAAACGAACCCCCGGGCGCATGATACCGACCGCATCACCGCTGGCCGGGGCTGCTTCTCGCGGGGTCGGCCGCGGGGAGACGAAGGGGAGACGAAGGTGTCCGTAGAGGGCGGCCGACGCGGCAGCGGTGAAAAAAAAGAAGGTGCCCCGCCCGCGCGACATGCTGACGCCTTACGTAGTCATGAGGGGTATGCACGGGGATCACAGGACAAGGGAACAGGCGGGAACCGAGTGAAATCAGCACAGGAGGATGAGTACCTGGCGTTCGTGGCGGCGAGGGCGAAGGCGCTGTACCGCTCCGCGTACGTCCTCGCGGCCGGCGACGCGCATCTTGCCGAGGACCTGGTCCAGGAGACCCTCAGCCGGGTGTACGTGCACTGGAAGCGGGTGGCCAAGGCGGACAACCCGGCCGCCTACGCCCAGACGGTCCTGGTCCGCACCTTCCTCAGCCTGCGGCGTCGACGGAGCAGCGGCGAGCGCCCCATCGGGAACATGCCCGACAGCGCGGCGGCCGGCCCCGACACCGCACTGCGACTCACCCTGTTGGACGCGCTCGGCCAACTTCCGCCCCGCGACCGGGCGGTGCTGCTGCTGCGCTACTGGGAGGACCGCAGCATCGAGGAGACCGCCCGGATGCTCAAGCTGAGCAGCAGCGCGGTCCGCTCCCAGGGCACCCGGGCGCTCGGCAGGGTGCGTGCCCTGCTCGGCGACAGCCTGTCCGACCTGGTTCCGCACTGAACATCGGTGCGCGCAGGTCGAAATCGCCACGAAGCCCCCATCAGCGACAGAAATAGGTGACGCCAGCATGCCGTTCGAAGCAGACCTCGCACACGCCCTGGACCGCACGACCGACTCCCTCGAACCAGACCTCACCACGCTCATGCGCGGAGCCGTCCAGCGCGGGCGAAGCCGCCGGCGTCGGCGCACGGCCGGCGTCATCGCCGGGGTCGGCGCCTGCACCGTGATCGCGGCGGCCGGCCTGGTGATCCCCGACGTGCTCGCCGGGATGCACTCCGAAGGATCCGACATCAGGGTGGCGGCGATGGCGATGCCGCGTTCCGCGATCACCGACACCCAGATGATCCAGGCTCTGGAGGCGACGTTCCCCGGCGGCCGGTTCAGCGCGGAGAGCGGGCAGAGCAACAACCCCTCGGATCCGTCCAACGGGCGCGTCGCCAACGGCGGACTGGTCCTCGACGACGGGCACGGCGCCGCCTTCGTCGGTGTCTCGGCCGTGCGGCTCCAGCTGCCGCTCAAGGACGGCGACGGGCTGAGCTGCGAGTGGCAGCCCAAGCGTGACGGTGACACCTGCAAGATGAGCGAGCTGCCGAGCAGCGCCGAGATTCCCGGCGGGGCCCTGGTGATGTTCCAGCAGAACGCGGCCGCGCACCCGGTCCGTCCCGACACCGCCCGCCGCTGGACGGTGACGGTGACCCTGAAGTCGACCGGCGCGCAGCTTCAGATGGTGCAGTGGAACAGCACCGGCGGCGGCACCGGCGCCGAGACGCCGAAGCCGACCCGTGCCGCTCCTCCGCTCTCCGAGCAGCAGGCGGTGGCCGCACTCACCGGTGCCGCCTGGGCGCCGATCCTCGGCGCCGTCGGCTGACCCTGCGCGTCGCGTTTCGTAGGGGGTGCGTCCGCCGAGGTCGAGCACGGTCTGTCCGTGCTCGCCTTGGCGGGCGCGCCCTGGGCTGGGCATTTGTTTCGGGCGCTGAGTAGGGGTACTGTCAGCCAGTCGCTCGGCAGGGAGCACCGGACACGCATCGGCGCGGACGGTCCCGGGGCGGCCAATCCTTTCGAAACACCACGTCCCGGGTTCGGGCCGGGTCGGCTTGCCATGTGCGAGCGAGGCCCGGTGTGTATATCGGTGTGCTCGTTTTATTGGATTGCGGTCGATTCGCTTTTCGGAGTGGAGATCGGCTAGAGTTTGAAACGTCGGACGGGGCGTCAAGCCGCAGAAGACACCAGCGAGTTGGATGAACGAAGCGCCGGAAACGGAGCGGAAAACA
>NZ_JBIVJF010000039.1:0-44025 GCF_044750105.1 Kitasatospora sp. NPDC088861
TCCAACCCCAGAAGATTCTGAGGCCGGGGATGTCAACATATCTGGCGTTGACTTTTGGCACGCTGTTGAGTTCTCAAGGAACGGACACTTCCTTCAGGCCGCCTTCCAGCGGGCCCTCCGGGCGCTTCGTTCTTTCGTGTTTCCAGCTTATCAGATCCTCGCGGCCGTTCTTACCGGCTTCGTTTCTCCGAATTCCCGCTGGCGGGATTTCCTTCGAACTTCGCTCCGAAGCTTATCAAAGCTTTCGATGTGCTCAGTCCGCGGGATTTTGCTTCGTCGAAGGATGCGCATTCATAAAACGCGCTCACCTCAATTTGGCGGTGTCGTAGACACTAACGCCCGGGACTGACCGTTGTCCAGTCTGTCCCAACCGTTCAAACCTACTAGCCCACCCTCACCACGTCAATGGTTTGGTCGGGATGCGAGAAGAGTACCAGGTCAGAGGCATGTCGATCACCTCGTCTCAGGCCGCGACGGGTTGCAGATCCGCCCGATCGGCCGCGTCCAGATCACCGACTTCGCCGGCCTCGGCGGCCTTTCGGCCCCACACCAGCGCGTAGAGAAGGAATGCCGCCTCGGCCAGCACTCCGATCGAGATGCGTGCCCAGGTGGGCAGCCCGGAAGGGGTGACGAACGCTTCGAGCACACCGGAAACGGCCAGCACCGTGGCAAGGCCGATGGACATGCCGATGATGGAGCGGCCCTGTTCGGCCAGGGCCGTTCCACGGGTGCGCGGGCCGGGGTCGATGACCGTCCAGCCGAGGCGCAGACCGAGGCCTCCGGCCACGAACACCGCGGTCAGCTCCAGCAGGCCGTGCGGGATGAGCAGGCCGAGGAAGACGTCGAGTCGCCCGGCGGAGGCCATCAGCCCGACGCCGACACCGAGGTTGACCACGTTGGTCCACATCACCCAGAGCACCGGGAGACCCAGCGCGATCCCGAACAGCAGGCACTGCACGGCGATCCAGGCGTTGTTCGTCCAGACCTGCGCGGCGAACGAACTCGCCGGGCGGTCCGAGTAGTACGACTCGTACTGCCCGCCCGGGCGGGTCATCTCCCGCAGGTGATCCGGGGCGACCAGGCTGTTGCGGACCTCGGGGTGGGTGGCCATCCACCAGGCGAGCACCGCGGTGGCCAGCAGCGAGACGACCGCGACCGGCACCCACCAGCGGCGCGCGCGGTACAGCGCGGCCGGGAAGCTCACCGTGTAGTACCGGGCGACGTCGTGCCATCCGCTGCTGCGCGATCCGGTCACCGCGCTGCGGGCCCGCGAGACCAGGCCGGTCAGCCGGCTGAGCAGGGCAGGGTCCGGCGCGGCGGCCTGGACCTTGGCCAGGTGGCCGGTGGCGCGCTGGTACAAGGTGACCAGTTCGTCGGCCTCCTCTCCGCTGAGCCGGCGCCGTCGGGCGAGGGCGTCCAGCCGTGCCCACTCCCCCTGGTGGGTGGCGACGAAGACGTCCAGGTCCATTCGGCGGCTCCATGGTCGGCGGTGGGCGCGAGGGGGCCCGGTCGCGGGCGGGTGGACGGGCGGGTACGTACGGATACGCGCGGCCCAGCATGCCAGCAGCGGTGGGCCCCCCGACCGCCGGGATCTCACTTCCCGTGCGACCACCGGGCGCCGTATGTTTGCGGCTGCGGATCAGACTGCGGAGAGCAGGTCGTGGGGGCCGGTCCGGATGACGCCCCTCCCCTCGTCCGTGCCGCCCTCGGCGGCCTCCATGAGTGAGCTGTACGGCTCCACGAACGTGAACGGACAGGTGTCTTGAGCGACCTGGTGACGGGTGAGGCGGTCGTCCTCGACCTGCAGACGGCGAAGCTTCCCAGCCGGGCGCTGGCGATCACGCTGGACCTGCTCGTGGAGTTCGCCGCCCTGTTCCTGGTCTCGCTCACCCTGAGCGTCGCCCTGATCGGACTGGACGGTGCGGCGCTGGCGGCCACCCTGATCGGGCTGCTGGTGTTCTTCCTGGTGGCCGTGCCGGTGATGGTCGAGACCTTCACCCACGGGCGCTCGCTCGGCAAGGCCGCGCTCGGCTTGCGGGTGGTGCGCACCGACGGCGGCCCGGTGCGGTTCCGGCACTCGCTGGTGCGCGGGCTGGTCGGCTTCATGGAGTTGGTCGCCATGACCGGCGTGCCGGCGGTGATCACCTCGGCCGTGAACGTGGACGGCAAGCGGCTGGGCGACATCTTCGCCGGGACGGTGGTCGTCCGCGAGCGCACCCCGGGCGGGGGGACGCCGCCGCTGCCGCCCGTGCACCCGCACCTGCTCCAGACGATGGGCCGGGAGCTGGTCGCGATGGACCTGTCCGCCGTGCCGGAGCCACTCTGGCTGGCGATTCGCCAACTGCTTGGCCGCATAGGCCAGTTGGACCCCACGGTGGCGCTCCAGATGTCCACCCGGCTGGCCGGCGACCTGGCCGCCCGGACCGGTCATCCGGTGGCGCAGGGGCTGCACCCGGCGGCATACCTGGGCGCGGTGCTCACCGAGCGCCAGCGCCGGGAGTGGACGCGGGCCCAGGCCCAGTGGCAGCGGCAGCGGACCGCGGCCCCCGCACCCGCCGCGTGGCCGGCTCCCGCGCCCCAGCCGCCCACCGCGGACGGCGGGCCGCTGCGCGTCCTCGGCGTCCCGACGACGACCGCGGCAACGACCCCGCCGACGACCGCGGCCCCGGCCGCCCCCTCCTTCGAGAAGCCCGCCCCGCCCACCGCCGACCAGCCGTCCCCGACACCGGCCCCAGCCCCGACACCGGCCCCCGGCACCGGCTTCGCGCCGCCCGCCTAGGCCCACCGCGCTGTCGGGCCCGCCGCCCGACCCACTCAGCCCGGACCTACTCCCCGAACTGCGCCGGCCAGGCGTTCGGCGGCGACGCCAGCTCCTCCAGTTCGATCCCGTCGGCCGCCAGCACCACGTCCCCCGCGAGGTGCACGACCTGCTGCTCGCCGGTCTCCAGGTCCGCGACCTGGTACCGCTCGACCAGCAGCGGCCCGGAGTCGGTCTGGTGCGTGTCGACACCCTCCAGCAGCCACCCCTGGTCGAAGGTGCGCGGCGCCAGCACCGGTTCGGTGAAGGCGACCAGCCGCACCCGTGCACTCGCCCCCTCCCGCAGCCGCAGCAGCCGGGCGGTGGCGACCAGGAAGGCCGGCGAGCCGCCGGTGAACCCGTGCGCCCGGTCGTGCCCCTCCACGCTGTGCTCGCCGCCCGGGTCCGCCGCGTCCGTCCGGACCCAGGCGACGCCGTCCACCGCGCCGCCGCGCACCTGCCAGCCACCGGCCCGCAGCTCCATCCGCAGCGGGCGGGCCCGCGAGTCCAGGGTGAGGTCGACGCTGCCGATCACCCGCCCGTCCGGCGCGTAGGTCTTGGAGACGTACCGCCAGCCGGCCGCCCCGGGGGCGCAGCTGAAGCGCTCCTCCCCGAGCAGCACGCGGTCGTGACCCAGAGGAGTCATGGCTGTATGGAGCGAGTACCGGCCGTTGGGCATGCCCGAAAGCCTACGTGCGCACTTCGCATGCAACGTTCGGGGCGGGTGCCCGCATTAGGGGGGTGGACGGCGCGCACGAGCGCCGACGGTACGCGGGAGAAGGGGGGCGCAGATGGCGAAGCAGGCACGCGACGAGGAGTTCACGGAGTACGTGGCTTCCAGGAGCGGCTGGCTGCGCAAGGTCGCCTATCTGCTGTGCGGGGACTGGCACCGCGCGGACGACCTGGTCCAGGAGACCATCACCAAGCTGTACGTGAACTGGTCGCGGGCAGGCCGCATGGAGAACCTGGACGGCTACGCCCGCAGGGTGCTGGTCAACACCTTCCTGGCCGAGCAGCGCACCTCCTGGTGGCGACGGACCAGCCGGCCGGGCACCGACCTCGACACCGAGTCCGTACCCGTCGACCTCGACGCCTCGCTGGACCTGCGCCACGCCCTGGCGACGCTGCCGGCCCGCCAACGGCGGCCGGCCTACTGGCTGGTCGACTCGGGCGGTACGGCCGCCCCGACGCTGCGCTGGCTGACCCCCGACGGCCGGTGGGCGGAGATCAGCGGAAACGGTGGCGGCCGCCTCGAAAACTTCTCCCAGGAGATTCTGCTCAGGGTCGCGGCCGATGTCCGGTACGGCCACTGGGACGTCCCCCTGCCGGTGCGGTTCACCGGCCTGCCCGAGACGTTCAAGGCCACCGACATCTCGCTCTGGCGGCCGGACACGGACGGCGTCGGCGCCTGGAGCCTGTGGCTGATGTTCCAGGTCGAGGGGAAGAACGTCTCGGTCACCCTGCGGCCGATCGGGCCGCGCCCGGTCTACACCAGCACGGACGGCTCGCCCTACACCGACCCGCACCCGCCCTTGGAGTCCGTCCAGAACGGGGTGGAGATCTCCATCGGCACCGGAGCCGGCGATCCGCCCTCCCTGGAGCAGCTCGGCGGCCTCCCCTGGATGCTCGCCCACACCGAGGCCCTCGGCCCGGACGCCACCGACTGGACCACCGACGTCATCGTGCCCTGAATCGCCGACGGCCGACCGAACGCGCCGGTGGCCGGCACCCCTGCGCAGGGGTGCCGGCCACCGGCGTACGGCTCACCGCATCAGTAGCGGTACTGCTCCGCCTTGTACGGGCCCTCGACCGGGACGCCGATGTAGTCGGCCTGCTCCTGGCTCAGGGTGGTCAGCTTCACGCCGAGCGCGTCGAGGTGCAGCCGGGCGACCTTCTCGTCCAGGTGCTTGGGCAGCACGTAGACGCCGATCGGGTACTGCTCGGTCTTCGTGAACAGCTCGATCTGGGCGATCGTCTGGTTCGCGAAGGAGTTGGACATCACGAACGACGGGTGGCCGGTCGCGTTGCCCAGGTTCAGCAGGCGGCCCTCGGAGAGGACGATGATGGTGCGGCCGTCGGCCTTGCGCCACTCGTGGACCTGCGGCTTGACCTCGGTCTTCACCACGCCGGGCAGCTGCGCCAGGCCGGCCATGTCGATCTCGTTGTCGAAGTGGCCGATGTTGCCGACGATGGCCTGGTGCTTCATCCGGGCCATGTGGGAGGCCATGATGATGTCCTTGTTGCCCGTGGTCGTGATGAAGATGTCGGCCGTCTCGACGACGTCCTCCAGGGTGGCGACCTGGTAGCCGTCCATCGCCGCCTGGAGCGCGCAGATCGGGTCGATCTCGGTGACGATGACGCGGGCGCCCTGGCCGCGCAGCGACTCGGCGCAGCCCTTGCCGACGTCGCCGTAGCCGCAGACGACGGCGACCTTGCCGCCGATCAGGACGTCGGTGGCGCGGTTGATGCCGTCGATGAGCGAGTGGCGGCAGCCGTACTTGTTGTCGAACTTCGACTTGGTGACCGAGTCGTTGACGTTGATCGCCGGGAACAGCAGCTGGCCGTCACGGTGCATCTCGTACAGGCGGTGGACACCGGTGGTGGTCTCCTCGGTCACGCCCTTGATGGTGGCGGCGACCTCGGTCCACTTGTTCGGGGAGTCCTTGAGGGTGCGGTTGAGCAGCTCCAGGATGATCCGGAACTCGTCGTTGTCCGCGGTGGACGGGTCCGGCGCGGCACCGGCCTTCTCGACCTCGACACCCTTGTGGATCAGCAGGGTGGCGTCGCCGCCGTCGTCCAGGATCATGTTCGGGGTCTTGCCCTCGGGCCAGGTCAGAGCCTGCTCGGTGCACCACCAGTACTCGTCCAGGGTCTCGCCCTTCCAGGCGAAGACCGGCACGCCCTGCGGGTTCTCCGGGGTGCCCTCCGGGCCGACCGCGATGGCGGCGGCCGCGTGGTCCTGGGTGGAGAAGATGTTGCAGGAGCACCAGCGGACCTCGGCGCCCAGGGCGGTCAGGGTCTCGATGAGGACGGCGGTCTGCACGGTCATGTGCAGCGAGCCGGTGATGCGGGCGCCGGTCAGCGGCTTCGACTCGGCGTACTCGGCTCGGATCGACATCAGGCCGGGCATCTCGTGCTCGGCCAGCTGGATCTCCTTGCGGCCGAACGGCGCCAGGGAAAGGTCGGCGACCTTGAAGTCACCGGTGGTGTCGGTCGACATGCGTCTGCTCCTCGCTGATGGGGTGGGCGTGGCCAAGGTCCTGTGTGTGCGGTCGCAGCGGGGGCGGGGCCGTACGGGTGCACGGCTACGCCGGGGCGGCCGGATCCGTGGTGGCGGACCGGTTCCCTGCTGCGCAGCACAAACCGTCGGAGGACCTCTCTCCCTCGACCGGGGCACACCCCACAGGGGCGGACCGCCGATCAACCGCCATCAGCAGCGACGTTCTGGCTCTGGTGACGAATCTACACCGGCGGCCCCACCGGCCGTCCGCCGATGAGCGATTTCGGCCTCGGACCGGACGGGTCCTCAAGCGGATCCCAGCCGACCCCGGCCGGCGGCGGACCGGCGCCGGTCAGTGCGAGGCGCCGGGCCCGGGCCCGCCGGGGGTGGCCGCCGGGTCCTCGCCCGCGGCGGCCTTCTCGGCGCTGTAGACGTCGGGCTCCAGGTAGATCGCCCGCGCGATCGGGACGGCGGCCCGGACCCGCTCCTCCGCCGCGTCGATCGCCCGCGCGACGCGGGCCGCGCTGTCCTCCGCGTTGACGGCGATCTTGGCGGCGACCAGCAGTTCCTCCGGCCCCAGGTGCAGGGTGCGCATGTGGATCACGCCGGTGACGGCCTCGCCGTCCACCAGCGCCTCGCGGATCCGGCGCACCGAATCCCGGTCGGCGGACTCGCCGAGCAGCAGCGACTTGGTCTCCAGGGCGAGCACCACCGCGATCAGCACCAGCAGGACGCCGATGCCCAGGGTGCCGACGCCGTCCCAGACGCCGTCGCCGGTGATCACGGTGAGCGAGACGCCGAGCAGCGCGAGCACCAGGCCGATCAGCGCGCCGGCGTCCTCCAGCAGCACCACCGGCAGCTCCGGGGCCTTGGCGGTGCGGATGAACTGCACCCAGCCCTGGCCGCCCTTGGCCTTCGCCGACTCGCGCATCGCGGTGAGGAAGGACCAGCCCTCCATCGCGACGGCGAAGATCAGCACGCCGACCGCCCAGCCCCAGGAGTCCAGCTTCTCCGGGTGGTTGACCTTGTGCCAGCCCTCGTAGATCGCGAACAGGCCGCCGACGCTGAAGAGGACGATCGCCACCAGGAAGCCGTAGATGTAACGCTCGCGGCCGTACCCGAACGGGTGCTCCTCGTCCGCCGCCCGGCGCGCCCGCTTGCCGCCGATCAGCAGCAGCACCTGGTTGCCCGAGTCGGCGACCGAGTGCACGCCCTCGGCCAGCATCGACGAGGAGCCGGTGAAGCCGAAGGCGGTGAACTTGGCCGCCGCGATCGCCAGGTTCGCGGACAGTGCCGCGACCAGTGCCTTGGTGCCGCCTTCTGTACTCATGCTCCGGGTCCCTCCGCCGCAATGGCTGGTCGCGCTGCTCCGTCGAGCGCTTACCGTACCGGCCGTGCGACGCCGGCTCAGGACTGCGCGGCGGCGAGCCCGAGGTAGACGGCGGCGAAGTCGGTCAGCGCGACCAGGTCGGCGAGCGCGTGCAGCGGGTCCGGCCGGGTGGTCGCGTACTCGGTCAGCCGGACGTCGTGGGCGCCGGCCAGCCGGTGCGCGCGGGTGACGCCGAAGCTGCGCGGGCCCGCGTCGTCCTCCGGCACCTCGGCCGGCCCGTCCGCCTCGTCGGCCGCGCCGCCGGGCTGGGCCCCGGGCCGACCGCCGGGCGCCCCCGGGACGTGCCGCAGCAGCAGGACCTGGAGGTGCAGCGGATCCGGCTCGTCGACCCGGTCGCGGAAGAAGTCGTCCGGGTCCGCGCCCGCGCCCAACTGGCCGGTGAACATGCCGCGGTGGGCGGTGAGCACCTGCGGCAGCGGCCCGGCCAGCGCCGGGCGGCCGGCCCGTTCGGCGAGCTGGGCGGCGAAGCGGGTGGCGACGGCCCCGGCGATCGGGCCCTCGGCCCACAGCAGCGGGACCGTCCCGGCCAGCCGGGCGGCCAGGCCCTTGGCCGGGTTGGTGTACGCGGCGGCGTCGGGGCGGCAGCGGACGGCGGTCGCGTCCAGCAGGTCGGCGACGGCCGGCAGCGCGTCGTACGGCAGCTGGGTGATGCCGATCTTCTGGGCGAGCGCGAGCAGCGGGGTGAGGTGGGACCACAGCGCGGCCGGGTCCTCGGCGGGGAGGTCCGGCTCGGCGGCCGGGCGGGCGGGCGCCTCGTCCTCGGGCAGCGCGGAGGCCACGTACGGCAGCGGCAGCGCGCGCACCTGCAACGCGGCCTCGGCCAGCGGGCTGCCCACCGGGGCGGTGACCGCGATCGCGCAGCCGCGCGCGTAGGCCTGCTCGGCGAGGCTGACCAGGCCCGGTTCGCCGCCGTCGGCGGAGCTGACCACCAGGAGGTCCAGCGGGCCGGCCCAGCCGGGCAGTTGCCAGCCGAGCCCGGTGGTGAAGGCGGGCGGCGCGCCGGCCCGGTCGGCGCGCGGGGCGGCCGCCTCGGTCGGCGGCAGCGTGGTGATCAGGCCGGCGCTGCCGGCCAGCGCGGTCAGGATCTCGCCCGCCGTCAGGGCGCTGCCGTGGCCCGCGACCAGGACGGCGCGCGGGCGGCCGTCCGGGCGCAGCCGGTCCAGGCCGGCCGCGTCGGCCAGCCGCAGCGCGGTGCGGACCCGCGCGCCGGCGCCGGCCAGGGCCAGCAGGGCGCGGTCGCGGTCGGCGCGCTGCAGGGCGGCCGGGTCGTCGAGCAGGGTGTCGTCGAGCATGCGGCGGGCCTCCGGCTGCTGTCCTGTGCGCGCTGGGCTGACGGGGTGGGGGCTTCGCCCCAAGGATCAGGCCGGGCGGCGGGCCTCGTCCACCAGCAGGACCGGAATGCCGTCCCGCACCGGGTACGCGAGGCCGCAGTCCGCGCCGGTGCAGACCAGCTCGGGCTGCTCCTCGGTGCCGCCCTCGGTGAGCGCGGCCCGGCACTGCGGGCAGACCAGGATCTCCAGCAGGAAGGATTCGAGCTTCATGGGGCTCTCCAAAAGTCGGGGGGTGGCACGGCGGTGCCCCGGCCGATAGGCAACCCTACCGGCCGGGGCACAGCAGGCCTCGGTCAGGCGCGGACGATGGCGAGCACGCCGTCGCGCAGCTCGGCCATCTTCGCCGGGTCCTTGGCCTCGGCGTTCAGGCGCAGCAGCGGCTCGGTGTTGGAGGCGCGCAGGTTGAACCACCAGTCCGGGCCGGCCACGGTGAGGCCGTCCAGCTCGTCGACGGTGGTGCCCTCCAGGCCGGCGTAGGCGGCGCGGACGGCGGCGGTGCTGGCGGCCTGGTCGGCGACGGTGCTGTTGATCTCGCCGGAGGCGGCGTAGCGGTCGTACTCGGCGGTGAGCGCGGACAGCGTGCCGGGCTGCCCGCCGAGCGCGGCCAGCACGTGCAGCGCGGCCAGCATGCCGGTGTCGGCGCGCCAGAAGTCGCGGAAGTAGTAGTGCGCGGAGTGCTCGCCGCCGAAGACGGCGTCGGTGACGGCCATCTCCTGCTTGATGAAGGAGTGGCCGACCCGGGTGCGCACCGGGTTGGCGCCGAGCTCGCGGACCACCTCGGGGACGGTCCAGGAGGTGATCAGGTTGTGGATGACGGTCGGCTCGGCCTCGCCGGCGGCCTGGGCGCGGGCGATCTCGCGGGCGGCGACCAGGGCGGTGATGGCGGACGGGGAGACCGGCTCGCCGCGCTCGTCGACGACGAAGCAGCGGTCGGCGTCGCCGTCGAAGGCCAGACCGAGGTCGGCGCCGACCTCGCGGACCCGGGCCTGGAGGTCGACGATGTTCTTCGGGTCGAGCGGGTTGGCCTCGTGGTTGGGGAAGGTCCCGTCCAGCTCGAAGTACATCGGGACGAGCTCGATCGGCAGGCCGTCGAAGACGGTCGGCACGGTGTGGCCGCCCATGCCGTTGCCCGCGTCCACGACGACCTTGAGCGGACGGATCGCGGTGAGGTCGACCAGGCCCAGCAGGTGGTCGGCGTAGCCCCGCAGGGTGTCCTGCTCGGACAGCGCGCCCGGCTTGACGTCCTTGGCCGGGACGGTGACGGTGTCGTCCTCACCCGTCCAGGACTCGACCAGCTCGCGGATCTCGGCGAGGCCGGTGTCCTGGCCGACCGGGGCGGCGCCGGCCCGGCACAGCTTGATGCCGTTGTACTGGGCCGGGTTGTGGCTGGCGGTGAACATCGCGCCGGGCAGGTCGAGCTTGCCGCTGGCGTAGTAGAGCTGGTCGGTCGAGCAGAGGCCGATCTGGACGACGTCGGCGCCGTAGGCGGCGGCGCCCTCGGCGAACGCCCGGGTGAGCGACGGGGAGGAGGGGCGCATGTCGTGGCCGACGACGATCGCGGACGCGCCGGTGACCTGCACGAACGCGGCGCCGAAGGCCCGGGACAGGTGCTCGTCCCACTGGTCCGGGACGACGCCTCGGACGTCGTAGGCCTTCACGAGCTGCTTGAGGTCGCGCACTGCGGCTCCACCCTGGTCTCTGTACTGGTCGGTGTGCGTGTGATCGGCGGCTGGCCGCCCACGGTCACGATACGTCGGGGTCACCGCCCGTTCGGTCGACGGTCCGCGGTGACGGTAGACGGGCAGCGTACCCAAGTCGGACGAACGCCCGGTGCGGGCCCGGGCGGGGTACGGCGTCGGCTGTGCGGCGTCAGTTGTCCGGCGAGCGCAGGACGCGCAGGTGGCCGCGGCGGCCGCCCTCGGTGGACTCGCCCTCGGACCCGCGGCCCTGACGGGGGGTCTGCGGCCGGGCGGCCTCGCGGACGGCGTTGGCGAGGGCCTCCAGGTCGTCGCTGCTGCGGCGCAGCGGCCCGGCCTCGGCGGCCAGCCGGACGACCTCCCAGCCGCGCGGGGCGGTGAGGCGCTCGGCGTGCTCGGCGCACAGGTCGTAGCAGTGCGGCTCGGCGTAGGTGGCGAGCGGGCCCAGGACGGCGGTGGAGTCCGCGTAGACGTACGTCAGCGTCGCGACGGCCGGCCGGCCGCACGCGGTCCGCGAACAACGACGTACAGAGCTCACGAGGGTGGACGGTACCGCACTCCTCGCCGGGGAGCGAAGACCGCCTGTCCGGCGGGTGTGCCGTGTCGCGGTCCGCACGCCGGTCCGCGCCCCGCCGCCCCGGGCGTTTCCCCGTCGGAGTAGTCCACTTCCGACCGTCCAAGGACTACCCTCGGCAGTGATATGGACAGCTCTGCACCGCAGTCATCGACGGGACCCTCGCGCCGTCCCCGGCATCGCGACCGGCACGGCAGGGGGCTGCGCGGCCCGCTGGCGCCGCCCCAGGTGCCGATCTCGCTCACCCGCTCCGAACTGTTCGACGACTACGTGCGCGAATCGGTGGAGCGTCTTGAACGGCGCTGGCCGCAGTTGATCGAAGTGGAGTTCGCCGTCCAGGAGGTGCCGCTGCACGAGCCCGACGCGGCCGACGGCGAGGACGGCGTGCCGCTGGGGCGGGTGTTGCCGGGCAAGCAGGGCCGCAAGAGCCAGATCGTGGTGTACCGGCGGCCGGTGGAGATCCGGGCGAAGACCCGGGAGGACCGCGCGGCACTGGTGCACGAGATCCTGATCGAGCAGGTGGCGGAGCTGCTGGGGCTGTCCCCGGACGCCATCGACCCGCGCTACGACGAGGACTGAGCACGCGGACGGGGCGGTACCCGGGCCTGCCGGGTACCGCCCCGTCCGACCGGTCAGCGCAGGACGACGCCCGGATCCTGCCCGGCCCGCGGGACCCTGACGGTGCTGTGGTCGTCGCGCAGCGACTGGATGGTGAACATCGGCACGTCCTTGGCGGGCAGCGAGAGCATCCGGGCGGCCATCACCGGGCCGCCTGAGACGGTCTCGACGGTGAGCGCGAAGCTGCCGTTCAGCCCGCCGGGCTCGGGCGCCGGGAGGGCGACCGTGCCGCCGGCCGGCAGCTGGACGTCCTTGCTCACCGGGGTGCCGCCGCCGCTGCCGGCCGAGGCGGTGACCCGGACGGTGGCGGCGTCGCCGGCGGAGGTCAGGAACAGCGTGGACGCGCCGGCCCGGTTGTCGGCGACCGTGGCGCGGGCGCCGACCGGGCCGGTGCCGGTGAGCCAGGCGGCGTCGCTCTTGCCGCCGCCCCCGGCCCGGTCGACCCGCAGGCCGGCCACGACCGGGGTCGGGTGCTTGTCGTCGGTGGGCGACAGCCGCAGCCCGGCGACCTCGTCGCGGGTGACCTTGCCGAGGTCGACGGCGGCCACCATGCCCGCCTTGATGTGGATGGACTCGTTGCCGGCCGGGGTGAACCAGCCGTTCTTGCCGGACAGCTGGATCTTCAGGTCGGCGTCGTCCTCCGGCGGCGCCCAGACCACCAGGTGGGCGGCGGAGGTGTCGGCGGGCAGGCCGGGCAGCACCTGGGTGGCCGCCGGCTCGGCCGAGGCCGGGATCCAGTCGGCGCCCCTGCCGCCGTCGGCGGCGTGCAGCGCGGCGCCGACCCGTCCGCTGCGGGCGACCACGTGCACGGCGAGGTCGTTGACCGCGCCCTTGCTGATCGTCGGCAGCAGCACGGACTGGGAGCTGCCGGGGGCGACGGTGATGCCGTTGGCGGCGTCGTTCTCGATCAGGCCCTTGTCGCCGTACAGCTTGATGTCGACCACGGCGGCGGAGGACTCGGTGTTCACCAGGCTGACGTAGTCGACCCGGTCGCCGGCCGTGCTGGCCCCGGCGAACCAGAAGCTGGTCCCCGCGGGGGTGCAGGTGAGGCCGGACAGGCCGAGGCCGCGCTGCTCGGTGACCACGGTGGTCTGGGTGACGGTGAAGCCGGGGGCGAGGGCGCCGGTGGCGACGGCCCCGGTGCCGGGCGCGGTGTCGCCGTTGGCGGCCGGGCCGGTGGCCGGGGTGCCGGGCTTGGCCAGGGTCAGCCGGGCGTCGGCGGGCGCGGCGCCCTTGTCCGGGGCGGCCGGGGCGGCCGAGCCGGACGGCGCGGCGGGGGCGCCGGCCGCCGGGGCGGAGGGCGCGGTGGTCGGCGGGGTCGCGGGCGCGGCGGCGTCGGAGAGCCAGCCGGCCCCGCCGGTGGCGCCGCCCGTCCCGGGCGGGGTGTAGGCGGTGAGCGTGGTCGAGCCGGTCAGGCCCTGGAGCGGCTGCGGGCAGACCGCCGCCGTCCGCTCGACCTGCGCGGTGGTCGGGGCGACGCCACCGTCCGCCTTGGCGGGGGCGGCCGGCGGGCGCGTCTCGGCGATCCCGAACACCGCCGCGAGCACGACGGCCGCGGCCAGCAGGGACTGCGTGGTCCTGGTGCCCCCGGACCGCCCGGCCGGCCGGGCGGAGGCCGCGGGCTCCGGCGCCTGGGCCGGGGCGTGCCCGGACTGCCCGGCCTCGGCGGCCTCCGTCGGCTCGACGGCCTCGGGCGCGGACTTCTTCCTGAATGCGGGCTTCTTCATCGCGGGTCAGCTCCCCGATCCGTGCTGGTGCGGGTACCGGCCCGTGCCGTTGGGGTCGTTCGGGTCGTTGGGGTCGTAGTAGGGCTCGGCCTGCGGCTGCCCCGGCACCCACGGCTGCTGGTGCTCCGTCTGCTGGTAGGGCTGCTGCTCGTAGCCGTACTGCTGCTCCTGCGGGTACGGCTGCTGCTCGTAGCCCTGCTGCGGGTACGCCTGCGGCTGGTAGCCCTCGTAGCCCTGGCCGTCGTACCCCTGGCCGCCGTACGGCGCGGCCACCGGCTGCTGGGCCGCGTACTGGTCGTAGCTGTACGGGTCGGCCTGCTGGTACGTCTGGTACGGGTCGGTGTACGGCTCGGTCTCCTGGACGGCCGCGGCCGCCTGGACCGCTTCGGCCACCGGCTCGCCGGCGGGCTGCGCCGGGATCGCGCCCGGCGGGCCCTCGTACACCCCGCCGTCCTCGCCGCCCTCGCCGCGCTCGGCCATCCGGCGGGCCCGGCGGCTGCCGGGGGCGGGCGCCTGCGCCTGGGCCGCGGCGGCCAGCGCGGCGGCGGCCACCACCTCCTCGGGCAGGTCGTCGTCCTTGTGGCTGCGGCGTCCGGGCAGGGCCAGCACGAGGATGGTCAGGCCGAGCAGCACCTGGGCCCAGATCCAGCCGGTGTGCGCGAAGCCGTCCTCCCGGGTGACGGACAGCTTGCCGCCGCCGGCCGGGAGCTTGAAGCCCTGCGCCCAGCCGTCGACCGTGACGGACTCCAGCGCGGTGCCGCCCACGGTGGCCTTCCACTCGGGGGCGGCGGACTCGGCGAGCCGCAGCACCCGGCCGTCCGGGCCGGCCGGGACGGTGGCGGTGAGGTCGCGGGCCCCGGCCGGGACGACCACCGGGGCGGCGCCCGGGGCGGTGATCACCGCGCGGACGGCGGGGGCGCCGGTGACCTGCCAGAGCGCGGAGTCGCCGTCCTGGTTGGCCTTGACCAGGCCGGGGGTGGTGTCCAGGACGTCCTTGTAGGTGGCGATCACCGACTTCTGGACCAGCACGTAGGCGATGCCGTAGCCGGAGAGCGCACCGGCCTGGTCGGCGCCGGAACCGGCCAGCAGGCTGCCGACCATCTTGTTCAGGCCGTCCTGGGTGCCGGTCGCCGGGTCGACGGTGGACTCGGCCTGGCCGAGCGTCAGGCCCGCGCCGCGGACCACGGTGTAGCGGACCGCGCCGCCGCCCGGGTCGCCGGTGACGACCAGGGTGCGGGACCGGTCGGTGGTGCCGGCCTCCTCCGCGATGAACGCGGGCACCTGGCCGGCCTGGGCCCGGTGCAGCGGCTTGCCGGCGCCGGTGAGCGCCCACCACAGGCCGGTGCCCAGCGGGGCCAGCACCGCGGCGGCCACCACCAGCGCGGCCACCGGCTGGCGCCAGCCGAAGGCGATCCCGGCCACGCGGGCGTTGGCGCCGTCGGCGCCGATCGCGGCGGCCGCCAGCAGGGCGATCCCGGCGATCAGCGAGGCCGGGCCGGCCCAGGCGGGCACCGCCGGGCCGCCGGAGGCCGGGGTGACGGAGGTGCCCGCCACCGCGACCGCGAAGACCAGGCCCGCACCGGCCGCGCCCCAGGCGGCCAGCACCGCGCGGCGGCGGTCGGCGCGCAGCAGTGCGGCGAGCGCGGCGAGCACCACGCCGGCCGACAGCCAGACCGGCGGCACCCCGGCGCCGCCGGGGTTGACCAGCAGCAGGCCGGCCGCGCTCGCACCGGTGCCGTGCAGGCCGGGCAGGCCGGCCTCCAGCAGCAGCCACTGCGGGTGCGTCAGCACCGTCAGCGACCACGGCGCCAGCACCAGGACGGGCAGCGCGAGGATCACCAGGACGCGCAGGCCGAGCAGGCGCAGCGCGGCGCCGCCCGAGCCGAAGGCGCCGCCGCGGACCACCGCGACGACCAGCGTCGCCAGGCACAGCGGCAGCGCGAGCGCCCAGGTCAACGGCACGAAGGAGGTGGCCAGGGTGAGCAGCAGGACGGTCATCCAGACCGGCCGCCACCCCGGGCGGGCGCCCTTAGCGGCGCTCTCGTCGCGGATGCCGAGACCGGCCGCGATCGCGGCGGCGCGGGCCAGCGGCGGCAGCAGCACGGCGAGGACGGCGGTGCCGATCCGGCCCTGGGCGAGCGCGCCGGTCGCGGCGGGCAGCAGCGCGTAGGCGGCGCTGGCCCAGGCCCGGACCAGCTTGGAGTCCAGCAGCGGCCGGGACACCAGGTAGGCGCTGACCGCCGACAGCGGCACGGTGAGCACGACCAGCAGGGTGAGCGCGAGGTCGGCGTGGTCGAACAGCACCCAGGACAGCACCGCGAGCACGCCGAGGTACGGCGGCGCGGCGGCGGTGGAGCCGGTGCCGATCGGATGCCAGGCGTCCGCGTACATCGACCAGAGGCCGCCGGCGCCGTCGGTGGCCGGCAGCAGGGCGCCGCCGAACAGCTCGCCGCTGCCGAACAGGCCTCGGCAGGCGATCAGGGCGAACACCAGCAGGGCCGCGAACAGCACCGGCGCCGGACGCCGGGCCAGCTTCTTGATCAGCGTGAACTGCTCGACGACCAGGTCCTCGTCGTCCTCGCCGCCCGGCCCGGCCTCGACCGAGCCGTGCCGGCCGGTGTCGTCCTCTCCCCCTATGCCGAGGGAGCCGATCACGCCCTCGACGGCGAGCCGGGCGGTGGCGCCGGGCGGCGGGAAGAGCGTGCGGTCGTCCAGGGCGTCGGCGGCCCGGGTGCGGGCGCGCTGCTTGCGCGCGGCCAGCAGCCGGGGGAAGCGGACGAGTTCGTGGCCGAGGCCGGTGAGCTCGTCGAAGGCCTGGCGCGGGTCCTTGCCGAGCAGGTTGGTGGCGGCCCGCAGCAGGGTGCCGAGCACCAGCCGCAGCAGGACGTAGGGGAAGAGCGCGCCCTTGCAGTTGGCGAGCAGGGTGTAGACGGCGCCGGCCTTGTCCACCCGGTGCGGGTGGGCGGGGCCGCAGTCGATGGCGCGGCGCTCGCGGCTGGCCGCCTCGGCGTGCCGCAGCACGGCGTCGGGGGCGATCACCACGCGGTGGCCGGCGGCGTTGACCCGCCAGCAGAAGTCGGCGTCGTCGCGCATCAGCGGCAGCGCCTTGTCGAAGCCGCCGAGTTCCTCGAAGACGTCGCGGCGCACCAGCATGCCGGCGCTGGAGACGGCGAGCACCGGGCGGACCTGGTCGTGCTGGCCCTGGTCCTGCTCGCGGCGGTCGAGGCCGGTCCAGCGGCGGCCGGAGCGGGCGATGGTGACGCCGACCTCCAGCAGCTGGCGGCGGTCGTACCAGCTGCGCAGCTTGGGGCCGACCACGGCGGCGCTGGGGGTGGAGTCGGCGACCTGGAGCAGCCGGCGCAGCGCGTCGGTCTGCGGCTCGCAGTCGTCGTGCAGCAGCCAGAGCCATTCGACGGGCTGGGTCTCGCGCGGGCCGCCGCGGCCGAGGTCGTCCTCCTGGGCGAGCGGGTCGCCGAAGTCGTCCCAGCCGCCGGTGACCGGGTCGTAGCCGGAGGGGTCGAGCCGGTACGGCAGGTCCTCCGGGCGCAGCGGCGGGCTGCCGAAGACGGCTTCGGCGACGGCGGTGCCGAAGCCGGCCCGGCGGCCGAGGAGCAGCGGGCCGCTCTCGGGCAGCCAGTCCGCGAGGGTGTCCGCCAGCAGTTGCGGAGAGTTGTCGGTGGAACCGGTGTCGACCGCGAGCACCCGCTGGACCTGGCGGTCCTGGCCGAGCAGGCCGGCGAGGGCCTGCGGCAGCCAGCGGGCCCCGTCGTGCGAGACGATCACCGCGGTGACCAGGTGGCGCGGGTAGGCGGGCGGCCTGGCAGCGGTGAAGCCGCTCTGGTGGCTGTAGACGGTCATCGAGTGCGCGGGCCTCAGTTCTCGGTGGACACAGCCGGTGAACGGCAACCGGATGGCGCACCACACTAACGGCTCCGGATGGCGGCTTCGTCCGCGGTGCCGGTGCGGGACCGGTGAAGAGCCGGCAGGGAACACGAAAGCGCCCCACCGCCGCGGTGAGGCGCCCGTACTGCCGTGTGGTTGTCGAAGGGTCAGCGGGGGTCGGCGGCCGCCCCGGTCAGACCGCGCTCTTCTTGAGCCGGCGGCGCTCGCGCTCGGAGAGGCCGCCCCAGATGCCGAACCGCTCGTCATTGGCGAGGGCGTACTCCAGGCATTCCGAACGGACCTCGCAGGCGAGGCAGACCTTCTTGGCCTCGCGCGTGGAGCCGCCCTTCTCGGGGAAGAAGGACTCGGGGTCGGTCTGGGCGCACAACGCGCGCTCCTGCCAACCGAGTTCCTCTTCCTCCTCCGTGATGCCGTCACCGATCAACAGCTCAAAGAGCTCGCTCATGTGGCGCGCCTCCTCTGCCCCTACTTGGCGTCCCCGTGGTTGCCGTTGCCTCGTGCGGCCGACGACACGAGTGAAATTACAGTTGCGTCACTCTGGCTCAGTCAAGCCGAGCTCTGGTATTGGGGCGAGGATTCACTCCCCGGCACCAAGCCGTTACGAATAGTGTACATATTCGGACACATTGGACCTTCGATCCGAAAGCCCCGAACGGCGTCGAACCAGCCACAACCATTCGGCGAGTGACGCTCGGTCACCATCACAGGCCGGTCATCGCCCTGCCTTCCCGGCGATCTTCCCATCGAAACATAGAGCGTGATTTATCACCCCATCCGGGCAACTTCTTGGCGTAACCCCCTCGAATGCCGCATCCCTGTGTTTGACACCGGCCCCACGGATGCGGTCTCCTTTCCCCTATGTCAGAGTTCGCCAGCCCCCGGAGCGGTTCCACGCTCCGCCGTGCCGTGAGCTCTTGTTGTCGCCTCTGTTCCTGCTGTATCTAGGCGCCCGCGTCCCACCGCGCGCCGCCCCCAGGAAGCACAGAGGCCGCCCGCGATTCCCGTCCCAGGACATCCCGGATCCGGCTGATCCCCGACGAACAGCCGCCACTCCGAGGACGACTCCCGTGCGTATGACCCGTATCCGCAAGCGGAACCGCGACCGCAGCAAAATCGCCCGCCGAAGCCCCGCGCCCACCGCCCCCACCACGCCCGCCCGGGGCTGGACCGACGGTCTCAGCGACGTCTCCATCGCCGGCGACCCGCTCGCCTTCCCGCACCTGGCCCGCACCGACCTGCCCCGCCACCCCACCACCGTGGCCGGCCACGCCCGGCTGATCCGCGAGATCGCCGCCGACCGCGCCCGCTGGGAACCCCTGGTCCGCTACGACGCGCTCACCCGCTGGTACGCCCGGCTGGAGACCGGCCCCGGCTACGAGGTCTGGCTGCTCAGCTGGCTGCCCGGCCAGAGCAGCGGCTTCCACGACCACGGCGAGTCCTCCGGCGTGATGACCGTCGTCCAGGGCGAGCTGATCGAACGCTCGCTCACCCGCGCCGGCGAGGGAGCCCGCACCCTGCGCCCCGGCGGGCAGCGGGTCTTCTCCTCCGGCTACCTCCACGAGGTGGTCAACGGCACGCTCGAACCCGCCGTCTCCATCCACCTCTACACCCCGGGCCTCACCGAGATGAACCAGTACGGCGGCACCGCCGTCCCCGAGCAGCACCCGCAGGCCCAGGCCGAGGCGCACTGAGCACCCGCCCACGTCGGCCCGGCCGTCGCACCCGCCGACGGCCGGGCCGGCGACCGGGCTGACGGGCAGTCGGACCGTGGCAGGATGAACCCATGCGCATCGTGGCACTGGCAGGCGGAATCGGCGGAGCGCGCTTCCTGCGCGGACTCCTCGCGGCGGTCGGACCGCAGGACGAGATCACCGTCATCGGCAACACCGGCGACGACATCCACCTCTACGGCCTCAAGGTCTGTCCCGACCTCGACACCGTGATGTACACCCTCGGCGGCGGCATCCACGAGGAGCAGGGCTGGGGCCGTACCGACGAGACCTGGTCGATCAAGGCCGAGATGAAGGAGTACGGCGTCGGCCCCGAGTGGTTCGGGCTCGGCGACCGCGACTTCGCCACCCACCTCGTCCGCAGCCAGATGCTCACCGCCGGCTACAGCCTCAGCCAGGTCACCGAGGCGTTGTGCGTGCGCTGGAAGCCCGGCGTACGGCTGCTGCCGATGAGCGACGACCGGGTCGAGACCCACGTGCGGATCACCGACGAGCAGGGCACCCGGGCGATCCACTTCCAGGAGTACTGGGTCAGGCTGCACGCCACCGTCGACGCCGAGGCGATCATCCCGGTCGGCGCCGACACCGCGAAGCCCGCGCCCGGCGTCCTGGAGGCCCTCGCCGCCGCCGACGTCATCCTCTTCCCGCCGTCCAACCCGGTCGTCTCCATCGGCACCATCCTCGCCGTCCCCGGCATCCGGGAGGCCGTCGCCGCCGCCCCCGCCCCCGTCGTCGGGCTCTCCCCGATCATCGGCGGCGCCCCGGTGCGCGGCATGGCCGACAAGGTGCTCGCCGCCGTCGGCGTCGAGGCCACCGCGGAGGCGGTCGCGCTGAACTACGGCGCCGCACTCATCGACGGCTGGCTCGTCGACACCGCCGACCAGGCCTCGGTCGCCGCCGTCGAAGCCGCCGGGATCGCCTGCCGGGCCGTCCCGCTGCTGATGACCGACGTCGAGGCCACCGCCGAGATGGCCCGGGCCGCCCTCGCCCTCGCCGAGCAGGTGCGCAAGTGAGCGGGCGCGGGCGCAGCGGGGCGGGCGCATGAGCCTGCGGATCCTGCCGGTCGAGGGGCTGCCGGAGATCGACGCCGGGACCGACCTCGCCGCGCTGCTCGCCAAGGCCGGCGAGTACCAGGACGGCGACATCCTGATCGTCACCTCGAAGATCGTCAGCAAGGCCGAGGGCCGGCTGCTGCACGCCACCGACCGCGAGGCCGCGATCGAGGCCGAGACCGTCCGGGTGGTCGCCCGGCGCGGCCACGCCCGGATCGTCGAGAACCGCAACGGCTTCGTCATGGCCGCCGCCGGCGTCGACGCCTCCAACACCGCCCCCGGCACCGTCCTGCTGCTGCCCGAGGACCCGGACGCCTCCGCCCGCGCCCTGCGCGGGCGGCTCCAGCAGCTCACCGGCCGCCGGCTCGCCGTCGTCGTCACCGACACCTTCGGCCGGCCCTGGCGCAACGGGCTCACCGACGTCGCCATCGGCGCCGCCGGGCTGTCCGTGCTGGAGGACCACCGCGGGCGCACCGACAGCCACGGCAACGAGCTGGCGCTCACCGTCACCGCCACCGCCGACGAACTCGCCGCCGCAGCCGACCTGGTGAAGGGCAAGACCAGCGGCGTGCCGGTCGCCGTCGTCCGCGGGCTCGGCCACCTCGTCACCGCCGAGGACGGCGACGGCACCCGGCCGCTGGTCCGCCCCGCCGCCGACGACATGTTCCGGCTCGGCACCTCCGAGGCGCTGCGCCGGGCCGTCACCCTGCGGCGCACCGTCCGCTCCTTCACCGACGCCCCGGTCGACCCCGGCGCCGTGCGCCGCGCCGTCGCCGCCGCCGTCACCGCGCCCGCCCCGCACCACACCACGCCGTGGCGGTTCGTCCTGCTGGAGACGGCGCGGGCCCGCACCCGGCTGCTCGACGCGATGCTCGCCGCCTGGCAGCGCGACCTGCGCGAACTCGACTGCTGGGACGACGCCCGGATCGCCCGCCGCACCGCCCGCGGCGACGTCCTGCGCGACGCGCCCTACCTGGTGGTGCCCTGCCTCGTCATGGACGGCTCGCACCACTACCCCGACCAGCGGCGCGCCGCCGCCGAACGGGAGATGTTCACCGTCGCCGCCGGCGCCGCCGTGCAGAACCTCCTGGTCGCCCTCACCGGCGAGGGCTACGGCTCCGCCTGGGTGTCGTCCACCATGTTCTGCCGCGACACCGTCCGCGCGGCCCTCGACCTCCCGGGCGGCTGGGACCCGATGGGCGCCATCGCCGTCGGCCGCCCCGCCGAACCCCCGCGCGAACGCCCGGAACGCGACGCCGACGCCTTCATCGAGGTGCGGTAGCGGTTCAGAGACCGCGATGGATCTCGCGGCGATTTCCAACGGCCACCACGAGGATCACCAACACGCCGTCGTGGATCTCGTAGGCCACGCGGTGGACGCCGACGCGGAGACGGTAGAGGCCGACGTGACCCGCCAGCATCTTGGCATCCGGGCCATCGACGTACGGGTCCTCGCCGAGAACGGTGAGTGCGGTGAGGATCCGCATCGCGTCGACCTGGCTGATGTCACGCAGCTGGCGCCTGGCATGCGCGGTGAAGCGGAACGCGTACTTCACGCAGCGCTCCCGGACGGGTCCCTGGGCGAGTCGAACAGGTCGGCCAGGAGCTCGGCCATGGTCACGGTGGGATCGTTCCGGTGCTGCTCGGCCTCACGGGCGAGCAGTTCGTCGGCGGCATCCTCGATGGCGTCGAGGATCTCGATCGGCACGACCGCTCCGACCCGCTCGCCCTTCCGAGTGATCACGGTGATCTTGCCGGCCTCGGCCTGGTTGACCACCTCGGCGATGTTCGCACGCAGTTCCCGGATGCTCAGTGCGTCAGTCACGCGTCGAGCGTACACATCGGCGTGTACACCGCACGGCGCTTCCGGCTCATCGCCGCCGGTGGTCGTTGGGGGTGAGGCGGGGGCCGTAGCGGGGGGCGTGGGGGGTGGTGGCCAGCAGGAGGCGGCAGAGGCGGTGGCGGTGCGGGCGGTAGGGCTCCAGCAGGGCGAGCATCTGGGCGTCGTCGCTGCGGGGGCGGCCGGCCAGGGCCCAGCCGACCAGGTTGGGCAGGTGGAAGTCGCCGACCGAGACCGCGTCCGGATCGCCGTTGCTGCGTTGCAGGGTCTCGGCGGCCGTCCAGGGGCCGATCCCCGGGACGGCGGTGAGCCGGGCGAAGGCCTCGGCGTGGTCCATCGCGGCGGCCTCCTCCAGCCGGGGCGCCAGCCGGACGGCGCGCATGACCGTCGCCGAGCGCTTCGGGTCCACCCCCGCGCGGTGCCACTCCCAGCTCGGCACCAGCGCCCACTCCCGGGCCGACGGCGCCACCCGCATGCCCTCGGCCGGGCCCGGCGCCGCGGTGCCGAAGTCCCGTAGCAGGGTGCGCCAGGCGCGGTAGGCCTCGTCGGTGGTCACCTTCTGTTCCAGGATCGCCGGGACGAGGGACTCCAGGACCAGCCCGGTGCGGGTGAGGCGGACCGCGGCGGTGCGGCGCTGGGCGTCCCGCAGCGGGCCGGGCGGCAGCACCAGGGCCTCCGGGTCGTCCTGCGCGCCCAGCAGCACCGGCAGCCGCTCCAACAGCCACGGCGCACCCGGGCCCCAGGCGGTCGCCTCCACCTCGCCGGCGGCCGGGCGCGCCAGCACCCGCAGCGTGCCGATCCCGGCCGGGGTCCGGGACGCCCGCCAGAGCGCGCCGTCGCCGGTGGTGCGGTACGCCGGGTCGGCGGGGCCCCGGCGCAGCGGCAGCAGCGTCCGGGCGACGTCCAGCGGGAAACCCGGCCGCCAGCGCCGTACCGACTCGCCCGTCACCGCCGCGCACCTCCTCCGCTGTCCGGCTCCACCGCCTTCGTCGACCATGGGGATATGAACGATACGCGGCTGCCGGAGCTGTCCTCCGGGGACGAGAGCGCGGTGCGGGCGCTGTACCACCGGGCGCTGGACGGGTGGAACCAGCGGGACGGTTCGGCCTTCGCCGGGCCGTTCGCCGAGGACGGGGAGGTGATCGGCTTCGACGGCACCCGGCACTGCGGGCGGTCGGTGATCGCCGCCGAACTGGGGCGGCTCTTCGCGGACCACGCGACGCCGGAGTACGTGGCCAGGGTGCGCCGGGTCCGCGCGCTGGGGCCCGGGGTGGCGCAGCTGGACGCCGTCGCGGGGCTGGTGCCGGACGCCGCGGAGGACCTGGACCCGGCGCTCAACGCGGTGCAGACGGTGATCGCGGTGAACGCCGGGGCGGGCTGGCGGATCGGACTGCTGCAGAACACGCCGGCGCGCTACGACCTCCGGCCGGACCTGGCGGCGGCGTTGACGGCGGAGCTGCGGGGGCTGGTCGGGCGGGGGCCCGGGCCGGCGTAGGGCGGTGCGGTGCGGCGCGTCAGGGGGCCTGGAGGTGGGCCGCGGCCGTGCGGAGGGCGGGGAGCCGGGCGTAGAGGGCGTTGCCGGGGCATTCGGTGTTGAAGGCGTCGCGGTGGCCGGAGACGGCGTCGAAGTCGACGACGGTGCCCTTGGGGTAGCGGCTGGCGTCGGAGGCGGAGGTGAGCTTGGTGCGGCCGTCGGCGGGGTGGCCGGCGAGGCCGAGCTTCCAGCCTGCGATGGCGGCCAGGCCGTCCAGGAGGGGCTGGGGCGGGGCGTCGCCGACGTAGGTGCCGATGGCGGCGACGCCGGCCGAGTCGGTGTTGAAGCCGAGGGTGTGGGCGCCGTGGACGGGCAGGTCGACGCCGCCGGCCCGGCCCTCGTAGACGGTGCCGCAACGGTCGACCAGGAAGTTGTAGCCGATGTCCCGCCAGCCGCTGCTCTGAACGTGGTACTGGTAGATCGACCTGATCACCCGGGGGGCGTCGGAGCAGGCGTAGTCGGTGGCGGTGGCGGTGTGGTGGATGAACACCTCGTGGACCGGGCCGGTGTACTCGAAGGTCCGGTCGCGCAGGGACTCGTCCGCGCCCCAGCCGGCCCGGGCGACGATGGCGGGGCGCGGGGCCTGGCGGCCGTCGGCGGGGCGGCGGGGCAGGACCCGGGCGGCGGGCGAGGGCGCGCCCTGACCGGGGTCGACCAGGTCGAGCCGCAGGCCGGGCGGGGGCCCGGCGGGGCCGGGACGCACCTCGACGGCGACGCCGTCGCTGCGGCCCGTCCACAGGGGCGCGGTGGCGCCGCGCGGGGCGCGGTCGGGGCCGTCCTCGGTGTCGGCCTCCAGGTCGTGCCAGTCGCCCCAGCGGCCGGTGGCCGCGTCCCGGGTGCGGACCCGGACGGCGCCGCCGGCCAGCGCGTCCGCCGGGCCGTCCCAGCCGACGCCGAGGAGTTCGAACGGCCGGGTGGTGCGCGGGGCCAGGGCGGGGCCGGGGCCGAGCGGCAGCGAGGTGACCGACCCGCCGCCGGCGGAGCCGCGGCGCCGGGCGCCGTCGGGGTCGGCCGGGCCGGCGGTGGCGGCGGGCTGGAGGAGCAGGGCGACGGTGCAGCCGGCGAGCACGGCGGCCGGGAGGGAAAGGCGCATAAACCGGATGGTGGCGGCAAATCGGGCCGCTCGCCACGTCGCCTCGCGCCCGGTCCGCCACCCCTCCCGACGGCCCACTCGAAGGCCGTAGGCTGGGGCGCACCATGACTGCGCATTTCGCTGCCGATGCCCGCACCCCCGTCGAACTGCTGCACGCATATCTGCGAGGCGGCACGCCCACGGTCGATCCCGCGGCCCCGCTGGTCACCTTCTACGACGACGCCACCGGCGAACGGGTGGAGCTGTCCGCCCGGACCTTCGACAACTGGGTGGCCAAGACGGCCAACCTCCTCCAGGACGAGTTGAACGCCGGCCCGGGCGACCGGGCCGTACTGCTGCTCCCCGCCCACTGGCAGAGCGCCGTCTGGCTGCTGGCCTGCTGGTCGGTCGGGGTGACGGCGGTGCCCGGCGGCGACCCGGCCGACGCCGACCTGGTGGTCAGCGGTCCGGACGGACTGGCGGCCGCCCAGGCCTGCGAGGGCGAGCGGGTGGCCCTGGCCCTGCGCCCGCTCGGCGGACGCTTCCCGCAGCGCCCCGACGGCTTCCTCGACTACGCCGCCGAGGTGCCCGGCCAGGGCGACCGCTTCGCGCCGTACTCGCCCGTCGCCCCGGACGGCCACGCGCTGGAGACCGCCGTGGACGGACTGCCGCTGAAGCTGACCGGCGAGCAGACCGTCGCGCTGGCCCGGGAGGGGGCCGCCCGGCTCGGGCTCAAGCCCGGCGACCGGGTGCTGTCCACCCTCTCGTTCGACGACTGGACCGGTCTGGAGGCCGGTCTGCTGGCGCCGCTGGCGGCCGGCGCCTCGGTGGTGCTGTGCCGCAACTCGCAGGGGCTCGAACCCGAGCAGTGGGAGAAGCGGACCGAATCCGAACGGGTGACACTGCGCCTCGGGTAACCCCCGGGTCGGACCGGGCGGGTAGGGATCCCTGCCATGGCCGAGGACGACACCGCGCACCTCCCGACCGACCCGCCCCCGACGGATGCGCACCCTTCCGAACCCGAACGCCCGCGTCGGCGCCGGCGGTGGCTGATGATCACCGCCGGCGTCGTCGCGTTCCTGCTGGTCGCCACCGGGGCACTGCTCTGGATCGCCTACCGCAAGCTGGACGGCAACATCCGCACCGACTCGGCCACCGACCGGTTGCTCGCCCGACTGGAGGCCGAGCGGCCGAGCCGGACCGCCGGGGCCAAGGGCTCCGAGAACATCCTGCTGATCGGCAGCGACGACCGCTCCGGCACCAACTCCTCGTACGGCGGCGAGCCGGGCACCCAGCGCTCGGACACCACGATCCTGCTGCACCTGGCCGCCGACCGGAAGCACGCGACGGCGGTCTCCCTCCCGCGCGACGTCATGGTCACCGTCCCCGTCTGCGAGAAGCCGGACGGCACCCGCAGCAAGGCCGGGCTGATGCAGTTCAACTGGGCGTTCGAGATGGGCGGCGCGGCCTGCTCGATCCGCACCGTCGAGCAGCTCAGCGGCATCCGGATCGACCACTACGTGATCCTCGACTTCAACGGCTTCAAGACGATGGTGAACGCGATCGGCGGGGTCGAGGTGTGCGTCCCGCAGGCGATCCACGACAAGGACGCCAGACTCGACCTGCCCGCCGGGCGGCAGACCCTGCACGGCGAGCAGGCACTCGGCTACGTCCGGGCCCGGGAGAGCCTGGGCGACGGCAGCGACACCCAGCGGATGGGCCGTCAGCAGCAGTTCCTGGCCGCGCTGATCCGCAAGGTGCAGTCGCAGGGCGTGCTGCTGAACCCGGCGCGGCTGTGGCCGGTGCTGGACGCGGCCACCTCCTCGGTCAAGGCGGACGGGGGGCTGTCCTCGCTCGGGGCGCTGTACGACCTCACCCAGGACCTGCGGGACATCCCCTCGGCGGACGTGGTGCTCCTGACCGCGCCGCGCCGCCCGTACCGGTACGACTCGGACCGGGACGAGTTCGTGCAGCCGCAGACCACCCAGCTGTTCACCGCGCTGCGGGACGACCGGTCGGTCGCCGTCCGGCCGCCCGGTTCGGCGCCGTCGCCGAGCGCCGTCGCCGGGGCCGGTGTCGGGGCCGGGGCCGGGGCGGGCGTCGGGGCCGGGGCGGGCGTCGGGGCCGGGGCGGGTGCGAGCCCGAGCCCGGTGGCGACGGGTGCAGGTGCGGGCGCGGGGTCGGACGGGGCGGCCGGGGCCGTGGGGGCTGCGGGGGCACCGGCGAAGGCGTCACCTTCGGCGGACGCCTCGCCCACCTTCGAGGGACGCACGGCCGACGTGGACGCCTGCGCGCAGCACTGACCGCGGCTGCGCCGCAGGTCGGCACGGGTTTTCCGGAAATCCCGCACACCCAGGGAACTTTACCCGGCCATTACCTGAACATGGCGCAGATCACACCGGCGCGATTCCGCCGTTCGGCTCGTCTAGTGTGTCCGGATCGGCCCGCCGAACGGGCGAGCCGGAGCCGTGACCGGTCGGAGGTAGGGAACCCCCGTGCAGCAGGACAAACCGGAGGTCGATCCCGCCGACCAGTGGACGCGCGACCCGGAAACCGGCCAGTACCGCCTCGACCCGGCCGCCGGAATCCCCGGGCAGCGCCGCCGGACGGCCGAACGGAGAGCCGCCGAGGAGACGCCGGCCACCGAGTCCGGGACCGGGACCGCCGGCACCCCCGGGCCGGGCCGCCGCGACTCCCGGCGCCGGGCGGCCGCCGCCGCCAAGCGGACCCGGCGCCGCCGGGCGCTCAAGTGGACCGCCGGGGCCGGCGCCCTGGTGATGGTCGCGGGCTGCGGCGGGGCGTACTACCTGTACCAGCACTTCAACAGCAACCTGACCTCCGTCAAGGTCCAGCTGGGCAACGAGGAGGAGCGGCCCAAGGCCGCCGGGGACGCGCTCAACATCCTGGTGCTGGGCACCGACAGCCGGCAGGGCCTCGGCCGCGACTACGGCGACGAGGGCAGCGCCGGGCACGCCGACACCACGCTGCTGTTCCACATCTCCAAGGACCGCTCCAACGCGACCGCGATCAGCATCCCGCGCGACCTGATGGTGCCGATCCCGGAGTGCCAGAGCAGCAACGGCAAGAAGATCCCCGGCTCCGCGCGGGACATGTTCAACAACAGCCTCGGCCAGGAGGGGCGCGACCCGGGCTGCACCTGGAAGACCGTCGAGAAGATGACCGGGATCCGGGTCGACCACTTCGTGCAGGTCAACTTCGAGGCGGTGAAGACGCTGTCCAGCGCCGTCGGCGGGGTCGAGGTCTGCGCGGCCAAGGACATCAACGACACGGACTCGCACCTGAAGATGAGCAAGGGCCGGCACGTGGTCCAGGGCGACGAGGCGCTGGCCTTCGTCCGCACCCGGCACGCCGTCGGCTTCGGGGGCGACCTCACCCGCATCCCGCTCCAGCAGCAGTTCATCAGCTCGATGATCCGCAAGATCAAGAGCGACGACACCCTGACCAGCCCGAGCAAGCTCTACAAGCTCGCCGACGCCGCCACCAAGGCGCTCACCGTGGACTCCGGGATCGGCAGCGTCGACAAGCTCAAGGACCTCGCGCTGGACCTCAGCAAGGTCGACACCAAGAACATCACCTTCGCCACCGTGCCGGTCCTGGACGACCCCAAGGACAAGGACCGGCTGGTGCTCAAGCAGCCGGACGCCGGGCAGCTGTTCTCGATGGTCGCGGGCGACCGCTCGCTGACCGAGACCGCCGCGCCCGCCGACGCCGCCACGGCCGCACCGGAGACCGCGGCGGCCCCGACCGCCGCCGCCCCGACGGTGGACCCCAAGGACGTCCGGGTGACGGTGCGCAACGGCAGCGGGACGCGCGGGCAGTCGGGGCCCACCGTGGACAAGCTCCGCAGCAAGGGCTTCGCCAAGGCCACGACCGCCCCCGACGCGCCCGTCACCGCGACCACCGCGGTGTCCTTCCCGGCCGGGCAGGACGCCGCGGCCGCCGCCCTGGCCGCCGCGCTCGGCCTGCCGGGCGACGCCGTCCGGCCGGACCCGAAGGCGGATCCGAAGGGCCCGCTGGTGCTGGTGCTGGGCAAGGACGTCCTCGCCGCTCCGGCGGCGGCCCCGACCGAGGCACCGAAGGACCTCCAGCGGGTGCAGGCGGACGACACCGACGCGTGCGCCAAGTAGGACGTGTGCGCCGAGTGGTCAGGCCCTACGCCGGCGCGAGGGTTCCGTCCGTCTCCCGGTAGTGCTCGCCGGTGCGGGGGCAGTGCCAGCGGCCGTCGCCGGCGGGCTCCAGCGGCTCGCCGGCGCGGCCGACCCAGCCGATCCGGCGGGCCGGGACGCCGGCGGCCAGAGCGAAGTCCGGGACGTCCCGGTGGACCACCGCGCCGGCCGCGACCAGCGCCCAGCGGCCGACCGTCACCCCGGCGACCAGGACCGCCCGGCCGCCGATCGAACAGCCCTGACGGAGCGTCACCCCTTCGGCGCGCCAGTCCTGTTGACGCTTGGGCCGACCGTCCGGGGTCACCGCGCGGGGGTGGCGGTCGTTGGTGAGGACGGCCGCGGGGCCGATGAACACCCCGTCCTCGACCAGCGCGGGCTCGTACACCAGCGCGTGGTTCTGCAGTTTGACCCGGTCCCCGATCCGGACGCCTGGGCCGACGTAGGCGCCGCGGCCGATCACGCACTCGGCGCCGATCACCGCGTCCTCGCGGACCTGGGCGAGGTGCCAGACCGTCGTCCCCGCGCCGATGACGGCCCGTTCGTCGACGTCCGCGCTCGGCTCGATCCGGGCCGCGCCGGGCCCGCCCTCAACTGTCGCCATGCGCACCGACGATAGCGGTGCGGGCTCGACTCTCAGGGTTCGTCCGACAATTCGCGCGCCCGGCGGAAATTGTCGGACAAACCCTGCCGGGTCGGCGTCAGCTCGCCCTGGAGAGCACGTCCTTGGCGGCCGGTCCGACGCTGCCTATCACCCGGCGGGCCAGTGAGCGGGGCGAGGTGAGGAAGCCGAAGCCCCAGCTGAGGTGCATGGTGGCGAGCGCCACCGGCAGCATCGCCCTGGCCTTGAAGGACAGGCCGCGGCCGCCGACCAGCCCGCCGCCGAGGATGCCCAGCAGGTAGGCGCCGGGCACCGCGAGGAGGGCCGGGTGGACGGCGACGCCCAGCACCAGCCCGAGGGTGACGGCCAGCAGGGCGGTCGGCGGGGCCAGGTAGCGGAGGTTGACCGAGCCGCGGTGGTAGCGGGTGACCACCCGGCGCCAACGGCCGTAGTCCTTGTACTGCTTGGCCAGCGCCTTCACCGACGGCCGGGGCCGGTAGGTCACCTTGAGCTGCGGGGTGAACCAGACCAGCCCGCCGTCCTGGCGGATCCGGTAGTTGAGCTCCCAGTCCTGGGCGCGGATGAACTCCTCGTTGTAGCCGCCGAGCTTCTCCAGCACCTCGCGCCGGAACACCCCGAGGTAGACGGTGTCCGCCGGGCCGGCCAGGCCGCCGGTGTGGAAGGCGGCGTTGCCGACACCGATCTTGGAGGTCATCGCGGCGGCGACCGCGTTCTCCCACTCGGTCTCGCCCTCGGCGTGCATGATGCCGCCGACGTTGGCGGCGTCCATCTCGTCGAGCAGCCGGACCGCGGTGGTGATGTAGCCGGGGGTGAGCAGGCCGTGGCCGTCCACGCGCACCACTATCGGATGGCGCGAGCCACGGATCGCGGCGTTCAGCCCCGCGGGGGTGCGACCGGTGGGATTCGGCACGGTCCGTACCCGCGGGTCCTCCGCCACCAGTTCGGCCGCGATCTCCGCGGTCCGGTCGGTGGACGGACCGAGGGCGATCACCACCTCCATCGGCCCGGGGTACTCCTGGTCCAGGATGCGCCGGACCGCCGTCCGCAGGTGTCGTTCCTCGTTGAGCACCGGCATGATCACGGAGACAGCCGGCAGCTCCTCAGCAGCCTTGGTGTTCATCGGGGCCAACCGTACCGGTGCGGACACGTCTCCGTCTTGTCCCGGTCCGGGCCGCTGCACGCAGCCCGCGACGCCCGGTTGAGCTCCTTGATCACGCCCACCGTACTCCGCTCCCCGTACGGGCCCGCAGCCGGGTCGGAACGGGCGGTTTCCGGAGGACGGGACGGAGCCCGGGAGGGCGCCCCCGGCGGGGTTCGGCGGTGGCCGCGCGGGTTCGGTGCAGGTTCGGTGCAGGTTCGGCGCAGGTTCAGAGCAGGTGGTGAACGATGGTGAAGAGCGCGTAGCCGGCCAGCGACAACCGGTTCAGCAGGTGCTGCGGGCCGCCCAGCCGATCCGGCAGCGACCGGTGCGGGCGCAGGTCCGGCCGGTGGGCGGCGGTCGCGACGGCCCGGGCCAGCTCCACCGGGTCGTAGCGGTCCCCGAAGTGTCCGGCCAGCCAGGCGGCCGGGCGGCTGCCGACGGTGACCTCCTCGCCCGAGCGCAGCTGGACGGTGAGCAGGTTGCGGTGGACCGCGGCCGCGTTGATCTCCTGCCACCGGAAGGTCCGGGTGCGCAGCGCGGTGGCCATCCGCAGGCCGTCCCGGTCGACGACCATCTGCCAGGAGAGGGTGCGGCCGCAGGCGAGGATCGCCACCGTGCCGGTCAGGAGCGGGTGCACCAGCCCGCCCCACCAGCCGCTCCTGCCGAGCAGCGCGACGAGGCCCGCGAGCAGCAGTGCGGGCACCGGACCGGCCACCGCCCGCAGCGGCAGCGGCATCTCCCAGCGCCGGGCGGGCACCGGTTCGGCGTCCGGCCCGGCCGCGGGGGCGGCGGCCACCGTCCCCGCTGTCAGGGCGGCGACGGCCAGTTCCCGCTCCCGGTAGCCCTCGGTGCGCCGGCCCGGCCGTGGGGCCCGGGCGGCGGGGGCGACCACGGCCGCCACCCAGCGCGGGTCGTGGTCCAGCAGTCCGGGGCGGACCAGGAGCTGCTGCTCCGGCCCGTCGGGCCCCCGGTACAGCACGGCCGGCACGCTCCGGCCGGCACGGGCGAGCCAGGCGGCGGCCTGCTCCGGGGTCAGCCGGTCGAAGACGTCCCCGAGCTCCTCCTCTTCCTCGTCGTAGGAGACCTCGAGATCGAGGTGGTCTGCGTCGTCGTCCTCGGTCTCCAGGTGTTCGGGCACCCAGGCCGGCCCCTCGCCGCCCGGGGCGCCGTAGCGGGCCCAGCGGTAGCGGTCGCCCTCGACCAGCCGCCAGAGCGCGGGGCCGTCCGGCGGGCCGTCCAGCGGCTGCACCAGCAGGTCGCCCCGGGCGTCGGCGCGGACCCGGACGGCGAGGGCGGGCGCGGAGCCCGCGAAGGAGGGCCGGGAGCGGCGGGCGTTCGCGGTGGCGGCCGAGCCGAGCAGCAGCAGGCCGGGCAGGGCGAGCAGGCCGCCGGCGGTCAGCGCGCCGGTGAGGTCGTAGTCGTCGCCGGCGGCGCGGACGGCGGCGCCGTCCACCAGCAGCGGGACGGCCTCGCCGGGCTGCGGCGGCCGGGCCCACCAGACGTCCAGCCGGGCGGTGCGTTCCGGGCCGCCGCCGGGCGGGTGGAAGCGGACGGTCAGGACGCCGTCCTGGTCGGTGTCGCCCGCGGTGCCGGTGACCTGGTCGGCCCGTTCGGCGCTCGCCTGCTGCCGGGCCTGTCCCCACAACCCGTACAGCGGGAACGCCAGGGCGGCGGCGAGCAGCAGGCCGCCGAGCGCGCGGCGCAGCACCGGCGGGCCGTCGGGGTGGACGGGTGAGGGCGCTCCGGCGGCGGTCCAGGGGAAGGGGACGGGCGGGGCCATCAGTTCGTCGAGCTGCTGGCGGGCGCGGCGGCGGCCGAGCTCGGCGCTGATCAGCGCGGCGGAGAGCAGCAGGTGGACCAGGACGGCCGTCCAGCGGCCGAGCGGGGTGACCAGGCCGTGCGGGGCGTACCAGAGCACCGCGAGGACGGCCGGCGGGACCAGCGCCCGGCCGCGGAACCGGCCGGCCAGCAGGACCACTTCGGCGAGCACCGACCAGGCGGCCAGCGAGGAGCCCCAGGTGTCCCGGCAGACGCCCTGGACGTTGCAGTCACCGGGGGTCGGCTCCACCGCGGTGGCCAGGACGACGAAGGCGGCCGGCAGCAGCGCCGACCAGCGGCTGTCCAGGCGCCAGGCGGTGCGGGCGGCGCGCCAGCGGGTGGCAGCGGCGGCGGTGAGGGGCGCGGCGCTGGGCAGCGGCGGGGCGTCCGGGGTATCCGGGGCGAACATCGGACGATCATCTCAGTCGGCCGGGGGCGGCCCGTGCCGCAGGGGCCGGGTGCTGCCCGCACCCGGCCCCTGCCCCCGTTCCCCCCTCGGCGGCCCCCCACCGCCGGGTCCTGCGGCCCGCGCCGCCCGGTCGGTCCGTCGCGATGGCCGCGGTCGGTCCGTCGCGACGGCCCCGGTCAGTCCGTCGCGATGGCCGCGAGGACGTTCATCCGCCCGGCCCGGAAGGCCGGGACGAGGGCGGCGACCAGTCCGATCACCACCGAGGCGACCAGCGTCACCGCGAGCGTGGTGGTCGGGACGGAGAGCGTGGCCAGACCCTGGTCACGCAGCACCCGTTGGGCGGTGACGCCCCAGGCCAGCCCGAGCCCGGTGCCCAGGACCGCGCCGAACACCGAGATCACCACGGCCTCCAGCCGGATCATCCGGCGCAGCTGGCGGCGGGAGAGCCCGATCGCCCGCAGCAGGCCGATCTCCCTGGTCCGCTCGACCACCGACAGCGCCAGGGTGTTGACCACCCCGAGCACGGCGACCGTGATGGAGAGGCCGACCAGGCCGTAGATCAGGTAGAGCAGGGTGTTGACCTGGGACTGCACGACCTCCTTGTAGCCGGCCTGGTCCTTGATGGTCAGCTGCGGGTACTCCTTGAGCGCGCCCTCCAGGGCGGTCAGCGTCTTCGCGACGTCGGCTCCGGAGGAGGCCTTGGCGAAGAACGTCCAGACCGGCGGCTGCTCGGCGGCGGGCACGGCCTTGGCCATGGTGTCGAAGTCGACGAAGGAGCCGTCGCCGAACAGCGAGCCCTTCGCGAACACGGCGCCCACCGGCAGCACCTGGGTGCGGCCCTTGCCGTAGGCGACGGTCACCTGGTCGCCGACCTTCAGGCCGTGGTCCTTCGCGAAGGCCTCGCCGATCCCCAGCTCGCCCCGCCCGATCGCGTCCACCGAACCGGCGGTGACCGGGAGGTGGAAGTCGGTGCCGAAGAAGGCGGGCGGCGCGCCGGTGAGGTTGGTCTTCACGCTCCGGCCGTCCGGCAGCTGGAGCTTGGGGCTGAAGAACTTCTGGGTGGTGACGTGGTCGATGCCCGGGGTCCGGCGGACGGCGTCCAGCATCTCGGGGGTGATCGAGGTGCGGCCGCCCTGGACGATGTAGTCCGCGCCCACCGACCGGTCGATCTGCGCGTTGGCCGAGGTGACCGTCGAGGCGCTGAACACCGAGGAGCCGATCACCAGCGCCAGTCCGATCATCAGCGCGGCGGCGGTGGCCCCGGTACGACGCGGGTTGCGCATCGCGTTGCGCTGGGCGAGCCGGCCGGACGGACCGAACAGCGCCGGCAGCAGCGCGCCCAGCACCCGCACCACGGCGGTGGCCAGCAGCGGGCCGAGCACCACGAAGCCGACCAGGGTGAGCAGCACGCCGAGACCCAGGTACTGGCCGCCGGTGGCCGCCTTCTCCGCCTGCGCGGCCAGCACCAGCAGACCGCCGCCGCCCGCCGTCAGGACCAGGCCGACCACCGTGCGGACCAGGTTGGCGCGGCCCTCGGCCGGCGTGCCGTGGTCGCGCAGCGCGGCCATCGGCGCGATCCGGCTCGCCCGGCGGGCCGGGACCCAGGCCGCCACCAGGGTCACCACGATGCCCAGGGCGTACCCGGCGAGGAACACCGTCGGACCGATCTTCAGGTCGCCCGCGTCGAGCTTCATGCCGATCGCGTTCATCAGCTTGATCAGGCCGACCGCGATGCCCAGACCGGCCGCGACCCCGAGGGTCGAGCCGAGCACGCCGAGGATCAGCGCCTCGACCAGGACCGAGCGGTTCACCTGCCGGCGGCTGCCGCCGATGGCGCGCAGCAGGCCGATCTCCCGGGTGCGCTGGGCGACCAGCATCGAGAAGGTGTTGATGATCAGGAAGCAGCCGACGAACGCCGAGATGAGCGAGAAGCCGAGCATCGCGTTCTTCATGAAGCCGAGGCCGCTGCCGATGCTCTTGGTGTTCTCGTCCTTCTGCTCGGCCGCGGTCTTCACCTGGTAGCCGGCGCCCAGCTTGGCCAGGGCGTCGGCCTTGAGCCGGTCGTTGCCGCGGCTGCCGTCGCCGAACGCCTCGACCGAGGTGTACGCCTGCTCGCCGAGCAGCACCTGCTGGGCGGTCGGGGTGTCCAGGAAGGCCAGCGCCGCACCGGGGTTGGTGGTGGTGAAGGAGGCGATGCCGGAGATCGTGAACTCGTGCCGGCCGTCGGCGTTGTCGACCCGGAGCTTGGCGCCGAGGCCGAGCCCGGCCTTCTTCGCGGTGTCCGCGTCCAGCACCGACTCGCCCGCGTTCTGGGGAGCGTGACCCTGGGTGAGGTGCACCGCGCTGCGCGGGGTCTCGGTCCAGTTGCCGACCAGGGTCGGCGCGCCGGACGTCGGGCCGACCAGCTTGTTGGTGGCCGGGTCGACCAGGGTCGCGTTCTCGACCATGACCTGGCCGACCGCCGACTTCACCCCCGGCACCGCGGCGACCTGCTGCGCGGCCGCCACCGGGACGGTCCGCGGCTTGTCGGAGGCCTGCTGGTCGTCGTCCTCGGCCGGCTTGGGCGGCTGGACGGAGACGTCGGAGGCGGTCGCGGCGAACAGCTTGTCGAAGGTACTGGTCGCGGTGTCGGAGAAGACCAGGGTGCCGGAGACGAACGCGACCGACAGCATCACGGCGATCAGGGAGAGCGCCATGCGGCCCTTGTGGGCGAAGAAGCTCCGCAGAGCGGTCTTGAGCAGCATCTGTCCCGTCCCGCCCGCTCAGCTGGTCCGCTTGCCGTCGAAACGGCGCATGCGTTCGAGGACGGAGTCGGCGGTGGGCGCGTGCATCTCGTCGACGATCACGCCGTCGGCGAGGAAGAGCACGCGGTCCGCGTAGCCCGCGGCGACCGGGTCGTGGGTCACCATCACGATGGTCTGGCCCAGTTCGTCGACCGAGCGGCGCAGGAAGGTGAGCACCTCGGCGCCGGCCCGGGAGTCCAGGTTGCCGGTGGGCTCGTCGCCGAAGATGATCTCGGGCCGGGCGGCCAGCGCCCGGGCCACCGCGACGCGCTGCTGCTGGCCGCCGGAGAGCTGCGCCGGGCGGTGCTTGAGCCGGCCGGCCAGGCCGACGGTCTCCACCACCTGGTCCAGCCAGGCCTGGTCCGGCCGACGGCCGGCGATGTCCATCGGCAGCGTGATGTTCTCCAGCGCGGACAGCGTCGGGAGCAGGTTGAACGCCTGGAAGATGAAGCCGATCTTGTCCCGGCGCAGCCTGGTCAGCTGCTTGTCCTTGAGGCCGGTGATCTCGGTGTCGCCGATCCAGATCCGCCCGTCGCTGACCGTGTCCAGGCCGGCCAGGCAGTGCATCAGGGTCGACTTCCCGGAGCCCGACGGGCCCATGATCGCGGTGAAGCGGCCACGCTGGATGTCGACGTCCACCGCGTCGAGCGCGGTGACCCTGGTCTCGCCCGCGCCGTACGCCTTGCTGACCTGACGGGCCGCGGCGGCGACGGCGGGTGCGCCGCCGGGAAGCTGGGGGTCGTACACGGCTGTGGCTGCCGTCGTCACTGGAGTCTCCTAAGAAGTGGGCCCGACCGTCGACCCCGGCCGGCCCTCCGTGCGCGGGCATGCCGCAGGACGCGGGCATGGCGCGGGAAGGGTCGTCGACCGGGAGTTGACCCCACCCACCGGGCCCGGCGGGCGCCGGCTCCCGGGAGAACCTCGCCCCTCGTCGGCACGAGCGGGGACGTCCACAACGTTAGGAGCAACGGCGGGCGCGCTCGTCATCCGCCGGAATGAAGCCGTCCAACCAAGGATCTACGGGGCGCGGCACCCCCTCCCCCTAAGGGGTGCCGCGCCCCGTCTCGGGGACGCCCCGTACGGGGCCCGGGCCCCGGTCCCTCAGCCGGTCAGCGCCGGTACGGCCAGCCGATCCAGGGCCTGCGCGAAACCCTCCACGACCGGGGCCAGCAGGGCGTCGGTCTCGCGCTCGACCAGGGTCGTCCCGTCCTCCCCGGTGGTGATGTGGCGGTCGAGCACGAACCAGCCCTGGGTGATGTGGCCGGCGCCCATCGAGCTGAGCACCGGGCGCAGCGCGTAGTCCACCGCCAGCACGTGCGCGGGCGAGCCGCCGGTGGCCAGCGGCAGGACGGCCTTGCCGGCCAACGCGTACTGCGGGAGCACGTCCAGCAGGGCCTTCAACAGGCCCGAGTAGGCGGCCTTGTAGACGGGGGTGCCGATCACGACGCCGTCCGCCCGGGCGAACAACTCGGTCACGGCGACGATCTCCGGGTGGTCGAAGTCGCCCGACAGCAGCGCGTGCGCGGGCAGGCTGCGCGCCTCGAACGGGACGACGTGGTGGCCGCGGGCCTCCAGCCCGGCGTCGACGTGGCGCAGCAGGCGGGTGGTGCGGGAGGTGGCGGACGGGGAGCCGGAAACGGACAGGACGGTGGCCATGGGGTTCACCTTTGGCTGGAAGCGGGGGCGGCGCCACGCGGCGCAGGAGGACCGCTGCGGGTCGGAGCCCTGGAAGGTGTTTCGACGTGCTCGACGTGCTCGACGTGCTCGAGGTGAGGTGCTCGGCGCGGGTGGGGTGACGCCGAGGTGATCCGGTGGGCGCGCTTCAGCCGCGACAGAGCGAACAGGCCACACCACGCCGCAGGTCGACGTGCCGCCGACGCGTGAGTGCCCAACGCTGATCCATACCCGAAATGCAAACACGCTGCGTTCGAGCCGGTCAAGAATCGTTTCGCCAGTTGAACGGCGGGTGACGTGACGCGTGGTGACCGGGCTCACGTCGACCCGGCGCCCGCGCCGCCCGTCCCCACCGTCGTACGGCGGCGCGGAAGTTGCGGCGGAACGATCCGACCCGTGCATCAAAACTGCTACAAGCGACCTGGTGGAGTACCCCGGGGGGAGTCAGCACGAGCGGGGTCGGGCATCCTCGACGACATGAACACGTGGCAGGAGGGCCGCCCGGGAGGCGGCGGGAACCCGTACCGAGACGGGAACCCGTATGGGGGCGGCGGCAACGGCGGCGCGTACGGGCGCGGCGGGGGCGGCGCGGCGGCCGAACCGCCGCTGCCGTCGTCGATGAACCCGCGCGGGCCGGGTGCGCCCGCGCCACGACAGCCGGAGCCGTCCCGGCTCGGCGGCGTCCCGCCGCAGGGTCCGGGCGGGCAGCCCGCCGTCCGCCCCGGTGGGCCTGGGGGCCCCGGCGGTCCTGGCGGTCCCGGTGGTCCCGGACGACCGGGTGGGCCCGGGGGGCCGGGCGGCGCCCAGCCGGGCGGTATACAGACCAAGCGGTGGCCGCGGCGCCGGATCGTCAAGTGGTCGGTCTTCGGCCTCCTGATCGCCGTCATGGTCACCGCCGTCTCGACCTGGTTCTGGGCCGACTCCAAGCTCAACCACGAGAACGTGCTCGCCGACTACCCCGGCCGCCCGCCGGCCGGCAAGGGCACCAACTGGCTGATCGTCGGCTCCGACAGCCGCCAGGGCCTCACCGACTCGGAACAGGACGACCTGCACACCGGTCACGACACCGAGGGCAAGCGCAGCGACTCGATGATGATCCTGCACGTCGGGGACAACGGGAACACCCTGATGAGCATCCCGCGCGACTCCTGGGTGCCGATCCCCGAGTACAAGAGCAGCAGCGGCAAGACCCTCAAGGGCACCACCTCGAAGATCAACTCGGCCTTCGGCAACGGCGGCGGCCGCCTCCTCGTCCAGACCGTCGAGCTGAACACCGGCATCCGCATCGACCACTACGCCGAGATCGGCTTCGCCGGCTTCGTCGGCATCGTCGACTCCATCGGCGGCGTCGAGATGCACATCGACCAGGACCTCAAGGACAAGGACTCCGGTCTCGACCTCAAGGCCGGCGACCAGACCCTCAGCGGCAAGCAGGCCCTCGCCTTCGTCCGCCAGCGCCACCAGATGGCCGACCAGGACCTCGGCCGGATGCGCAACCAGCAGAAGTTCCTCGGCGCCCTCGCCCACCAGGCGGCCTCCCCCGGCACCGTGCTGAACCCGTTCACCTTCTACCCGCTGGTCGACTCCGCCCTCGGCACCCTCATCGTCGACGACGACGCCGGCCTCACCGACCTCGGCTCGCTCTTCCTCGCCATGAAGGACGTCAACGGCGGCGGCGGCAAGACCCTGACCGTCCCGATCGGCAACCCGGACTACCGGACCAAGACCGGGGAGTCGGCGGTGCTGTGGGACGCCGCCAAGTCCAAGCAGGTCTTCGACGCCTTCAAGAACGACACCGCGGTACCGGACATCAAGTAGCCCGTCGTGACGTGAAGTGGCCACGCCGACACCATGGGTGGATGTCGGCCCGGGCCGCGGGCCGCGGTCGCCTAACCCGCCTGCGGGAGCAGGCCGGTGCCGCACTCGGGGAAGCGGACCAGCCACTCCCCCTCGCCGCCGGCGGCCTCGGTGGCGCCCGCGTAGCCGTAGTGGATCAGCCGCCCCTCGCCGCCCGCCAGCCAGCGGGCGCCGGTCAGGTGCACGGTCAGGGCCGCCGGGCGGTGCGGGTCGGGCCGTTCCAGCACCAGTTCGTGCTCGGCCTCGCCCGGCCGGAAGGCCACCGCGGTCTCCGTGGCCGGCCGGCGCGGGCTGCCGCCCTCCCGGTACGTCCAGTACGCGGCCACCGTCACGGTGAGCGCGCCGTCCACCCCGCCGGTGCCCGGCCGCACGTACTCCTCGTCCGGCACCCAGCGCGAGTGGTGGCGGATCTCCTCCGGCCCCCAGCGCTCGTCCCAGCGCACCCAGTAGCCCGCCACCCGCTTGACCGTCATGACCTCGCAGGCGACCCGCACCGCGATCCGCGCCGGATTGACCGGCTCGCACGAGGCCAGCGAGACCACCGTCACCTGCTCGTACGTCACCGCGCCGTCGTCGGCGTCCTGTTCCATCGGTGAACCACCTTGCCGGAGTGTCGAGTTCGCCGCGGCTCCGACCGCGCACGGAGAGCCTAGAGCGACCGGGTCGGCACACGGAGTGATTGCGCGGTTCCGGCCCGCCCGCCTGCTCACCGGGCTACCCTGCCCCCGGACACGCCACCGCCCCGGAGCGGGAAGTCGGCTGATCGGACTTCCCCGGCCGGGGCGGTGTGCGGTTTCGAACTGATGAACCGGTGACTACTCGACGATGCCGGACTTGGCGATGGTGACCTTCGCCGAGGTGCGGCCGCTCTGCGAGCCGAGCTTCTCGACCGCCGTCACGACGTCCATGCCCTCGACGACCTCGCCGAAGACGACGTGCTTGCCGTCCAGCCAGTCGGTGACGATGGTGGTGATGAAGAACTGCGAGCCGTTGGTGTTGCGGCCGGCGTTGGCCATCGACAGCAGGCCCGGGCGGGTGTGCTTGATCTTGAAGTTCTCGTCGGCGAACTTCTCGCCGTAGATGCTCTTGCCACCGGTGCCGTTGTGGTTGGTGAAGTCACCGCCCTGCAGCATGAACTGCGGGATCACGCGGTGGAAGCCGGAGCCCTCGTAGCCGAAGCCGTTCTGGCCGGTCGCGAGCTCGCGGAAGTTCCGGGCGGTCTTGGGGACGACGTCGTCGTACAGCTTGAAGACGATGCGGCCCGACGGAACGCCGTCGATCTCGATGTCGAAGAAAACGTTGGAAGCCATGCAGGGATCATGGCACGACCCGTCGGCCGACGCGCGTCACCCCCGGCCCGCCGCCGGGTGGCGTCCCCGTGTTATCCGGCCGGCGCGAGGACCGCGGAAGCTACCATCGCCGTCGGGTTCAGGCGTTCGGTCACGGCGACGGGGTGGACGGCATGCGGATCGGTGAACTGGCCAGGCGGACGGGCGTGAGCGAGCGCTCGCTGCACTACTACGAGCAGCAGGGCCTGCTGGTCGCCCGGCGGACCGACGGCGGGCACCGGGAGTACCCGGAGCCGGCGGTGGACCGGGTCGTGCTGATCCAGGAGCTGTTCGCGGCCGGGCTGCACAGCCGCACGATCTACAAGATCCTCCCCTGCATGCGCGACTCCGACGGCGGCCCGAACGAGATCGCCACCCCGCTGCTGGTCGAGGAGCTGGCCTCCGAACGGGACCGGATCGACCGGATGATCACCGACCTGCTCCGCTCCCGCGAGGTGCTGGACGAGGTGATCGCGACCGCCTCCGGCCGGCCGCGGGCCGGGGCGGCGGAGGCCGACGCGGTGTAGCCGAGACGGCGGAGGCCCGAGACCGCGGAGGCCCGGGGCTCAGGGCTCAGGGCTCAGGCCTTCAGCTTGCGCCAGACCGCCTCCAGGGCCGCGATGTCGCCCTCGTCGAGCCGGTCGGTGAAGACCGGCGCGAGGACGGCCCGCCGGGTGGCGTCGGCCTCGGCGAAGGCGGCGCGGCCCTGCCCGGTCAGTTCGATCCGCACCGACCGGGCGTCGGAGGCGGAGGGCGTGCGGGCCACCAGGCCGCGTGCGGCCAGGGCGTCGACCACCCGGGAGACCTGGCTGCGGCTGAGCATCGTCTTCGCGCCCAAGTCGGAGGCGGCGACCGGCTCCTGCTGCCCGTTGAGCCAGAGCATCACCTCGAACCAGGACAGCGACAGCCCGTGCACCCTGGTGAGCTCGCGGTCCACCTGGGCGGCGAGGGTGGTGCCGGCCCAGACCAGGCCGTAGAAGGCGTGGTCCTGCTCGGACAGCGGGCCCAGGGAGAGGTCGGCACGGTTCATGACGTTCATCGTACCGAGGTGCGTGCGCGTGCACGGACTCCGCGCACGCGCACGACTCCGGCGGCTGCACCGCCAGAGCGTCCTGGCTAGAACGCCTGGTGGTCCGGCTCGCAGACCGTGCCGGGCGGCGGGAGTTCACCGCTGACCAGGTACCGCTGCTCGCGGTCCCAGGCGCAGGCGCTCGGGTTGCCCAGCGCCGTGTGGCCGTAGCCGTGGACGGTCAGCAGGCGGCCGCGGGCGAGGGTGTCGGCCAGCGCGCGGGACCCTTCGTAGGGCCAGGCCGGGTCGCCGGTGAGGGCCACGACCAGGATCGGCGCGGAGGTCGGCCGGTTCCACGGGCCGGTGTAGCGGTCCCGGGCGGCCTCGGCCGGCCAGGCGGCGCAGCGCTGGTTCTGCCAGACCAGGTACGGGCCGGTGGCGCCCGCGCGGGCCCGGGCGAGGGCGGACAGCGCCGGGTACGTGGTGTCGGCGGCCGGGTCGGCACCGGAGACAGGCGGGTTGACGGTGTCGGCGCAGAGCGCCCCGAGGGTCTGCGCCTGCTTGGGCTGGCCGCCGGTCGGCAGCGGCGCCGAGGCGTCCGGGGCGGCGGTCCACAGCTGCTGGAGCAGTCCGCCCAGCGCCGGCCAGCCGGTGCCGGGGGCGTTCGGCACCGGGGTGGCGGCGTAGAGCATCGGCAGGACGGTGGAGGCGGTGGAGGCCTGGTCGAAGGTGACCGCCGCCGGCGGGGTGCCGAGCGTCACCGGCGTCCGGCCCAGCCGGTCGAGCAGTTCGGCGAACTTGGCGCGGGTGGCGTCCCGGTCCGCCGCCGCGAAGGCGCAGGCGGCGGGGCCGGCGTCGGCGCACTGGTCGAGGAAGGCGTCGAGGGTGCGGGCGCCGGCGAGGTCGCTGCCGGTGCGCAGGAACGGCGGCAGGGCGCGCTGCTGCGGCGAGCGCCCGGTGGACCAGGCGACCGGGTCGGGGGCGCTGTCCAGCAGCATCGCGCGCACCCGGGTCGGGAAGAGGTTGGCGTAGGTGGCGCCCAGGTAGCTGCCGTACGAGGTGCCGAGGTAGCTCAGCCGGCGGTCGCCGACGGCGGCGCGCAGCAGGTCCAGGTCGCGGGCCGTGTCGGCGGTGGACAGGTGGGCGAGCAGGCCGGTCCGCTCGTTGTCGGCGCACTGGCGGCCGAAGCGCGCGTACGTCGTCGCCCAGGCCGACTCCTGGGCGGCGCCGACCGGGTAGCCGGCCGGCAGCCCGGCGAGCAGGCCCTGCTCGGCCGCCGCGTCCGGGAAGCACTGCGGCACGGTGGAGTCGCCGACGCCGCGCGGGTCGAAGCTGACCAGGTCGAACCGCTCCCGCACCTGCTCCGGGAGCATCCCGTACACGGCGGGCAGCGCCTGGGTGCCGGGCACGCCCGGGCCGCCGGGGTTGAAGAACAGCGAGCCGATCCGGTGCGCCGGGTCGGTCGCGGGGTGCCGGATGACGGCCAGCTCGACGGTGCGCCCGGCCGGGTCGCGGTAGTCCATCGGCACCGTGGCGCGGGCGCAGTCGAAGTCCGGTACGCAGGACCGCCAGTCCAGCCGGGGCACCGGCGCCGCGAGGGCATCCGCCGCCGCGGCGGCCGGGGCGAGACCGGCCAGCAGCAGCCCGGTGGCCGCGGCGGCGCCGGTTCTGAGGGCGGAGGTGAGACGGGGTCGGGGCATGGGCAGGGCCTCCCGATTCGGTGGACTGACGTGCAGTCACCAAGGGTCGGGGCGCCCGCTGCCAGACCTCTCACATCCCACCGGCACCGCTGTCATGCCGCTGTCACCGCCGCCCCGCGCGGCTCAGGCGGGCTTGCGGGCCAGCAGGTAGGCCTGCGGGGTCGGCTGCACGCCCTCCTCCGGCTCCCGGAGCGTGCGGGAGGTGAGCCGCAGGCCGGCCGCGCGGACCAACTCCGCGATCCGGTCCGGCTGCTGGCGGCGGAAGTCCAGCGCCACCGGGTGACCGAAGGGCTGGTCGATCCGCAGGGGCTCGTCACCGACCTGGAAGGCGAGCAGCAGGTGGCCGCCCGGGGCGAGCACCCGCGCGAACTCGGCGAACACCTCCGGCAGGCGCTCCGCCGGGGTGTGGATGATCGAGTACCAGGCGACCGCGCCGGTCAACTCGCCGTCCCGCAGCGGGAGGTCGAACAGCGAACCCTCGGTGAAGTCCAGCCCGGGGTACGTCGCGCGGGCCAGCTCGACCATCCTCGGCGACAGGTCGATGCCGCGGACGTCGAGGCCCAGGCCGTGCAGGTGGTGCGTCACCCGGCCTGGGCCGCAGCCCAGTTCGGCTGCCAGTCCGTCGGCGCGCTCGGCACGGACCAGCTCGGCGAAGGCCGCGAGCACCGCCCGGGACAGCGGTTCGCCGGCCAGTTCGTCGCGGAAGCGGTCGGCGTAGTCGACGGCGATGGCGTCGTAGAACGCCCTGGTCGTGGCGAGGAAGTCCGGCTCGGTCATGGTCCGGCACCCTACTCGTCACCGCCGGGTCTGGCGCGCGGCCGGCTCCAACTCCCGCTCCGCCGCCGTCTGGTCGCCGCTCGTCTCGCCGGTCGGCGTCGACGAGCAGGCGCCAGAGGCCGGAGCGGGGGCGGTCGTCCGGCTACGGCAGGTTGCGGGCCATGACGATGCGCTGGACCTGGTTGGTCCCCTCGTAGATCTGGGTGATCTTCGCGTCCCGCATCATCCGCTCCACCGG